>NZ_SGXG01000001.1:620000-1240000 GCF_004216715.1 Cecembia calidifontis
TCGTAGGAAAGAATAGGATCGCTGATGATGACTATTCAATCATGGTCATCAAATTTAAGTGAAAACCAAAAAAATTTTAAACGCGTATATAGACACATGCTGAAAATTGAATATACGAGAGCCAATGACCATTTTATTTTGTCCCTTTCAGGCGAAATAGATGCGAGCAATTCAGTGGACTTAGATGCGGCCATACAGGAAATCCTGCAGCAGGGAGCAAAAAAAATTCTGGTAGACGGTACACACTTGGAATATATCTCATCGGCAGGATTGGGGGTATTCATGTCTTACCTTGAAGAATTTCAGGAAAAAGAAATTCAGATCATCATTTTTGGACTATTGGAAAAAGTGCATCAAGTATTCATCATTTTGGGTCTTGATAAATTGATTGCTATTAAAAATACCCAAGAAGAGGCCCTTGAGGCAATGGCATGATTGAGCGGTTGAAACTATATTGCAATACAAACCAGTTGGCGATACTTCGGGATTTTTTAACTAAGACCCTGCAGGGAACCGGATTGGGGGAAATTGAAAAACACCAGGTGATATTGGCAGTAGAAGAAGTTTGTGCCAACCTGATGATCCATTCCCATGCCTGCAATCCCAATAGTTTTATCAATGTTTCAGCCTTATTGAATGAAGAGGAAGTGATTTTTGAAATAGTGGACATGGGTCAAGGGTTTAACATTTTGGAATACCAGGAACCGGAACTTACCGAAGTCGTCAAAACAAAAAGAAAAGGGGGATTGGGCATCATGCTGGTAAAAAAAATAATGGACAGGATTGAATTCGAATCCAACGGACAGAAAAACACCTGCAGATTGATCAAACAGCTTAAATCCAAATAAATGTTAATATTGTGGGTCAGTGCTATAAGTTCCAAGATTTTTTCTTATTTAATTCGTAACATTGCAGTATAATTTTGGCAAGTATTACCCTATGATTAAAAAATACCTTTGGTTTTCCATCTTGGCAATTGGATTTTCCTGTAGCCCAAAGACTATAGTGGTTGAAGAGGCCCAGGAACAAGCTCCTGTTCCCCTTATGACCATTGGCAATGAGGAGATCCTTTCAGATGAATTTTTATACCTATTATCAAAAAACCGACAGTTTCAGGAAAAAGAAGAGAAAATCAGTCCTCAAGAATTTGAAGAAAACCTGGAGCTTTTCATCAATTACAAATTAAAAGTTAAAGAAGCTGAAAATCTTGGACTGGATACCTTGGAAGAATTCAGAAGGGAATTTGAGGTTTTTAAAGATGATCTGATACAGCCATTCTTAATTAAAAACTCCCTTCAACAAGGTGAATTAATGAAAGCCTACAACAGGATGAAAGAAGTGGTCAAGGCAAGCCATATCCTGTTACAGTTTCCAAACAATGCCAGCAGAGAAGATACCATCGCTGTATTTCGAATGGCACAGAAACTAAAAGCGGAAGCAGAGGCAGGTGCCGACTTCAATGAACTTGCATTGGAATATTCGGATGACCCTTCCGCAAAAGAAAACAAAGGCAGTTTAGGTTATTTTACTGCCCTTCAAATGGTACATCAGTTTGAGGACGCTGCCTATTCGTTAGGTATAGGTGAAATTTCTGATCCTATCTTGACCAATTTCGGCTATCACATCATTAAAGTAGAAGACAGAAAGCCCAATCCGGGTGAGATCAAGGTGTCCCATATCCTTGTGAGAACACAGGCAGGAGACCCAGTTTCAGAAGAAAGGGCACTTAGGAAAATAGGAGAAATCTATTCTGAACTACAAAAGCCTGAAAGTGTTTGGGAAGATGTCTGCAGGATATATTCTGAAGACCTCGGCAGTAAAAACTCAGGGGGCGCCCTTCCCTGGATCAGTCTAGGTACAGTGATTCCTGAATTTGAAAGGGTTGCTTTTGCTTTAAATGAAGAAGGTGAAATCTCTCCGCCCGTAAAAACACCCTATGGTTATCATATAATCAGACTGGAGGAAAGAAGGCCAATTGCTTCTTTTGAAGAAATGGAGCCCATGATCAAATCCAGGATCTTAAGGGACAGCAGATCAGGGCTGATTCAGTCACAGGTAACGGCTATACAGAAATCAAGATATTCATTTGTGGAAAATGAAGGAATGGTGGCCCAAATACAGGGTATAATCAACCAGTCATCTGCCAATGAAATAAAAGACGCCATCAATTCCCGTCATTTACAGGACAGTGTACTTTTCACGGTTCAGGGCAAACCAAACACAGTTGCGGATTACCTCAACTTCCTCGAAGCTGAAAAAGGGAATGTAAGGATAGGCTCCAAAAACAGCTTTAATGGCTCCCTTGAACGGTTTATTGAAGCTACACTGAACCAAACAGAGGAAAAAGACCTGACTGCCAATAACCAAGAATACAAACTTCTGCTTCAGGAATACAGGGATGGCATTTTACTCTTTTCCCTTATGAATGAAAAGGTTTGGCAAAAAGCGCTGATGGACAGCATCGGGCAACTTAAATTCTATGAGGAGCACAAAGAAAATTACACCTGGAATGAAAGATTGAGGGCCCTGATTGTCATAATGGGCAAAGAAGAAAGCAGCAGTTCAGTAAGGCGCTTTTTAGCGGATAAAAAATATAGAAGTGATCTATCTGACAGATTGGAAAATACATTCCTGTTAAATAATCCTTTGGCTTTCACCATGGAAGAAGGTTTATTTGAATGGGAAAAACACCCTATTCTCTCAAAAATAGATCCAAACAAAGAATTTCAGGAAATCAAATGGGATGGAAAAACCACCTTTATCATCCTGGGAGAGAAAGTTCCTTCTGAAATCAAAAAGTTCAATGAAACAAGAGGAAAAGTCATTCAGGATTACCAACAGTATCTTGAACGCGAACTTGTCACTGCTTTAAAAAACAACTATATCATCCGTATCAATGAGGATGAGAAAAATAAAATTTATAACCTTGTCGTGGGCAACTAAGATTTGCTGGGCTTTATTGATCGTCATCACAGCCTCCTGTGATCTTTTTCGGTTCAAATCCGATAAAGAAGATGAGGCAGATCCGATAGTCGCCTCTATAGACCAACAGGTGCTTAGAAAATCTGACCTGACCTTGGTAAACACCCAAGGGTTATCAGCATCAGATAGTAGCAGTATCATCAACAGATATATCCAATCCTGGATCAGAAAGCAGCTGATGATCAGAGAAGCATCCCGGTCCATGGCATATGATGAGGCTGAAATCAATAGAAAGCTATTGGATTACAAATATGCCTTAATGGTATATGAATATGAAAAAGCATACCTGGACTCCCATCTCGACACCAATATCCCCGAGCAGGAGATTGTCCAATATTATGAAGCCAATAAACAAAATTTTAACCTTAAAGAGATCATCTTCAGGGTAAACTTTGTTAAAATTGAAAGAAACCACCCTCAAAACAGAAATTTGGAAAGGTTATTGAGGTTACAGGAGGGTGAACAAAAAGAGGCATTGAATAAAATTGTATTGGACTTCGCCTCCAATTACTTTATGGAAGATGCAACTTGGGTAAAAGTGGATGATATTATCGCAAACAGTCCATTGGCAGATAGCCCCAATTTGGTAGGTCTCCTTAGAAACAATAAGTTGATTATTGTAGAGGACGAGCGGTATAAATATTATTTCAGGATATTGGAATATAAATTGGCTGATCAGGTTCCTCCTATAGAATTTGTGAAGGACGAAATTTACCAAATCCTGCTCAACAAAAGGAAAGTTCAACTCGTCGAAGAATTGCAAAAAGAAATATATAACCGCGCACTTGAAAACAATGAGTTTAAAATATATGAGTAAATTGAAGTATCTCCTGATTGTATTCCTTGGTTTGCAGATTACATCAATCCAGGCACAGGAAAATGCTCAATCCAGTAATCCGACTACCGGGCAGGTTTTAGACAAAATAGTTGCTAAAGTCAATAATTATATCCTTCTCGAATCTGATGTACAAAAAGCTTATCTGGAAGCTATCGCCCAGTCCCAACAAGGTTTTGAAGTACCTACGCGTTGTGATGTATTTGAATCACTTCTGATCAATAAACTGATGGTAGCCAAAGCAGAACTGGACTCTGTAATGGTTTCGGATGCTGAAGTGATGCTGCAAGCTGATCAGAGATTCAATATGATCATGATGCAGCTTGGAGGAGATGAAAGCGTCATCCCTGAAATTTATGGCAAGACTGCAGATCAGCTCAAAGCGGAAATAGAAGAGCCGATTAGAGAGCAGTTGATCATCAATAAAATGCAGGCAAAAATCACAGAAGGGCTGACAGTTTCTCCAGCTGAGGTGAGGAAATTTTTTAATTCTATTCCCAGAGATTCACTGCCTTTCTTTTCAGCAGAAGTAGTGGTAGGACAAATTGTAAAAAAACCGGATGTCAATCAAGAAGTAAAAAAAGAGCTTGAAAACCGGTTAAAAAATTTCAAGCAAAGGATTTTGGACGGAACAGATGATTTCCAGACGCTCGCCAGGCAATATTCAGAAGATCCTGGTTCAGCAATGATGGGTGGAGAACTTGGTTTTTTCAGAAGAGGAGAATTGGCTCCTGAATATGAAGCTACCTCATTGGGGCTGAAGCCGGGCGAAATCAGCGATCCCGTAGAGACCATGTTTGGTTTTCACTTGATCCAACTTCTTGAGAGGAGAGGCAATACCTACAATACACGTCATATCTTATTAAGACCTTTGCCTTCAGAAGAGGACATCAAACAAGCAGAAAGGTATTTGGACAGTTTAAGGACGCAAATCGTGGAGAACAAAATTGATTTTGCAAAGGCTGCTAAAGAATATTCTGATGATCGGGCTACCTCAGATAATGGAGGCTTTTTCGTAGATCCTCAAAATGGCTCCAACAGACTTACATTAAGAACTTTGGAAGATCCTGTTCTCTATTTTACCATTGATACAATGAAAGTTGGAAGCATTACAGCACCCATGCGATTTGAAGATGAAAGAGAAGGAACGAAAGTGAGGATCCTTTATTACAAGCAAAGGTTCCCTGCACACAGGGCCAACATGGATGATGATTACGAAAAGCTCAAAGCAGCTGCAAGGAGGAAAAAGGAAGAGGGCATATTGAGCCGTTGGTTCCTTACCGCAAAAGAAGATGTTTTCATTGATATTGATCCTTCTTACGATCGATGTGAACCGCTTAAAGACAAGTAACAAAAAAGCCGCTTGATTTAATCAGGCGGCTTTTTCGTTATTTATTAGCCTACACATTAATCAGAGATTCTCTGCGTCTCATTTTTCCAGCCGGCAAACCGTACATCATCTTAAATCTTCTACAGAAATAGGCAGTATCTTTGTAGCCTACCTCTTTACCAATATCCCGGATACTTTTCTTTGATGTCCTCAGCAATTCTACCGCAGCCTCCATTCTTTGGTACTCAATGTAATCCTGAGGATTGATTCCGGTCAACATTTTGAAATACTGCCCTACATAATCTTCCGAAACATTGGCAACTTTGGCCAAAACCTTATTGGAAAGGTCCCCGCCGATATTTTTCTTGATATAATTGAACAGGTCGATCAGCCTTGGGTCTTTGAAATAGGTACTGTTTGTGGACAACTCCTCCATAAAGAGTCTGTTCTTTAAAATGTGGCGCACAATCTCAATTACCAAAAGCTCGGAATGGATTTTCATCACCCGCTCTTTGCCGGGTATATTCTGTTCACTTTCTTTAACAAGATCTTCCACGATTGTCGCAAGCCTGTCATTGAACCTGATAGCAAAAGGAGGAATACCCAATGAATTGAAAAAATTGACCACATCAAATACTTTGGCTTCAAAGTTCACAATTGAAATACAGTCTTCGTCAAGGCTTTTGATTTCCTTGAAGCTGATTGTCTGAAGGTACTTTCTTTTATTGTCAACAAAATTCTCATTAGTGATTTCTCCCTTCTTTCCTACAGAGCCAAAAGAAATAGAAGTCTTCCTACCGGAAGGGATGAAAAGCATTTCTCCTTCATTGATCAGTTCCTGATCCTCTCCAAATTTCAAGACGCCCTGATGCAATAAAATCAAAGAATTATCAGTGTCTTGATAGTCCAAAACAGAGACAGATTTTTCGATTTTGTAATTATTGCCTTTTAAGAAGCGGACTCCAACCGATTCTATGACTTTATTGTAATATTCCATGTTGCCTCTAGGTTTAAGTTCGAGTGTAAAAGTAGGATAAATTTCAACAATCCTTTGGAAAAATTAAGCATAAAATTTGAAAAAGAACGAAAAAAGGCATAAAAATTATATTTTATGCCTTTTTAAGAAATATTTTGGGGATTATCTTAAAAGACTTCTCGATATAACTATTTTTTGAATCTCGCTCGTACCCTCATAGATCTGGGTAATTTTGGCATCTCGCATCAGTCTTTCCACATGGTATTCTTTTACATAACCATATCCTCCGTGCACCTGAACAGCCTCAATCGTCACATTCATGGCAACTTCGGAAGCATATAATTTGGCCATGGCGCTGGCATAGGCATAATCCTTTCCTTGATCTTTCAGCCATGCGGATTTGAGCACCAACAGCCTTGCTGCCTCTATTTGGGTGGCCATGTCCGCTAATTTAAACTGAATGGCTTGATGCTGAGAGATAGGTTTGCCAAAAGCTTTTCTTTCCTTAGAATAGGCAACTGCCAGTTCGTAGGCGCCAGATGCTATTCCCAATGCCTGCGCAGCAATCCCTATTCTTCCTCCGTTAAGGGTTTCCATAGCAAAGGTAAATCCGAACCCTTCCTCTCCTATCCTGTTTTCTACCGGTACTTTGACATCAGTAAACATCAAAGAGTGCGTATCAGAACCTCTAATACCTAACTTGTCTTCTTTTTTTCCGATGACAAATCCATCCCAACCTTTTTCAACAATGAAAGCAGAAATTCCCTTATGGCCTTTAGCAGGGTCGGTCTGGGCAATTACCAAGTAAACAGATGCTGTGGAACCATTGGTAATCCAGTTTTTGGTGCCATTTAGGACATAATGATCACCTTTTAGTTCTGCCGTTGTTTTTTGTGAAGTAGCATCAGAGCCCGCTTCTGGCTCAGAAAGACAAAAGGCACCTATGATCTCTCCGGTAGCTAATCTTTTAAGGTATTTTTCCTTTTGGGCTTCCGTGCCGTATTTTTCCAATCCCCAACAAACCAAGGAATTGTTCACCGACATGGAAACAGAGGCCGAAGCATCTATTTTGGAAATCTCCTCCATGGCCAGCACATAGGAGATAGTATCCATCCCACCTCCATTATATTTTGGATCGACCATCATTCCCATAAAGCCCAGTTCACCCATCTTTTTGATCTGCTCAAAAGGGAATTTGGCCTCCGTATCTCTTTCTATTACCCCTGGCAATAATTCTGCCCTGGCAAAATCCCTGGCAGCATCCCGCACTGCAATGTGCTCTTCGGTAAGTTCAAAATGCATAATGTATTGATATTTGGGTTTTATTTTTTTCCGCTTGGAAGTTAGTTACAAAATAAATAAGGGACAATTTCTTGTCCCTTAAATGTAAACTCAAATGGATTAAAATAGTTTCTGGCTACTCTCTGTTTCCAAAAAATACCCAGATGTAATAGGCCAATGTAGCCAAAGAAGCCAATGCTGCAACTACATAAGTCATGGCAGCCCACTTCAGGGCATCTTTGGACATTCCATATTCATCTCTTGTCACAATATTCCTGTCCCTTACCCAAGCCAAAGCTCTGGCAGAAGCATCAAATTCAACCGGCAAAGTCACCAGGGTAAATAAAGTCATCACACCATACGCTCCCACTACGATGGCACCGATAAGCTCCACCGGGAAACCAAGTGCAAAACCTCCAAAAAGTGATGCAATCAGCACCACATTCAGGATTTTTCCACTGATGTTCTGGATTGGGACCATGGCTGACCTCATCTTTAGCCAAGAGTAAGCAGTGGCATGTTGTATAGCATGACCACATTCATGGGCAGCAACTGCGGCGGCGGCAGCATTTCTTCCATAATAAACATCTGGACTAAGATTGACCGTTTTGTTCATCGGATTATAATGGTCGGTCAACTGCCCCTCCACCGATATCACCTGAACATCTCTGATATTATGGTCGGCCAACATCAACTCCGCAATTTCTTTTCCTGAAAGATTTGCGTGAAGAGAGGTCTGTGAATACTTTTTGAATTTACTTTTTAGCCTGTTGCTGACTACAAATCCAAGAATGGCAAATACAACGACAATAAGTATAATCATAGTTATTTAATTTTTTGCTTTTGTAATTACGAATTTAATACGTTTTGGATTCCTTTTTAGCAGTAATTTTAAAGAAAAATCCTAAAGTGATCATTCCCATCAGGATAATGGTCAATACCTGACTGCTGTGTATGATCACCGCGAAGATTTTTCCCTGCTCATCACTCAATCCATATGCCATCAAAATAAAGGCCACTAATGCATGGAAGGTTCCTATTCCGCCCTGAACAGGCGCTACCATGCCAATACTTCCCATTACCATCACGATAAGTACCGCACTCAATGACAGACTGGCAGTGGTGGGTATTGCCCAGGCCACAAATAGCATCATCAGATAGTATATGAGCCAAATCATTACTGAGCTTAACCAAAAACCAGTTTGATTCTTTACTTTTCTCAAACTGACAAAGCCCTGAATCATATCCCTTATAAAATGTCTGATCTTTCTCAAAATACTGCTGTCCCTGTATTTTTGAAATACAAAGTAAAAGAATAATACAGCCACCAAGCCCCCTCCTAAGACCATTGGCATGGATTTGCTTACTCTTTCAAAAAATCCATCCCAGGCAACCAAATCCCCTATTAAACTTAGAAATGTCTGGTTCTCCAGCCCAAATGCCAGAAAAATTGTAACCATCATAAAAAGCAGGTCTATGGTCCTCTCCAGGATGACCGTACCCAGTAACTTACCCATTTGCTGGTTTTCGGTTTTGGCTAAAATACCACAACGTGCCACTTCACCAGCACGAGGAACTAAAAGATTGGCCAAATAACCAATCATAAGTGCCACAAATGCGCTCCAGGTGGAGATTTTAATCTTTTCCCCCGCTTCGATCAATAGCCCCCATCTCCAGGCCCTGATCCAATAACCAAGTAAGGAGACGATTACTGAAAGACCAATCCATAAAAATGAAGTTTCCCGAAGCGCTGCTTTCAGGCTATTCAGGCTTATATCTTTATATAAAAACCAAAAGATCCAGACAGCCACCACCAATGAGAGTACTACCTGGATCCATTGTTTGTAATTAAGCCTCACCTTAAATCAGTTTATTGTGATCATCTGGAAATATGACGATTGGCTTGTACTTTTTTGCCTCTTCGAGTTCCATAGAACAATAGGATATGATAATGACTACATCTCCTACCTGTGCCTTTCTTGCAGCAGGACCGTTGAGACAGATCATGCCACTCCCTCTTTCACCTTTGATGACATAAGTCTCCAGTCGCTCACCATTATTGACATTGACGACCTGAACCTTTTCATTTTCGATGATATTGGCAGCGTCCATCAGGTCTTCATCTACGGTGATGCTTCCCACGTAATGTAACTCTGCCTGTGTAATTTTTACCCTGTGGATTTTGGATTTTAATAGTTGGATTTGCATTGCTTGAAATTTTGCGCAAAACTAATGATTTACCGAAATATTATCTATCAATCTCACCTCACCTACGTAAGCGGCGATGCAAATAGATATAGGATTTCCCTCCTGCAAACCATCGAGAACTTTCATTTTTTCAGAATCAACCAATTCAAAATACTCAAGTTCTACTTCCGGAGTATGTTTAAATTGGTTTTGGATTTCGGATTTGACATTTAACCACTGCTCACCCTTTAAAAGTTCAGTTTTGGCAAAAGAAAGGGATTTAAATAATACCAAAGCAATTTCCCTTTGTTCAGGACTTAACCTAAGGTTCCTGGAGGAAAGCGCAAGTCCAGATGCCTCTCTTACGGTTGGGACTACAATGATTTCCACATCAAATGAAAGATCCTTGACCAATCTTTTGATAACTGCCACCTGCTGTAAATCCTTCTGACCGAAGAAGGCCTTATGAGGTTTAACAATATTTAACAGCTTAGAAACAACTATCCCCACCCCATTGAAATGCCCGGGTCTAAAAGCCCCTTCCAAAACCCTTTCCAAATCCCCAAAGTCAATTTTAATCATTGGAGACTCTGGATAAACCTCTTGATTTTCAGGAACAAACACAGCATCTACCCCAATATTTTTCAATAAATCCAAGTCTTTGTCCAAAGTTTTGGGGTATTTGGCGAAGTCATCGGGATTGTTGAACTGGGTAGGATTTACGAAAATAGACACAATGACAACATCAGAATTTTCTTTTGCATTTCTAACCAATTCCAAATGTCCTTCATGAAGTGCGCCCATGGTAGGCACCAAACCAACTGTTTTTTGGCTTTTTGTCAGGCTGAGCAGAAATTTTTTGACTGTATCCTTAGTATAGAGGACGTTCACAGTATTGTATTTTATAAATGTAAAATAGAGGCAAAACTATGTTATAATCCAGAAAAACAATGGCTTTCCCATATTTTTTTTGTAACTTTGTGCGTTAATTATCCCTCAACAAAAACAACAAGATATGTCAAAACTTCGTATCCTCTACGTTGCAAGTGAAATCAACCCATTTCTTCAAACCTCTGAGGTAGCAAATTTCGTGAGGGCCCTTCCACAGGCGATGCAGGAAAAAGGAATGGAAATCCGTATTCTTGTTCCCAGATTTGGATTAATAAACGAAAGAAAGAACAGGTTGCATGAGGTGGTTAGGCTTTCTGGAATCAACATTGCCGTAGGAGATGAAGAAAAACCTTTGATCATTAAGGTAGCTTCTATCCCAAATGCAAAACTTCAGGTGTACTTTATCGACAACGAAGACTACTTCCAAAGAAAAAGCGTGTTCTTCGACAAACAGGAAAGGTTCTATGAAGACAATGACGAAAGGGCTATTTTCTTCTGCAAAGGAGTAATAGAAACCGTCAAAAAATTAGGCTGGGCTCCTGATGTCGTGCATTGTAACGATTGGATGACCAGTTTGATCCCAATGTACCTTAAAACTACTTACAAAAACGAACCATTATTTAAGGACACAAAATCCGTATTCACTATTTACAATACCGGATTTAACCATAAATTTGGCGATGATTTGTTGGAGAAAGTTAAAATGGTAGATATCGACGACTCCATTTTGGCCCCACTCAAATCCAAAGACTACGAAGGTTTCCTGAAAATTGGAATGGAATATGCTGACGTGGTCATCAAGAGTGAAGAAATATCTGAAAACCTAAGCCAACTCATTGAAGAGTGCTCAAAAGACAAGAAGTGTGAGATCAACAGCGAAGAAGAAGACCAACTTTTTGAAAGTTACTACAACATATATACTGACCTTGCCGGCTAAACTGGCCTTTGGTCTGTTGATTATCTTTCCGATTTTAAGTTCCTGCGAAGATCCTTCCAATATAGGTTTGGAACTGGATCCCAACAACAATCAGATAGGGGTATTCTACCAAGAGATACCCTTATCTGCTTTTGTCATCAAACAAGACTCCCTGATCACCACAAACACCGAGAATCTGGTTTTTGGAAGTGATGAGGGTGATTTCTTTGGAAAAACCGAAGCCATTGCCTACTCCAGGTTGTTATTTAATCGGGATATTGCCAGACCTCAGCCCAATGCAGTTTTGGATTCCGTCAGGTTTAATTTCAACGTGAGGTTTGTCAATGCAGATGAGCTCAACTCCCCCAAAACTTTCCAGGTTCACCGCTTGAACGAACAGATAAGGGATATCAGCTACTATAATTTCAGCAGCTTGGATTATGAGCAAGATCCAATTTTTACCGCTTCATTCAATTTTTCAGCACGGCAGGACACCTTGGTGTTTGCCACGTTGAATGAAAATCCTTTTGCCCGGGATTTATTTGAAGCTCTCAAAGATGGTACCGCTTTTTCAGATGTCTTCACATTCAGGGAATTCCTTCCAGGTATTGTTTTCAAGGGGGCAGAAAACGAAAAAGCCTCAATGACTGTGAGGCCGGGCAATAATACCGGTTTTGTATTCTTTTACAGAAATGAAGGAGACACTGTATCCCGAGCTTATCCTATTGCTACAGGTATCAATTCCAACTCAGCAAGACATTTCAATCAAGTCATCAATGATCCAACCGGCACCCCAACTGAAGCCATTACGGAAAAATTTGTGACCTATGATCTTGGCCCTAGGGCAGGTTCGAAAAATAATACCGGGATTTTGGTAAGGCTGGATATGAGTCCTTTGGATGCTTTTTTGGACACCTTAAGGAATGTTACTTTCAATCAGGTGATCTTGGAATTAGGGCCCCTTGAAAGAAACATCGCCAGCAATAGGCCCCCACAATTTCTTCAGATGTTCTTCACCAATGAAACCAACCGTGTTTTATTAAGGGAAGACGGAAGGGTAATGGCCGTTCAGCCTGACGGAAGACCTCAGGTAGACCCCACTACAGGAGAGCCAATATTCACAGATGCACCAGCCTTATTGGCTCATGACAGAGAGAAAAATATATACAGACAGTTTCTGACCTCTCATGTCAATGCCATTTACAGAGGGTCTATTGAGAGAAGGGATTTTATTTTGTATCCACTGGTCAGCGGATCCGATGAATACAGACAATCATTAAGAGAATTCGTCCTGGACTCAAGAAGTCCGATACTCAAAATCTACTATTCAAAAACCAGGGCTTTCTAAGGAAAACCCTGGTTTTTTCAATAAGCCTCAGTGTACTTTGGTGCAATTTTAATAAAGTTCGCTAATTGGCTTACTTTTTATTAAGTTTGCCTTTACATTATTGAAACAATTTTTAAAAATTTTTACATATGTGTGGAATTGTCGCTTATGTAGGGCAGCAGGAAGCATTGCCCATCATCATCAAAGGACTTAAGAGATTGGAATACCGAGGCTACGATAGCGCCGGTGTAGCTTTGTTAAATTCAGATGGACTGAGTATCTACAAAAAGAAAGGCAAAGTCTCAGAACTTGAGAATCATCTCAATGGTTTTAGCAACCTTACTTCAAAAATCGGTATTGGTCATACACGTTGGGCCACCCATGGAGAACCCAATGATGTGAATGCACACCCGCATTACTCTTCCAGCGAAAAATTTGCCATGATCCATAATGGCATCATTGAAAACTATGATGTACTGAAAAAGGATCTGATGAACAAGGGTTATCGGTTCCAGTCTGAAACAGACTCTGAGGTTTTCATCAAGTTTATTGAAGATATTTATGTCAATAACCACTGCAGTTTGGAGGAAGCCGTAAGGCTGGCTCTTCATAAGGTGGTCGGAGCCTATGCCATCGTAATCATGAATATGGAAGAGCCTGACACTTTGATAGCTGCCAGAAAGGGATCTCCTTTGGTAATTGGCGTAGGTGAAAATGAATATTTTCTTGCATCTGATGCCACTCCTATTATAGAGTATACCAAACAAGTGGTGTATCTGGATGATTATGAAATTGCGGTCATCAGAAACAATAAACTTCAGATCAAAACCATTGAAAATGTAGAAACCAATCCTTACATCAACCAACTTGAAATGGAGTTGGAAGCCATAGAAAAAGGAGGTTACGAGCATTTCATGCTAAAAGAAATCAATGAGCAGCCAAGATCCATTGCGGACTGTATGCGTGGAAGACTGGATGCCAATAATGGTAGGTTAGTTTTGGGTGGCCTCAGGGATTATATGAACAAATTCCAAAATGCGGACAGGATCATTATCACCGC
This sequence comes from Cecembia calidifontis, assembly GCF_004216715.1. Lineage (NCBI taxonomy): Bacteria > Pseudomonadati > Bacteroidota > Cytophagia > Cytophagales > Cyclobacteriaceae > Cecembia > Cecembia calidifontis. The sequence goes on from NZ_SGXG01000001.1 coordinate 633,786, forward strand.
CTGCGGAACTTCCTGGCATGCCGGATTGGTTGCCGAATACCTGTTTGAAGAATTTGCCAGGATTCCTGTAGAAGTAGAATACGCCTCGGAATTCAGGTACAGAAACCCTGTCATCAGTGAGAAGGACTTTGTCATTGCCATTTCCCAGTCCGGTGAGACCGCTGACACCTTAGCAGCCATAGAACTGGCCAAATCCAAAGGAGCAACCATTTTTGGAGTATGCAACGTCGTAGGTTCTTCCATCGCAAGAGCAACCCATGCAGGTTCTTATACCCATGCCGGACCGGAGATTGGAGTAGCATCAACCAAAGCATTTACTGCCCAGATTTCGGTACTGACCATGATGGCGCTGAAATTGGGATACCAGAGAGGGACCCTTTCTGAAAACAGGTATATGCAACTCCTAAGTGAATTGGAGACTATCCCATCCAAAGTTGAAAAAGCGCTACAGCTCAATGATAAAATCAAGGAAATTGCTGCAAAATTCAAAGATGCCAGAAACTTCCTATATTTAGGAAGGGGATATAATTTCCCGGTAGCTTTGGAAGGTGCTTTGAAACTGAAAGAAATTTCCTATATCCACGCCGAAGGTTATCCTGCCGCAGAGATGAAACATGGCCCTATCGCCTTGATCGATGAAGAAATGCCAGTGGTATTCATCGCTACCAAAGACAGTTCCTACGAAAAAGTAGTGAGCAATATCCAAGAAGTGAAAGCAAGAAAAGGCAAAATCATCGCAGTAGTGACCGAAGGTGACACAACGGTGAAACAAATGGCAGATTATGTGATTGAAATTCCTGAAACAGAAGAAGCTTTTGTTCCATTAATCTCAGTAATTCCATTGCAACAGCTTTCTTATCATATTGCTGTCATGAGAGGCTGTAATGTTGATCAGCCGAGAAACTTGGCCAAATCTGTAACAGTGGAATAATTTCACTCAAAAATTAAGTCAGAGGTCCAATAGGTGTATTGGACCTCTTTTTTTTACGAATTTTACACCAAGGGTATTGGTAGAAAACTACTTGTTTCCGATTTTTAAGAAATATCCAAGCTTCAAACCATAATTCAGCCAACATGCCAAAGATTCCATTTTTATTTGTAATGATATCCTTAATAGCCTTGCAGGTTACTGCCCAAAAAGGCCCAAAAGGAACCGCCGAAATCCCATTGGATTATTACCTGCCCGATGGCTTTACTTATGATGCCAAGATCCCAAAACCCAAAGATGTATTGGGTTTTGAAGTAGGAGAATGGAATGTGGATTATGAGCAATTGATCCGCTATTTTGAAAAACTGGCAGCAAGTTCTCCAAGGGTAAGCTTTGAAGTATTTGGTTATTCTTATGAAAAAAGACCTCAGGTTTTATTGACCATTACCCATCCGGATAACCTTCAAAAAATCGATGAAATCAAAGCTGAAAGGCAAAAATTGAAAGATCCTAATGCCAGCTTGAATTTTGATAACATGCCTTTGGTTTTGCAGGCAGGATATTCAGTGCATGGAAATGAAGCAAGCGGCATCAATTCTTCTCTTTTGGCAGCTTACCATTTCACCGCCGCCAATGAAATTGCCGATGACCTAAAAAACATTATTTTACTTATAGACCCTTCCCTAAATCCTGACGGCTACAGCCGCTATTCCACCTGGGTCAATTCCCATCGCTCCTTCAACCTGAACGGTGATCCCAATACCAGGGAATTATCAGAGGCATGGCCCGGGGGAAGAGGCAACCACTATTGGTTTGATCTAAATCGGGATTGGCTATTGGTACAGCATCCCGAATCACAGAACAGGGTAAAGAAATTCCAGGAATGGCTGCCGAATATCTATTTGGATTATCATGAAATGGGTAGCAATGCCACCTTCTTTTTCCAACCGGGCATACCGAGCAGAGACCATCCCTTGATTCCAAAAAAGACTGTCGAACTGACTGAAAAAATCGCACAGTACCATGTGAAAGCCATGGAGGAGATCGGGTCCTTATATTACGCGAAAGAAAGCTTCGACGAATACTATTTTGGTTATGGTTCCACCTACCCGGATATCCAAGGTTCCATTGGGATTCTTTTTGAACAGGCATCTTCCCGTGGACATTTACAGGAAAGCAACTATGGCCCATTGACTTTTGCTTTTACAGTCAGGAACCAGTTCAGGGTAAGTATCAGTTCCTTTGAAGCAGCCAAAGAAATGCGTAAGGAAATCAATCAATCCATGCACAATTTCTATAAAACTGCAATTCAGGAGGCAAATGCGGACACGGACAAGGCCTTTATATTTGGCTCAAAGACAGATGGGGCCAGAAGTTACCACTTGGCAGAAATGATCAAACAACACGCCATTGATATTTTTGCTCTGAATGAAGACATTACCGTCAATGGTGTTCCTTTTGCCAAAGGCAATTCCTATATAGTCCCCTTAAACCAGCCCCAATATAGACTGATCAAGGCATTCTTTGAAACCAGAAATGAATTCAGGGACAGCCTTTTTTATGATGTATCTGCCTGGACCATGCCGATGGCATTCAACCTGGATTACATGGCACTCAGCAGCAGAATCCTCAACCTGGCCAATGTGAGTCCATTGGATAAAAACTTCTCCTTGCCGGCCGGTACTGTCAAGGGAGAAAAAGAAGCCTATGCTTATGGTTTTGGTTGGGAAGGCTATTATGCCCCAAAAGCAGCTTATGAACTGATGCAAAAAGGTTACTTGGTAAGGGTAAGCCATGAACCTATTACCCTGGCAGATAAAACCGTTCTTCAGCGTGGCAGCATTTTGGTCAGCATGCCAAGAGATCCAAAAGAAAAAACCGCCAAAGACCTGGATAATGAACTGGAAAAAATCGCCAAAGAAACAGGATTGACCATCCATGCCATCCCCTCAGGATATACCGGGGGAATAAATTTGGGCTCACCGGAGATCGATGTATTGAAAAAGCCGGAAATGGCACTTTTAGTAGGCACAGGCGTGGTAAGTTTGGAGGCTGGAGAAATCTGGCACTTAATGGATCAGCGCATGGATGTACCCATTACCCTCTTACCAACAGAACGCCTGAGCGCTACAGATCTTAGCCGCTACAATGTCATCGTCATGCCCAATGGGCCTTACAATACCTTTGGTAAAGAAGAAGCAGAAAAAATCAAATCCTGGACTTCGGCAGGAGGCACCTTGATCGCAAGAGGCAATGCCCTAACTTGGCTCAACAAACAGGAATTGGTCAAACTCGAATTCAAAGAAGATAAAGAAGCAGAAGAGAAAAAGCCAGCCCAGCCTTATGCGGACTTTACCAAAAACACGGGAGTGAGAATGACCAGTGGCACTATTTTCCATGCCAACTTAGACATTACCCATCCATTGGGATATGGCTATGACAAAGGGGCCATTTATACTTTTAGGAATTCCAATCAATTCCTAATGCCAGCCAAAAATCCGTATGCTAATCCCATGGTGTACACAGACAAGCCCCTAGCAAGTGGCTATGTCCATCCTGAAAACCTGGAAAAGATCAAAAACACAGCAGTGGTTCAGGTCAAAAGATTGGGCAGCGGTAGGGTAATCGCTTTGGTGGACAATCCAAATTTCAGGGCAACCTGGCTCGGAACCAATAAATTGTTCCTTAATGCGGTATTCTTTGGACAGACTATTAAGCCCGGTACGGCAGATTGATATTGAATTCCTCCAAGGGTTCAAGACCCTTGGAGGAGTTTCCCGATGAATAGCTTTTGCAATTTTTGTTCATTAAAAAATTAATCGGTGCATTTTTTGCATTGTTTAGGCAGGATTTTCGCTGAAGGGAGTCTTTTAAGCATGCAGGTCAATCGGAGTTCGGATTCCCGAACTTTGATAAAGGGGGTTTTTGATTCTTTACCATGCTAGATAACAATAATTTTTTTTACGTATATTATTCCCTAGAAACTAATGAAATACGTTATGAAAAAGGCATTGTTAATATTAATAGTATTCGTTATCACTATTTCATGTAACTATGATCTCACCAGAACAAAGCCTTACTTGGGGACTACCAAAGAAATATTAACTCTTCATTTGGGAGATCCAAGCATGACCATCAACAATCAGGAAAAAGGAGAAATTTTAGTGTATTTTTTTAATAAAAGAACTGCAACATCTGGGCCATTTGGAGCTGGGTTTAGGGCACCCCAATTTCTTGCTTCAGATAAAAGCTTTGTTCATGACATTGATTTATGGAACTATGTGGTTTTTTTGGTAGACCCTGAAGATATCATTTACAAAACCGAAAAAATTTATTATACGGTTAGCCCTCAGGAACTCAAGAGAATGCTGTTGGAAAGATACAATTAGAAAATATTCCTACTGCTTTCCATTCATTTCAAAAGTTTTCAAATTCAATTGGAAAAAGTTTCCGATATCATATTGTTGTTGATATCTCCCACATTTATTACAGCTTCACATTCTTCAAATGCTAAAAGTTTGTTTGGGATTGAGAATCCCAAACCTTGGTAAAGGGGATTAACCCCCCCCTTTATCCCCTTTAGAAATTCTCGATCTCGAGAAGAGGGTCTAAAAAAACACGATCATCTTGAGACAAAAGTTACTCAGTCCTCGTCTACAGAAAACCAAACTCAATTTTTATGAAAAAGCTTTTACTCTCACTATCCCTGGTTCTAATCCTCCATTCCTGTGTGGAAAATGAAATGATTTCCCTTGAGGAAGGGGAGCTTCCCCTTGGTGCATGGACTATAGATGCCAGGCAGGAAAATGGTTTTACGCTCAAAGCTACCAATACCCTTCCTAAAAACACCTATGGTTATGTTTTTGAAAAAAATGGTAAATTGATCAACAGGTCAAATTCGGGGTTTTGTGGGACCCCTCCTATAGTGACAGCTGATTTTGATGGAAAGTGGAAATGGCAGGATGAGGTGCTGAAATTGGAAATGCGTTTTTGGGGAGGAACCATCAATGAAGAATGGAAGATCCTTAGTTCAGGCCCGATGACTTTCACCGTCGAACTCCTAAAATCCGAATATAAGTTTGATTAGGAATTATAGGTTATTCAAAAGGAAATTTCTCAAAAAGAGAGGAAAGATTGATATTACCTGACATCAGGAGTTTTATTGCAGAGGATGCTTCAAACCCGCCTAGTCAGACAAATTTACTCAAAGAACAACTGGAATGGATAATTCCTGATGAAATTGCTGAATTTTCTTTAGAAGAAAACAATACCGTCTTGGTACTTACATTTCTGGGCTGTAATGATGTTCTGATTCCAAGATCTTCGGCAAACTGTGCCCCACCTATGCCTGTGCGTTATGCAAGAGTCATAGAATAAAACCCGGGCTGTTTCCACTGTTCGGAATTTGCAATCCTGATTTCAATAAAATTATGGGAAGAGGGGATTAAAAATACCTGTTATAGCTTATCAAAATTTTAACTTTCATGGAACAGAGAGGACAAATAGGCAATCCCTATGGGATTATTGGATTGGTCTCGAACGCTTATTTTTCTACCGATGGGTAATCCCCATGGGATTGACCAAGGAAAAATTGTGACAGAGGCACAACCTTTCGGTATAAAAAGATCAAATATTATCCACCCTGCCTCTTAAATTCCGCGAAGCAGACTATATGAACTATGTATCTATGTGGTAAAAAACGAAACTTGGCTGTTTGGAATTTTTAATCCCTTGTTCTCCACTTTCCTTGCGGATTAAAAATCCGCGGTATCGCTTCTCGAAATTACAAATTCCGAGAAACGGGAAAACCTCCGACATCCACTTCCGAAATCCCACTTTAAACATCCCACTTCTCAAACTATCATTCCAAAGTCCTCTGGTAATCCCTTCTGTACACCAAAGGACTGACACCCATCCTTTCTTTAAACTGCTTGTTGAAATTGGACAAGGTATTGAACCCACTGTCATAGCAAACCTGACTGACATTGATGTCCGCTTCATGCAGCAGTTTGCATGCATGGCTGATTCTCACATCGGAAAGAAATTCAGAAAAAGGTTTGTTCATCCTTGACTTGAAATAACGGCTAAAAGCACTTTCGGTCATATTGGCCAGGCTGGCCACCTCATGTAACTGGATTTTTTTCTGGAAATTTTCCGTGACATATTCATACACTTTCCGCATCCTGTCTTTCTCCGACTCCTTATTATTGTTGATATACCCTGCCTGGGCAATAGGGGCACAATCATAGGAAGTGGCTATTGTTCTTAAAATGTCAAGAAGCAAAAGAAAACTTTCAAAACCTGACTTGGAAACCAGTTCCTTCAACTTTGACCTCAGTATCAAATTAGTTTCACCTGTAATTTCCAAGCCACGCAAGGATTTATGAAAAAGTGTTTTTATCAATTCCAGTTCCTCTTTTTCATGGACAGCCGAACCCAATAAATCCTCTCCAAAATACACCACAATGCCATGGGTTTTTAAATGACTTTCCTTGTCAAAATAGGCCGCATCATTCCTCCATAAATGGGGGAGATTAGGACCAGTAAATACCATATCATACTCGCGAAATGGTTTCATTTGATCCCCAATAAACCTTGTTCCCCTTCCCTCCAACACCAAAAACAACTGGTATTCCTGATGGAAATGCCAGTGATTGTCAAAAAAAGGTGCGATGAGTTCCTTTACCACAAAGGCTTTGTTGGCCGGAATCCTTGATTTTTCTAAGGCCTGCTTCATAACTTCCTTAATAATGCCAAAAAAATAATTCAATCTCAAATATTTGATCAAAAAACAGTCATTATAGGACAAAAAACAGTGAGAAGCTAAATATTTTTTTAATAAAATTTATCTTCCCAATAAAGCGAACAATACCCAAAATCCATATTCATGAAAATACAGCGCATTTTCACCTACCTGATCCTGGCATTATTAATTTCCTGCCAAAGCAAAAGCAGTTTCAATCCTTTGCACGACGGCCCTAGAAGAGCAGAAATTTTGTTTCTGGGACATGACAGCAAACACCACGATTCAGAAAAGCTGATGCCCATCCTGGCAAGGGCACTTTTCCCAAAGGGCATCAACCTCACTTACACTTCAGACCCCAATGACCTGAATCTGGAAAACCTCAACATGTACGACGGCATTATGATCTATGCCAATCATGATGAAATAACACCTGCACAGGAAGCGGCTTTGAAGAAATATGTTGAAAGTGGCAAGGGCTTCATCCCTCTGCACTCTGCTTCATTTTGTTTCAGGAACTCAGACTGGTATGTGGCCGCTGTAGGAGGACAGTTCAAGTCCCACGGCACCGGTGAATTTACAGTGGATATCATTGCACCGGATCACCCTATAATGAAGGGCGTGAGTGTATTTGAGACCTGGGATGAAACTTACCTCCATACCATGCTCAATCCTGACATGACGGTATTGATGGAAAGGGAGGAAAACGGACACAGAGAACCGTGGACCTGGGTAAGAAACCAGGGGAATGGAAGGGTATTCTATACAGCTTACGGACATGATGAACGGACTTGGAGCAGACCTGAATTCCATACGCTGGTGGCCAATGGTGTATTATGGGCCATTGGGGAAAAAGTGGCGGCCCAAGTTGCCTCATTCGAAATTCCACAGCCAAGATTTGAAGAGGCCGTTATCCCCAATTATGAAAATAGGGTGCCTCCACCAAAATATCAGTTCCCACTCAGTCCTGAGGAATCCATGAAACTGGTACAGGTTCCTGTGGGATTTGAATTACAGCTTTTTGCCTCCGAGCCAGACATTGTCAATCCAATGGCAATGTGCTGGGATGAAAAGGGAAGGCTTTATGTAATTGAAACCGAAGATTATCCTAACGAAGTAAGGGATGTGGGAGGAAATGACAGGATCAAAATTTTGGAAGACACCGATGGAGATGGTAAAGCAGATAAGATCACTGTTTTTGCAGAAGGTCTGAATATCCCTACCAGCATCATGGCGATCAATGGGGGTATCCTCATTTCCATGGCCCCTGATTTTGTTTTCCTGAAAGACACCAATGGAGACGGAAAAGCAGATGTCAGGGAGGTAGTCATGACAGGTTGGGGTAAAAGCGATACCCATGCGGGACCATCGAATCTGAAATATGGTTTTGACAACAAAATCTGGGGGGTACTGGGTTATTCCGGTTTCACAGGAGAAATTGCCGGCAAAAAATACAACTTTTCCCAAGGGGTTTACCGCTTCGCTCCGGATATATCAGATTTTGAATACCTGGGTTCTACCAGTAACAATACCTGGGGCTTAGGCTTCTCAGAAGATTTCAATGTCTTCATATCTACCGCCAATGGTCAGCACAGTGCTTACCTGGCCATGAGCAATGATTTTGTCCGCAGGCCGATTAGCGGAGGTTTTACCAATACGGTTTTTGGCATAGACAGTCACTATGACATGCCGCACCTAACCCCGGCATTAAGACAGGTGGACTATCATGGCGGTTATACCGCAGCTGCCGGACATAATTTTTACACTGCAAGAAATTTCCCTAAAAAATACTGGAACCGGATCGCTTTCGTCGCGGAACCCACAGGCCGCGTCCTGCACAATGCTATCATTGAAAAGGACGGTTCTGGCTTTAAAGAGAAAAACGGCTTCAATATCCTCGCCAGTTCAGACGAGTGGTTTTCGCCGGTCCATGCAGAAGTAGGCCCTGATGGGGCGCTATGGATAGCCGATTGGTACAATTTCATCATTCAGCACAATCCTACACCCAGAGGATTTGAAAACGGTGCCGGAAATGCTTACATCAATCCTATGCGGGATGCCAAACACGGTAGGATTTACCGCTTGGTCTATAAGGGCAATGACAATTACAAAACCATGTCCATAGACCCTGCCAAGAACAAAGACCTGATTGCAGGATTGAAATCCGACAACATGTTCTGGCGATTGACGGCCCAAAGGTTGATTGTGGAAAATAAGAATACAGGCATCGTCAGTGACCTGTATAAATTGATAAATGACAGAAAAACGGATGAACTGGGACTCAATACCCCTGCCATCCACGCCCTTTGGGCCTTGCATGGCCTGGGGCTTTTGGACGGATCTGATAAAAACAGCCTTCAAGTGGTCACCAAAGCCCTGAATCACCCTTCTGCCGGTGTGAGGAGGAATGCCATAGAGGTGCTGCCGCGTAATTTGGACAGCTTCAAGGCCATCACTACAGCCAGACTAGACCAGGACCCTGACCTGAATGTCAGGAAATCAGCTTTCCAGAAAATAGCCTTGATCCAAGACAATCCTGAACTCGGAGAATTCTTCTTCAAGGCAAGTCAGGATGAAGTAAACGGCAAAGATGTTTATATCTCCCAGATCATTTTTGCAGGGGTGTTGAACAATCCCAATTACTTTGAAAGCAATCTGGCCAACCTGATGCCTAAGGACAAAGCCGATAGTCTGATGACGCTCACGGACCGTATTGCCAAAAGCATTGTGGAAGAGGAATATAAGCTTGACCGCAGGTCGTCCATTCCATTCCCTCCTGATGCCAAAGGAAAGGAAATCCATATCCGTGCGGAGCTGGCAAAAGGGAATGATGGACTCATCGGTGTAATCGTAGCCCAGGGCAACAAAACCAATGGGTATTCCTTGTATGTATTGGATGATGTGCTGAACTGGGTAGTAAAAAGAGACGGTAAAGCATACAAAATATCCACTCCTAAAGGGGGAGTACCTGATAACTTCTTCACGGTATATGCCAACTTATTGGAAAGCGGGGAGATGCAATTATTTATTGACAATAAATTAATCGGCAAGGCACAGACTCCGGGTCTATTTACAGTAAGCCTAAATCCAGGTAATGTACGCGTAGGCAATGATGGGAGAGGAGAAAACCAGGTCGGTGACTATGATGCCCCGTCCTGGTTGAGAGGCCGAATGGGAAGAGAAAGCTATGTCAGTTTCAAAAATCCTGCATTTGACATGAGCAGTTTAATGGCAGCTGCCATCGAAAAAGGTCAGCCGAGCATTTCACGAGAAAACGCCAAAGTTGTGAAAATTGGTGTCATCCCGCATGAAATGAAATATGATGTAACAAGTTTCAAGGTAAAAGCAGGCCAAGCGGTTATCATTGATTTTGAAAACAAAGACTTCATGCAGCACAACCTTTTGGTAGCACAGATTGGGTCCTTGGAGAAAGTAGGTAAGGCCGCTGATGAAATGGCAAGGGATCCAAAAGGCATAGAGAAAAACTATATTCCGGATATTCCTGAAATCATCATTGCATCCAAGCTCGTAGATCCTGACAATATGGAAAGCCTGATGTTCATCGCCCCAAGCAAGCCCGGCGAGTATCCTTTTGTGTGCACTGTACCGGGACACTGGAGAATGATGAACGGAAAAATGATCGTTGAATAAAAAAATCATTATGGCTTTACAAGTAAGTTTTGGCGTAAGTACCTGGCTTTGGACTTCTCCATTCAACAAAGATACGGTAGCCCTATTCCCCAAAATCAAGGCCATGGGCTTTGATGCAGTGGAAATCCCTGTTGAAGATCCTGCACTCATTCATATTGCCGATGTTAAATCCGCCTTGCTGGATAATGGGCTTAAACCCATTATCTGCGGGGCATTCGGACCGAGCCGGGACCTGACACATGATGACCCCAAATACCATCAGATTTGTTTTGACTACCTTCAGTCCTGTTTTAAAACAGCAGCAGAATTGGGAGCGGATTTCGTCGCCGGACCTATGTATTCTGCTGTGGGCAAGGCGAGGTTGGTCTCCGAAGCACAAAAGAAAACAGAATGGGAAAGGGCTGTCAATAACCTATACAAAGTCTGTGAAATGGCAGCAGGATGGGGCCAGGATATTGCTTTGGAATCCCTGAACAGGTTTGAAACCGACCTCATCAACAATACCAAAGAACTGATGCAGCTGATCGATGACATCAACCATCCCCGGGCAAAAGTCCTTTTGGACGGCTTTCATCTGAGCATAGAAGAAAGAAGCATGGAAGAGGCCGTTCTATTGGCAGGCAAAAAACTGATCCATGTGCAGGTATCCGAAAACCATAGGGGGATCCCGGGTACAGGACAGACCCATTGGGACAGTTTTAAAAAAGGGCTGGAAGCCGTGGGATACAGAGGTTGTGTCTCCATTGAGAGTTTTACCCCCAATGTTCAGGAACTCGCAGGGGCAGTCTGTATCTGGAAACCGCTTGCACCAAGTCAGGATTATTTTGCAGAGCAGGGCTTGGCTTTTCTGAAGGATTGGGCCAGAGACAGGTTTTTTACACATTAGTCAATCATTAAAACCCAAATTATATGAGTCAAAAGAAAATCAATGTCGCCATCATAGGCCTCGGTTTCGGGGCAGAGTTTATTCCGATTTATCAAAGACATCCTTTGGCCAATATGTATGCCATTTGCCAAAGAAATGAAGAAAAGCTGAATGAAATCGGGGATGCTTTTGGAGTGGAGGTTCGTTATACAGATTACGATGAATTGCTCAAAGACCCGAATATCGATGCCGTACATATCAACACTCCTATTCAGGCACATGCTGAGCAATCCCTCAAAGCACTAAGAGCCGGAAAACATGTGGCCTGTACGGTGCCTATGGCTACTACAGTAGAAGAGTGCCGTCAGATTGTAGAGGCCTGCGAAGAGACAGGTTTGACCTATATGATGATGGAGACGGTGATTTATTCCCGTGAATTTCTTTTTGTAAAGGAAATGTACGAAAATGGCGAACTGGGAAGGATTCAGTTCCTCAGGGCGAGTCACCAGCAGGAAATGGCCGGATGGCCGGGATATTGGGAGGGTTTGCCCCCTATGCATTATGCTACCCATTGTGTAGGTCCTGTATTGGCACTGCCCAATGCACAGGCAGAATACGTGTCCTGTTTGGGTTCGGGCAGGATTGATGAAAACCTGATCCCTAAATATGGTTCCCCATTTGCGATAGAGACCTGCCATATCAAATTCAAAGATTCTGACCTGGCCGCAGAGGTGACCCGTTCACTCTTCAATACTGCCAGACAGTACCGAGAAAGTTTTGACGTCTATGGTTCCAAAAAATCCTTTGAATGGACGCTGATTGAACATGAAGAGCCGGTCATCCACACCGGAGAGGTACCTGAAAGGGTAAAGGTTCCGGATTATGCCCATCTTTTGCCGGATGAAATCGCTCCTTTCACGACCAAGGGGGTTTATGATTCCAATGACAACCAGCACCTTTCCTTTATTCAGGGAGCGGGTCACGGGGGATCCCATCCGCATTTGGTGCATGAGTTTTTGACTGCATTGCACGAAGGAAGGGCACCTTATCCAGATGCGAGGCAATCGGCCAATATCACCTGCGTGGGTATTTTGGCCCATGAATCTGCCATGGCAGGAGGCAAGATCATGTACCTGCCGGAGTTTACCTTGAAGAAGTCCTGATCTTCCCTAAACCCTCCAAGTTTTCTAAACACCTGGAGGGTTTTTTCTTATTCCAGCATAAGTGTTTTGGAAAAAACCAATCAGTGCAGATTTTTTTGACACCAGACAAGACCCTAAAAAAATGAAAGGGTAAAAAAATAAAACCATAGCTATGAATTCTATGATTCTATTCTAAATGAAAGGTGGGTTTAAGTTGAAAAAACATTGGCCACAACTTGTCCCGTTTGAGGAATAGTCACATATAGGAAATGACAATAGAGGTAAATTCCGGCCTTGACGGTTTGATTATAAAAGTCCTTCTTTGTGGACTATGTTTGTATGGAAAATTCCGAACAACATCATAGTATACCAATTTACATTTAGATCCTTGGAATTTACATTAAACTTCGGTTGATGATGGATGAATCTTTCTAGCTGGGCGCTCTGTAAACTCAAATAATTTTTATTTGTTTAAAATTTGACTTTTTAAACTAAGTCATTTATATTAAACCTAATTCTTTTATCAACAAACTATTTTAATATGCAACAACCTAAATTTACCCCCCCCCATATTCATTAGATTCATTAAAGGTTCTTAACAACCTTAGCCGCTTTTTAATCATCGGACTTTTTTCAATGCTTTTATTTTCTTGCCTGGAAGAGTCAGATCAGATTCAGGATATTAAGGCCCCAAATATAGACCACTTGTCCCAGGTCAGAAACTGGTTTGAGGAAAATAAGCAGGATCTGAGAATCAAAGATTCAGGCCTAAACCAGAGGCAGGACAGCAAAGAGCTGATTCTTCCTTTTTTTGAGAAGGAGCCCGACTGGAGCAAATTCCACATCTATCAATGGCCAGACGGAAAACAGGTGTACGAGGTCAATCTGGCCAACAAAGAAATCGTCCTCAACAGCCAGTTTACCGATAATCTGCCGGATGCCGACCCTTCCAAAACCGTTATCCAAAACATTTTATTTGTAGAGAACAAACAAAACGGCAGGTTTGATCCGGTTATAGCCAGATATTACCCGGCTGATGAGTACTCCGTTTCCAGGTTTGAGGAGATTTCTTACAATAAAATCGGAGCGGGCTGGTCGGGAACCGTAGATATCTGGACTTATGATGAGCGTTATTTTGTAGGATTTATCATCGAGGACGGCCAGCTCATCGCCACCAAACATCCTGAAGGATATCAGCCTGATGCAAGAAAAAGAAAATCCACACTACAGGGGGAAAATTTAGATACTACCTGTAGGCACGTGGTCAGTATTTATACCGTTGTGACAATCGTAACAGCCGGAAATGGCTCGGAAATCTCTTACCGTGATGAAACCGAGGTCCATATGGTATGCAGCGGAGGGACACTTTATAATGATTTAGACACCAACGGCACCCCAATCCCGCGCTATGATTACGATCCTTATGGGGGCGGATGGGGTGGTGTATCCGGAGAAATCAATTATGCTCCGCCTTCAATAATCGCCCCTAAAATAATTAATCAATTAAAAAACCCCTGTGCAAGTGAAATATTCCTATCTATAAAAAGAGGAACGAATTCACCTATGTTTATTGGAAACGAAAATCCTCTTTCCGAGTTCAGTTTTGCAGAAGAAATCTATAGATTATTCGAAGATTCTAAAAAGTTCGATATGTTTATTCAAAATGGACCATTAGAAGGAAAAAATGCAGAAACATCGCCTGGTTTCTTTAATAGAGATAATGGGACAATTGAAATAGTAATTACATTATCTGACACCTATTTATCCAAGGCAACCCGCCTTTCTATAGCAAGAACAATAATCCATGAAATGGTTCATGCATATATTATCCATGAGTTAAACTCAAATAATTTGGCATTTTCATCATATTTCATAAATAATTTTTCCACTAAATATACTTCCCCAAACCGAGCGCATCATGAATTTATGGTCGGTTACGTTGATATGATAGCATTTTCACTAAAAAAATGGGACACTTTATTTGGTGATGGACAAGGCCATTTAGGTGATCCATATTACAGGACATTGGCATTTGGTGGTTTATTTAAAGATAACTCAAACTTTCCAGTTGATGGTTTTATTGACTTGGTACCAGATGAAAATGAAAGGAATCAAATAATTAACATAATTAGAAATGAACAAGATGGAAAATCTACAGCAAAAGGCATTAAATGTAATTAAGCTTACGTTTTGCATTTGGTTAAATTTAATTTCTCTTAAAACTTTTGCACAAGTTGAATTAAATAAAGCACATCAAATCTTAAATCAGTTATTTATAAACTCGGAAGACTTTTCCTTGCTCCAAAAAATTGACCAAGATAATTCTTGGATCCACTCTATATCTGACAGTGTTTTTGTTAACTCCTTAATAAAAGGCCCTTGTTTGATAAATAATCTTCCAATATTTTTTAAAAACATAGCTCCTGAGACATCTTCTTCAGAACAGAAATTTGTGAAAAAAGTGGAATGGGATAAGCTAAAAATTGAATCAAATAAAATTAAAATCATCAAAAAACCGAATAAAAAGTCTCAATATTACCAGATTTCACTACCATACAGATTCAATAATTGGATTTTCATTAGAAAAAAATATTTTATAAATAATGAAATGGTTTCAGATGCAATCAATCTTTATGAATTAGAAGAAGGAAACTGGAGATTAAAATGTGAATTATTCTTGTTGTTATCTTTCCCCGATTACAAAATGAAAAGCTAAAAATACATTAATTGATTACAATTAATCAGGTAGCAGTTCATACTGGAGCGCAAGAGTAAAAACTAATCTAACCTAGATCTTTGACTGCTTAAAGAAAAAAACAGCTATGATTTCTATGATTTTATACCCAATTCAAGTGATAGAAACAGAATTGAAAGCATCATTAAAAATGAAAGCGATGGAAACAGGGAAGCAAAAAGTAAAAAATGTCTATAATAGAAATACTCATACGGTAATTTATCTATTGATTATCTTTTTATTCGTTGGATGGCAATCTAAAAATGAAAGGAAGCTTAATGAAGAGCAGTATAAATTACTAAATGATTTCTTCACAAGTGAAATAAATCTCTTTCATCAAACATCCACAAATAAAAATTGGGCTTCAAATATTAATCAAAATTGGCTGAATGAGGAACTTTACTTCTGCATTTTTGAAGATGAAAATGATAAACAAAAAATAATCAAAGAGCTTACTAAAAAAGATTTTCGTGAAAATCTTAGGTTTCATATTAATAATCAAACAGTCCCTTCATTAATTGAAAAAAAATTTATCGAAAACAGTGGTATCAAACTTTATAAAAAAAATAATAAAGGGATAATGCCCAAGATATCTGCGCCATTCATTTTTGACAATAAAGCTTTAATTTATTATGAAGATTCATTGGAAGAATCAATATTTTATTTAAAAAAGAACGAATCTGGAAAATGGGAATGGATATGCAAAATTACATTATTTGTGATATTTGTGGATTGATTTCCTCTGCTGGGTGAAGAATGTAGTCTCTCAGCTATTTCAGCAAATATAAAATCAGGATCTGCATTAGAAGAAGCCAGAACTATGATCCATGAAATGTTCCATGCTGAATTTTATAGAGCTGTGAAAACAAACATGCCGTCCTCCGGTAACATATTATTCCGGGATACTTTCGACCAATATGTGAAAACGTACATGGGAACGGCTGATCACCACCATAACCTGATGGCAGACAGATATTTGGATGTAATGGCTGATATTCTTGCCGATATTCATAAAAAATTAGATTATACAGCCTTTGCCAATGAATTGAAGGATGTTTATCCCAACGGAATCCCAAAAAGCTTTTATAAATCACTTGCTTGGGAGGGATTAACTGGTACTTTGTCATTTCAGATTATGAAAAATGTCAAAGTAAATCCACCCCTTAAAAGCCCTTTTCAAAAATACGAAGAGGCAAAAAGACTGTCACAAATGGGATTGAAAAACTGTAATTGAAAAAATCATGAAATACCTCTGTTTATGGATTCTAAGTTTCTGTTTATTTGTAAACAGTGCTAGTTCTCAACAATCCAGCCCGGAAGAAAGGATATTTTTAGTAATACCTCGATCAAATGTTCCAAATTCTAAGGTAAGTTATGCGGAACACAAAACAATCCTTTACGGAGCTATCATAACATTTGATATCCCAAATATATCAGCTCAGGTTTTTCATATTCCCTCAAAAAATAACCATCCGGATTACAAACATGAGGAAATATATACAAGCCAATCAGACTTACTTTATTCAACTGTATTATTTGTAGATCAATTAACTTTCGGTGATTTTGTGGAATTAGAGCAAAATGTAGCTTCTTACAAGTATTACATGATATTTCAAGAAGATTACATGACAAAAAACAGATTTATACTCGATCATCGTTTTAAGGCTTTGGAGGTAGCTGTACGGGCTGATGGAGCGATTTGAATTAAAGGGTGAAATAATGTATAAAAACTCTTTTGTTTACAGAGGAAAAAGAGAGTTTACTGGGCTAAATCAATGTTTTTGATGAAAATCAGACTTAAAAATTCCCCTTTTACCTAGCATTTATCCAGCCTTTAACTTTCCACTTTAAATGGTAAAGGATGCTAAAATGGCAATAAGAGATTTAGGAAATAAAAACTGTAACTAAATGCTAAATTACGTAAATACAGTTCTTCCTTTTATCCTGCTTTTCTCTTTAGAAAAAGCAAAAGGTGATTCCATTTATTCTGAAAAGGATACCGTAATCATAGTTGTTGAAAGATTTAAGGATAAT
Organism: Cecembia calidifontis; assembly: GCF_004216715.1. Classification (NCBI taxonomy): domain Bacteria; kingdom Pseudomonadati; phylum Bacteroidota; class Cytophagia; order Cytophagales; family Cyclobacteriaceae; genus Cecembia; species Cecembia calidifontis. Next base: position 650,883 of record NZ_SGXG01000001.1, read on the forward strand.
ACAGAGTTTTCAATAAAACAAAGTGAATATGCTACTCCTAAGGATACCAAAAAAGAAGAAATCAGAGTATATCGAGATAAATTCAGTCATCCAAGTTATTTTCTTTACCTCGCTCATTTACCGATAAAAGATCATATTATACGGCACTTTAAGTTATTAGAATTGGATAAATTTAAAGTGATTTGGGACAAAAACTTGAGCTATCAAGATTGGGCCAATTTAAGTTCCGAAGGAGACAAAAATATCTATTTGATGGTTTTTGAAGATGAGCTCATGCACAGAGACCGCTTCTGCTATGGCTTTCAGGTAAAAGCTTATCAGGTAGCAATTCATACTGGAGCTCAAGAGTAAAAACTAATCTACAATTAACTTCTTTCGACTTTACCTTAAACTTCGGTTGATGATGGATGAATCTTTCTAGCTGGGCGCTCTGTAAACTCAACTTAATTTTTATTTGCCTATATTCAAGTCATAAATGCAACGCCTAATTTTTTCATTAGACATTCGATAGGACTAAGATAATTAAACTTTCTTATTGGCCTGTTATTGATTTTGGTTTCTATATTTTGGATCTGTTCCCGAGAGATTTGATTGAGGTCAGTACCCTTTGGCAGGAAAGCCCTGATAAGTCCGATTCTGTTTTCCACTGTTCCTTTATCCTGTGAAGTGTATGGTCTTGTAAAGAATGTTGGGATATTGAATTTATCTCTGATTTTATAATGGTTTGCGAATGCCATATCATTATCGAAAGTGATTGATTTGAAGAACGAAGCACCAATTCTCTGTATTCTCTTTGCTATTTTCTGTTCAATGATATCTGCATTTTTACCATCAAGTTTCTCTATGGTAGTAACCAAGGTTGCCCTGTCCACCAGTACCAAAAGAGCTGATTTGTGGTTTTTCCCCATCATAAGGTCTACTTCAATATCTCCTATCCTTTGTCTTTTTTCAACTACAGGAGGCCTTTGGTCAATTGGAACTCTCTCCCTGATAATTCCTCTGGTATGCCTGTAATTACCTCTCTTACGCTTTCTTTTACCATGCCGGAGATTCTTGTAAAGCTCCCTGTCCCTTCGGTATCTCCAATGGCTACTTTTTTTGGCAGTAAATATCCAGTTGTAGAGTGTCTCATGACAAACCCCTTCTTTACCTTGTTTCTTCCAGGTGACCGATATTAGCTCTGGGCTCAATTTGTCAACAACAAGGAATTTGCGGGCCTCTTCTTTAAGGGACTCGGTAAATTTGATTCGCTTTCTCTTGAGTCTATGTCTTTCGTCTGTACGGTTCTGGGCAACTGCAGCCTTATATTCACCGCTATAACGGCCCCTCTTGCCGGTATTTCTTTGAAGTTCTCTGGATACAGTACTTTTGTTGACACCGATAATCGCAGCGATTTTGGTCTGGGAAGTTCCGTTTCTAAATAAAGCCTCTATTTGGTACCTTTGTTCCTGGCTGAGATGTTTAAATTTATTCATGACAACACTAAATTAATATTTTCAGCCTAAGGGAAGGAACCTAGGTTCCTTCCCTTAAACCCTTAGTGTTGCATTTATGACTTGAATATAGGAAATTGGCTAAAAGATTATGAATATTAATATGCTTTATTATTTAGGAAGTAAATTTTCAAGTAATTCATTTACAGTTAATTCCATAAGCTTAACTGCTGAAATTGATGATAAGGGCAAAACTGATGCGATGAAATTATTAGAAGGACAGTACGAATCATTCACATTTCCAATTGTTTTTAAACATGTCTCCGGCAAAAATCATTGTGATTTAATAGGTACTGGTTGGGGAATTTTATATTTGATTTCAGATCGGATGAAGAAACTTTTGGAAGAAAACAATCTCACAGGTTGGAAAAGTTTTCCAGTTGAAATTGTTGATAACAAAGGGGAAAAGATTCAGGAAGTGTATCATGGTTTTTCCATTGTGGGAAGAAGCGGTTCAATAAATTATAAAAAAAGTGAAATTATAGAAAAAAGATTAGTGCCTAATGGACCACTAAGTAAATACTATAAAGGGTTACACCCTGGAATGGAAAATTGGGATGGTAGCGACTTTTTCCTTCCAGAGAAACATTGGGGAATTATAGTTACTCAAAAAGCCAAAGATATCTTAACCGAACGCCAAATGAAGAACCTGGTGTTCCAGAATTTGGCTGAAATAGAAATTGGGGTAAATGCGATATTAAAAAATTAAAAAAACCAAATTATCATATACAAACAATAAGAATTAAACTGGAATAATGTTAATTGATAGAAATAAGGGTTTTGACAAAGATATTGATTTTATCCATGACGATTTTTGACGAAGAAAAAAGGAACTATGAAACATGACTTTAATAATTAACAGGTGTGCTTTCATGTACATCATTTTATTGCTTTCTCACTGCCGTGAAGCAGAAAGAAAAACAGATGAAGTCATGATTCCAGAAATTGTAAAGAAAGACACCATAGGGCTTGAAAATCCCTTATTTGCTTCCAAGTATGGTATCAACACAGAATCACCTCCTGCCTGGATCGGAACTGATCTTGTTATGGAGGAAGTCGTTGAGGGGGTTGATCAAATGTTGATTACCATTCAAGGATTAAACCTAATTGAATTCCAAAAAGAAGGGGTGGAAAAATTACTCCATCTTCAAAAAAATAGGCAATCCGTTAATTATCAAGATTATACAAATCAAGATAAATCTTTGTTGTTTGCAAAACAATCAAACAATAATATATCTATACAGGTCGATGATATGCAAAAGATAAAGGTTGGGTTAGATACTACATTATTAAACGATCTGGACATTTCATTATATAAGAAAACCTTTCCAGGTTCTTATACTTTCAGAAATCTTTATGGCATTTCAGAAACAGTAGATTTAGCTGCCTTAGATTCTGTAGAAACAATAGATTATACATTTTTATGGGCCTTATCCGAAAAAAACAATCCCCCTCAAATAAAGGGAAGGTTGGATATTACCTGGGTAAATGGTAAGCCATATAAGGTTTATTTCTTTTCTATTCCATAAGTAAATTCCTCCAAGCAAAGGCTTGGAGGAATTTACTTATGCTCGATAAAAATCAAATTAATCACAAATCATTTATTGAGTTGAAGAAGATTCTAAACAATAGTCTTTGAAGTTTTTTTCTGGTTTAAATCAATGTTTTTGTACAAATTCAGGCATGAAAAAATCCCTGCTTTCTATTATAGCCATTTTATATTCCTGCCAAATATCGGCTCAAAACCAGTACCCTACCCTTTTTGAAACTTCCAATGGAAAGGAAACACCGGTATATAATGATGTCATTCAATATTTCGGAACCTTGGCAAAGGACTTTGAGGAAGTTAGGATGGTTGAAATGGGCACAACAGATTCCGGCCTTCCCCTACATGTGGTCCTCTATGACCGGGAAAAAATATTCGACCCCAAAAAATGGCATGAAACCGGACGCTTGGTGGTGTTCATCAACAATGGCATCCACCCCGGGGAACCTGATGGGATCGATGCATCCATGATGTTTTTGAGGGACATCCTGTTAGGGAAACAAAGGGTACCGAATGACCTGGCCTTGGCCATAATACCTGTTTACAATATTGGAGGGCATTTGAACAGGGGCAGTTTTTCCAGGGTAAATCAAAATGGTCCGGAAGCATACGGTTTCCGGGGCAATGCCAGAAATTATGACCTTAACCGGGATTTTATCAAGGCAGATACCAAAAATTCCAGATCCTTTCAACTGATTTTCAACTGGCTCAAACCTCAAATATTTATTGACACCCATGTCAGCAACGGGGCCGATTACCAACATGTGATGACCCTGATTTCCACCCAACACAACAGACTGGGAGGAAAAACCGGAGAATACCTGGAAAATGAACTGAATCCCAAGTTGTATGAAGGCATGAAAGCCAAGGGTTTTCCCATGGTGCCCTATGTCAATGCTTGGGGCGGCAAACCGGAAGACGGATGGTCACAGTTCAAAGACTCCGGCCGCTATAGCAGTGGATATGCTGCACTGTTCGGTACCCTGAGCTTTATGCCTGAGACCCATATGCTCAAACCTTATGATCAAAGGGTCTTATCCACTTATGCTTTATTCCAGACTTTTATGGAAATTGCTGAACAGGATGCTGCAAAGATTGTAGCCCTGGTTCAGACCGATAGAGAAGCCAAAAAAAGCCAGAGACAATTTGACCTGAACCATACCTTGGACAGGGAAAAATTCAAATTGATAGAATACATGGGATTCGAGTCAGGGCAAAAACCATCAGAGGTTTCGGGCCATCCCAGGCTATATTACGACAGGACCAAACCCTTTACCAAAGAGGTGAAATTCTATGACACTTACCAAGCCGGAATCAGCATCCCCAAACCCAAAGCCTACATCATTCCCCAAGGGTGGTTCCATGTTTTGGAAAATCTCCAAAGAAATGCGATTACTTTAGAGCCCTTAAAATCAGATACCCTGCTACCGGTAACTGTGTACCATATCGCCGATTTTCAAACCGCCCAAAGGCCTTTTGAGGGGCATTACCTTCACAGCAATGTGCAAGTGGAAAAATCTCAGGCACTCATGCGCTTCCGTCCAGGAGATATCCTGGTACCCATGAACCAGGAGAACAACCGCTATATTATGGAAGTATTGGAGCCGCAGGGAGAGGACAGTTTTTTTGCCTGGAATTTCTTTGATACCATCCTTCAGGCCAAAGAAGGATACTCTGCCTATGTATTTGAAGATCTGGCGGCAGCCTTTCTTAGCCAAAATCCGGAAATCAGACAGGAACTGGAAAAGGCCAAAGCCAGTGATCCCGAATTGGCCAAAAGCGGTCCTGCACAATTACGCTGGGTATATGAAAGAAGTCCCTGGAAAGAAAAAGAGCATAACCGCTATCCTGTTTTTAGGATAGAGCAGTGATTGCCAATTTCATTGGAAAATTGGTGCAATTTATGATAAAAAAATCCCTGTGTCTCTCTGTCACTTCTCAGTGTATATCTTTGTAATAAAAATAGATATGTCATTCATGGGCACCAATATCCCAACTTGCCAAAGCTCCCGCTTTTGACTTGGTTCTTAACCTACCCCAAGTCTTCAAAACTGGGTTTATTCTCATTATATTCTTTACTTTTGTGGGGTAAAGCACAGAAAATGACCTCGCCAAAAACGAATTTCCTCCAAAAACTTCAAGCCAAATGGAAACTCAACAGTCTTTTCCAGGTAGTATTGGTGTTGATTGTTTTTGCATTGACAGGATTTACCATTTTATTTATCAAAAAACCGATTTTTGATTTTCTTGGGGTGAGTATGGAAAGGGGCGGCTTTTGGAAAACCATCCTCTACCTTTTGCTTGTACTTCCTCTCTACCAAATCATCCTATTGATGTGGGGATTTGTATTTGGTCAGTTCCGTTTTTTTTGGGAAAAGGAAGTTCAATTCCTGAAAAGAATAAGTGGCAGAAAATAAAGTAAATGTCGATTTCTGAGGCATTTTTTGAAAAACCAAGGCTCCATCAAACTTTTCTTCTGGCTTTAGGTTCAGACTTTGCACATGAAATTCGGTCAAAAATCCATAAAACCCATCCGAATCCTTAAATTTGCGGATTGATTACTTTTGAATAAAGCAAGTACATGGCAAAAAAGAGAGGCAATGCCCTGGAGGCGCATGAAAAGCGCAAACTGAATAAAAAGAACTTGGAAAAGTTGGGAGGTATCTTCCGCTTCATGCTGCCCTACAAGGTTCCCTTTATTTTCGGCATGCTCTTCCTGTTTTTTTCCAGCCTTACCTTGCTGACTTTTCCATTTGTTGCAGGCAAACTCATTGATACTGCATCGGGACAGACTTGGCTGACGGATGACATCAACCTGATCGCCCTGATGCTTTTGGGCATACTCCTGATTCAGAGTATTTTTTCGTTTTTCAGGGTCTGGTTGTTTGCCAAAGTATCAGAGCAAAGTATGCGGGACATCAGGGTGGCGCTGTACAGCAAATTGGTACAGTTACCCATGACCTTCTTTGACAAAAGAAGAACCGGAGAATTGATCAGCCGTATCACAGCAGATGTGAGTTTACTTCAGGATACTTTCTCCACTACTTTGGCAGAACTCTTCAGGCAGATCATCACCCTTCTTGCAGGTGTGGTTTTCCTGATGGTCACGACTCCAAAACTCACCTTGTTCATGCTGGCCACTTTCCCTGTACTGATCATTTTTGCGATGGTATTTGGAAAGTTTATCCGGAAGCTGTCCAAACAGACCCAGGATGAACTGGCTGCTGCCAATGTCATCGTAGAGGAAACCCTGCATTCCATCATGACGGTGAAATCCTTTGCCGGCGAGGAATATGAATCCAGCAGGTATTCCAAGGGCCTGAACAAAGTGGTAAAAGTTGCCCTCAAGGCCGCAAGTTTCAGAGGTGCTTTTATTTCCTTTATCATTTTTGCCCTTTTTGGGGGGATCGTTGCTGTCATGTGGTATGGTGCCAGCTTGGTGGCCCAAGGAGTAATGAGTGTAGGGGACTTGGTTTCTTTTGTCCTTTACACCACCTTTATCGGAGGTTCTATTGCCGGATTGGGTGACATTTACAGTCAGATCCAAAAAGCCATTGGTTCTTCAGAAAGGGTATTGGAGATCCTGGATGAAGCACCGGAAGTATCCACAGCAGATTACCAACAGGTGCCTGTAAATGGACATATCCAATTCGATCAGGTAAGGTTCAGTTATCCTACCCGTCCGGAAATTGAAGTATTGAAAGGAGTGTCATTCACCATCAGCCCGGGAGAAAAAGTAGCTTTGGCCGGTCATAGCGGAGCAGGGAAGTCCACCATCATTCAGCTTCTTTTGAAATTTTATCCGGTTTCTTCAGGAACTGTGGCAGTAGATGGCAAAGACCTTAAAAACTGGAATCTGAAGCAATTAAGATCAAATATAGGTATCGTACCACAGGAAGTTCTTTTGTTTGGAGGAAGTATCAAAGAAAACATTGCCTATGCCAAGCCCGATGCCACAGAGGAAGAGATCATCGAAGCTGCCAAAAAAGCCAATGCATGGCAGTTCATCTCGAAGTTTCCTGAAGGACTGGAAACCAAAGTCGGCGAAAGAGGGATCAAATTATCTGGAGGACAGCGTCAAAGGGTAGCAATAGCCAGGGCCATTCTAAAAGATCCAGCCATCCTGATTTTGGATGAGGCTACTTCTTCTTTAGATGCTGAATCAGAGGCATTGGTACAGGAAGCTTTGGATGAACTGATGAAAAACAGAACCACCATTATCATTGCACACCGATTGGCAACCATCAGAAAAGTGGACCGAATTTATGTACTCAATGAAGGCCGGATTGTAGAAGAAGGTACCCACGAGGAGTTGGCCAGGCAACATGAGGGTTATTATGCCAATCTGGTAAAACTACAGTTCGCAGACTCCTAATGAATATAGTCACCGGAAACTAAAAACCATACCAGCTACTTGGTATGGTTTTTTATTTTGTAAATAACAGTATAAACTTCTACTAATGGATGGCTTTTTTGATCTAATCAGAAGGATCAATTTTCATTTAACTAGAACTTGGCAGGCATTTATTAATTAGTCCCTATTTTCTTAACCTTGACCAAACTTTGGTTGTAAACCTGGGGCGGTCTTCCATGACATTCAGGTCATCCTCAGAAACCCTTTTGACACTTTCTATGGTGTAAAAGGCCTTATCATTTAAGGTTTTTACCGTTTCAATGTATTCCTTCAGGTCTTCCCTTTTCATGACTGTAAAGAGGAGATTCACTTTTCCATATCTACCTTCCGCTCCAACATTGGTAAAGCGAAAGTTTTTTTCCTTCATGTAGTCTATCAATTCTGGCATAGGGGTTGGGGTGATTACCCTGACCAGTACACGGCCCAGTGCCAATTTTTCCTCTATGGTCATCCCTACAAAGGTTCCCATGGCAAAACCTCCTGCATATCCCACATAGGACATGGGATTATTGATATTCTGGAAAATCTGTCCAATGGCCAATAACCATATCATGGCTTCAAAAAAGCCAAGGATCGGAGCAATATTTTTCTTTCCGTTCAACACAAACATAATCCTCAAGGTATTGATAGACACATCCATGACCCTTGCCATGAAAATCAATAATGGCATGATCAGGTAATCAAAGACTTCCTTGGGGATTCCCAGGTTCAGAAAATACTCCTGCATATTTACAATTTTGTTACAAATTTAACTGACACAAAAACCATTCCCTATTTTAAACCAAACATAGTTTGGTATTTTTTGTCACATTATTTAAGATCCTTTAAGCGGACATCCATTTTTCCACGGGAGCGGACATAAATCCTGACATCCTCAGCAGTGCTATATATTCCCTCCACCTGAACTGTAGGCCTAATAACCCGCATAGAAGCAAAGTCTGTATCAAGGTAACCCTGGTTCTGGAGTTCATTCTCTGCCTGTTCCAAAAATTTACCCAAAGGAATGACCGCAAGCTTCTGTATCTGATTTTGGATTTTCCTTCTTTTGGACCGGATACCGATTTTGGCAGGAAGATTTGCCGTTTGTACATCGAACAGGACATCTTCAAATTTCAGCTGCTTGCTGGATTGATCAAACTTGGGCTTTCCTGCAAAATACATTTTCCCTTTGACTTCATTTTTACCTTTCCTGATGGCATTAAAATCAATTCCCAAAAGGGTTTTGTCCCCATATTGACTGGATTGGAGATTAGAAGGAATCAGTACGGTCTTCTTGTCCAGACGAATCTGCTGTCCTTCCAGAGACTGATTGAGGTAAGCATCAAGATCCTTGTACCTGAAAACCAACGGAAGCCCTATATCCAGAACATTTTCTGTATTTTCATTCACACTGATTTCAGGCAGAGGGCTTCTTAAGATAACAGGCTTTTGGCCGATAGTGGAGAACATTTCCCCTTCCAAACCAAGAAAAAGCATAAGCCGTTGGTCAGGACTTATCACCTGCTTTACCCTTAATTTTTCGGGTTTGGCATAAAAATGAACCTGAAAACCATTTTGTTCGATGGTATAAGGTTCAGCAAAAGCCTTCCAAGTCTGTTCCGCCATATGTTTGAAATCAAACCTTAATAGTCCCGAACTGGCCAATTGGTTGTTCATTACCCGCTGTAGCTGTCCTCTGATCAGGGGATCGAGATCGATTTCAAAACCCAAAAGGTTATATTTCATGGATCTTCCCCAACTGTCAATATTCAGATTTCGGATGTTCAATTCCCAATTTTTCCCGATTTCAGGAATAAAACTGATTTCAGGACTCAGGTTTTCATTGAATGGTAGACTTGTAGAAAGCACCTGCCCAAATACTTTCCTTTCCAATTTCAGGTCTCCTTTCAGGTTCATTGGAATTTTGACTTGAATGCTATTGTTGTCCAAAGCCTTCAGGGAAATTTTGCCCGTTCTGTTCACATCGAGATCAGCAAACAGGCCACTTCCAAGAGACAATCCCTTATCTGAAAACAAATTACTGCCCCATTGTCTGTTTAAGTTGTCCTCCAGATAAGCAAGGGGAATGACGATAGGGATATTGATGCTGGAATAAGAAGTAGGGACCTCTTGAATGGGCGATCTGGGTGGGTTTTCAGGCTTAATACTTTTGCAGGAAACCAGCAAAACCAGCAATATGAATAATGCAGACCTGAATTTTATGGGGAAATTCATGGGATTAAAATTAGGTATTCATTTTTGATTCTACCAAAGGGAACTATTTTCGGGCCAAATTTATTTCTTTTCACAAGTATTAAGAACTACTGTCGTCCGACTAAAATAAGAAATTTAAAATAAAGTCCTCTAATGAAGTTTTAGAGGTGTTTTTTGTTGAAAGTCAAAAAGCACCCCCTATCCGGAAAGGAATAATTGGGTTTGTACATTTTGGATGTCTTTTTGAAATATACTTTTAAAGTAAGCTTCAGGAAAAAGTAGGAACTTTTCAAGACTGACGTAGGAGCAAAGATTTTTTGCGGCTACCATGACCATGGTCGAGAAGTCTTCAGCCTCTTTTATCCGCTTATGTAGAACTGTAAACAGGAGGTTGAGTATCAATGCCACCCAAATCTGGATTTTGATCCCGTTCTCGCTGTCCGACAAAAAATATCTGAGTTCAAAATTCTGCTTGATCTGCTTGAAAAGCACTTCGATAACCCACCTGTTCTTATAGAGAAGAGCTATGGTTAGGGCATCCAATCCCTTAAGATTGGTGATAAACTCCAGCGTTTCACCGCTTTCAGGGTCAGCATAAACCACCAGTCTGGCTTCAACTGTCCGAGAAACTCCCTTCTCCCTGTAGCTCAGTGAGATAATCTGGTCCTTGATGATGTCCAAGGCATGCGTACAGTCAAACTCACTGACCACTTCATATCTTGCATTGTCTTTTTTTCTGGTCACAAAATATCTGTTTGAACTGTCCCACTTTTCAAAGCAGGAATAGCGGTTATATCCTTTGTCGAAAACAGCTATCCCGTGCTCAGGCAGATCCATCACTTTTAAAAACATATTTTCATTTGTGGCCGCAGAACGGATACATATGAAGTTGGGAACGCCTTCTGCCAGATTCATTTTGGCAAATATCTTGGCACCACCTTTTTTCTTTCCGTTCAGGGGATTGCGTCCGGCCCCTCTGAGGATTTCCTTGAACAGCGTGACCGTTGAGGAATCAAAAACCTCAACACGGCTGAGGTCGACCTCTCCACCGATATCGAGCCAATTTCCTACCAAAGATGCCCTATAGTATGAATACAGCCCTTTGTATAGTTGTTCAAAAACACGATAACTGCGTTTACGGTTTGCATCAGAAAGGGTACTCCTGGCAGGTAGCTGCTTCATTCCAAAAGGAATAAGCTTGGTTATGATCAGGCCGATGTTTTTGCAGACCTCTCTAAGACTGCTGTTTCTGGTCAACACCGCATAAAACATGCAGATGAAGTGATCACTTGTTTTGAGTTTCTTGTAGTACCTATCCGAGTTTTCTTCCTCAACGACCTGATTCAATAGCTCTTTGGGAATAAGAGAGAGGAGTTGAGCGATAATAGGATGCCCAGACAAAAATTTATGCTTAAATTGTGTCACGTTGTTGGTTCTTGGTCGAAACAACAATATGAAAAAGATGGGTAAGCTCCAAAAGGGCTGCCCATCTTTGATTTTTGTACTATTCTAGGATTTTATTTTTTATATTGCCTCAGTTCTCGGACGACAGTAATTAAGAACAATTAAGTAAATGGATTGGATCAAGTTGGAAGAAGCTGCGCAATTGCAGGAAATTAAGAAAAAGAGTGAAGAAAAGCCTGTCATGATCTTCAAACATTCCACCCGATGTTCTATAAGCAGCATGGCTTTGGAGCGCCTAAGAAGGAATTGGAAAGCGGAAGATTTCGATAAAATCACCCCTTATTATCTGGATCTAATTTCTTACAGGGAGATTTCCAACCAAATTGCCCAGGAATTTGGTGTATTCCACCAATCCCCCCAGATCATTTTAGTCAAGGATGGGAAGGCCTTTTATGATACCAGCCATATGGGTATCAGTTATCCGGATATCATGAGCAGGATTTAACCTGCTTTTTCTTTTTCTATATGGGCCATAATCCCTCTTACTATCAGGAATTGGGCAATGATATAAGTTCCCATGACCAAAACACCTGCTTCAGGAAATTCCTGATAAAACTTATTGAGGGCCAGTATTCCATCTGAAATCAAAAACAAAGCAGCCCCCAGCATCACCTGCCAAAAACTGGAAGCATTGGTCTTATTGAATCGCTCCCGCGCTGTTGTAGCCATCATGACAATGACAATCAGGTAGGCAATGACCGGGATTTTCAATTCTCCTATCCCTCCGCGGATATAGAAGTAGACGAATGCAGCAAAGAGATAGATGGGAAAATTCAGGAAAAATAACCGGATAAAATCTACTTTACCTACACTGAAAGGCTGTCTTTGTGCTACTTTAAAGGCCGCAATGTAAGAGATATGGGCCATCAGAAAAGCTCCCAATCCATAGATGAATAATTTAGGAAACATCAGTAAGGTGTCTCCCATCCAAGAAAATATCAAAGCAGCTGAAACTGCTTTCCTGATCAAATGGCCTTTGAGTTCTTGAGTTGAAAAAATAAAATACGCCCAAAGTAAAGGAATGATAAAGGGTTTGGAATAAAACCTTATTGAATTTTCTCCGTTTGAGGTAAAGAATATATCAAGAATAGAGATAAGTAGAAATAAATAAAGCCAGATTATATTTTTCCTTTTCATGAACGACATATTTTATCTCTAAATATAAGCAGTTAATCCACTAAAACAGGAAGTTTTTACCGCCTTTCGGGTTAACAATTTTTTAACACAAATTAAACAACCCGAAAACATAAAAATAATTTATGGATTGTTTGAAGAAATTTAATGTCATTAAACAGTTTAAAAATGGGTTTTTTCAGATAAAATAAAATTAAATTTCATAATTCAATGTTAAGTAATTGTTACCAGACCGATTTCTTTTTTTGAAAAACTTAACACAGGGAAAAAAAACTTCAGGATTTTGACCATTAGTTTTGCAACGGATAAACTAGAGTTTATCTGTAAAAATTCACAAAACAATATAACAAAAAACACAAAATCATGAGGCAAACATTACTTAAGCATCTTTTTGCGTTAATTGCTCTTGTTTTTTCAACGAGCATTGCATTTTCGCAAGGAGTTACGACTTCAAGTATGCAGGGTCTGGTAACAGACAGGTCTGGTGAAACTTTACCAGGAGCAAATGTAGTAGCGGTACATACACCTTCCGGCACCCGCTACGGTGCTGTTACTAACGCAGAGGGCCGTTTTATTATCCCTAACGTAAGAGTTGGTGGTCCTTACACAGTGACAGTTTCTTTCGTGGGTTTTGAAGAAAAGGTTTTCGAGGGCATCAACCTTGCACTTGGCCAAAACTTCAACATCAATGCTGTCCTATCTGACGGAATGGATCTGGAAGCAGTTGAAATTTCCGCATCTAGGGGTGGAATTTTTGATGCCGACAGGACTGGTGCCGGTCTTAACTTAGGAAGTGATAAAATAAACTCACTGCCTACCATTAACAGAAGTGTGAATGACTTTACCCGTTTGACACCTCAATCTAATGGCAATTCCTTTGCCGGTACAAGTTCAAGGTTCAACAATTTCACGTTGGACGGCAACATCCTGAACAACAACTTTGGTCTTGGCACTGCACAGTTTGCCGGCGGCAACCCAATTTCCATAGATGCGATTGAAGAGATTCAGGTAAACCTTGCTCCTTATGATGTCAGACAGGGCGGTTTCACCGGCGCGGGTGTAAACGCAGTAACAAGATCTGGTGATAATACTTTCAAGGGATCTGTTTACTACTTCCTGCGAAATGACCAGATGCGCGCAAACAGGATTAAGGATCAGTTTGTACCTCAAAATGAAGCAAGAAATGAAATCAGAGGCTTCCGCTTGGGTGGTCCAATCATCAAAAATAAATTGTTCTTCTTTGTGAATTATGAAGAAGAGGAAGAGTTGAGACCTTCCATCTTGAGAAGGGCCAGAAGACCAGGAGAAACACCTGATGGCCAATTCATTTCAAGGGTTCCAATCGAAACAGCAAATTTTGTTAGACAAAGTTTGATCGATATTTATGGTTATGATCCAGGAGAACCTGACTCCTACACTTTCGGTTCTGAACAGACCCGTTTGAACCTAAGATTGGACTATAACATCAATCAGAACAACAAACTTTTTGTCAGGTACAACAGATTCTCTTCTTTTGAAGACGTACCTACCAACGTCCGCTCTACCCGAAATATGTCTGTGTTTAACAACACATCGAGAACTGGTGTAGAAGCCATCAATTTTAGGAATGCCAACTATACCAACGACAGGTTGGTAGAATCAATCGCAGCTGAATTGAACACAAGGATCGGAAACAGTGCTGCTAACCAATTGAATATCGGTTATACTGCCATTGCAGACCCAAGAAGAGGTATTCCTGGAGGTCAACCATTTCCATTCATTGAAGTGTTGGAGCCTAATGAAGCAGGTGAATTGCAGTACTTCCTGTCAATGGGTAATGAATTGTTTTCCGTAGGTAACTTGTTGGAGAACAAGATCTTCAACATCACCAATAACTTCACTTTGTTCAAAGGAAAGCATACTTATACTTTCGGAGGTAATTTCGAGTTCTTCACCTTTGATAATGCATTTAACCCTGTATTCAACGGGCACTACAGGTTCTTGAGCTATGATAATTTCGTTGAAGCAGTCATCAACAGAAACCCTAATGTGTTCCCTGATGCTTTTGCAAAAAGCTTTGCCTTGGACGGATCTACGACACCTCCAACTGACCGCACCAGATTTGGCCAGCTTGGCTTCTATGTTCAGGATGAATATCAGATGAATTCAAAACTGAAGATCACAGGTGGTTTGAGGATTGACCTTCCATTCTATCCAATCAGCATTCCTAGAAACGAATTATTGGCTGAAAGAGGCACAACTTTTACCCTTCCTAACGGAGAAACATTGATTCCTGATGTTTCAATATTCCCAAAGGTTAACCCACTTTTCTCCCCAAGACTTGGCTTTAACTATGATGTAAACGGTGACAGGTCATTTGTCCTGAGGGGCGGAACAGGTGTTTTCTCCGGACGACTTCCTTTTGTATGGTTATCCAACCAAGTGAACGGTTCGGGGGTAATAAGAGGTATTTTCGGTTATGAAGGCCAGGAAGTAATTAACAATGGCATCATTTTCAACCCAGATGTAACAGCGTATAACCCTACTAATCCTTCACAGACCTTAGGTACTGAATTGGCCTTGACTGATAGGAATTTCAGGCTACCGCAGACCTGGAGAACAAGTTTCGGGGTTGATAAAAAACTACCAGGTGGAATTATCGGATCTTTCGATTTTATTTACTCAAAAGATCTTTCAGCTCCACTTGCACAAAATATCGTTGTAAGGGAGCCTGATAGAAACTGGACCGGCCCTGATCAAAGACCAATTTGGGTTCCTACCCAAGGTTTCTTTGGACCTTCCAGCGATCCTTTCTTCAGACAGGTTTTCTATTTGACCAATGCAAATGTTAATCCTGATTATATTTCTGGTACAGTTTCGTTATCCAAGTCCTTCAACAATGGTTTGGACGTAATGACTGCTTATACCCTATCCAGAGCAAGAGATCTAGATGCAACTGGTGGATCACAAGCGCAATCATTGGTGCCTACAGTGGTGTCTGAAAATAGGAACAAGCCCGAATTGAGCTTTGCCAATTTTGACCAGCCCCACAGAATAATTTCTTCTGTTTCTTACACAACTGAAAATACAACTATCTCCTTATTCTACGAAGGTGGTCCAAACGGAAGATTCAGCTACACCATTGCCAATGGTGGCGGTTTGAATACCCTATTGAACATTGGTGATGGTCAGGCCAGATTGGTTTATGTACCTAACAGTGCTTCTGAACTGAACTTCCAGCCGTTTACTTTAGCAGGTAGAACTATTACTGCCGAAGAGCAGGCAAGGGCTTTTGATGCTTTCATCGATCAGGACAGATTCTTGAGAAATGCAAGAGGTAGGGTATTTGGAAGAAATGAGGGTATTCAACCTTGGGTACATACTTTCGACCTGAGTTTGGCACAAAGAATCAATATCACCAACGACAGAAAAAACAAGTTGGAAGCAAGATTCGACTTCCTGAACTTTGGCAATTTATTGAACCCTAATTGGGGAGTACCTTTCTTCCCTTGGCAGACATCTATCTTAAATTACAGAGGAACCAATGCTGCCGGTGAACCTGTTTACAGGATTACTACTAATCCTGGCACCACTACCATAATCAACGAAACTTTCAGACCTACCAATGGTATAGGAGGCTTGTGGAGGATGCAAATTGGTTTGAGATACAACTTTAACTAAAAGCCAAAAAAATCAAATAGATAAAAGCCCCCTGAAAACAGGGGGCTTTTTTGTTAACAATTTTTTAACCATTCCTTAAAATTAAGGAATTGATAAAAACTATTGTTTGGAAAAACCAAGCGAAATCGGTTTAAAATTGCTTAAGGCAGCATTTTTTACCTAAAAACCTATTTTATGCGCCGCTCAATATTAAGAAATTGTTAAGCTAAAATGTGAATAAATGTTAAAAAATTAACATTTTCTAAAACCATTAAACTTAAATGTACTCTACCTTTGTGTTCCCAAATCATTGGGAATGAATATTAAAAACCAAATTCAAACAGCAAAATTTATGAGGCAACCATTACTAAAGAATCTTTTTGCGGCATTGATGTTGGTGTTCGCCACATCAACTGCATTTTCGCAAGGGGTATCTACCTCCAGTATGACTGGTAGGGTAACTGACAGCTCAGGAGAAACTCTCCCAGGTGCAAATGTGGTGGCCACTCACGTACCTTCTGGAACAAGGTACGGCGCAGTGACCAATATCGAAGGTAGGTACACTATCCCGGGTATGAGGGTAGGTGGTCCTTATACGGTTACAGTTTCTTTCATTGGCTATGAGCCCCAAACCGTAGAAAACATCTTCCTAAGCTTGGGTATAGCTGCTAACGTAAACGTAGTCATGAGAGATGACAGTGCGGAATTGTCAGAAATTGTGGTTACTGGAGAAAAAAATTCAGTATTCAGTTCAGATAGAACTGGAGCCACTACTGCAATTGACAATGCAACCATCAACAAATTGCCTACCATCTCCCGTAGAATCAATGACTTTACAAGATTGACTCCACAGGCATCAGGCAACTCATTTGCAGGTCAGGACAACAGGTTGAACAACATTACTATCGATGGTTCTTACTTCAACAACTCTTTCGGTCTAGCTGGACAGCCTGGTGACAGAACGGGTGTTTCTCCTGTTTCTTTGGATGCGATCGAGCAGATTTCCGTTAACGTTGCTCCTTATGATGTGAGACAGGGTAACTTTACCGGTGCCGGTGTAAACACTGTTACCAGATCCGGTACAAATGAGTTTTCTGGTTCTGCTTACTATTTCTGGAGAAATGACAGTCACGTAGGTACAAAGGCAGGAGACAGAACATTTAATCCAGGTGAATTCAAATACAATCAGATCGGTTTCCGTGTTGGCGGTCCAATCATCAAAAACAAATTGTTCTTCTTTGCTTCCTTTGAAGATGAATCTGACACAAGACCAGGTACTACCTGGAGAGCCAATAATGGAAATGAAACTCCTGGAGGAAATATCACCAGAGTTTTGGCTTCAGACTTGACACAGCTGAGCAGCTTCTTACGAACTAATTTCGGTTACGAAACAGGACCATTCCAGGATTATGACCATACCACAGCTGCAACCAAATATCTGGCTAAGATAGATTATAACATCAACGACAAAAACAAGTTGTCAGTTAGGTATAACCATTTGGACTCCTCTACAGACGTATTGTTATCCAACTCAGCATCTTTGGGCTTTGGAAACAGAAACTTGAGAGTTGATGGTTTGAACTTCCAGAATTCTAACTACATCATTTTCGAAAATATCCGATCTATCGTAGCTGAATTGAACTCGAGATTGAGAGACAATATGACCAATAACTTCATCATTGGCTATACTTATCAGGATGAATCAAGAGGTTCAAGAGGTGATTTCTTCCCAATGGTAGATATCTTGAAGGATGGTGCTACTTACACTACTTTCGGTTTCGAGCCGTTTACTCCAAACAACGAATTGAGATACAAAACCTTCCAGATCCAAAACAACTTACAGATTTTCAAAGGCAAGAGCACTTGGACTGCCGGTTTCTCTTATGAGAATTACCGGTCTGAAAACGTTTTCTTCCCTGGTTCACAGTCTGTTTATGTGTATAATTCTCTGGAAGACTTCTATGCGGATGCGAATGCTTTCTTGAGCGGCACGCCGAATCCAGCATCCAACGTAAGGATTTTCCAAGTAAGGTATAGCAACATTCCTGGACAAACAAAACCAATTCAACCACTGAAAGTAAATTATGCTGGTATCTATGGTCAAAATGATTACCAAGTAAATAAAGACTTGAATTTGACCATTGGCTTGAGAATTGACGTACCTTTCTTTGCTGAAACAGGATTCAGAAACACAGAAGTGGAAGGCTTTAACTTCTTAAATCCTGCCGGTCAAACTGTAAGGTTCAGAACTGACAAACTTCCTGATCCAAATGTGCTTTGGTCGCCAAGAGTTGGTTTCAACTGGGATATTTCCGGTGACAGAACCACTCAGATCCGAGGTGGATCCGGTATTTTCACCGGCCGTCCTGCATATGTATGGATTTCCAACCAAATCGGTAACAATGGTATCCTAACAGGTTTTGAAAGGTTGGACAACACTTCTGCTAGACCTTTTAACCCAGACCCCAACTTCTATAAGCCTACTCAGGTAACAGGTCAGCCAGCTGCCAACTACGAATTGGCCTTAACTGAACCTGATTTCAAATTCCCTCAGATCTGGAGAACAAATATCGCTATTGACCAGAGACTACCTGGCGGTGTAATCGCAACAGGAGAGTTTATTTACAACGCTGATGTAAACGGTGTAGCTTATTATAATGCCAACCAAGCTCCTGCTAACCAAACATTTGCAGGTCCTGATCCAAGACCAAGATGGGTGGGCGGAAATGCTGCAAGAAGAATCAACCAAAAAATTGATAACGCTGTCGTATTGACAAACCAAGCTGTAGGTAATTCCTGGGTGGCTTCGGTTTCTTTGGAGAAACCATTTGCAAGTGGTTTGTTTGCTAAAGCAGCTTATTCCTATGGAGAGTCCAAAAACTTGGTTGATCCAGGTTCCATCGCATTTGGTTCTTGGAATGGAAACCCGCACAATGGTGATGCCAACAACCCAACACTTGGCTTCTCCGCCAACACCATGGGACACAGGGTATTCACAGCTCTAAGCTACAATAAAGACTTCTTTAAATTTGGTAACACTTCCTTCTCCATCTTCTGGGAAGGTAGAACCCAAGGCAACTTCAGCTATGTTTATGGTGGTGACTTCAATGGTGACGGTGGTACAGCCAATGACCTGATTTACATCCACAGAAACACCAATGAAATGAATTTCCAACAGTTCACTTCTGGAGGAAGAACTTTCACTCCAGAAGAACAGGCTGCTGCTTGGGAAGCATTCATTCAGCAGGACAAATACCTAAGCGCCAACAGAGGAAAAGTTGCTGAAAGAGGTGCTGTATTCATTCCAATGATCTACAGGGCAGACTTCTCCTTTGCTCAGCAATTGTTCACTGATATTTCAGGAAAGAAAAACTCTCTTGAGTTCAGAGTTGATATCCTGAACGTGGGTAACTTGCTTAACAAAAACTGGGGATTGGGATATCAGATCAACTCTACTCAGCCTTTGATCCCTGCCGGTGTCAATGCCCAAGGTGAACCTCAGTTCAGGTTCAGAAACTTTGGAACTGAATTGATCACAGAAACTTATCAGCGTTCTGCAACTGTCAACGATGTTTGGAGATTGCAGTTCGGTTTGAGATATATCTTCAATTAATCTAATAAAAATCAAGAAAGGGGGTGTCCGAAAAGTCGAGACACCCTTTTTTTATTGTTGATTTTCTCTAAAATTATTATTTTAGAGTTGAACAAAATACAACAATGTCTAAGGTAGTTTTTAAAAATCAGACTGGCAATTGTCCAGAATTATTTCCGGCAAATATTTTTGATAAAATCCCTGATAACCACCCTGCTCGATTGGTTGACACTGTGGTTAACTCTTTGGATATCAGTGATATTATAAAGAGGTACAAGGGAGGCGGTACATCAGCCTATCATCCACGAATGATGATTAAAGTGCTGTTCTACAGCTATTTATCCAATGTGTATTCATGTAGGAAAATAGCCAAAGCACTTAATGAGAACATACATTTCATGTTTATCTCAGGAAACTCAACCCCCGATTTCAGAACCATCAACGATTTCCGCGGTAAAATCTTAAAAGACTCCATCAAGACATTGTTTGCCGAAGTGGTAAAAATGCTTGTTGAGATGGGATATGTAAGCCTTGATGTACAATACATTGACGGAACCAAGATTGAAGCAAAATCCAATAAGTACACTTTTGTCTGGCGTAAGACAGTTGAAAAGCACAAAGAAAGGTTAGAAGGTAAGATCAAGAGTGTTTTATCAGATATCGAAGAAAGCATCCTATCAGATAATCAAGAAGTTAATCAAGAAGAATTGCCTAAAAAAATTGATTCTGAAGAATTAAGGGAGCGGCTTTCAGCCATAAATAAAAAGCTAAAAGAGCCTTCAAAGAAGATTGCTAAGGAGCTTCAAAAACTTCAGGAAGAACATCTTCCCAAGCTGGAGAAGTATGAAAAAGACCTGGAGATTTTGGGGGATAGAAATTCGTACAGTAAGACAGATCATGATGCCACATTCATGAGAATGAAAGAGGACCACATGAAAAACGGACAACTAAAACCCGCTTACAATCCTCAGATATCAACTGAAAATCAATTCATTACCCATGCTACTATCCACCAAACAGCAGGGGATACCACCACTTTAAAATCCCACTTGGACAGTTTTGAAAAATCGTATAGTAAACAAAGTAAAGAGATAGTAGCTGATGCAGGATACGGCAGTGAGGAGAATTATGAAATGCTTGAAAAAAAGGGAGTTGATGCCTATGTGAAATACAATTACTTCCACATGGAGCAAAAGAAGAAGACAAAGAACAATCCTTTTCTTCCCCAAAATCTTTTCTACAATGCAGCGCAAGATTTTTACGTATGCCCCATGGGACAGCGGATGGAGAATGTTGGACAAGGAAAGCGCACTTCAAGCAATGGGTATGTATCTCAAGTAACTTATTATCAGGCAAAAAACTGTGAAGGATGCCCCTTAAGAGCACAATGCCACAAAGCGACAGGTAACAGAAGAATCGAAGTGAACCATAGGTTAAACTTCTTAAAACAGCAGGCCAAGGAAAAACTAATGAATAAAAAGGGGCTTGAACACAGGAGCAAAAGACCAATAGAGGCGGAAGCTGCGTTTGGCCAGCTGAAAAGCAATAATAAATTCAACAGATTTACACTCACTGGTTTAGAAAAAGTGGAATTAGAGTTCTTATTGATGGCAATTGGCCATAATCTGAGAAAAATGGTGGCTAAAAGTATGCACTCTGGACTAAAACTATCTAAAAAATCATCTTTGGGTTATAAACCCTACAATAGTCGGCCGGTATTTTACGTTCCAAAGGAAAATTCTAATCAAAGATCACTGGTAATGGCATTGGATTTTCAAAATCAAAAAATAGCGGCATAAAAAAAGCTGCCCTTTTCGGACAGCCCCTTTTTATGGTCTTTTTGGGATTAAGAAATTAAATTACAACGCCATCGCAATTACAAATGAAAAGGATCAACAGGAGGAAATTTCTACAAAACAGCGGCCTAATCACATCCGGTTTATTGAGCCTACCCATCCTATCAATGGGAGAAATTCAAAACCTATTACCCTTCACTTACACAGAAGTCAAAGGGAGAATTCATTCCAATGGAAGAGGTATTGCTAATGTGGCCATTACAGATGGAAAACATATTTACCTTTCTGACAAATCCGGGAAATTTGAATTTCAAACTGACAGGCCATTTGTCTATTTTACCTATCCATCGGGATATAAATTCAATCTTTTGCCAAATGGATCTGTGGACTTTTTCAGAAAACTTGATTTTGGAAAAAAAGCAAATCATCTGGATTTCAATCTCCAAAAAAACAATTTTCCCGAAGATCAGCATCATTTTATCACCATAGCAGACCCACAAATTCAAACCAAAGGAGAGGCAGATACCTTTATCTCTGAGTCCTGTTCCGACATCAGAAATGCGGTTTCTGAAATCAATGATCCCAATACTTTTGGGGTAGGACTTGGAGACCTGGTATTCGATGAATTCGTTCTTTTTGAAAAATATAATCAGGGGATAAAATCCACAGGAATTCCATTCTTTCAGGTATTGGGAAACCACGATATCGACCTGTTGGCCCGTTCAAATAGTGCCAGCCAATATCCTTTTACTGAGCAATATGGACCAAGCTATTATTCCTTCAACCGGGGAAATATGCACTATGTGGTGTTGAATGATGTTTTCTTTTTAGGAAACAAACAATATTACGGTTACTTGGATGAAGAACAATTGCTATGGCTGGAGAAAGACCTTTCATTAGTTGAAAAAGGAAAAGAGATCGTTATCTTTCTACATATCCCCCCTCAATCCAAAGTGGCTATTTTAAACCAAGGCAGGGACATCAATAAGGAATCCGTTATCAACAGGCAGGCTTTTTATGAAATATTAAAAGATTTTAAATCCCACATCATCTCTGGCCACGTACATTGGAATGAGAATATTCTCCATGATACCATCTTTGAGCACAATACAGCATCCATAAGTGGTGCTTGGTGGGCGGCTGATATCTGTTACGATGGAACACCGAAAGGTTACAGTGTTTATCAATCAGGTTCAAACTTATCATGGTACTACAAAGCAATAGGAACTGATAAAAACTTTCAGTTTAGGGTATATCCTCCGGGAAGCCATCCCGAATTCCCTGATGAGTACTGCCTCAACATATGGAACTGGGATCCTGAATGGAAAATTACCTGGAAGGAAAATGGAAAAGTCTCCCATGTAGTGAGACAAGAAAACACCTACGATCCACTGGCAATTTCAACTTTCAACAACAGGGCTGAAGGAGCCAAACATCCGTGGATCACTGCACAGAAAAACTCCCATATGTTTTTTTTCAAGACTCAATCAAAAAATTCGGAAATTGAGGTAGAAGTTACCGACAGATTTGGCCATAGATTAACCCAAAAAGTCAGTAGACAACCAAATTTTTAATATTTTTCGGGCTTAAATATTGGAAATTACCGAACCTTTGGATTAATTGACTTTTTATTTTGTAGAAGTCGAGAAATTTTGGTCCATAGATAATTTTACATGAGTTTATTCCATTTACAACATAAATTAGGCAGGATCATCAAGCGGGGGAATAAAGAGTTCCTATTCTTTAGCGGAACCGATTATCTTGGACTTGGATCCAGCTTTGAATTTGAAGACTTGGTGATTGAAGGCATTCAAAAACTGGGAATGAACCATGGGCTCAGCAGGATCAATAATGTAAGGTTTGACATCTACGATCAATTTGAAGGGTATTTTGCAGAAAAAGCCGGAGCTGAAAAAGCGCTTCTTTGGAGCAGTGGCTACCTCGCCGGATATGCCACTTTAAATTATCTTCTGGATAATACGGACTATATATTTATGGCTCCAGATACTCATCCGGCAATTCTACCAGATGAATTGACTCCGGACAGCTCCCAATCTTTCAAGGAATGGGCAGCTTATGTCCAGGAAACTTCAGAAACCCTCAAAGCACAACGGGTTTTGATCCTTGGCAATGCAGTGGATCCACTCAAGCCTGCCATTCATGATTATTCATGGATAGGAAATCTCTCTAGAAAACACCAGTACACTTTCCTATTGGATGACAGCCATGCCTTTGGTACAGTAGGAGAAAATCCTTTTGGTACCTATAACAGGTGGAAATTCCTTCCTGTTGAATTGTTGGTTTCAGGTTCGTTGGGCAAAGGACTGGGAATCCCTGCTGGAATTACATTAGGTCCCATTACCCCCATCATTGGGATGGCCAATAGAAGGATTTTTAGATCCTCTTCTCCACCTCCACAAGGTTATATTTGGGCATTTCTTCAGGCTGAAACCATCCTGAGAGAAAAATTTGAAAAACTGCACAAAAACCTGCATTACTTCAACTCCCTGATCAGGACTTTTGATACTATTGAAAGCCATTTGGGCTTTCCGGTATATTCATTTGAACAAAGGAAATGGGTAAGTCAGCTGGAGGAAGATGGGATAATCGTCAGTTCTTTTCCATACCCGGAACCTACCGATCCTTGGAGTAATAGAATTGTCATTACGGCAAGCCACGAGGAACAAGATTTGAACAGGTTATATGAAGCCCTTAAAAAAATTCAATCCCCTGTAAACTTGGGTTAGACCGATAAATGATGGAAAACCACCAACAAGTTTCATTATATGAATCTATTTAATCCGGCCAAGCTACTTGTCTTAATTATTCTGCTTGCTTTTTCTTCCTGTAAGCATCACCAACCCAATCCTTTTGAAAATATCCCGGATAAATATGGGATATTGAAGCAGGTATT
Organism: Cecembia calidifontis; assembly: GCF_004216715.1. Lineage (NCBI taxonomy): Bacteria > Pseudomonadati > Bacteroidota > Cytophagia > Cytophagales > Cyclobacteriaceae > Cecembia > Cecembia calidifontis. The sequence continues at coordinate 675,068 of NZ_SGXG01000001.1, forward strand.
GATGCATCCTGAAAAATACCAGGTCCAGATCATATATACCCAGATTGACCGGGATCAAAACAACAAGCCCCGATTTACCGATTTCAATTACCGATTGGATAATGAAGTTTATTTTTATCCCGCTTCAACTGTAAAATTACCTGTTGCCATCCTTGCTCTCGAATGGCTCAACGAACAAAATGTGGCAGGCCTTAACAAAGAGAGCATCATGCTGACAGATTCGGTCCGGCCTTCCCAGCTTCCTGCGCATTATGACAGTAGCGCTGCCAATAACCTCCCTAGCATAGGCCATTACATCAAAAAAATCTTGCTGGTAAGTGACAATGATGCTTACAACAGATTATATGAACTGCTGGGCCAAGATTACATCAATAGGAAAATGAAAGAAAAAGGCATGACACATACCATCATCAACCACCGATTGAGCATGCCGATGAGTGAAGAAGAAAACAGGCACTTCAATCCTATCACTTTCAAAAATGATCAGGGAAAAGTTATCTTGACAATACCATCAAGAGAAACCAGCAGCATTTATGCCAACCAAGACCATCCAAGCATTGGAAAGGCTTATTTTAGCCAAGGAGAGCTTATCAATCAAGCTATGGATTTTACATTCAAAAATAAGTTTTCTCTTTCCGATTTGCATGGTACTGTTGAAAGGATCATTTTTCCGGAGAACTTTGAGCCAAACCAAAGATTTCAGATAAGTTCTGATGATCGGGATTTTATTTTAAAATACATGTCCATGCTCCCAGGGGAAAGCGATTTTCCCAAATATGAATTACCCGACTATTATGACAGCTACTCCAAATTTTTCAAATTCGGAACAGACCAAAGTCCAATCCCACCACAATTCAGGATATTCAATAAAACCGGAAATGCATATGGACATCTCTTGGATGGGTCTTATTTTGTAGACTTTGACAATGGGGTTGAATTTTTTGTTTCTGCTGTCATTTATACCAATGAAAATGAAATCCTGAATGACAACCAGTATGAGTATGATGAAATAGCCTTCCCATTTTTCGCAGAATTGGGTGAATACTTATATCAGTTAGAATTGAAAAGGAAAAAAATGAGAAAACCTGATTTATCTGAATTTAAAATCAAATATTAATGCCGTTAAGTTAAGGAATGTGATTAAATAGATTTGTAATTCATTGAGTATTTCAGTTTAGCTCTGAATTTCCGCTTGAATACCTGGTTTCTTCTTGAATATTCTATTTTGGAAGCGATTTTATTTACATCCTAAAATCCGCAGGATTTTAGTTTGGAGATTTGAATCTGCTTGTTTGTGTTCATTTTTGGTCTAGTTCGGGAATTTCTTCCCTTTGATTGAAGAGTGTTCATAGTTTTGAGACAATGGATTTTAGGTTTGAGGATAAAATGGACGGTTTTTTTCCTCAATTTTAATGGAAAAGGCATACCTCTTCCCTGTAAATCTTTATTTTTTGAGCTCCTGAGGGGTTTTTATCTGAATTTAGTTCAAAATCGGCTTGTAATCCTTACTCGTGAACAGTTTGAGCACTTCTCTTCTTCCCGTTCTTATCCACTTGGCTGAAACAGTGATAAATCTGAAGATAAACTTCTTGAGCCTGTCGGTAGGCTTAAGCCAATCAACTTTTCTGGAATACTCTCCAATGATATAGGTGTAAAAATTGGCATACATAGCCGTCATAAGCATAAAGGAGGTATTCTCTGCAAGGAACGAACAGGGCAACTTAGACCAGCCAAAGTCATTGTTGAGTACATCAAACAAGCGTTCGCTTGCACCCCGGGCGTTATAAAACCTTACAACAGCTTCATTGGACGATGTATGTTCATTGGTCAGAATAGCCCTGTAAGTAAATGCATCTCCACTAAACACATCTGCCTGCCCGTCTTTACGCCTGATTCTGGTAATGACCAGCCTGTAAGACCTGTCTTTACCGAAAGGTTTGTAGTCGGATAGGTCAGTAACTTCCATTTCCTGTACACCCAAACGTATTTTCTGCCACTTCTCAGGGGCTATACTTCCAAGGATATTATCCAGTTTGGCACATCTGTTTGCCCGTATATAAAAGCTTTCGGTATGTGCTTCCAGTGTGCGGAGAACTTCTTCCTGATAGGATGCTGAATCGGCTCTGAACCTTCCGATACGGATATTTTCATTGGTAAGCTGCCCAAACATGCGTGTAAGTGTATCAGCCTGCAAATATTTGGCCTGACTGTTGCCATTTCTGCCCTCTACGTACACAGGAATGGCCTGTGAAAATTCAGGATGTGCTATGGAAGCTACACCTGGCTGATATCCATAGACGTGTTTATATGTCTTTTTTGAATCGTACTTTTCAGTTGGAATGACGGTGTTGTCATAATCGAGGTCGTAAGCAACACCTGACTTGAGTAATCCGGTCTTACAAGCTGATTTTAACAACAAGCTGTTGAGTTTTCCATTGATATTAAATTCATGGCTTACTCCACTGGACGGATTTATAAAGAGTTCTGTATCAACAGCAAGCTCTTTGATACCTCTCAGAATTGTATCGGCACTGCATACTGAAAATGAAGGGACCTGTTCAAGTGCGTCTCTCAAGTGAACATTGATATCTTCAGTACAGTCGCCACCATTAAAGAAAATAGCCATATGATTGGCGAAAATGTCACTGTATGAAAACCCTCCCCTTAAGGCTCTAACCCCCAATTGATTATCAATGAGTTCTGGGAGACCAGAATTTTTGAAAGAGTTAAAAACAAAATTAAAACCTCCGAAAGGTGTGATTTTTTCTGTCGAATTCGTAATTTTCATACCGCTTATCTAGTTTGAGTGGTATCATCTAAATAAGTGAAAAAAAACGAGCCGGAAAAGCCTGAATTGAATAAATTCAGCCACTTTTTCGGCTTTTTTTAAATCCGCCCTGCGGATTTAAGGTACATATTTCTGGATAATCTCCTCTAATTCACCACTTAAATCTGTGATTTTCAGAATCAGGGATTTTGTTTTTGACAGTGCATAAGTTTTATTGATTATCAAGGTCCTTGCTGACTTTGATGTCCGTCCTGTTTTGGTCTTTGGCTCCACATCATAGCAAAGAATATTGCAGAGTGATATGATCAGGGTCTTGGCATAGAAGTCCTGCTGGACCGCCCATGCTGTTTTGCCGGAAAAATCAGATACTTCAAGTCTTGATTTGATCAGTTTATATGCTTCTTCTATTCCCCATCTCTGTTTGTACAGGTTTATTAGAGAGGAAGCTGTATATTTTTTCCTGTCCAGCAGCGAAGTTGCATATATTGATATCTTACCCTTCTTATTCTTTTTCTTGATCAGTCTTACGGTCATGGTTTGGGATAACGAGGGATACTTTTCAAGCAGCCAACCGTATTTTGGAGGGAGTATTAATGTATATTCCGCATCAGTGGAACTGCTCAGGGAAAAATCCTCGACACAATTCCACCAATTGTCCTTCATCCTAAAAAGAAAATCGGCCCCCTTTCCTTTCAGCTCGAAAAAAAGTCTCAGTGATGCATAATACCTGTCGCACACAAGAAGATCCCCTTCTTTAATATGTCCAAGATGGGCATGACATAGGGTGGCTTCGGAAGTGGTGTAGCTTTCCATACCGGCATCCAGTACTAGGCCGTTGTAAACATCATACAGGTAAGATATCCTGCTCATGTAATGTCCTGCATCCGCATTGGGCCCAAAACCATGATAGCTGAACTTCTCTGACATGGAGGGATGATCTGGGAGTTCAAGCGTTGAACCATCAACAGAAAGCACCCTATGACCCTTCCATTTCTTGAACTTTGCATGTTCGTAAAAAAGACTGCAGATCAAACTGTTAAGCTTTTTGAAAACTGTATAGCACAGTTTTTTCCTGGCCTGGGTAAATGCACTTTTAGTGGGCGATAAGAAAGATTCCCCAAAAAACTCTTCAAGGCAGATATTAAGTCCTTTGTTGCTCTTTGACAAAATAAAAAGCACAAGAACTTCAAAAGAAAAGAAACGGTCACGAAGAAAATCTTTCACCGAAGTCCTACTTTCGATGATAAATTTTTCATAACTTAGTTTTAACTTGAATTCATTTACAATTAAAGTTTTAAGGCTTCCAGCACTCCCTGCTTTCGGAAGCCTTATTTTATACCTCTAATATAATGAATTTCACTCAAATAACCACTAACTAAACGGCATTAAATCAAATATTAAAATCAAAAAGCCATCCAAAAGGATGGCTTTACTATTCCTGACCATGTTCGGCCATAAATTTATCGAGATCCTTTAAGGTAATTATTCCCTCGTAATAAGCCCTTCCAAATACCACAGCGGTAACTCCCATATCCTTCAATCGCTTGAAGTCATCAATATTTCTTACCCCCCCACTAGCAGCCAAATGAATATTAGGGAATTTATCAATGATTTCCTGATACAGTTCAAAGTTCGGCCCCTCCATTACACCATCCCGGGTCACATCAGAACATTTCAAGTATTTCAGACCTCTGTCATAAAAAAACTCTATATGGTCAAACAAATCAATTTCGGTCTTTTTGGTCCATCCTCTCACCTTGATTTTGTGATCCGCAGGATTGGTATCAGCAGCGAGAAAGATTTTTTCCCTTCCATAAGACATGATCCATTGGGCAAATCTCTCTGGATACAAGGCAGCGACTGAAGCGGCAGTTATAGAAAAGGCTCCAAACTCAAAACATTTCAGAACATCTCCATCCGTAGAAACCCCTCCTGTAAAGTCAACCTTTAAGTTGGTATAGCCTGCTATGGCCTCCAAGATGTGGTAGTTTTTAGGTTCCCCTCTCCTGGCCCCATCCAAATCCACTAAATGCAACCATCTTATTCCGTGATCTTCAAATGCTTGTGCTATCTCTAAGGGATTATTGGAAATAACTTCTTGGGTAGTAAAATCACCTCTTTTTAAACGGACACACTTTCCGTCTATCAACCAAATGGATGGAATCAGATCAAACATATTAAAGAATTTAGCTTTTCAGTATTTACGGCTCTTAAGGATTTAATCCTTTGGAAGTATGAAATACTAAATATAGTAAAGGAAAGCAGGTATTGTACATTTTGGTAAAAAAAAATCAATACCGTCCTAAATAAAATATGAGAGGTCTGGTTTTTTGCCCAAAATAGCTATTTTGGGTTTGCACCAAAAAACATAAACCTCCCATGAGTAATATTACATTGTTTTCTCAGATTATTAAAAAAATCGAGCGTTCAATTTTCAAGAAACTGGTTGAAGAGAAGCAAACGGACAAGGGCTGCAAAGGCTTTGACAGCTGGACGCATTTGGTTTCCATGCTTTTTTGCCATTTTGCCAAAAGTACTTCTGTAAGGGATATTTCAAACGGCCTGCGTTCGGCCACGGGGAACCTCAACCATCTGGGGATTGCCAAGGCACCATCCAAGTCCAGTATCAGTTATCAGAACAAGCGCAGGGACTCTGACCTGTTCAAGGAGCTGTATTACGGGCTTCTGAAGCATTTAGGACAGCAGGCGTCCCTGAGCAGGGTAAAACTACGGATCAAGGCTCCCGTCTATCTGCTCGACTCCACGGTGGTAAGTCTTTGCCTTTCGATGTTTGACTGGGCAACCTTCAGGACCAAAAAGGGTGCTGTAAAGATGCATACGCTTCTGGACTATGACGGGAAACTCCCTGTTTATGTGAATATTACAGAAGGAAGTATGGCAGACAATAAAGGCGCTTATGATATTCCTTTGGAGAAAGGATCCGTTATAGTGGCGGACCGCTATTACAATGACTTTCCGATGCTCAACATTTGGGACAGCAAGGGGGTCTTTTTCGTCATAAGGCACAAGGATAACCTTAAGTTCAGCACAATCAATGAACGTCGACTCCCTGAAAATACTGCACAGGAAGTACTGATAGACGAAGAAATTGAACTGGTAAACCCGCAGTCAAAAGTGAAGTACCCCGGAAAACTCAGAAGAGTGGCTGTATGGGACGAAAAAAACCGACAGACCGTCGAACTGATTACCAATAACTTCAAATGGTCAGCAAAGACAATCGGTGATCTTTACCGGTGCCGATGGGAGATTGAGATCTTCTTCAGGGACATCAAGCAGTTACTCCATATCAAAACCTTTATCGGAACATCGAAAAATGCCGTGATGATCCAGATATGGACCGCGCTGATCACCATTCTGCTCCTAAAAGTGATGAAGGCAACCGCTAAATTCGGATGGCATCTGTCCAATCTGGTTGCATTTATCAGACTGAACATATTCGTTAAAATAGAGCTGCAAAAGTGGCTGGACAAACCCTTTGAAGACCATGAAAAACCTCCTCAAAAAAGCCAACAGGGGGTTCTATTTCCGGATTACAGATAAAATCACAATAGAAATTGCAGAAACACAGCTAAACATCTGTCTTGTAAATTATTTAGGACAGCATTGAAAAAAAATAACCCAACTCTAGTGAAACTTTGAAACAATCAAGTATTAATATAATAAACGCCCAATTTTCCCATTAGGACCTGAAGCCCAAACACTGCTAAAGGATTTATCCACAAAGACTGCATGAAATGCTTCATCCGAAAACTTTTCCCAATCCATTCCTGAATTTTTCGAAAAATCAGTTCCATTCGGTCCGACAGTGATCAGCCAATGATGAAAAGGAAAATAGGCGACACCTGAACGGTATCCTGAAGGCAATTTACCGGTTATCAAAGCCCAATCCATTCCATTATGCAGCGAAATGATGGCGTTTTTCTCGGCAAGGTCAGGTTGTAGGTAATCTCCACCAACCCCTATCAATAAATTATCATCGACCCTTGTCAATGAAAATATACCTTGGGATTTTTCTCCCTGAAGAATTGGGGTTCCAAATTCTTCCCATCTGATCCCTCCATCAGAAGAATAGAAGATATAACTCTCAATGCCTCCGCTGGCAAACCAAATCTCATCTTCATCCACAATAATTCCTGAGCCACTTGCAGCAAATGATCCACTACCTTTTTGTGCTTTTGGGCTTGTTTCCAAAATCTCCCAATGCTTACCTGAATCTCGTGAAACCAAAATTTTCCATCTCCCTCCAACCTCATCTCCAATGACATAACCATGAGTTTTGAAAAAAGCCATCCCATCAAAAAAATCATCATTACTGCCTCTATAAACCTCTTGCCAAGATTTGCCTCCATCCTCAGTCCTGTAAATCACGGCAGGTTGGCCTGAGGACATGGCAACTGCTGTAGAGGCATCAAATCCTTCTATATCTCTAAAGTCCACCGAATCCATTCCTGCAATCACACCATGTTCCCAAGACTGTCCTGCATCCAAAGTACGAAGCCAGGTTCCATTGGATCCGGAAGCCCAAATAATCCTTTCGGTTAATGGAGAAAGCCCCCTTAAGGAGGTGGTGACAGGTGTTTCTATCACCTCCCAGCCTTTAGGCTTTTCAATCTTTTGTCTTTTTTCTCCAGCACTACAGGAATAAAAAAGAAATAGGAACAACAGTAAGTAAACTAAGCGCATTATTTAAACTGATCAACTTTTCTATAAGCAGCTATCAAAGCCTCCTCCCCCTCTTTGCCAGGTCCGGCATTCCCATGCTCCATTCCAAGAATTCCTTTATAGCCTTTCTTATCAATATGCTTGAAAACATTGAGATAATTGATTTCTCCTGTTCCAGGCTCTTTCCTTCCTGGATTATCACCGATCTGAATATAGGCAATTTCGTCCCAACAAGCATCCATATTGGGAATCAGGTTCCCCTCATTTCTTTGCATGTGGTAGATATCATACAAAATTTTGCACGCAGGACTGTCCACAGCCTTACAAATGGCATAAGTTTGATCAGAATGTCTCAGGAAAAGCTCAGGCGTATCACTCAGAGGTTCCAAGACCATCACCAAACCATGAGGTTCAAATACATCAGCACCTCTTTTCAGAGCCTCAATCACATTTCCTGTCTGAATCCCAATTGGCAACCGCCTTTCAAAGAATCCAGGAACAACAGTTGCCCATTTGGCATTGACCCTTTTGGCCGCTTCAACGGAACGCTTACAGGTATGGACGAAATTGTCAATAAATTCCTGTTTCCCGGTAGTGAGAGAGATTTTCCAATTATCTCCGCCATCCACCACAAATACCCCCATTCGCATCCCTAACTGCTCCAAGGTTTTTCCAATACGGTTTTGATCTTCCACGGACCTGGCCAACAAGCCATTGTCCTCTAAAGACCTGAATCCCTGATCAGCCATGAATTTTAACTGGTCTACCAAATCATCCCCGGAATGGGCTTTAAACATCCCAAAATGAGGCGCATAATCCAGGTTAAAAGTAGCTTTGGAAAGAGGGGTCTTGGCTGTCTTACCAAAAGAAGTCCCTGCTGCCGTAAAAGCCAGAGCACTTCCCAGACCCAAGCTCTTTATGAAATTCCTTCTCTGCATAATTATATAACTTTTGTCATTCCGGGTATAGCATAAGGATAATAGCCGTCTTCTTTTGGGAGTACTTTGGGCAAAGCATCCCAGGCCAATCTTTCAGGCATCAGGTCTATGTTGGAATTCAGGGCTTCTTCCCAACTAATTTCTTTTCCTGAATAGGTGGCATATCGTCCCAAAATAGCCGTCATAGTGCTTTTTGCAGCGTTTTCTGCATCGGCAAACCTATATTCTCCCTTCACAATGGCATCAAACAATTCATCATGTTCCACTTGGTAAGGGTTGGGGTTATTCTCCCTGTTGTGGTTGTAAATATCCTTTCCATCCCAAGCCTTCAAAATACCTTGGTTTCCACCTCCCAGATACACATTACCTTTGGTACCTTGAAACCTTTCATCTACCCTATTGGTAGCTCCTGGAAAATGCCTGCATTCACTAAAGATCACCGTTCCATCGGCATAAGTGAAAGTAACCGAATGATGATCAAATATTTCCCCGTGATCCTTTCCGGTTCTTACTTGCCTGCCGCCGGTTCCATATGCCTTTACCGGGTAGCTGTTTTTCACCCAATTGGCCACATCCAAATTGTGTACATGCTGCTCCACGATATGGTCACCACACAACCAATTGAAATAGTACCAATTGCGCATTTGATATTCCATCTCAGTTTGTCCAGGTTGACGGGCATTGACCCATACCCCTCCGTCATTCCAGTAAACCTGTCCACCGATAATATCTCCCACCGCCCCATCATGGATTCTTTTGATAGTTTCACGGTAATTAGATTGGTAATGCCGCTGAAGTCCCACCACCACATTCAATTTTTTCTTTTTTGCTTCTTCAGCCGCTGCAAGAACTCTTCTGATCCCCACCGCATCTACTGCAACAGGCTTTTCCATAAAAATCTGCTTGCCCTGTTTGACAGATTCTTCAAAATGATCCGGCCTAAATCCCGGAGGAGCTGCCAAAATCACCACGTCGGCCAATTTGATAGCTTCTTTATACCCTTCAAAACCTACGAATTTCCTTTCCTCAGGAACATCTACTTTATCTTTTCCGTACTTATTAAAAATAGGTTCATAACTTTTGTCAATCCTATCACGGAAAGCATCTGCCATGGCCACCAATTTGATATTGTGGCCGGTATCAAATGCCTGGAAGACCGCTCCTGTGCCCCTTCCACCACAGCCAATGACGGCCAATTTGATTACATCTGAACCGGAGGCATAGGCTCCAGGTATATGGAAGGGCTGTATCATCAGGCCACCTGTCACCAAGGCAGATGTTTTTAAGAAATCCCTTCTAGGATTATTGCTTGGGTTTTTCATAGGTTTATGGTTAAATGGTTAATTATTTATTGATAAGTTAAATGGCATCTAATAATCGGCAATGGGTGCCTTATTATAGTAAGCCATAATTTCTTCCTGGCTTGGCGGATGAAGGGGCCTGACCACCCTTAAACCTAAAAATGGTGCTTCAGGAAACCACCATTGACTTTTTGGGATTTGTGGGTCAATACGCTTCCAATCGGGTTTGGAGTAAAATCTTTTAGCAGTCCTCAAATCCTCAGGTTCACTTTTATAATGTCCTCCACGAATGGCCCCGGGATAAAGCGATTGAACAGGGACTATAGGGTCTTTGGAGATACCAGATTTTCTGTTTTGATAGGCATTTTCCACATATTGGTCTGAGGTCCATTCCATTACATTTCCCAAAATGTCATATAAACCCAAAGGATTTGGAAGTTTCTTTCCCACAGGGTGGGTAGTACCGTTGGAATTACCGGCAAACCAGGCATATTTGTCTAATTGGGAAGGATCATCACCAAAGAAATATTTGGTTTTGGACCCTGCTCTGGCGGCATATTCCCATTCTGCCTCGGTAGGTAATCTATAGAATATACCGGTCTTGAGGTACAGCCATTTGCAAAATTGAATCGCACCGTATTGGGTCATGCCTATGGCAGGCATATGCTCTTTGCCCATACCAAAGGTCATATCCAAATAGGGAATACTGGGCCTGCTAAGTCCATCCACTTGTGGGGAAAGTGGTTTTTCAGAAACGGCAAGCTCAAAATTTTTATCCAGAAAGAGTTCAAATATGTCCCATGTAATCTCATGTGTTCCCATCCAAAAGGGCGATAGTTCAACTTTGTGTACCGGCATTTCTTCATTTGCTCCGGTACTGCCCATTTCAAAGACCCCTCCAGGTATAGGTACCATATCAAAAGACAAAGCAGTATCCGGGATCTTTTGGGAATAAGGTTTGAAATCATTGAAAGGAACAGCTATCCAGGACCAAAGGATTAACAATCCCACAGCCAAGGAAAACGAAATATAAAAGGACTTACCTATTCTCATTATTGCTTTATGTTTTGCATGACAGATCAAAGCGAAAAGAAAATTAAGGGAATCAATGGAATTTGAAAAGGATTTTAGTAGTTAGATCCAATATTATGATAATAAAATATGTAGAAATGCAAGATTATCATTTATTGAAGATATTGTTACTTATCCCTAGTTTGTTTATTACATGTAAACCAATTTTTTCACCCAAGGCCTGTCCAGAAGTTATACCATCTTTGAAATGAATTCCTCCATATATTCTAGAAATTGAAGCCTCTTCTGCTGCTTGTTTAAAAGATGTAAATCTTCTAGATTCAAGTCCATACTTAACTTCAACTGTATCAATGTAAATGAAATCGTTTCCAAAATACCTTGAAAGAACCTCGGCAGATGCAGTAGATATTACGGAATGGCCACTTGGATATTCAGGAAAAGGAGGTGTTTGCAAAAATGGCCTGTAACTTGGGTCTATTAGTTTCCTAATAGCCGATTCAGGCCTTATTCTATTGCTTCTATATTTTTCATCCCAACAAGAAATAAATGAATCAAAAAGTGTCAGGGCTAAGACAGTATTTATTTCTAAACTTTTTTCAAAGTTTGTATTTGCTTGCTTACAAGCTATATTGGCAATACCCATCCAATGAGCACCAGGCGAGATTTTTTTGAGTCCAATCAATAAGTGTCCATTATCATCAAGAGCAAACGGATTACAATCCCAAAAAGCAGCAATTTTCATCTTTTCATCTGTTAAAGATTGCTCATAAACATCTGCTGCAAGTTTAAAAAATAGGCTTTCTACATTTTCCTCATAATAAACAGGTGGTTCTGTTAAAAATTGGTTTGCGGAATCTAAAAAAAATGGTCTGAGGGTATTAAAATGAGGCTCAACCGCTGGAAAATAACCTGGGGGTGTTGGATACCATTCCCCAATTACGTTACTTGGCTCATAACGAGGAAGAGAACTTATTTTTGAATATCCGTCAGTTTTAGAATAATCCAGAATATGATCAGCAACTGTTATACTGTATGCTTCTGTTGAAGATAATATTTTCCTTGAGACGCCTTCAATCAAAGCCTTTTTTTTGACATCATTCAAATAAATCGTAAGTTTTTCTCCAGATGGTTGAATTGATTTCGCTGTATAAAGCATAGATAAAATTGCAGCTAATTTGAAATCAATATTTTCAACTGCATTTTTGTTCACTGGTCTCTTGTATTCTTTGATTGACGCTAAAACCAGGTCCCCTTCTTTGTAAATAGGGCTTAAGGCCTCCAAACCAGCTAAACTAATATAAGCAAAAAATCGGCTTGCTAATGGCGGATTTGTCACATCATGTACCATAACTTGCGTTACTTCATCTATCACTTTTGCTATTTCAACATGGGTATAGTTTATTTCCTTGACTTTCGGTTTACAAGAACCAATACAAAAAGAAAATATCAAAAAAATAATGGCAAGATCTCTTATTCTAAGAAATTTAAGAAAATTACTTTTCATAAACTTGAAGTGAACTATCTAAAACATTAACAACTACCTTATTTTTTCCAATTTTTACAGCATTTCGACTTTCACCTGCAATATTGAACCCTGATTTATTTTGAGGAATGTATTTTGGATTATTTAAATCCTTTATACTTATCAAGACCCCGAAATTAGCATCAATCTTCCCTATTCTTAACCTTGATTTTTCTTGATTCCCTAGAAACAATAAATATTCCTCACCAAAATGATCAATAAACACCACTTTATGTGTAGGGGCATATTGGACTTGAATAGGAAGTTTAACTTCTTGAAAGAAATTATCTTTTCCCAAAACAAACATTTTAGTGTCTAAATAGTATGCTTTAAGATGGCCTGCTCCCTTTAGCTCATCTTTTGAAAAGATATCATCTATTTTCGCATCCGCATAACTTTCGTAAGAATTAAATTTAGATCTTAAAAATGTGAAATGGTCCAATAATTCATCCCTTGTGAGAAATGGATAAGAAATCCCATTTACATAAGAAGTTAAGATTGGGTCAATAGAACCGTTTTGGTCAAAATCTTTAAAAAATAGCTGAAGAGGTTCATCAATACTTGCCTTGAATTGGCTATTAAGCCCATAATTACCTACTATAAGTACCTTTTGACCTCCGACTTCCTCAAGTTCAACTGTATTCCACCATCCTCTATATTCTTGCTCCAAATATTTTGAAGTAACATTTACAAATCTTCCTCCATTGAATGCATAAATTGAAATTGGCATCCATTCACCAACAAGAATTAACTCTTCTTGGCCATCACCATTTAGATCAAACCATTTCGCATCTTTTACTATTCCAAAATTTTTTAATTCAGGAAAATATTTAGATGTAACATCCTCAAAAAATCCGTCTTTTTTATTTTTCAAAATATAACTGTTAGATGAAAGAGGGTAGTGACCTGGAATTACACCTGATCCGATAAATAAATCCGGAAAACCATCATTATCAAAATCACTGGAAATCACAACATTAGTTGGAGAAAGCATTATCGGCAAGGCATCTTCTTTTCTATAGAAATCACCATTACCATCATTAAGGTAAAGCCTATCTTGCAATCTTAAATCATTTGGAATTAAATTACCATATCCTCCGCTTCCTATATAAATATCCATCCGTCCATCACCATTTGCATCAAAAATTAAAGCGGCAGTATCTTCAAAATTAATAGAATTATCAACACTTTTTTCTTTTGTTACATTATGGAAAACACCATTTCTATTTTGAAAAAAAATTTGAACTGATTGACCAATAAAACCTCCAACTACTATATCCTCCAATCCATCACCATTTAAATCACCATTTGCCATTGCAAGTTTTGTACCTGAAATTGGGTTTGGTACCAAGGGTTGTCTTTTGAAATCATTGAAAATTGAGGAATGAACAATCTCACCTATTGAATCTGAATTCCTAAAAATTGGTTTTCCTGTTTTTTCAGAATTTCTCAATTCTTGATTTTTAGAATTTCTTTGATCCAATATAAGTCTTGAATTACTTTTAATATTTTTAACAGTTTCTGACTTTCCACCTGGCCATATAATAACCAAAGAATCTATTTCTGAAATGGAACCTAATCCAAAATGAATTTTATAAGAAACACTTGATTGATATCCTCTTGTAGGCATCTGTTCTTGCATTTGAAGATTATTTCCTTCATAAAGATAAATTCTAGCTCCAATACCAAATTGATTTTCCCCATCTCCCTTTAGTTCTATCTGAAGCCAATTTAAAGGTAGGGTTTCCTGAGTCTGATTTTTATAAATGAAGGCTGGAGAATCAACATTATTAATAATTAGTTCAAGATCTCCATCATTATCTAAATCAGCGTAAGCAGCACCATTGCTGTTGACAGGATTAAAAAGACCCCAATCTTTTGTTACATTTATAAAACCTTCTTCTCTATTATTTTTAAACACATAATTTGAAATGTCGGATGCCGGAATCTTTGATACCAATTCAAGAATATTTTCACGTTTTAAATTCCCTCTATGATTCTGAATAAAATCACCCATATACCTTAAAAAATCTAAGTTTGTATAATCTCTTCTATATCCGTTACTGACAAATAAATCTTTCCAACCATCATTATCAAAATCAGCAAACAATGCAGCCCAACTCCAATCAGTATTTGAAACACCAGAAATTTGGCCAATTTCACTAAACCGGCCGTTCCCATTGTTTAGGTGAAGCATGTTTCTCATGTATTGGTGATGCAATCCCACATTTACAATAAATTGGTATTTCTCAAAATTATCTGGGCTCATCAATAATTTTTGTCGTCGATTATCCTCTGGCAACATGTCTAAAGTATAAATATCAATTAGACCATCATTATTAAAATCTGCCAACTCATTCCCCATTGAAAACTGCGAAATATGCCCCAATGCATATTGACTAAGTTCAGAAAATGTTCCATCACCATTGTTAAAATAAAGGTAATCAGTTGCTGTATAATCATTACTTACATAAATGTCCAGATAACCATTACCATTTAAATCTGCTGCCCCAACGCCAAGCCCATATGAAAGAGCAGAATTCTTTATACCTGCCGCTTCAGTAATTTCAATAAATTTACCTTGATCATTTCTGAAAAGTTGGGAACCAGAAGGATCTTTTCTACTTAAAAGATCTTTAGTACTTGATTCATCAAGTACTGGCAGGGATTTCGGATTATGGTTAAGTAAGAACATATCCAAATCACCATCTAAATCAAAATCAAAAAAAAGGGCCTGAGTTGAATAAGAGTCAATATCAAGTCCAAATACTTCTGACTTTTCTTCAAATATGGGCATTCCGTTTTTATCTAATCCCTGATGAATAAATAACTGATTTTTTCTTTTTTCAGGTGGAAGATTACCCGAATAACAAACATAAATATCCAACCAACCATCTCCATTAACATCTGCCATTGTTACACCTGTCGTCCACGGACCTTCTCTCCCTCCGACACCTGCTATATCTGTAATATCATCAAATTTTAAATCGCCTCTGTTTAAGTATAATGCGTTGGAAACCATATTTCCTGTAAAATATATATCATCCAACCCATCATTGTTTAGATCGCCAATAGCAACCCCACCACCATTATAAAAATACTCATACATCAAAACATTGGTATTAAGACCCTCCGTAAGTTGATTACGGAAGCTTATACCAGATTCAACTGGACTCAACAATTCAAAAATTCTTGGACCTTGTTTAACCTCATTGCTAGAATAATTTTTAAAATTTTGGCAGGATATAACTCCTAAAATAAATATTAGAAATATAGCTCTATAATAAAGGAAGTAGTAGATACTCATTATTTTAATTTCTTATAGAAAAGCAACTTAGCCAATTCATCTAAGTGATGTTAGCTAAGCTGCTTAATTTACCCAATCAATCAATATTTAATATCCCGGATTTTGAATAAGTAATGAATTCCTGTTCATTTCATCGAAACTGATAGGCATCCAATACATTTTATCAAGCCACATTCTGTTTTCTTTCCCCGGATCAATTTCTATTAGCGTATAAGTGTAATCATATAATTCAGGATCATATCTATATAAATTATTTACCCTACCAGGTTTTAAAGTCCCTCTAATTTGAATACCATTGGCTTTTCTTCCCAAAGTCTCAGGAGCTATCATCCATCTTCTTGCATCATAATATCTCTGTTCCTCATAAGCCATTTCAACTCTTCTTTCATTGCGGTAATCTAATCTTAATTGATCTCCTGAGGAAGTTATTGCTGGCATACCTGCTCTGAACCTTACCTTATTAAGCCAATTTCTTGCTTCTTCAAACTCACCTAATTCAATACAGGCTTCAACATAATTTAGTACTACTTCCGTCACACGAATAGCTGGCCAAGGAATTTCCTGCCACGTATTTTGATCAACATGGTTGGGGTCTGGCTCTATAAATTTCCTTACATAATAACCAGTAAATGTCCCATTCCAATCTTCAATTGGACTGTTTCTAGTATCCAATCCGAAATGAGTCACTCTTTGGCCAGAAGCATTGGTAACTTCATAAGTACCAGTTTGAATCTGACCTAAAGGATCCCTCGCTTGATTTGCAGGAGATCTTGGTTTCCATTGTGCTCCATCATACAAAAATGTACCATAAAATCTTGGATCTCTACCTTCATATGGCTTTGAAGAATGCTCCGGGTTAGACCAGTCAAATTTGCTTCCATCAAGCATTTGATAATCATCTACTAGTAAGGACATTGGAGTATTCCCTGCCCAATTATTATATCCATTGGGTCCATTAAACAACCCTTGCCTTCCTCCCCATTCTGGTTTTGAATTAAGATAATATCTTCCAAAGATCATTTCATTTTCACCACCATTTCTGGAAATCGAATTATTGATATAAACCTGAGTTGCAGTTTGCGGATCCAAAGGAGCAGCCAAATTGAGCATATTTCCAGGTTGAAGATCAAGTGCAGCTTTTGCGGCATTTTTTGCTTTTTGCCATCTTTCTATTCTATTTCCAGAAGTATAGCCAATTAACTCTTTATGGTTATAACCAGATATAATTGAAGACTTTGAAGATGCAGTAGGAATATCATGCAAATCACTTGCTGCATATAACAATACCCGTGATTTCAAGGCTAAAGCTGCTACCTGATTAGCACGGCCTCTTTGGAGATTTAGGCCCGCCAACAATTGAGCCGCTCGATCTAAATCAGCAATAATGAAATCTACGCATTCTTCAAATGTGTTTCTAGCCTTCTCAAAAGACTCATCACTTAAAGTAATAGTCCTATCAGCAATTGGAAAAGCACCATAATTTCTCAGCAATTGGTGATGGAAATATGCTCTCATGAACAGAGCCTCGCCTAAAAGCCTATCCGCAATACCAGTTGAATTGTCAAATTTTGGCTCAGTTAAATTCTCTATAGCAATATTGGTTGCTCTTAATCTATTATATAGATTTAACCAACCCCTTGAGTCATCAATCCATCCAGGGTTTTGAGGGTTTGATCGTGCCTCAGTTACAGTGTTAATATTCCTGCCTGGATGAGTGAAAATGGCCTCATCTGTCAAAGATGCAAGTGCTTGTTCATTAAATCCGCCCCAAACAAGCCCTCCATAAATATCAGTTACAAAGGCTTCTGCAAGTCCTGCATCATTCCAAACTGCTGATTCGGAAACTTCTCCAAGTGGGTTAATATCCAAAAAACTATCATTACAGCTCAGCAAAAAAACTGTAACTATAACCGCAATTATTGATTTTATTTTTTTCATATTCATGGCTAAATTCAAAATTAGAATGTAACTGAAAAACCACCGTTTATTATTCTAGCTTGAGGATAATACTGTCCAGTAGCATTATTGGATTCAGGATCATATACTTTCAACTTATCCCAAGTGAGCAAATTCAACCCATTTACATAAAACCTTACGTTGTTCATACCCAATCTATTGGTAAGCTCTAATGGAAGTGTATATCCAAACTCTAAGTTTTTAAGCCTTATGTAATCAGTACTTCTATACCAATAAGTATTTCCTGATGAGAAGTATTGATCACTTCTATTTGCAATTCTTGGATGGACGCTGCTTGGATTATCAACGGTCCACCGGTTTTCATAAAAAGTTAAAAGATAATTCCCAATATTTCCTGATTCACCTGCACTTACAAGAGCTATTGCTCCTGCAGCACCTTGGAATAAGACAGCTAAATCAAAGTTTTTCCAACTGGCAGTTAAATTCATACCTCCTTGGAATCTTGGAATATCATTTTTATCCAACCTTATTCTATCTAAAGGCGTGATAGCCCCATCACCATCTATATCTTTAAACTTCATATCACCAGGTCGTAATTCATTGGTGATAGCAGAATAATCTAAAGTATTCCTATCGATATCTGCTTGGTCTCTAAATACCCCATTGTAAACATAAATTGGACCTGGAGAGCCAATTGGTCTTCCAGTTGAACGCTGCCATTCTGGGGCACCAGGTGGCTCATCCCAAAAAAGTATATTGTTTTTAGCATACCCTCCATTAACACTAACAGAATATCTAAATCCTCCCTTCTGACCTCTATAACCTAAATTGATATCAAAACCCTTATTCTCAACCTCTCCTATATTTTCAGCGGGAAGTAAAGAGGCTATACCAGTACTTTGGGGAACGGAAGCATTTTTCCTCCAAAGAATATTTGTCCTTTTATTGTAAAACAAATCAAACTCGAAGAAAATTTTACCTTGATACAATTGCCCCTCAAAGCCCAAATTAGAATTATTTGCAACCTCCCAAGTAATCATATTATTGGGCACTCTTGTTTCAAATAAAGTTTTTACCTCTTGTCCTTCTAAAACATGGCTTCTGAAACCATATGTTGATAGGTATTGGAATTCTTGGAATACTCCATCGAAAAATATTTGATCATTACCCATTTGACCCCAAGACCCTCTAATTTTAAAGAAATCAAAATTGTTAAATTTATTTTTCCAAAAATTTTCCTCAGAAACAACCCAACCAGCCATTACACCTGGGAAAAATCCAAACCTTGTTTCTCTTGGGAAAATATATGAACCATCGTATCTCCATAGGAACTCGAGAAGGTATTTTTCCTTGAAATTATAAGCTACTCTACCAAAATAGTTAAGACGTGCCTGTGCAAAAGCACCTCCCCCATTGTCTTTTTCATCATCTCCTCCAGCAAACATTTGATCAATGGCTGTTGAAATGAAAAACCTTCTATAGGCCCAAAAATCATCTCCTCTCACAGTCTCTTTATTTGTACCTGCTAAAAGTTGTAATCCATGATCCCCAAGTTTTTTGTCATAAGTAAAGACACCCCCTAACAAAATATTTAACTGATTATTGTTTGATTGTCTTAACCTTGGTTCAGCAGGCCCTCTTTCTGTCGGAACAAGAATAGGCGTTACTCCATCAGCTTCAAAACCATTCCCTCTTTGATATAAAATCCAAGGTGTCTCCCACCTCTTAACAAATCTGCTCAAATTGTCTGCTGATGCAGTTCCTGTAAATTTTAATCCTTCAATCCAGGGAATTTTTACATTTAAAACACCATTGGTTTGAAAATAATCCCTAGTATCTCTATCATAACCTGTGGCATTGGTTGTTATTACTACTGGGTTCTCTCCATTCTCAATATCAGGTCCAGGCCTTCCATCAGGCCAAAAAGCTGGCTCATGGGGTTTTCCTCTCATAAGCATCCTAAATATTGCTCCTGCACTTCTTGTTGGAAAGAACCTGTATTCTCTTCTTCCCAATACACCAACTTGAACATCAACAAACTCATTTATTTTAGCATCAAGATTAATCCTCATATCATATTGTTCATATCCTGTTGCCGATCTCCTGTAGTATGCATCTTGATTTTGATATCCCAGAGAAGCAAGATATCTAACGTTTTCATTACCTCCATTCAATTGCAAATTATGCCTGACTTGTGGTGACCAAGGCTTCAAAGTGGCCCCAAACCAATCCGTGTCTGGGTAATTCCAAGGGTCTGTCCCAAGCCTGTGCATTTCTAATGCCTCGGGACTAAATGGAGCAGTCCTTACCTGACCATTAGGTCTTGTAAAGACACCATCATTCCTGAATGCATTTGTGGCTGCCTGCCATTCAGATACAGGCAATTCATAGACACTTAAATCATTTAACATTTGTCCATATTGAGCTGCATTAGCCAACGCAGGAATAACTGTAGGTTGGGCAAAACCTTGATTAAACTGATAGGAAAGTTCTGGTTTCCCTGACTGCCCTCTTTTTGTTGTTACCAAAATAACTCCATTCGCCGCCCTGGCTCCATAAATTGCAGCAGCCGCATCCTTTAAAACCGAAATAGACTCTATATCATTAGGGTTAAGTCTTTCTATTCCCCCCGCTCTGGCTGGAATACCGTCAATAACTATTAAAGCATCATTATTCCCAAGTGTATTTGATCCCCTAATCCTAATTGCAGAACCATCAAAACCAGGTTCTCCACTTCTATTCACAGCAACAACTCCAGCCATTCTTCCTGCTATGGAATTTGTAAGGTTCATTGCCGGAGACTTTACTAATTCATCTCCTTTGACAGTTGCTACAGAACCGGTAATTGTTTCTTTTCTTTGCTCGCCATAACCAACAACAATTACTTCCCCTAAAGATTTAAGGTCTGTATTCATCGTAATATTGTAAACGTAGCTTGAAGTAACCTGTACTCTTTTTGTTTCAAACCCTATGAATGAAAAAACTAAAAAAGATCCCTCTGGAACATCAATTGAAAACTTCCCATCAATATCAGTAACAGTCCCGTTTGTAGTTCCTTCAATTAAAATTGACACACCAGGTAAAGGTTCTCCTTCATCATCAACAACAATTCCGGTTATTACCTTAAATAAAGTTTCATCCTTAATTACAACTCTATCCTTATTATTAATATTCACTCCAGGTTTTACATGGATGTTACCATTTATCTGAACAAACTGCAAAGTACTTTGTCTTGAAATGATCTCTAATGCCTCAATAACCGGTTTGTTTTTTGTCTCGATAGTAATTGGGAAGTTTACATCAATTAGGTTATCATTATATGTAAATCTGAACTCGGTACTTTTTTCTATTTCTTGAAAAGCTTTTTTAATAGGTTGTTCTTTCAAACTAAGCGTAATTTTAACTTCTTCAATGGTTTTCCTTTGTGCATTACTAGTACCCGCAAAAAGAACAGTGCAGATAAATAGCTGAATTATAAAACCATACAATAATCTTTTTGACAGCATAATAAGTTGTCGAAGTAGTTTTTTTTTCATAAGATTGAGTGGTTTAAGTGATTGATACTTGAACTTGGCCCTAGGATTTTATATCATTACCCTCCTAGGGTTTTTACAGCAGAAAGTTGTTCCCCCCAGAACTCTTTCTGCTTTTTTTTTCAACTGGTATCTTTTATAGGTTTCATAAAATTCATTTGATATTAGAAATGATTACCTTTTTATTCTTTATCGAATAGTTTATTCCTGAAGTATGCTTAATCCCTTTAAGTACATTTTCAAGCATTTCGTCTTGATAGATCCCAGAATAAGTCCAGTTAGGATTAACCTTGCCTTTTATCTCGACATCAATCCCATACCAATTTTCAAGTTTTTTCTTTACAGAATTGAAGTTATCCTTCTTAAAAATCAAATATTTACTTTTCCATCCGAACTCTTCTAGTGAATCAAAACCTGTTTTTATAAATGGGCCATTTTCCTTTAAAACCAACTTCTCATTTGGATTTAAATTAACTTGATTACCAGAGTCATCATTAACTCGAACTTTACCACTAACCAAAGCAACCGACAATTGGCCATCTTCCATTTCTCTAACATTAAATGAAGTGCCCAAAACATTAATTTTTATTCCATTTGCCTGAACAATGAAAAGCCTGTTTTCTTTTTTAACCTCAAAAAATGCTTCGCCCTTAATAGTGACAGTCCGCAAAGTATCTGAAAAATTTTTAGGAAAAGACAATTCACTTTTTGAGTTCAAAAAGATCTTTGTTCCGTCAGAAAGCGTAACAATTGATTTTTTCCCTGTTGGAACAATTTTGGTAACCCATTCTGAGGAAGCGACTTCCTTTATTTCGGGTTTTATTGGACTTTTTAAAACATTCCAAGAAAGCCAAAAGAGTAAACTAACCAAAAAGACAGCCGCAATATTCCTTATCTGAAATAAGTTCTCCCACCAATATTTTTTTGTTTCTACTATCTTTTCTTCTTTTTCAGCAATTAATATGTTTTCAAAAGTTTCAAGATAAAGTTTATCGTTTAATTCAACTTTATTTTTATATCCAATAGATCTAATTATGTCTGCAGCCAAGTAAACAATCTCTCTTTTTTCAGAATGTTGTTGAATCCACTTTTCCCAAAAATGTACTGTATTTTCATCTCCAAAAGTTACCCAATGGATGAAGAACTCATCTTTCAAGAAATCTTCAATATTAAAATCTTCGTATTTCATTCACTTTTTTTAAAGCAGTAAGAGGTATATGATCAAACTTTTCATTCCTTCTTACTAATGTTTATTGATTAAAATACTTTTTAAATTATTCAATGCCCTATAAACTAATTTACGAGCTGATTTAACCTCTTTAAATTCAAGAATCTCTGCGATCTGTTGATAATTCAAGCCCTCCTCATACAATAAAAGAATTGCCAATCTTTGTTTGGGAGTTAATTGATTCAACGCCACCTCTAGTTTCTTTTTAGTCTCTTTTGAGGATTCAAATTCTATCATTTTGGATTCGCATGATACATCTATTAAGAAACTATCTTTTAAATCATCAATATCTTTATATTCAACTCGTTTTGACTTGGAAATCTTATTCAACAATTCCCTATTTAAAGATTTTATTAAGTAAGCTTTTATGGAGTTGACCTTCGAAAGCGATCCGCGTTTACTTCTTAGATAAATAAAAATGTTTTGAATGCTGTCTTGAACAAGAGCTTCTTCTTTAGCCAACTGAATTCCATACCTAAACAGTATAGGAACAAATGTTCGATATAAATAATTAAATGCCAATTCATCACCATGGTCAAAAGCTTCCCATATTTCTATGTCAGACTTTTCACCATAGATTCTGATCACCTCAGAATACTTCAAAGACAAACTGGCTGGAGAAGACGGTTTTTTTGGGTTGATGGTCATGCTAGGTTAATAGTTCTTCTTCAGCTTCTTATAATAAGAGTTGAAAAAATCAAAAATGACCCCAATACACTAAATAAATTTTTACTTTTTTTTATTACACAAAATAAAACTCTTAAAAAACCTCTCCAATCAGCACGTCAATTTCTTCCAATGCGGCCTTCAGGTCCTGATAGGACTTTACAGTTATACCTAAT
Organism: Cecembia calidifontis; assembly: GCF_004216715.1. Lineage (NCBI taxonomy): Bacteria > Pseudomonadati > Bacteroidota > Cytophagia > Cytophagales > Cyclobacteriaceae > Cecembia > Cecembia calidifontis. The sequence goes on from NZ_SGXG01000001.1 coordinate 698,159, forward strand.
TCATACAATTGTCTGACCAATTCAGACCCACAACCAGGTAAAAATCCAATAGGATAGGAATTAAAGTCAGTTTTTTGGGAAAAATCGTTTATGACCGGTTCTGGAATCGACACGATCTCCATTTCAGCTGGATTCTCTATGGCCGACCAAATCTGATTTTGTCTTTCTGTTCCTAAAACTTGATCATGCCTTGGAACAGTAGCGTCCAATTCCCTTGTGGGAGTATAAAGACAAAAAAACAAAAGAATAAATTTCATCGCTGTTGGCTGGGATTACTTGAGGCTTACATTCTTTTTACAACTTCTTTTTTGGGCATTTTAATACTCCATATTCCTCTCAAATCACCGATTTTATGGCCGGTAGCCCTATCATCAGGATAGAGTTTTTTCAGTTTTTCTTTGGTTTCGGTACTGATTTCAGTTTCAGGATTTCCATGGCAATTGAGACAAAGTGCACCCGGTATCTGAATCACTTTTGCATAGTGAAGGACCTCTCCCCCTTCCAGTTTCTGAATATTGGGTTCGACCTGCAGCTCATTTTCAAGATTGTATTCAAATGCATCCAGGATCATTTCTTCATAATCCAAGGGCTTGTCTTTCGGGTTTCTAAAATCATTGGAAGCCCTCCGTATACTCACGTTATACTTTTTGCTAACTTCTTCCAGAATGGGGAAAGCCTGTTCATTACAAAATTCTATAGCTCCGGGAACTCCTTTCTCCGCAATGGCATTTTGCAAGGCAGCAATCAATTGTTCCTGAGCTTCCTGGGAAATTTCATTTCCCCATTTCAAAGCTTCTCTGATCAAATCTGCCTCATTTACTTTCTTTATTTCCATGCTCTTATTGACCTCTTCAAAAACCTCCCTACTTACCCTTTCATTGGTCCCACATGCCACGAAAACAAATGCAGATAAAATAATTACAATTTTTTTTCTCATCGCTGATTCCGATTAAGGATTTAAAAATAAGATAATATTCTGAGTTTCTGAAACAATTAATGCAGTTTGTACCTTACACAGACTGAATTTATAGTTTGTTCGGCAGGTATTGGATCCCAGCCTGTTTCATATTTTAGGAATTATTATAATTTTGTACGGTATAGTTGATTGAAAACCAATGAGGAAACATTTATACCTTTTATTTTTAGCTGTTTTATTTTTTGGAATTGCAGAAGCCCAAACCTGGAGAAGATTAGGAGGTTGGGGCAATCAATACACCGGAATTGTATGGGTCAATGAAGAGGTGGGGTACATCTCAGGCAATCAGATCATTTTAAAAAGCATTGATGGAGGCCTCAGCTGGGTGGAACAACAAGCCCCTCTAAAAACAAGAATGTTGGCAGTAGATTTTTTCAATGAAAACATTGGAATGATGGTAGGTGAAAATGGCCATATTTTCAGGACAAACAATGGGGGAAATACATGGGAATTGTTGAACATTGGGAGTAATGTACGCTTAAATAAAATTAAGTATGTCACACAAACGCGGATTTACATTGTTGCAGATAACGGAGAGGTGTACCGCTCCTCGGATTCCGGAAATTCTTGGCTGAGGCAAAGTGTAGGAACAGTTGCCGACCTCCGGAGCCTTTACTTTGTCAATGCTGACACCGGCTATATCAGTTCAGCCAATGGAGAAATTATCAGGACTTTTAACGGAGGTAACAGTTGGAACCTGAGAACTACCGGTCAGAATCAAGGTCTAAACGATGTGTATTTTGTCAATGGACTTTTAGGCTATGCCGTGGGAAACAGGGGCACCATACTCCGAACCACCGATGCCGGAATTACATGGACGCAGATTACATCCGGAACCGAGAGAAATCTTCTGTCGGTCAGTTTCAGTAGGGCCAATACCAATATCGGAGTAATCACCGGAGAAAACGCTACTATCCTCAGGACAACAAATGCCGGACTAAACTTTGGAGGCATCAATGTCAATAACCAGGAGACCTATTCGGATATTGCTTTCCGGACCAATTCCAATGTGGTATTTAGTACCGGCACCAACGGCTTTTTGCTATCTTCTGCCAATGCAGGAGCAAGCTGGACACTGAGACTTTCAGGACGTGAAGTAGACTACACCGCAACAGAATTCAAAACTGACAGAATTGGATACATCACGGGTGAAAATGGCAGATTTTTCTTTACAAATAATGGAGGAACCACATTCAATGACAGGTCCAGGCCTGTTTCCAATAAATTCAATCACCTGTTTTTTACCACAAATGCACTTGGGTATGTCTGTGGGGACGGCGGCATCCTTTTAAGAACCACAAATTCCGGAACCAACTGGACCTCCCTGAACCCTGGAACTACAGAAAACCTCAACGGATTGTTTTTCTTCAATAACAACCTTGGCTATCTCGTTGGAGACAAAGGATTTTTGGCAAGAACTGCAGATGGGGGTGTAAACTGGGAAAAAGTTGATCTGGGTACTAACACTGTTAATTTTCAAAGACTGGCATTTTTCGATCAGGAATCTGGAATTCTCATAGGGAGCAACGGATATGTCAGCATCCTTGAAAATGAGGTTTGGAGGCAGATTCCTCTTCCAAGCACGGTAAGATTTACAGATATCTCTATTTTGGATGAAACGAGCGCAGTAATCGTGGGTCAATCAGGTACGGCTTTTAAAACAACGGATAAAGGATCAACCTGGGCTTCTCTAAACCTGCCATTTTCAGAAAATTTGAGTGCAGTAGAATTCTTAGATGAAGAAGTGGGATTCATTGCAGGGGAACGAGGACTTATTTCCCAAACCAAAGATGGCGGGGTTTCATGGGAAAAATTTATAACAGCTACTTTTCAGGACTTTTCAGGGCTTAGTTTTGGAACCCTAAGCAATGGTTTTGCGGTAGGTGAGAATGGTACATTTTTCACGTACGACTGCCAGGTTCCTGAACAGCCCACACTCATATTTGGTGAAAGCAATGTTTGTTTGAGTACACAGACCTACACGGTTCAGGAAGTGCTTGGCCTCGATATGGAATTTGAGTGGAGGGTAGACGGAGGAAGGATCATTGAAGGACAAGGAACAAGCAGGATTGTGGTAGAATGGGAAATTCCTGGAAGAAATGCAGTATTAGTAAGAGGCAAAAATTTCTGCGGAAACAGTGGCACTACCGGGCTTGAGGTAATCGTATCTACCACACCGAGACAAATCAACACCATTTTAGGAGAAGGGGCAGTTTGTATTGGAACTTCTGAGGCTTACTCAGTCGATGCTGTTTTGGGAACAGTCTTTGTATGGGAGGTTAACGGAGGGAATATCCTTGAAGGACAGGGAACCAACAGGATCCTGGTTCAGTGGAGCAATACCGGTAACAGAACAGTAAGAGTCACTCCTAATAACCCTTGCGGAACAGGGCCTTCCACCACAAAAGAAATTCTGGTAACAACTCCTCCTGCCCAGCCATCTCCAATCTCAGGTCCTGAACGGGTTGGTTTAACGGAAGAAATCTATAGCGTCAACAATGTTCCTGAAGTGAATTTCCAATGGACCATCAGTGGTCAGGGGGGAAGAATAATTTCCGGTCAGGGTACCCATAGGGTCACCATCAGATGGGAAAGAGAAGGTGATTTTACGCTCAAGGTAACTCCAATGAATGGATGCAACGAAGGAGAAGCTTCTGAAATTTCCGTGAATGTAAATATCATCACTTCCATCGAAAGGGAAAGAGAAGGAATTCATAAAATCAATATTTACCCAAATCCATCACAAGGTGATTTTACTTTGGACCTTGCCGGAACAGGTCATGTACAGCAAATACGTATCATCAATGCATACGGACAAGAATTGAATAGTGTAAGACCCGAAAATGGATTGAATCAGTACCAGTTTAGAAACCTTCCTAAAGGGCTTTACACTGTACTTATTCAGACAAGGGAAAAAGAATATGCCCATAAGGTATTGGTAAGGTAAACAACCAATACCTTATTTTATATTCTGGCTGGCTTTCAAAACCCAGATTACCAAATTTTATTTTTTCAAAACCAAATAACTTGGTTTTTATTCTGTTTTTGTAAAACATACAGCAAGTTTTTGCGGAATATTCAAAATTTTATTTTATGTTAACCCTTGACAATTAAGCGCGATTTTTGGTGATTTGCATCCATAAACCCTAATATAATGGAGAACAGATATTTTCACCCAGAAAGCCTTATGATGTCGCATGGCTATAAGCCTGCGCTTTCCGAAGGAGCAATCAAATGCCCCATATTTCAGACCTCCACTTTTGTCTTCAATTCTGCAGAAGAAGGAAAGGCATTTTTTGAAGTGGCCTACGGTCAGCGTGAAAAAGCCCCTAATGAAGAGTTAGGTTTGATTTATTCAAGATTAAACAACCCTGACCTACAGATTCTGGAAGAACGGCTATGCCTCTGGGATGGTGCTGACGAATGTGCGGTCTTTGAAAGTGGAATGTCTGCCATTTCAACTGTCATGCTGGAGTTTTTACGTCCCGGGGATGTATTGCTTTACAGTAAACCTGTTTATGGAGGAACAGATCATTTCATCAATAAAGTATTGCCTGAATACGGCATACACGGCATAGGATTTACCAGCAATCAATCGGCAGAAGATTTAATACATGACATTAAATCAAAGGGATTGGGAGAAAAACTGAAGATGGTGTATGTTGAGACACCTGCTAATCCTACCAATGCATTATTTGATTTAGAATTATGTAGAAAAGTTGCCGATGCATTTTCTTCCGAAAGTAAGGAAGTGGTGGTCTGTGTAGACAATACCTATATGGGGCCCCTTTGGCAACACCCACTTAAGTTTGGTGCTGATTTGGTAGTGTATTCCGCTACCAAGTACATTGGAGGCCATTCTGACCTGATTGCCGGGGCTGTTCTAGGAAGGTCAAAATACATGAAGCGTGTAAGGACGTTAAGGACATTTTTGGGAAATATGGCGGGTCCTTGGACGGGTTGGTTATTGATGCGGAGTTTGGAAACACTTAAGGTAAGGATGACACAGCAGGCAGAAAATGCCGTCAAAGTCGCCGAATTTTTGAAAAACCACCCTAAAGTCGAGAAAGTATATTACTTAGGACATTTGGAGCCTGGAACTTCCCAGCATGCCATCTTCAAAAAACAACTGTTTTCTGCAGGAGCCATGCTCTCATTTGATATCAAAGGAGGGGAAAAAGAAGCCTTCAAATTTCTGAATAGCCTTAAACTGATCAAGTTGGCTGTTTCTTTGGGAAGCACAGAGTCTTTGGCAGAGCATCCAGAAACCATGACGCACAGTGATGTGTCTGAAGAAGACAAAAAGACAATGGGCATTACAGAAAAATTGATCCGCTTATCGGTTGGGGTAGAGCATTATTCTGACATTATCTGGGATATTGAACAAGCCCTTGAAAAAGCATAAAAAAAGAAAAGGCCGGCACCTAAAATTGGACCGGTCTTTTTTTATTCAAACTTCTCTACCTCTTCCCTTAAAAGGACAAATTGAAATAAATCTCCAACGATTCCATCTTTGATGTAGGCATGTCTTAGTATGGCCTCTGGCTCAAATCCAGCATTTTCCAACACTTTCATAGAAGGAACATTATTATCAAAAACCTGGGCATAAATCCTTTGAATCTGCGGGAATTTTGACAATGCATATTCCGTAAATAGGATCACCGCTTCCGTAGCAATGCCTTTTCCCCAGAAGGGCTCTCCTATCCAGAAGCCCAATTCCATATTGGTCCTTAATTCATTTTTCCCAATTTCACAGCCAACAGACCCTGCCAGTTCTCCAGCAAATTCAATTGCAAAATTTTGAGCCGGGTTAAACTTGTAATTGTACTCTATCCAATGTCTTGCATCATGAATAGTATAAGGATGAGGGAAGCTGTCCCGTAAATTTTTGGCAATTTTGAGGTTATTGGCCAAAGGGTATAACTGATGAAAATGGTCATCATTCCATGTCACCAAACTGATATTTCTTTTACCTTCAATTTTCATCCAAACAGGATTTATCTTTCTTGAAGATAAGTTCCTTTATTCTGATTCGTCACAAAAAGTGGGAAGTTTTTTACGAAAATCCCAAATTTAGGTCTTAAAGGAAAAAATCTTTAAAATTTTACAAAAATCAGGTATTTTCAATCCTAATTTTTGGAGGAATGATCTACTCATTCCTCCATACCTGAGCTTTTCATTTTCTCTACGTTCTCAGCAAATCTCAAAGCGGAAATGAACTCTTCAATATTTCCATCCATGACATCAGGGAGATTATATACGGTTTTATTGATTCTATGATCAGTTACCCTACTTTGTGGATAATTATAGGTCCTGATCTTATCAGATCTGTCTCCACTAGCCACCATCGACTTCCTCTGTGCACCTACTGCCTCATTGTGCTTGGCCAATTCAATTTCATATAAACGCGAACGAAGTACCTTTAAGGCCTTTTCAAAGTTCTTGATCTGGGATTTTTCATCCTGACAGGTTACTACCAAACCGGTGGGGATATGGGTAAGCCTGACCGCAGAATAAGTGGTGTTAACCGATTGACCTCCTGGACCTGAAGAACAAAAGGTATCTTTTCGGATGTCATTCATATTGATCTCTACCTCCACTTCATCCATTTCAGGCAAAACAGCCACTGTGGCTGCAGAGGTATGCACCCTGCCTTGAGTTTCGGTGGCAGGTACCCTTTGTACCCTATGGACACCGGATTCATATTTGAGCATACCATAAACATCTGCCCCGCTGACAGTGCTGATGATCTCTTTGTAACCACCGGAAGGCCCAAAGGTCAAATCCAAAACGGTCAGCTTCCAGCCTTGCTTGTCACAAAAACGCTGATACATCCTGAAAAGGTCCCCTGCAAAAATCGCCGCCTCATCACCTCCGGTTCCAGCCCTTATTTCAAGGATGCAGTCTTTGGAATCATTAGGATCCTTAGGTATAAGCTGCTGTTTAAGCTGTTCTTCAAGCTCTTCTTGCTTTACTTTCAATTCCTCCAACTCCTGCTTTGCCATTTCCCTGAAATCCGGATCTTTCTCTTTCTCCAAAATTTCCTTGGTGCTGGCCAAGTTATCCATGACCAATTTATACTCATCATACAGCCCAACGATCTTTTCCAAGTCCTTGTACTCTTTGGTAAGCTTAGTATACTTACTCATATCGGACATGGAATCAGGCTGAATGAGCAGTTGGCCTAATTCTATAAATCTATCCTTAAGTGCTTGTAATTTTTCAAGCATATGTAACGTTCTTTTTGAATGGCAAAATTAGTAAAATATATCAAACGGCTAATGCCGGGCCCGGAATGATATGGAGCAACGGACATTTGCAGTAAATTTAAACCAGAGGGTTCATGAGTTATCTTAAAGGAGTTAATTCCAAAAACAAATGCCAATTCTTTGAGGGAATTGGCCTTAATAAAGAGAAAACTTTTTGCTTTCCTAAAAACTACTGCAGAATGAGAAAATCCTGATAACCTTGTTCTTCTCCCTGAGAAATTTCCAAATATTCAACCTGGGAATTGGGAGGCCCCAATCGCAACCAAGACTGCATAGCCAAAATGGAATGAAGTTCACCTTCTATTTCCAAAGATACTGTTCCGTCATCTTCATTTTTCACCCAGCCTTTGAGGTCTAATTCAAGCGCTTTTTGTTGGGTATTTTTTCTGAAAAAAACTCCTTGAACTTTGCCATGGACTTTGATCCGTCTGTTCATTATTTTTTAAGGGTTATCACATTAGTGCGGTTCAAATACAAATGTATTAAACGTTTCTTTATTTTCCGAATTTCTCACATATTTGGTTAGTACAATTTACAAGCGGAAAAATTAATATTTACGTGTGTTTGAACTTTAATTTTTCAAGATTTAGTTATAATTAACTAAGAAAAACTCATTGTGATTAACAACGGTTTATTGATCATCACATACAGTTTTCGGCTTACAACTGGGACTTTGGCACATCTTCATACCATTTTTCCTCAAAGGTGGACTCTACCACAATGTCTGCTGTCAAGACCCTATACACCATCCAAATAATTGGCAATGGTGAAATGGAGAACATAAATAAAATCAATGCAGTATTCAAATTTGCATGGATGGCCGTTACAAACACAATCAGAAATGATGTAACCAGATAAACGGGAAATAAATAGTTTTTCATGATAATCAGGGATTTATCTTTACAAAGTAAACCACAATTAGATTCATTTTGTTACAAGGTTGCTATGAAAGGTTTCCGATTTACAAAATATATTCCGCCAAAGGATCCAGAGAAAAACACCTTCGAAAACCTGTTCAATATTTTCCTTCAATTGGTCACTATGACCGGGGGAGATGTGGCAGAAGCGCTGTCCTGGTTGAGCAATCTGGACAAAAGGTATCAGCTAACCAATCCTAGTTATGGGATAGGTGACTTCATTGAGGACCTAAAGAGCAAAGGTTACCTAACTGAGGAAAACCAAAAGGGGGAAATCAAAATCACTCCGAAAGCGGAACAAAGTATACGAAAAAATGCCCTAGAAGAAATTTTCGGAAAATTGAAACGGTCCAAAGGCGGACAGCATAAAACAACCCATTCGGGTCCAGGCGATGAAAAGGGGACGGATAGAAGGCCCTACAGCTTTGGGGATGGCCTTGACCAAATAGCCCTTACTGATTCTATACGAAATGCCCAGGTAAATCATGGCTTTTCAGGAGATTATCTGCTTACAGAGGATGACCTGGAGGTGGTGGAAAATGAATACAGAACCCAAACCTCTACTGTCTTGATGATTGACATCAGCCATTCTATGATATTATATGGAGAAGACAGGATAACCCCTGCCAAAAAAGTAGCCATGGCATTGGCCGAACTCATCAAGACCAGGTACCCAAAAGACACTTTGGATGTGATCGTCTTTGGAAACGATGCCTGGCAGATTGAAATCAAAGACCTTCCCTATTTACAAGTGGGACCATACCACACCAATACTGTCGCAGGATTGGAACTTGCAATGGATTTGCTTCGGAGGAGAAAAAACCCTAACAAGCAAATTTTTATGATTACAGATGGAAAACCTACCTGTTTAAAAGTCGGGATAAAATATTATAAAAACGCATTTGGCATTGACAGCAAAATTCTGAACGAAACCCTAAAACTTGCCGCCCAGTGTAGGAAATTGAAGATTCCAATCACCACATTTATGATTGCCTCTGATCCTTACCTCAAAGAATTTGTAAAAGAATTTACCAAAGTCAACAATGGAAACGCTTATTACAGTAGTTTGAAAGGATTGGGAAATCTGATTTTTGAAGACTACAGAAGAAACAGGACTAAAAAACTCTAAAAATGGAATACCACAAATTATCGTCCAAAGACTTATTGAAAATAAAAACCCTTGGAGAATTAAAGGCTTCAGGATATCAGCCCATTTCAATCAAGGAGGAGCTTAGAAAGAATTTGATTCATAAAATCAAGCAAAAAGAGCAGGTCTTTGAAGGGATTTGGGGGTATGAAGACACGGTTATCCCAGACATTGAAAGGGCCATTCTTTCCAAGCACAACATCAATTTGCTTGGGCTAAGAGGACAGGCCAAGACCCGGATTGCAAGGATGATGACTCATTTATTGGATGAATACATTCCGGTAGTGCAAGGGTCTGAACTTAATGATGATCCATTAGCGCCCTTATCCTCTTTTTCCAAGGAATTGATCCATACCAAAGGTGATCAAACTCCCATTACCTGGTGGCATAGGGAAGACAGGTATACAGAAAAACTGGCCACACCTGATGTGTCTGTTGCTGACCTTATCGGAGATGTAGATCCCATCAAAGCCGCTACCCTTAAACTCTCCTACAATGATGAAAGAGTCATCCACTATGGACTGGTTCCCAGATCCAATAGATCGATTTTTGTCATTAATGAACTTCCTGATCTTCAGGCAAGGATACAGGTAGCCCTTTTTAATATCCTACAAGAAGGAGATATACAGATAAGAGGGTTCAAATTAAGGTTGCCATTGGACATTCAATTTGTTTTCACTGCCAACCCTGAAGATTATACCAATAGAGGTTCTATTGTCACTCCCCTGAAAGACAGGATAGAGAGCCAGATCATTACGCATTATCCAAAATCCATTGAAATAGGAAAAAGGATCACTGCACAAGAAGCCAGGCTGGAGGGAAAACCTGTAGAAAAAATCCATGTGCCTGAATTGATGCGGGACCTTATCGAACAGATTGCGATCGAGGCCAGGAAAAGTGAATATGTGGATGAAAAAAGTGGAGTTTCTGCCAGGCTCACTATTTCTGCTTTTGAAAATTTAATTTCTGCTGCAGAGCGAAGGCTTTACCTGAATGATGAAGAAGATACCGTGGTCAGGATTTCGGACCTTATCGGTGTGATTCCAGCCATCACTGGAAAAGTGGAATTGGTATATGAAGGAGAACAGGAAGGTGCCGGCCTTGTCGCTTACAACCTGATCGGTAAAGCCATCAGGACACTGTTCACGGACTATTTCCCTTCCCCGGAACAAAAGAAGAAAGAAAAGGAAGGCAACCCTTATGTAATTCCTTTGGCCTGGTTTGGAGAAGGAAATACTTTGGATATTTTGGCTTCCACTAGCAATAAAGACTACAAAAGCAGTCTACATAAAGTCCCCGGATTGGAAAACCTGGTCACCAGCATGGTCAAGAACTTACCAGAAAAGGAAAAAGAATTTTACATGGAATTCCTGCTTCACGGGCTATCTGAATATAGCCAATTAAGTAAAAAACTCCTGGATACCGGCATGCAGTTCAAAGACCTGTTCAGCTCCATGTTTGACATGGGTGCATCGGATGAGGATTTTGATGAAGAAGATGGGTTTTAATCCGCCGAACTAAAATAAATCCCCTTCTCACTTTTGGAGGGGATTTTTTTATTACCCCTATAAAACTTAAATTGTTGTTGGGAAATAGATTGTCTGAATCATGGCCACTGAACCCATATACAACAATTTTCTTAAGGAACATTTGGATCAGGTGAGCCAACATCTTAGCCGGTTTTTTGAAAGCAAAGGGGCAGAGGATATCCATCAGCTGAGGGTCAACATCAAAAAAATAAAAGCACTCATCCAATTTTTTGAACATCTGGAGCCGGATACTAATTATAAAAAGCTTTTCCAACCCATAAGGAAACTTTTCAAACAAGCAGGCGAAATCAGAGAGTTGCAACTACATCTGATCAGGCTAGAATCTCTTCCAGAACGTGACGAAAAAAATGAAAAAAAACTAATAGCAAAACTGGAAAAAAGCATAAACAGATTTTTGAAAAATAAGGAGAAATGGGATAAATACCTTAACCGGTTTCAAGAGAATACCTCACAAATCGACCTTAATTTTGAAGCCAATACCCTAACCGCCTATTTCAATAGTACCCTACTCAAAACCAACAACAAACTGAGAAAAGGGGAATTCCATGAAGCCAGGATGAAAATTAAAATTATTCTGTATTTAAAATCACTTTTTACAGAACAACAGCAACATGCTATTCGGATCAATTTTGAGTTTTTGGATCAATTGCAGGAAAAAATAGGGAACTGGCATGATCTGCTGGTCAGTCACAAAATGTCCAAAGAAAAAAATCAGGAGAAAGTGATCCTCCAGGAACTGGAAACCTTGGAAAAAGAGCTCAATGCAACAAGCAATACCTTCCTTCAAAGCGTGTTTACAAGCACTTCGCCCGCTTAATAATAAAAGCTTATTTTTGTGAAAAATTTAAGCATGTCATCAATCCAACTTCCTGAAGCTTTTGAAGAAAGAATGAAAGATTTCCTTGGTGAAGAGGAGTTTTTTAAATTCAAACAATCTCTGGAAAATGAACCCAAAACTTCCATTCGTTTAAATCCTTTCAAAAATGTGAAGGAAATCGGGAATTTGTCCAAGGTTCCCTGGTCCAATTGGGGGTATTATTTGGAAGACCGTCCTAGCTTTACCTTGGATCCTTTATTTCATGCCGGCGCATATTATGTTCAGGAAGCCTCATCCATGTTTTTGGAGCATATTCTGCACTACTTACAGGTCCCCAAAAATGGAATCTTTCTGGACCTGGCAGCAGCGCCCGGGGGCAAATCTACCTTATTGGGTAGCTATCTGGGAGAGGAAGGATTTCTTGTAGCCAATGAAGTCATTAAAGCCAGGGCCTCCATCCTGAAAGAAAACATCATCAAATGGGGCATTGGGAACACCTTGGTTACTCAAAATGACCCGGAACACTTTTCAAACCTAGAAGGTTTTTTTGACCTTGTGCTTGTAGATGCACCATGCTCCGGAGAAGGTATGTTCAGAAAAGATCCCGATGCGCGAAATGAATGGTCACCCGAGCATGTGAATCTATGCGCCATGAGACAGGAAAGGATCATGGACCAGGCTGGAGCCCTTGTCAGGGCGGGTGGCTATCTCATATACAGCACCTGCACATTCAATGAACAGGAAAATGAGGATATGCTTCGGTTTATTTGCTCAGAGTTTTCCTATGAACCGGTAAAACTACCTTTGGAATCTTCTTGGGGCATTGTAGAATCCGAATTGGAAACAGAATGCAAATCCTTTTATGGATATAGATTTTACCCTCATAAAGTTGATGGTGAAGGATTATTTATCTGCGTTTTAAAGAGGTCTGAAGACGCGTACAGCCAAGACCCCCAAAAAGGCAAGGATTTTAAACATCCATTTATCAAGTCAGAAGGTAAAACCATCAGCCAAAAACTTATTGAAACCTTAGGCCTTCCGGAAAGCTCATCCATTTACAGTCTTCAGGGGAGTTATTTTAGGATTCCCGGACAGTTTCAGCAGCACTTTGAATTTCTGACCCGATTCCTGAACATCAAATATTTTGGGGTGGAATTGGGAAAATTCAACAAGGACCAATTTGTGCCGACACATGAATGGGCAGTCAGCATTTTTCCCAAAAAGGGATTCGCAACATTTGAATTAAATGAAATACAAGCGCTGGAATTTCTTAGAAAAGAAGAAACCCATCTATCTGGGGCTCCGGAAGGATGGGTTTTGGTTACATTTAAACAGCTCCCTTTGGGATGGATCAAGAATCTTGGGAACAGAACAAATAACAATTATCCCAAAGAGTGGCGGATCCGGATGAAGTAAAAATTACTCTTCCACATCAAATTGAGACCAATTAATGGTTTCGCTTTCGAGGTAGTGCGGATAAATTTTAAGATGCTGTTTTTTCACTTCTTTTACCAGAGCTGCTCTGAACTCCTCTACATTTGTGCCATCGTGGGCTGCCATGAATACCGGCGCTATCCCTGTCTTTTTCTCATAAGCTTTGGACAATTTCTCAAAATCCAGAAAATTCTGTTCCTCAAGCTCCAATTCTGTCATATTTTGTCTTTCTTCCTCACTTGGCATTTTTGGCACCAAATCAATTTTGTTAAAGACCAATAACATGGGCTTGTCCCCTGCGCCAATTTCATTCAAAGTATTTTTTACCACCGCAATATGGTCTTCAAATCCAGGATGGGAGATATCCACTACATGTACCAGCAAATCAGCCTCTCTGATCTCATCTAGTGTAGATTTGAAGGATTCAATGAGGTGAGTGGGGAGTTTTCTGATGAATCCCACGGTATCTGAAAGCAAAAATGGAATATTGTCCAACACAACTTTTCTGACCGTCGCATCAACTGTTGCAAACAGTTTATTTTCAGCAAGGATATTGGTCTTGGTGATCAGGTTCATCAAAGTACTCTTGCCCACATTGGTATAACCTACCAAAGCTACCCTTACAATTCCCTTCCTGCCTTTACGTTGGGTTTCACCCTGCTTTTCTATTTCTTTGAGTTTGCTTTTGAGCAGGGCTATTTTATTCCGAATGTCCCTTTTGTCCGTTTCGATTTCTTTTTCCCCTGCACCACCTCTGGTACCAGTTCCGCCCCTTTGTCTTTCCAAGTGGGTCCACATTCTGGTCAAGCGGGGAAGTAAGTATTGAAACCTGGCCAATTCCACCTGGGTCTTAGCCTGCGCAGTCTGTGCCCTTTTGAGGAAAATATCCAAAATCAAAAGGGATCGGTCATAAACTTTCACCTTGAGTTCATTCTCCAGGTTCCGCATTTGGGAAGGGCTCAAGTCATCATCAAAAATAACCATATCCACCTCAAAATGCTGGACATATGCCTGAATTTCTTCCAGTTTACCAGAACCCACAAAGGTCTTCACATCAGGCTTTTCCAATCTTTGGGTAAACTTATATACAGTCTTGGCCCCCAGAGTTTCAGCCAAAAAAGCCAATTCCTCCAGGTATTCCTGAACCTGCTGTTCAGATTGCCCTTGATGGATCAATGCCACCAAAACGGCCGTTTCCTGCTTGGGAGCAGTATCATATAATTTTTGAAGTTTTCTGGAAAATTTACTCATATGTTATATCAAGGAACGGAGCACTCATTTAGTTCCATTTGTATTTGATGTAAATTTACCAACCTAGCGGGAATAACTGTTATATTTGACATTTATATCAAAGAATAGTGATGAAAATAAAAGAAACACCGCTGGAAGGGGTTTTGGAAATTTTTCCCAAAGTTTGGGAAGACCATAGAGGATATTTTTTTGAATCCTACAGGGAAGATATCCTAATAAATGCAGGAATCAAAGAAAGTTGGGTACAGGAAAATCAGTCTTTTTCCTTGGCTGGAACGCTTAGAGGCCTACACTTCCAAACAGGAGATGATGCACAGGCCAAACTGGTCCGGGTTATTTCCGGAAGAGTTTTGGATGTAGTTGTTGATTTAAGACCGAACTCTAAGACTTTTGGTGGCGTTTATACTGTTGAACTCAATGCAAAACAGCACAATATGCTATTTGTGCCCAAAGGCTTTGCGCATGGTTTTTCTGTCTTGGAAGATGCTATCTTTTGTTATAAATGTTCCAATTATTACAAGAAGGAAAGTGAAGGTGGCATCTTATGGAGTGACCAAGAACTAAATATTGACTGGAAAATTTCAGATCCGATTTTATCTGAAAGAGACCAAACCTGGCCGACTTTCAAAGAGTTTGTAACAAATATAACTCTCGGGCAATAGTTTATCGGGAAATGGGATTATTAGACATATTCAAATCACAAAAGAAAGAGGAGGTTGGAAATTTCAGTCTTAAGTGGCTGGAAGTGGATATGCATTCCCATCTGATTCCAGGCATAGATGATGGAGCAAAGACCTTGGAGGAATCCGTTGTCCTTATCAAAAGATTAAAAGATTACGGCCTACGGAAAATCATCACTACCCCCCATGTCATGACGGAATATTACAGGAATACACCTGAAATTATACGTTTGGGACTGGAAGATGTACGCCTTGCCCTTCAAAAAGAGGAACTCGATATTCAGGTAGATGCCGCAGCCGAATACTATTTGGATGAGATTTTTCTGGAAAAAGTAGAAGCTGGACAGGAGTTATTGACCATCAAAGACAACTATGTGTTGGTGGAAACAGGGTTTATGAATAAGCCTCAAATTTTATTGGAGATTTTTTTTGCAATGGAAATGAACGGTTACAAACCCGTTTTGGCCCATCCGGAGCGTTACCATTACCTCATCAAGGATCCGGATCTGTTGGAAGACCTGTTGAACCGAGATGTTTATTTTCAGATCAATCTCTTATCATTGACAGGGTTTTATTCCAAACCAACGAAGCATTTTGCTGAAATGCTTATTGATGAAAAAAAAGTAAAACTTTTTGGGACCGATTGTCATAACCAGCGTTATCTTGACATGTTGGAAACCCTTCCCCAATCCAAATATTTTGAGAAAATCCAGGAATTGGATCTGCTCAATCAAAAGCTATGAAAATATTAATAACAGGTGCTACAGGTTTATTTGGAAGCCATCTTGCCAAGAAATTTGCTTCACTCGGAGAAATTTATGCTTTGGCCAGACCCACAAGTGATAAAAGGCTCTTGGGAAAGCTTTCAGAAAAGATCCACTGGATTGAAGGTGATCTCTTGGATGAAATATCTTTAGAAGAAGCGCTAGCCGGAAAAGATTTGGTCATTCATTCGGCAGGCATGGTTTCTTTCCGATCCGAAGACAAAGACCTACTGATGCAGATCAATGCCAGAGGAACACAAAATCTCATCAATGGCATGTTGTCATCTGGGGTAAATAACATCATCCATATATCCTCGGTGGCTGCATTGGGAAGAAGCCCGGAATTGAACACAATAGATGAGACCCACAAATGGTCGGAATCTGATCTAAATACGCCCTATGCCATATCCAAACACCATGCTGAACTGGAAGTGTGGAGAGGAGTTCAAGAAGGGCTGAAGGCCATGGTAGTTTATCCCAGCGTATTATTGGGAAAAATTTCAGACCAGAGAAGTAGTACTCAGATTTACAATTATGTGCTGGAGGAGAACAGCTATTTTCCCAAAGGAACGGTAAATTACATAGATGTCAGAGATGCGACGGAAATTGTCTATCAGCTTTATCAAAAAGAACTTTGGAATGAAGGTTTTATTCTGAACAAGGAGGGCATAAGCTATCAAAAGTTTTTTGAAGTAATGGCGCAATCTTTTGGCAAAAAGGTACCCTCCAAAGAAGTGAAAGACTGGATGCTCAATTTTGCTTTGATTTTTACCTGGCTTGGTAAAAAGTTAGGCTTGAGCAAAAGCCCACTCAACAAACAGACAGCCATGCTCGCCCAATTGGAAGTAGTCATGGATAACAGCAAGGTGGACAGCATTTTAAAATTCAAATATACCCCACTTTCTGAAACACTGAATTGGGCAAAATCGAACGAAAATTGAAACAATCTCGTTTTGTTTGAGTGATGTAATCAATTGGAAATACCCAAATTTAAACACCCAAAATCACCATCCTTAAAAAAATTATTGAATTGGAATTTTAAGACGCCGATTTATTTGGTATCTTAAATAAACAAAACTGAAGCCGATGACCGGAGACTTTGAAAACGAATGGGAAGAAGACAAAGAGTTAGTAGAAAGATTTGAAAACTCCATGAAATCCAATCTGGATTTGTACTTCGAAGAGGAAGAATTTGAGAACATTATCCGGTACTACTTTGACCAACAGAAATTTGTCAAAGCCCTTAAAGCAGCAGAACATGCGCTCGGAAAATTTCCTTACAGCATAGAAATTAAACTTCTAAAAGCCAACTGCCTGATTTTCAATGATGAATTGGATGAAGGCTTGGATATTTTGGAAAATATAAACAACCTCTCCCCAAACAACGAAGACATTATTTTAGCATATGCCAATGCGCTGATGATGGCTGATAGCGCTAAAGAAGCCATTCAAATGTTGGAAGACTTTCTTCCTTTGGCGGAGGATAAGGCCGAGGTGCATTACATGCTGGGTAATTTGTTCAGGGCAGAAAATGACACCAACAAAGCGATCCACCATTACAAAGAATGCGTCAAAATCAGGATAAACCATGAAGATGCCCTTTTTCAGTTGGCCATGATCACTGAAGAAGACGGATCCTTTCATGAAATACTGCAATTCTATCAGGAGTTTATCGACCAAGATCCCTACAGTGCAGGGGCTTGGTATAATTTGGGTGTTGTATACAACAGATTGGGCAGGTACGAAGATGCGATCAAGGCCTATGATTATGCCCTGATCATTGATGATGCTTTTGCTTCTGCTTACTTCAATTTGGGTAATGCTTATATGAATACCCAGCAGTTTGATCTGGCCCTGGAAGCTTATCAAAACACCATAAACTGCGAAGGGGCCAATGCAGAGAACTGTTGCTATCTGGGTGCGGCCTATGAAAAATTGGACCAGATTGACATGGCTTTCAAATATTTTAAAAAGTCGGCCAAACTGGATCCTGAATATGACGATGCCTGGTTTGGGCTTGGGATGTGCATGCTCAAAAAAGAAAAATATTTTGAAGCCATCCACTACTTCAAAAAAGCCATCAAACTGACCGGGGAAAACCCAAACTACTGGGTAGGTCTTGCTGATGCAGAATACCATTTGGGCAATTTACAGGCTAGTGCCGAAGCCTATGAAGAAGCCATCAACCTTGAGCCCGGCATCATGGAAACCTATGTGAATCTTTCTATCATCTATTTTGATCAAAACCGTTTTGAGGAAACCATCGATGTGATGAAAGAAGGCATCGAAGAATTACCGGAGGAAGCGGAGCTTTATTATAGAATGGTCGTATATCTCCTAAAAACTGGCAAATACAAAGAAGCCTTTACTTATTTGGAAAATGCATTAACTTTGGACTTCGAAAAGCATGTAATTTTATTTGATCTGATGCCTGAAATCAAACAACAAAAGGCAATATTTAAAATTATAGCGCAATTCAGAGAAGATTCTTCGTCTTCTTGAGTTAAATGGTTAACCAATCCGAAATTCCAGCAGAATGAATTACGTTCTTAAGAATCTCCCGATACGTACTGAAAAGCCACGTGTTACAGGCTTTACTATGGTGATGGACAAGGGTCTGAGTATCAGGGAAGTTGAAAATTTTCTAAGTGCCAACAGCGATTACGTTGATATTGTAAAATTGGGATGGGCCACCTCCTATCTTACCAAAAATCTTGCAGAAAAAATCCAGGTGTATAGAGATGCAGGTATCCCTGTTTATTTTGGAGGCACACTTTTCGAGGCGTTTGTCATCAGAGATCAGTTCGATGATTACAGAAGGGTGTTGGAGAAATATGATCTGGGTTTTGCAGAAGTTTCCGATGGATCCATAAGCATGCCCCATGATAAAAAATGTGAGTATATCCGTATACTTTCTCAGGATGTGACAGTCTTGTCCGAAGTAGGTTCAAAAGATGCCGCCAAAATTATCCCTCCTTATAAGTGGATAGAGCAAATGCAGAAAGAACTTGACGCGGGTTCCTGGAAAGTGATTGGCGAAGCAAGAGAAGGGGGCACTGTGGGGCTGTTCCGTGATTCAGGTGAAGTCCGACAAGGCTTGGTAGAGGAAATCCTCACCAAAATACCCGAAGAAAAAATAATTTGGGAAGCACCGCAGAAAGAACAACAGGTCTGGTTTGTCAAGCTATTGGGAGCCAATGTCAACTTGGGCAACATTGCTCCTAATGAGCTCATCCCATTGGAAACCATAAGACTTGGCTTAAGAGGAGATACCTTTGACCATTTCTTAGGAGACCATCCTTTGTAATATTATGAAACTTAGGCTGTCAGGAAATCTCCTGGCAGTCTTTTTTATTTGACCGAATGTACCAGTTAAAAGATTATATTTTGCTTTTTTTAAAAGGTATGTCCATGGGGGCTGCCGATTTGGTTCCCGGTGTTTCCGGTGGTTCCATTGCATTGATTACCGGAATTTATGAAAAGCTTTTGGACAGTATCAAATCTATTGACGGCAAAGCTTTAAGCTTGTTGAAAAACTTGGAAATCAAAGCTTTTTGGAAACATATCAATGGCAGGTTTCTATTAACCCTCTTAGCGGGCATCCTTACCAGTATATTTACACTTTCTAAAATCATTTCTTACCTGATGGAAGAACATCCCATACCATTATGGTCTTTTTTCAGTGGACTCATTGTCATATCCGCTTTGATAATTTTGAGGGATATTAAGAGGTGGAACTGGGGGGTAATCCTTGCCATCATTCTGGGAACTGTATCCGCATACCTGATTACTGGATTACCGCCAATAGGTTCTCCGGATGCACTTTGGTTTGTATTTGTGGCAGGTGCCATTGCCATTTGTGCCATGATTCTTCCCGGAATTTCCGGTAGCTTTCTACTTTTGATCTTGGGCCAATATGAAAGGGTCCTTCAGGCAGTAAACCAAAAAGACCTTATCACGCTTGGGCTATTTGCTTTAGGATGCATCATAGGACTACTTTCTTTTAGCCGGCTGATCTCATGGTTATTGAAAAATTTTCATGCTGTTACTATTGGGCTGTTATCTGGTTTTATGCTTGGATCTATCAATAAACTTTGGCCTTGGAAACAGGTCATCTCCTACAGGCTAAATTCCAAAGGACTTCAACAGCCCTTTATTACAGAAAATGTCCTGCCACATCACTATCTGGAGGTAACAGGTCAGGAATCACTTATCTTATATGCTGCTTTAGCATTTTCTTTTGGTGTATTCCTGGTATTGGGTATAGAGCGGACAGCTTATTATATAAACAGAAAATGAGGAAATTCGGACTGATAGGATATCCACTTGGCCATTCTTTTTCGAAAAAGTATTTTACCGAAAAATTCGAAAAAGAGGGAATCCGCGACTGCAGTTTTGACCTCTACGAAATAGAGGATATCTCCCTTTTTCCAGATCTTCTTCAGCACAATCCCGAGCTCGAGGGCTTAAGTGTGACCATACCTTATAAGCAAAAAATTATCCCATATCTTCACGAATTAGATACAGCCTGTGAAAAAATAGGTGCCGTAAATTGTATACAGATCAGAAAGGGCAGGTTAAAAGGCTTTAATACGGATTACATAGGTTTTAAAATCTCTTTAGAAAACTGGCTTAAAGGTGAAAAACCCAAAGCATTGGTGCTAGGAACAGGCGGTGCATCCAAGGCAGTTGTTCAGGCGCTCCAGGATCTGGGAATTTCTTATACCATGGTTTCAAGAAGTCCCTCTTCAGATATTTCCTGCATCAGCTATGAAGACCTGAATGCAGATGCCTCTTTTCTGGAAAACCACCATTTGATTATCAATACCACTCCTTTGGGTACCTTCCCAAAAACGGAAGAAATGCCGGAAATCAATCCGGAATTTATTACACGAAAACACAAAGTATATGACCTGGTGTACAACCCGGAAAAAACTTTCCTGATGCGTTCATTGGAAGCCAGGGGGGCAATAGTGAAAAATGGCTTAGAAATGTTGATCCTACAGGCAGAGGCTGCCTGGAAAATTTGGAATTAATTTCTTAACCATTTATTCATTAATTATCATGTACTGGAAGAAAAAATCACACGAACAGATCAAAGAATATGTTTTCAAAGCCCTGGATCAAAACCTGGATTACAGGGGCGATCGTCCTATTTTGGGCATACCTGGGACCTACCTGGACACCACAGAATTTTATCCCGATGCGCCTTTTCTAAAGGACGCTCCATATATGTCAGCCATGGTCCGGAATCCCAACCATATTGGGGTCCACACCCTGAGTGACAAATCGGTCCTTGAGGTTTTTGAAGGCACCCAAAAAATCGAAAAGGAATTGATCAAACTCGTGGCTGAGGAAATTTTTAATGGAGACCCCGATGGACAGGATGGCTATGTAGCCACTGGAGGTACTGAGGCCAATATACAGGCCATGTGGATTTACCGAAATTATTTCAAAAAAGAATATGGGGCGCGTTTGGGGGAAATAGGACTGGTTTATTCTCAGGATTCTCATTATTCCATGCCCAAAGGTGCCAATATTCTGAACCTTACCAGTATCATACTGGAGGTAGATCCTGATACAAGGGAGATCAAAAAAGATTCCTTGGAAAGTAAAATTAAGGCAGCGATGTCAAGTGGCATCAAATATTTTATCGTAATCGCCAATCTTTCCACTACCATGTTTGGTTCCGTGGATGATATTGACATGTTGGGTGACTTTTTTACAAACATGAATACCCCCTTCAAAATCCATGTGGATGCAGCTTATGGAGGATTTATCTATCCCTTTACCAATCCGACCAGCCGCTTTACTTTTCAAAATCCCTACATGAACTCCATCACTGCTGATGGACATAAAATGCTACAAACACCCTATGGAACAGGCCTGTTTCTGATCAGGAAGGGATTTATTGAGTATGTAAAAACGGATGAAGCCCAATATATCCCTGGAAAGGATTACACCATCAGTGGCAGCAGGTCTGGGGCCAATGCCATTTCCATGTGGATGATTTTACAGGTTCATGGTTCTGAAGGCTGGAAGTATAAAATGGAAACACTCTGTGACAAAACAGAAAGAATCTGTAAAAAACTGGAAGGTATGGGAGTAGAATATTTCAGGAATCCTTATCTGAATATTATTGCGATCAAGGCCAAGTACATCAGTAAAGAACTTGCCTATAAATATTATCTGGTAGCCAATTCTTATGAATTTGAACCTGAATGGTTCAAAATTGTCGTGATGCCCCATGTCAAACAGGGTACCATCGATGCATTCCTGATGGAGTTGGAAGGAGAAGTCAATCAACTGAAATAAATCATATCAGTCATACATTCAAAGACCACTTTTGAAAAAGTGGTCTTTGTCTTTTTTAGGAAAGCAGTAGTAGGTAAGCACAGAAATTCAACTTTTATAAAACTGATATTCAACTGGATAAGATTGGAGCATTATTAATTTTCCGGAATTTCCCTTAATAAAATGGCAATCTAAATTTTATTTTTCTAACTTATTCCTAACTAATAACCACTAAAATTTTATTGTTTATGCCAAGAGCTAAATCCGATAAAGACCGCAAAATCTTTGTGCTGGATACATCTGTTATCCTTTATGAGCACAATTCCATCATGAATTTTGCCGAACATGATGTGGTCATCCCGATTACTGTATTGGAAGAGCTCGATCAGTTCAAAAAGGGAAATGATACCAAAAATTTCGAAGCCAGAGAATTTATCCGATTATTGGACAATCTAGCCAAGGATAAAATGATCCACAATTGGACACCCCTGAACGGAAAAACCAAAGGCAACTTCCGGGTCCTCATGAACCCCGACAATAACATCAATGCAAATATTATTTTCGGGGAAGAGAAAAATGACCATAAAATTCTGAATGCTGCGCTACACCTGAAGCAAACAGAAAAAAACCGAAAAGTAATTCTTGTCAGTAAGGACATCAACTTGAGGTTGAAAGCAAAATCCCTGGACATCTATGCTGAGGACTATGAAACCGGCAAAATCAAAAACATCACCGAAATTGAGAATACAGGTAAATATATACTTGATGACCTGGATCCACTGATCATCAACCAATTATATGAAAACCATGCTGTCGAAGCAAAAAAAGTACTTGGCAACAGGAAAAGAAAAGCGAATGCTTACTACATCTTAAAGAGTGATAAAAATTCAGTCCTTGCCTATTACAATTCAGAGGAAAATACCTTAGAGAGGGTTGATAAAAAATTGGCTTACAATATCAAACCTAAAAATGCTGAACAGACTTTTGCACTTCATGCCATCCTCAACCCAAGAGTCAAGCTTGTTTCAATACAAGGGGTAGCAGGAACAGGTAAAACCCTTTTGGCGTTGGCAGGTGCTTTGGAACAAAGAAGGGATTTCAAACAAATTTATCTTGCCAGGCCAATTGTACCTCTGAGCAATAAAGACATAGGCTACCTTCCAGGGGATATCAAATCCAAGTTAAATCCCTACATGGAACCTCTTTGGGACAATTTAAAATTCATTCAGAACCAATTTAAAGAATCTGATAAAGAATATCAAAAAATCACCGAATTGGTAAACCAAGAAAAACTTGTCATTCAGCCCTTGGCTTATATCAGAGGGAGATCCCTGTCCAACATCTTTTTTATAGTGGATGAAGCACAAAACCTAACCCCCCATGAAATCAAAACCATAATCAGCAGGGCTGGGGAAAATACCAAAATTGTATTCACTGGTGATATCTTCCAAATTGACACCCCCTATCTGGACAGCCAAAGTAATGGTCTGTCTTATCTTATTGATCGGGTCAAGGACCATCCACTCTATTCACATATAAAACTGGAAAAAGGCGAAAGATCTGAACTGGCCAATTTGGCGAACGATCTTCTGTAAATCAGTGATATTTTTAGGTATCCGATAGATTATTTTAAAAATCTATCGGATTTTTATTGATTGTTTTTGAAACCTTCTTTTTCTTACGCCGTACCTGTTATTCGAATGCTGAAAAAACAGCATAATTATTTAATGGATAAACGATAAAAAAAGGATAAATGAGTATGAAAAAGTTTCTTTCAATCCAAGTAAAAAAATACGCGAACGTAGCGTTCGTGGTAGTTCTTATGCTGATGTCTTCTCAAGTTTTGGCTTCAAAAGAAGTTTCCGAAAATCTTAGAGTGGAAGATGAAGCACTTCCCGAACTCGTACTTGAACTTCAGGAGCTAAAAACCTCTCCTTCAGTTACAATCATTAATAAATATGGAGAAATAATCGCTCAGTTTTATGGAGCAAAAGAGGAAATTGAATCAAAATTCTTAGAAACATTCGAAAAGTCTAAGTTTATCTTGAATCACGGAAACCATTATTTTTATCTGATGGACTAAATTTGGGAAAATAATTATCCGAAAGCAATAACTAACTATAGCAAAGCCGATAGAATCTTCCGAATTCTATCGGTTTTTTTCATACTATTCTGAAAAGCTTTGCAACTATTTCTTCAAAGAAATCATCATAAAAAATGTATTAAAAACAAAATATCTGTGTACGATAACGTACAGGTAAAGAAAGTAAAAATATTCTATTTGATTGATTTTAAGGCATTTATGAATTTGGGATGAAATTTGGCATATACAAGTCATAGCAGCAATGCTCGGGAATGAAAAGAACAAAAAAACAAAGAAAATGAAACCAACTATTTTAACTCAAAAAAATGTCTGTGCTTTTTTAGGACTAATCATGGCATTGACAATCTTGTGGAGCGCGAAAGCGGAGGCGAAAGTTGATAGCATCAACGAGGTAATTCCAATGGAATTGTATGAAAGCAAAGAAACTGTACAGGAAGAGATTTTACCACAACTAGAAATCGATTTTTCCAAAGTAAAAACCGAACCTACCATCACTTTTATCAACAAATATGGAGAAGTGATTGCTGAGTTTTATGGTGAAAAATCAGTTTTAGAGTCTAAATTCAAAGATTTTTTTGAAAAGGGCGAGTTTATTACTGCATCAGGAAAACATGAATTCTACCTTTTGTAAAGCAGTTTAGTTGATTGTTTGGTTTTTTGAAAAAGAAAAAAGGTGAGTTTTGCTCACCTTTTTCTTTTTGTGTCTTTTTAACTTTCAGTAATAGTATTGAGTTTGGCAAGGAAGCTGTTGTAATACTGTCTCCCTACCTGAACTACCGCACCGGACATCAAAGTAATGTCTTTTGTATTGAAACTTTCAATCTGTCCCAGCTGCACTATAAAAGACTTCTGCACCCTTAAGAAAAGATGGGAAGGCAACTTGTCTTCCATATCTTTCATAGACTTCCTGATGGTAAAGTTCCTGCCTTTTGTATAAATGGTAACCATATTACCATTGGCTTCCACATAGTAGATGTCCTTATAGGGAACCCTTTCGTAAGCATTGTCCGCCTTGATAAATACAGCATCAGTCACCAAATAAGGGCTATCATCCTTGGCTTTGGTAGCAAGAGCCTCAATACTTGGTTTGGTCCTTTTGTTATACAGTACGATTTCAACTATTGCATGGATGTCGTTGGTATTGAAAGGTTTTACTATAAAACCCGCAGGATTGATTCTTTTAGCTCTTTCGATGATGGTTGGATCACTGTAAGAGGTTACATATACCAAGGGCACCTCTATCATCTGTTTGATGATTTCTCCAAGCTCAATACCATCCTTATCACCCTTAAGTTTGATGTCCATAAACACCAAATCGGGCTTGTATTTTTTGATGATTTTTATAGCCTGATTGGCAGAATTGGCAATATCAATATTAACATATCCTAAAAGTTCTAAAATCTCCTCAATGTTCTCTGCAATGTTAACATCGTCTTCAACGATAAGAATTCTTTCCTCTTTCATAGATTATTTTTTGGGAAACAGTAAAATATAAAAGCTTTATAAATGACCTAACAAAGGGCTATTTACAAAATTTAACTTTTACAATCAAATAAATGCATTTTATTTTTCTTTGCGTTGAACTATTCTGCTAATTTATAGACTCATCATATCTTTGAACCGTGCTGCCTGTCTTCTGCTGACCTCAATCCTATCTCCCCCTTTTAAGGTAACCACAAGACCACCATTAAACCAAGGCTCTATTGCCTCTACCCAGCTCAGGTTGATGATGTGTTTTCTACTTGCTCTAAAGAACGATTTTTCATCCAGACGCTCATCCAGGGCATTCAATGACTTATGGATCATGGGTTTATTGTTATCAAAATAAACCTTAATGTAATTTCCATCAGATTCAAAGAGCCTTACATTAGAAAGCTTGACAAACCAGCATCTGTCTCCATCTTTTACAAAAACCTGGTCATCCAATGTCAGTTTCTTGTTTAGATGGGCGGCTGTTGCCTCACCCTGTCTTTCCGAACTTTCACTGAGTTTTTTCTGTAGTCTTTCAATGGCTTCCCCAAGTCTCTTTTGCTCCACTGGCTTCAATAAATAATCCAAAGCATTGACTTGGAATGCTTTTAGGGCATATTCATCATAGGCTGTGGTGAAAATCACATGGGGAACATTGTCCAATTCTTCCAGAAGGTCAAAGCCCGTTTTTTCCGGCATCTGAATATCCAAAAACACAACATCCGGTGAAAGGGATTCGATTTTTTCTTTCGCATCATCTACGTTGTTGGCTTCACCAACAACTTCTACTTGGTCAAATTGGGAAAGAAGGTTGATCAGCTCTTTTCTGGCCAATCGTTCATCATCGATTACTAATGCTCTCATTTTGTTGGAATTTTAACCTAATGTAAGGCTTTGTTTTGGAATTTTTATTTCTGTTATTACAAATTCATCCCCTGAATTATAGATTTTGAAGGACGACCTGTTGCCATAAATTAATTTTAAGCGTTGAATGGTGTTGCTGATTCCATGGCCTTCACCATCACGCTTTTTAATGAATGCATTGGACTTAAGCTGACCACTGTTTTTAACTTGAATTACCAGGTGATCTGTGATCCCCTCATAACATTTGATTTCTATCAGGCCACCTTTAACCCGGTTAGATATCCCGTGTTTGATGGCATTTTCCACAATCGTCTGTAGCATCATTGGGGGAACCTTGAAATCATATGCTGCGGGTTCAATATTATATTTTACGGTCAACCTTTCTTCAAATCGGATGGACTCCAAATTAAGATAATCCTTGACAGTATTGATCTCGTCCTCAAAATCAATCGTCCTTTTCTTGTCCATCATCAAAGAAAAACGGAGGATATTGGAAAGCTGGGTAATGGCCAATTTAGCCTTTTTGGGGTCTTCATCAACCAATGCACGAACAGAATTCAGTGCATTGAAGATAAAATGTGGGTTCAATTGACTCTTGAGGTGATTGAGCTGGATCTCATTGATCTTTGCCTGATATTTCAAACTCTGGTTGTAATTGTCCAAAAAATGGAAAAGGAAATACAACATCGACCACAGAGAATAAAAAAGAAAACTCACAAAAATATTTACCGATATCACTACCGGACGGAAATCCACTTCCGGATCCAATGTATCAAAGATCAGGTTGATCAAGATCTGAGCAATCATGTTGAGTACACTCAACAAAGCCAGACCAATAAGGGTATTGAGCACCAAACTGCTGAAAGACAGGTTCAACCAACCATATTTTTTGACAATGTTTCGAAATAGATGGGTTGAAATCAGGTAAAATGCCGCCAAAGAGGTAAAAGCGCCTACCTGCACCGAGGAAATCCCTCTGTCAAGAGACACAAAAAAAAGGTTGATCAATGCATAGCTTGACCAGCCCAAAATCTGCAAACTCCAATATAAACGAATCCTATTCATGCCTGATCCAAATATAATCAAGGCAATAATAATGCCTCCAAATTTTTACAGCAGGGCAATATTTCTGCAATGGTAGGTCATTCTAAGTGCTTAAACCAATTCCAGTTTTAAAAATTTGGCAGTATGGCTGCTACGATGATTTGCTACTTCTTCCGGAGTTCCTTCTGCGATAATTTGTCCTCCTTTATCTCCTCCCTCTGGCCCCAGGTCGATAATATGGTCTGCCACTTTAATAATATCCAGATTATGCTCAATAATCAAAACCGTATTACCCTTATCGACCAATTTATTCAATACCCCCAATAGATGTTCAATATCCTGAAAATGTAAACCTGTCGTAGGTTCATCCAGGATATAAAATGTCTTTCCGGTATCCTTTTTGGAAAGTTCTGTCGCCAACTTGACCCTCTGAGCTTCTCCTCCTGACAAGGTAGTAGCATGCTGGCCTAAAGTAATGTAGCCAAGCCCCACATCATTTAAGGTCTGTATTTTTCTGAGAATTTTGGGTTGGTTTTCAAAAAACTCTACTGCTTGCTCTACAGTCATATCCAGAACATCCGAAATGGATTTCCCCTTGAACCGGACCTCAAGCGTTTCCCTATTATAGCGCTTGCCTTTACAGGTCTCGCAAGGGATATGAACATCCGGAAGAAAATCCATTTCAATCAACTTCATACCTGCCCCTTCACAGTCTTCACAGCGGCCTCCTTTCACATTGAAGCTGAACCTCCCAGCTTTATAACCCCTGATTTTTGCCTCGGGAAGTTCTGTAAATAATGCCCGGATATCAGTAAATACCCCCGTATAAGTCGCTGGATTCGACCTTGGCGTCCTTCCAATCGGAGACTGATCTACCTCAATCACCTTGTCCAGGTGTTTAAGCCCATCAATCGATCCATAAGGTAGTGGCTCCCGTTTTGATCTGTAAAAATGCTGATTGAGCAATGGAAACAATGTTTCATGGATCAGTGAACTTTTTCCAGATCCTGATACACCGGTCACACAGATCATTTTCCCCAACGGTAATCTCAGGTCCACATTTTTAAGGTTATGTCCGGAAGCCCCTTTAAGCTCAATAAAATCCCCACTTCCCTTCCTTCTTTCTTTGGGAACCTGGATTTTTAACTTTCCTGAAAGGTATTGGGCGGTGGTACTGCCTTTCTGAAGTATCTGTTGCGGGGTACCTGCTGCCACGATCTGACCTCCATGCCTCCCGGCACCAGGACCTATATCCACCACGTAATCCGCCTCCATCATCATATCCTTATCGTGTTCAACTACCAATACAGAATTTCCTAAATCCCGTAAATCTTGTAATGCTTTGATCAATTTGACATTGTCTCTTTGATGCAAGCCAATACTGGGTTCATCTAGAATATAAAGTACCCCCACCAGCTGTGTGCCTATTTGGGTGGCCAACCTTATCCTTTGGGCCTCTCCCCCTGAAAGTGTTTTCAAAGGTCGGTTAAGCGAAAGATAATCCAACCCTATATCCAACAAAAAACCGATACGCTTCCTGATTTCTTTAAGTACTTCCCTGGCAATAATCTGCTGTCTTTCATTGATTCTGTCTTCCAGCCCTTCAAACCAAACTCCCAACGAAGCAATATCCATCATCGCCAATTGACCAATATGCATATTGTCGATTTTGAAGTGTAAGGCTTCTTTTTTGAGCCGGTATCCTTCGCAATCAGGGCAGACCTTGGTACTTGTAAACTCACTTACCCAATCCTGGATTTTGTCAGACCCGCCTTCTTGCTGCTTTTGAAGGAAATTGACAATCCCTTCAAAAGTAGTATGCCACTGCGTTCCGGGATATTTGACTGAATCCACGGCTACCTCCACTTTATCACCATAAAGCAATATATCTACCACCTCATCTGGAAGATTTTCTATGGGCGTACTGATGCTGCATTTATAATGCTTCAGTATAGCCTCAATTTTCTTAAAAATCCAAATATCCCTGTACTCTCCAAGCGGCGCTATGCCTCCCCTTGTAATACTCAAAGTGGGGTCAGGGATAATGCTTTCTTTGGTGATTTCTTCAATCACTCCAAGACCACTGCAGGTTGGACAGGCACCATAAGGGCTATTAAAAGAAAACGTATTAGGTGCAGGTTCATCATAGGAAAGGCCTGTCGTGGGATCCATCAAATATTTTGAAAAATGGTGGATATTCCCCTCTTCATCCCTTAACATAATGACTCCTTTGCCATGTTGAAGCGCCGTTTTTAGGGATTGACTGATTCTATATCTGTCCTCCTCGTCTGCTACAATCCGGTCTACTACAATTTCAATGTCATGGATCTTGTAGCGGTCCAACTGCATCTTGGGCACCACCTCCATCACCACGCCGTCCACTCTGACTTTTGAGAAACCCATCTTTCGGATCTGCTCAAAAAGCTCCCTATAATGCCCTTTTCTACCTTTAACTATAGGCGCTAAGATGTACAGTTTTTTGTTCCTGAATTTTTCAAAAAGCTGTTCTATGATCTGATCTTCTGTCTGCCTGATCATTTTATGCCCGGACAGATAGGAATAGGCCTCACCAGCCCTCGCATAAAGAAGCCTCATGAAGTCATAAATTTCAGTAACTGTTCCTACTGTTGATCTTGGATTTTTCGAGGTGGTTTTCTGCTCAATGGAAATAACCGGAGAAAGACCGTTTATCTTATCCACGTCAGGCCGCTCCATCCCTCCTAAGAAAGACCTCGCATAGGCCGAAAAACTTTCCATATACCTACGTTGCCCCTCCGCATAGATGGTGTCAAAAGC
Organism: Cecembia calidifontis; assembly: GCF_004216715.1. NCBI lineage: Bacteria > Pseudomonadati > Bacteroidota > Cytophagia > Cytophagales > Cyclobacteriaceae > Cecembia > Cecembia calidifontis. Next base: position 728,536 of record NZ_SGXG01000001.1, read on the forward strand.
AAGTGAACTTTTACCACTTCCGCTTAATCCTGTAATGACCACCAATTTGTTTCTTGGTATGGAAAGGTCTACATTTTTCAGGTTGTGTTCCCTTGCCCCAAAAATTTCAATGTATTCTTCTTTTTGCGCTGATAATAGGTCTGACATGGAGGAGATTTGCATTATTTAAGCCTGCAAAATTACGAATTAAACCGAGGGATTCCTATCTGAAATCCACCATTAAAACAGCAAAGCGCAGGCAAGGTTTCACAAAAATCTAATCTGTTTTTTTATTTTGTCTTCTTTCCTCTCTTCTTTCTTTATGGGATGACTTTTCATGTTCAGATGCTGTTTTACTGACATCAGATTTTTGGGAAACAAGGGTTTTTGAAGAATTGGTAGTTTCAGCCAGCCTTATCTGCTCTTTCTTTTTTAACTCTTCCAGATCATCTCCGGTCAAAGTCGATTTCAGTCCCGAAAAAATAAGCTTCCACCAATAGGCAAACATGGATTTATGCGTATCCCGGATATAATATACTGTACCTGCGACGGTTTCCCCGTTTTTTTTAGGATTGTTGGATTTGATGATCAGTGTATTGGCAAGAAAAGAACCGACTTTTCGAAAGAAATTATTATCTCTTTCAAAATTTGGATTGAGCAGGGCAAGTTCAAGGTTCTCATAAAGAACAGTAAGTTGGCCTGTGCCATCATAATCGTTTCCTTTGATATCAAACACCAAACTGTTTAATTTCCCCGACTTGACAGTGGCCTGTGACTGGGGCTCAATCATAGGATCCAAGGCTTTCAGTTCCATCGGCCCTAAACTGCCCTTCAAGGTAAAGTCTCCTTTCTCACTTTCCAATTCATATTGAGCCAGGGCCTTCAACATTCCCTGCCCCATCAACTTCCCGCTTGCTTCTAATTTTAACAGTTTATTTTCACCTCTTCTTTCAACAAAATTCGAGAAATTGATGATGTGTACCTGCATGTCCGAGAAATACAAAAACCCGGACCTAGGGGATTTATTATCAGGCCTTTCTTCAATTTTCAAATAGGCATTATTTACAAAAATATGGTCAATATGGATGACTTGGCCCAAATCCTTGAAAAGCTGATGTACCATCTGAGGGCGCTTCTGTCTGTCCTCCACTTTTCTTTTATCCACAAAAATCTCCACCCGCATATCACTTGCAAAAACGGAATCAACCTCTATGATGCCTTTCCGGAAAAAACTTCCGAAGTGAACTCCCCTTAAATCCAATTTGGCATTGTCTATTTCAGTCCATGACTGCCTTTCGGCAAACTGAGAGGTATACTGGTATTTGCCCTGCTTGTTGAGCAAACCCATGTAACCAAAAAACATGCTTTGGTTATCCGTGTCCAAAATGATGTCTTTGACCAATGCATGTTGTCGGAATTGATCAAAATGGAAAACTGCTTCCCCAATACTTCCCTTCACCACATCCACATGAAAAAGAGACTGGGGATCCTGAATGTCATCTTTGGTCAACCGAAACCCTTGAACCTTCAGATCCATGTCCTGGAGAGAAATCCTAACAGAATCATAGAGGTTATTGACCAATTCAATGGAAAGGTCATTTAAATCAAAATATTTGACGCTTAAAGATTCATAATCCTTGGACTTGGCTTTTTTGGGTTTCCTCGGTCTTTGCTGTAGGGAATCAAGAGGAGGCGTGGAAGAGATGATGATCATTTTACTGATCAATGCCGAATCCACGGAAATGGAATTCCTCAACAGGAATTCCGACCATTTAAACCCAGTCAGGTCCAACTGATCGATGGTCAAGTCCATTCTGATATGCTCCTCATCCAATTCTTCTGATGGCTTAACCTTAATGTCTCTGATTTTCAGGTATGTCCCAAAGTAATCATAATCCAAAAGAATCTGACCGAAAGTAACCTGATGATCTCCAAACAAGCTGGCCCTTGTAATCAGATTGGTCACAATCCGGTCAGCATTGGCATTAAGGTAACTGTTGATTAAAAAAGGAATGCCTCTTAAGACCAACAAGAGGACAACAAGGAGGGCAAAAAGCCAGATTAAAAATTTCTTCATTCCACCAAAGTTATGCACTTAAGTTATTGAAAAATAAGGACTTTTTTCAACAGAAAACAGGGATAATTATTTAACCGGAAGCTTGATAAAATAATCCTGGTTTTTTCCCACGGTAAGTTTCGTGGAGCGTAACCAGGGATTATGCATTTTCAGTTCTTTGTAACTGCTGTTATGCCTTAGTGCCCACTGGGCAAGGTTTGGAATACTTTGGTTGACTTTTAGTTCCCTGAATAAAGGAAGGCTATAGTAATCGTTCTTTTTAAGCTCAAAACCGTATTTTTCAGGGTTTTCAAAAATTTCCTTGAAGGCCAAAATCCTGAAAATATAGCGGCTGGTCTCATCACCTGACTTCGACAGTCGTCAGTCCCATTTTTACATAAAGTATTGAAATATAGATCATTATAATTTTCAGATTCTCAATTTGGGTGTCCCGGGGTGGTTTTTTGTACTTTTAGGCATGTTTGTTCGGAGAAAACCCAATAAAAGTGGCAAGATCAGTGTTCAGGTAATTGAGAAGATCAAAGGTAAAAGCAAGGTTGTAAAAACGATCGGAAGCAGTTCTGATCGATCTGAGGTTGAAAGACTTTTTATTCTTGGGGAGGAATGGATAAAAAACCATAAAGGAGCACTTGAAATCCCCTTCAGTGATGAAGAACGGATTGCCGATTCTGTTCTGGAAAGTGTTGAAAACATCACTGTTTCAGGTACCGAGCTGCTTTTGGACAGGATTTTCAATGATATTGGGTTCAGCGCAATCCAAGATGATATCTTCAGGTGGCTGGTATATTCCAGGATCTGTTTTCCTGCCAGCAAGCTGAAAACCTGTGATTACCTGCTCACCTACCACGGCCTCGAATTCCAGGTTCAGGACCTTTACAGGTACATGGACAAGCTTTACAACAACTATAAGGAAACGGTCCAGCTGATCAGCTTTGAAAATACCAAGAGAATACTCGGAGGGAGTATCAATATCGTTTTCTATGATGTTACTACGCTTTATTTTGAAGTGGATCATGAAGATGATCTTAGAAAGAGTGGTTTTTCCAAGGAGGGAAAGCATCAAAATCCACAGATTGTTTTGGGTCTGCTGGTTGGACTAGAGGGATATCCTCTGGCTTATGAGATTTTTGAGGGAAACAAGTTTGAAGGGCATACGATGATCCCTGTGATAGAAGCTTTTAGAAAGAAGTATAGCTTACCTGCTCCGATTGTTGTTGCCGATTCAGGTTTACTGTCAAAAAGCAATGTAAAAGAGTTACGGGACAACGGTTACGAGTTTATTCTGGGAGCAAGGCTGAAAGCTTCCCCTGATAAAAGTAAAGAGAGGATATTGGCTTTTGAACTTGAAAACGGCGAGAGCAGGCTGCTGGATTGGGAGGACGGGCTCAGAATGGTTGTCAGTTATTCAGACAGAAGAGCCAAAAAAGACAGGATCAACAGGGAGAAAGGTCTTAAAAAGCTCGAGAAACAGTTAAAATCAGGAAAGCTCAACAAAAGCCACATCAACAACAGGGGCTATAACAAGTATCTTAAAATGGAAGGGGAGGTAAAGATTGCCCTTGATATTGAAAAGTTTGAACAGGATGGGAAATGGGACGGTCTCAAAGGGTATATTACCAACACAAACCTTGACAAAGACGAGGTCATTGAGAATTACAACAACCTTTGGAAAATAGAAAAGGCCTTCAGGATAACCAAAAATGAAATCAAAGTCAGGCCTGTTTTCCATTATAAACAACGCAGGATCGAAGCACATATAAGCATCGCATTCGTCGCTTACAAAGTGTTTAAGGAACTGGAAAGGCAGTAATTGGAAAAAGGACCAAAACTTTCTCCTCAGAAAGCCATAGAAATAGCAAAAGGGATTTACACTGTTGAAATACAGCTCAAATCTTCAGGTAAAAAGCTGAGAAAGACCCTATTTTTGAACGAAAGTCAACAAAAACTCGCAAAAATGTTCGGTTTTTGATTTTGGGTGTCCCAGTGTCGAAGTCAGGAGGAGGGCAAAAAGCCAGATTAAAAATTTCTTCATTCCACCAAAGTTATGCACTTAAGTTATTGAAAAATAAGGACTTTTTTCAACAGAAAACAGGGATAATTATTTAACCGGAAGCTTGATAAAATAATCCTGGTTTTTTCCCACGGTAAGTTTCGTGGAGCGTAACCAGGGATTATGTATCTTCAGTTCTTTGTAACTGCTGTTATGCCTTAGTGCCCACTGGGCAAGGTTTGGAATACTTTGGTTGACTTTTAGTTCCCTGAATAAAGGAAGGCTATAGTAATCGTTCTTTTTAAGCTCAAAACCGTATTTTTCAGGGTTTTCAAAAATTTCCTTGAAGGCCAAAATCCTGAAAATATAGCGGCTGGTCTCATCATTTAGAAAAAGCTCGTAATAGTTTTCAAAACGCTGCTCCTCTTTCCTTTTCCTCAAGCCCGCAATTCCCATATTGTAACTGGCCGCTACTGAGGTCCAATTTCCAAACCGGGCATAAGCTGCTTTTAGATACTTACAGGCAGCTATGGTGGATTTTTCAAGATGATACCTTTCATCCACCTCATTGTTTACTTCCAGTCCATACTCTTTTGCCGTAGCTGGCATCAGTTGCCAAAAACCACTGGCACCTGCCGGGGAGACCACATTCAAAAAACCTGATTCTGCCAAAACCAAATATTTGAAATCGTCAGGAATTCCGTGTTCCTTGAGAATTTTCTCAATGATGGGAAAGAACTTGCCTGAGCGCTTCATCAACAAAACCATATTGGACTGCCAATAGGCATTCACATAAATCTCCCGTTCAAAACGCTCATAGACATCAGATTTATCCAATGGCACAGGCTCGCCCGAAAAAGAGATTTTTTGCGGAAGATCAAAAATCCGGACTTTTGCTTCGGGTATGGTAAGTTCTACTTTATCACCTGCAGGTGTCTCCACGATAAACTGATCGGCCATTCTATTCTTTTCCTGGTTTTTTTGATAGATAAAAAAAGCAAACAGAATGGCAATCAGCCCATAAAGAACAAAAAGGTGATAGCGTCTCATGATCAATAATTTGGCGTAAGCAGGTACTTGCTGTAAAATTCATCAATGACTTTTACGGCTTCAGTCGCATCATCAACCACAAAGAAAAGGTCAAGGTCTTCGGCATTTATGTAAGCATGCTGCTGAAGCAGAGTATTTTTGATCCAATCAATCAAGCCTCCCCAAAACTCCTTACCGACCAAGACAATAGGAAATCTTCCGATTTTAATTGTCTGGATCAAAGTAAGTGCTTCAAACAATTCGTCCAAAGTCCCAAATCCCCCTGGCAGGACAATAAAGCCCTGAGAGTACTTGGTAAACATCACCTTTCTGACAAAAAAGTAATCAAAACTGATGAGTTTATCCGGGTCAATATAAATGTTACCCTTGGCTTCAAAAGGCAATTTGATACAAAGTCCAACAGATTTACCATTTTCAGAATTGGCCCCTTTATTGGCAGCTTCCATGATGCCCGGCCCACCACCTGTGATTACTCCATAGCCATGTCTGACCAACTTGGCAGAAATCTCTTCGGCCATCATATAATGTGGATGGTTTTCCGGTGTTCTTGCAGAACCAAAGACAGAAACACAGGGTCCTATTTTGGCGAGTTTTTCAAAACCTTCAACAAACTCTGAAATTACCTTAAAAATCACCCAGGAATCAGTGCTCTTTATTTCGTTCCAGTCTCTCTCTTTAAAAGCCTTCCTGATTTTTTCCTCTCTTTTTTCTTCAAAATTATCAAATCTACTGCTCATCAATCTAAAATTTAAATATGGAGAAATATAGTACCAAATCGCGTACCCAAACGCTCTAAATTTAAAACAATAACGTGCTAAATTAGAAGTCAGTTCTTTTTTCCCAAACAACTTTTTGATGAAAAAATCATTTTTAATCGCCCTATTGCTTTGATTCTTAAGTCTTTTTACCTTCGCAAACTTTTCTTTAAAATCTATGAATCTTCAGGAAAAATCACAGGAAGTCAGGAGGGTATTTGATGAGCTGGATGTGGAAACCAAGGCTTTTTTGGAAGCAAGCAAACTTACCTGCATTCCCGGCTGTGGTTTTTGTTGCTCAAACCCCAAAGTGAATGCCTCTGTGCTGGAGTTTTTGCCTTTGGCCTTTGACTTATATGATAAAGGTAAAGCTGAAAAAGCATTGGAAATGCTGGAAAGCAAAGATGAGGAAAGCTTCTGTATCATTTATAAATCTATGTCCTTGGATAACACAAAGGGATTCTGTTCGGATTATACCAACAGGGGATTGATATGCAGACTGTTCAGTTCTTCCTCCCGTAAAAACAAAGAAGGCAAAAAGGAAATCATCACCTGCAAAAAAATAAAAGAAGGTAAAAAATCAGAATTTGAAGCAGCTTCCAAATCAATAAATGAAGACCTTCCAATTCCCTTAAATTCCGGAATTTATAATCAACTATATAACATTGATTTTCAGCTTACCGCACAGCAGTTACCGATCAATCAGGCCATCAAAAAAGCCATTGAAGTGGTACTGACCTATAAATTTTATACTGAAAACCAGGAACCTGAAGCCAGTGAAAATTTTTGATGCCAGCTTTTTGATGTATATTGTGATAACATTTCATCAAAATCCGGGTCTTTTATGCTTAACATTTCAGAAATCATCCAAACGGTCAAACAGCTGATCGATGTGAGGGTGCAACTTGTCAAGGACGAAATCAATGAAACCATAGCCAGCATTATGGCTAGGATTTTTCTGCTTTTATTGATGATGACAGTATCAGTAATGGTTTTGCTTTTTGCAAGCTTTTCTCTTGCTTTTTACCTGAGCGAACAGATGTATTCAACTTACAAAGGTTTCCTATATGTGGGTTTGCTTTATCTGCTTGTGTTCATCCTGATTTACTTCCTTAAAGATTATAGGGGAATCGTAGCCTCATTCCAGAGGTTTTTGAAAAACTTTGTTTTTGGAGGACGACATAAGGAGGATTAAACCATGAAAGAGGACTTAAAGAAAAAAGCTGAAGAGTTAGAACAAACTCTTGAAATGCAATTATCACTGGCTAAAAAAGAATCGGAAGACTGGGTTAAAGTTGGGGCAGCAGTACTGGTAGGGGGAGCCGTAGCATTCTTGGCAGTAAGGTTATTGGCAGGCAAGAAAAAGAGAAAGACCGAAAAAGTACTCAAAGTGCTGGAAAAAGAAGGTCTATTAGATGATGAAATCACTAAAAAACTAACCAAAAAAAGTGATCCTGGCTTTTTGGGAAGGTTGAGCGCCGTTCTTTTACCAATTGCAATCAACTATGGTAAAGAACAATTAATGAACAGGTTTAATCAAGAACAAAACCCATCTGCCCAACATGAAGAATGAGGTGGGTGATAAAATAAAGTCCATTTCCCTCTCTGGAAGAAAAGGAATTGCATGGCTCATCGATCCGGATGATTTAGATGAAATTACCCCAGAAAGATTAGAGCTTTCAGCCGCACAAAACATTGATTTTATTTTTTTGGGCGGAAGCTTGATTCAAAAAAACAACATAGGTGAATCCATCCAGATGATAAGGAAATATGCTTCTGGAATTCCAATTGTTCTTTTTCCTGGCAATTCAATCCAATTTTCACTTGGGGCTGATGCTATTCTTTTCCTTTCCCTAATTTCAGGACGTAATCCCGAATTATTGATCGGTCAGCATGTAAATGTTGCCCCATTAATAGCAAAAAGTAACCTTGAGGTCTTAGCAACCGGGTATATGCTTGTGGATGGAGGAGAAAAAACAAGCGTACATTACATTAGCCAAACCATCCCTCTGCCCAATCATCATCCCGAGTTGAGCGTTGCAACAGCACTTGCCGGCTTTTACTTAGGGCTTCAATATTTTTATCTGGATGCAGGAAGTGGTGCTCCAAATCCTGTCAATCCTAAGCTCATCAAGGCAGTCAAACAAAGTGTTCCTGCCCCATTAATAGTTGGGGGTGGGCTAAATACCCTTGATAAAATTAAAAATGCTTTTTTGGCAGGAGCTGATTTGGTTGTAATCGGAAATGGAGCAGTAAAATCACCAAATTTATTAGAAGAGGCCAATACTTTCTTGGAATCCTTAAGGGTAATGGCAAATTAAAAAACGCTTCCTTTGTGAAAGCGTTTTCTGTTATCTAAAGCAAGGATCTGAACTGCTTGAGAAAACGGACATCGTTCTCTGTAAACAAACGAAGGTCCTTGATTTGGTATTTCAGCATTGCAATTCTTTCTATCCCCATGCCAAAGGCAAATCCAGTATATTTTTTTGAATCAATCCCACAATTTTCCAATACATTCGGGTCTACCATACCGGAACCGCCGATTTCAACCCATCCGCTTCCCTTGCAGACATTACAGCCTTTTCCTCCGCATAGCAGACAGCTGATATCGATTTCAGCACTTGGTTCTGTAAAAGGAAAGAATGAAGGCCTGAACCTTACTTTAGTCTCTCTGCCAAACATTTCTTTTGCAAAGTGGTAAAGGGTATTTTTCAGGTCCGCAAAGCCCACATTTTCGTCCACATATAATCCTTCTACCTGATGGAAAATACAATGCGCTCTTGCTGAAATTGCTTCATTTCTGTAAACCCTACCTGGAGAAAGGGTCCTAATAGGTGGTTTTTGGTTTTCCATAACCCTCACCTGAACGGATGAAGTATGTGTCCTTAGGGCGATGTCGGGATTCTTCTCAATAAAGAAGGTGTCCTGCATTTCCCTTGCGGGATGGTTTTCAGGAAAATTCAGGGCGGTAAAATTGTGCCAATCATCTTCAATTTCCGGACCTTCAGAAAGGTTGAAACCTATCCTTTCAAATATTTCTATGATTCTTTGTCTGGTGGCAGTCAATGGATGTATACCCCCTACCGGAATATAAGTGGGAGGCAATGTGAGATCCAGATCCATAGATTTTGATTTCTTGGATGCTGCATTGACCTTATCGATCAATTCTTGGAATTTGGCATCTGCAAGTTGTTTTACCTCATTGACAAGCTGACCATATTCCCTTTTTTGTTCATTAGGAATATTCCTCATTTCGGCAAATAACTCTCCTACTACGCTTTTCTTGCTTATAAACTGCAACCTGTAAGCCTCAAGCTCATCCTGATTTTGAGCATCAGCTGATGCGATGGCGGCCTTGATGGCTTCAATTTTTTCCTGATGCATAATCTCATTCATTTTCAGAACCACAAATCTAAAAGAAATGAAGTGAAATACACTTTTTTTCAGGTAGTATCCTAAAAAGAAAAAGGCGCCCAAAGGGCACCTTTCTTTTTTTGATTTTAAAGGAATTTACCAAGTCCTTCCTCCGCCACCTCCCCATGGTCTTCCCATAGGTGGGCCGCTTTCGTTTCTTTCTTGCTGTTTGAAATTACCGATAATATAAGTGAAAGAAACAAGCCCGTATCTAGTTAAAACCCTAGTAAAGGTATCTTCAATGGTCACATCATTGACTGTTCTTCCGATAGCATTGTTCTGGTTCAACAAATCAAATACAGTGAATTTCAACTCTCCTTTATTGTCTTTAAGGAATCTGTATCCTGCTTCAATATTCCATAACCATACTGATTGGTCTAAGTCAGCCGATAAGCCCCTGTACAACATGTTGTTGACCGTATTGGACACAAACAGTTTCCCATTGTTGGGTGAATAATAGAACCTGATATTGGAATTCTGTATATAGAAGTTGTTACTGAGGTTCGTTTGCAAACTACTGTTTACGATCGTATAGGTACCTGTAGTAGATAGTGTAAAATCCACATCCTTGCTGATATTACTGGTCAAAGTCAATCCTTGGCTCAGGTCAATATTGTCATTGAAATTCTTCTGTCCATTGATCAAACCTGGAGTACGGTTAAAGGCTACACTGCTGTTCATGTTGAACTGAGACTTTAACTTTTTGATCGGGGAGCCATAAGTCACAAAAAGCCTGGATCTTAACTGACCAGAAAGGTTTTCTGGCCTGCTGATCTGTGCACCTGGCCTCAGCAATATTTCCCCATTGATCAAAGAATCAGTCTGGGAAACAAAAGTGCTGTTTCCTATGAAGTTTTCTGTCAGCGATACAAATAAGAATGAGAAGAATGTTTTAGATTTCTCCAGGTTGATTTTGGAGAAATTGGTAAAAACAGAATGGGAGAACGCCTGTTGCAGATCAGGGTTACCCACAGAAAGTTGAAGCGGGTTTTGGTTATTGATTACATTTTGCAATTGGTTGACCGTAGGCTCTTGGGTATTGGTTCTATACCGAAGTCTGAATGATGTACCTTTCTGTTGGTTTCTATAGAACGCATTCATCCCAGGTAGGAAATTACTGAAAGACTGGTTGAAGGTACGTTCCAAGGGGAAAAGGCTTTCATTTTCCTGTACGGCATATTGGTAATCCAAATTAGCGTTTATATTCCAGTTTTTGAGATTATAGCTGTAGCCCACACTTGGTCTCTGAATGGTAAATCTGTTGTCAAAAACGTTGCTCAGTGCAGTATCCAATACCATTATGCCCAACTCAGGCAGCATGCTGAAGGTCTGCTGATCGGCAGAGGTCTTGTTATTACCCACTTGATAGGAAGCTGTCAGGAGTGATTTTTCTGTGATGGGTTCTGTAAACTGAAGTGTTGCCCTGTAATTGAATCCATCCGAAAGCCCAAACGTCTCCTGATTGATCGTATCCCTGATATCCCTTATGAAATCCCTGTTAGCAGCAATCAATTCCGATAATTGATCCCTTTTGTTCCAGGAAGTAAACACTGTGGTGGAAAGGGTTCTTCCCTTTTTGTCAAACTTATACCTGTAGACAAAATTATTGGAAACATTATAACCATCTGTAGTGGCATCGGATAAAGTCCGGGTACTGCTCAGTGGATTTAAAACCCCCGAAAGGTTCAAACCATCCCGGTCATTGAATGTGGTATTGTTTTGGAAATTAATGGAAGGGGTAACAATAATAGCATTTTTCTCATTGATATCGTATTCAATACGTCCATTGATCCGATGGTTGTTGTTCCTAATGGTATTCAGTAAACTTTCTTCATAGAATTGTCTATTGGTTTCAGACAAGATGGTTTCTCTATTCGTCAACCTGAACAGATTATTATTGGTGGAGTTGAAGAAATAACTCGCTGTCAGGTTCATGGTTTTGCCGATTTTATCGCTGTAGTTTAGGCCAAGGCTGTTGGTAGTGATGATCCCTTGATCCTGGCCTACGAGGAAGTTGTTGTTACCTCCTCCGCCCCAGCCTCCGCCACCAGGACGGCCACCTCCGCCACCGCCCATACCTCCTCTGCCCCCTCCAGGACCACCTTGTCCACCGGACACACCTACCAAATCTTGGGAAGAGAAGTTTTGCTGGTTGATGTTATTGAAAAGGCCTATGATAGAAATCCTTTTATCTCCTTTAAAATAATTGAAATTTCCTCCGGCAGCATACCTGTCCTGTGTTCCTCCTCCTGCATAAATTCTTCCAAACTGACCTGAGCGTCTATCAGGCCGGGTAACAATATTGATGGTTCTGGAATAGTTGCCATCGTCAAATCCGGTCAGCCTGGATTGATCTGATCTTTGATCCAGGATTTCTACTCTGTCGATTACATCTGCAGGAAGATTTCTTAAGGCCAGGAAAGGATCACTTCCAAAAAACTCCCGCCCATCTACAAGAACCCGCTGAACTTGTTCTCCTTTGGCCTGAATTTCGCCATTCTGTATAGTGACCCCCGGTATTTTCCGGATCAGGTCTTCGGCATCTGCATTCTCCCTTGTTTTAAAAGCATTGGCGTTGAATGAAGTTGTATCTCCTTTGACCTCACCCACAGGAATCTGACCTTCAATGATCACTTCACCCAATAGCTTACTGTCTTCTACCAAAACCAATGTGCCCAAATCCAAGGCATCTCCCCGGTTATGGATTTTAGTGATTTTCTGATAACCCAAAAAGGTAATTTCCAACTTCACACTGGGTATCATAGGGCGTCTTACTTCAAAACTCCCATCTGCCCCTGTTACTGTGGAGACCAAAAGGGAATCTGTTACAGTCTTCACCAAAACATTTGCACCGATCATGGCCTCTTTGCTTTCACCTTCAATGACCCGGCCCTTTAGTAAAATTTCCTGATTACGACCTTCCCCTCTTTGTGCTTGAGAATGAACAGCATAAGCCAGTAAAAATAGCGTTAAAAATAATTTAACTAAGTTAACTTTCATCGTTTTGTATTTTATAACAACATCTTAGACAGCGCGAATTAAGAAAAAGTTTAAGCTGGATCTCATGAAAGTTTTGAGTGGAAAAAAAGCCCTATGAGTGGTTAGAAAATAAGGACAGGATACGCAAAAAAAATACTCCAAGACTGTTCTTCTTTGCCATATCGGGCATTTGACCCATGCTCGCAGAGAAAAATAGTCTTGGAGCGATAAAATGATCTCCCTTAGGATTTCGGTTCGATGACAACCCTGATAGAAAGTTCCTTCAATTGTTCTTCTGAAATGGTGCTTGGAGAGTCAATCATGACATCCCTACCCGAATTATTCTTAGGGAATGCAATATAATCCCTGATCGAATCAGAACCACCAAAGATGGCACACAGTCTATCAAATCCAAAGGCAATACCACCGTGTGGTGGCGCACCATATTCAAAAGCTTCCATCAAAAACCCAAATTGCTTTTGGGCTTCTTCATCTGTAAAACCTAAGTGTTTAAACATCAATTGCTGAGTTGGCCGGTCATGGATCCTGATAGACCCTCCTCCAATTTCCACTCCGTTGATGACCAAATCATAGGCATTTGCCCTAACTTTTCCTGGATCTGTTTCCAGTAATGGGATATCTTCCTTCTTAGGAGAGGTAAATGGATGGTGCATGGCATGGAAACGCTGGGTTTCCTCATCCCACTCCAACAACGGAAAATCTATCACCCAAAGTGGTTTGAATACTGTCCTATCTCTCAGCCCTAAATCCTCACCCATCTTCAAGCGCAATTCGGACATTTGCTTTCTGGTGCTCCTTTCTTCTCCGCTCAAAACCAACAAAAGGTCTCCTGGTTCGGCAGCCATAGCTTCGGCCCAAGCCTTAAGATCCTCATTGGAATAAAATTTGTCTACGGAAGATTTGAAGGTGCCGTCAGCATTGCATCTGACATAGACCAGTCCTTTGGCACCAATCTGAGGACGCTTCACCCAATCGGTCAATTCGTCCAGCTGCTTTCTTGTATATTCTCCAGCTCCTTTGGCACAGATACCAACAATCAATTCTGCTTGGTCAAAAATAGAGAATCCTTTGCCCTTTGCTAAATCATTCAACTCCGTAATCTTCATGTCAAATCGGAGATCCGGTTTGTCATTCCCATAATATTTCATGGCATCGGCATAGGTCATCCTTTTTATCTCTTCCAGTTCAATTCCTTTTACAGACCTGAACAAATGCCTCACCAAGCCCTCAAAAGTACTGAGAATATCCTCTTGGCTTACAAAAGACATTTCACAGTCTATCTGGGTAAACTCAGGCTGCCTGTCTGCTCTCAAATCCTCATCCCTGAAACACTTTACAATCTGAAAATACCTGTCAAACCCACTGACCATCAACAATTGCTTGAAAGTCTGTGGAGATTGGGGCAAAGCATAAAATTCACCCGGATTTACCCTACTTGGAACGACAAAATCCCTTGCACCTTCGGGGGTTGATTTTATCAGGACCGGTGTCTCCACTTCAATAAAATCCTGACCATCCATGTACCTCCTGGTTTCCTGCATCATTCTATGGCGAAGCTGAAGCTTCTCCCGGACCACATTTCTCCTAAGATCAAGGTAACGGTATTTCATTCTAAGGTCATCCCCTCCATCTGTATCATCCTCAATAATGAAAGGTGGAACTTTGGCAGAATTAAGTATTTCTAATTGATCTACTTTGATTTCAATATCACCGGTAGGCAATTTATCATTTTTGGAAGCCCTTTCCACCACTTTTCCGCTGGCCTGAACCACAAACTCCCGGCCCAAAGATGCTGCCTTGTCCAAAAGGTCTTTGTCTGTCGATCCCTCTTCAAAAATCAGCTGGGTAAGTCCATATCGATCTCTCAAATCCACCCAAACCAGACCTCCTTTATTTCTTACCCTTTGTACCCAGCCGGCCAAAACAACTTCCTGGCCAACATGTCCAATTCTTAATTCTCCGCAAGTATGTGTTCTAAGCATGATAATTGCCTTGTATTTTTTAAAGTGGACAAAGATAAACAAAGCTTCTTGAGTATACTACCACCGAAGAAAGAGATTCCTCCAAAAGTTTATTTTTTGGCAAAAATGCTATAAAATCTATGAAAAAATTGGATAAATACGGCCTTTAAACACCAAAATCATCAAAGCTTTGAACAATCTGCAAATTTTTATACAAACTTTTAAAACTTGGAAAAATGTTAAAAAACCTAGATTGACTTATGAAAATTTGGAATTTGACCGGAATTTAAATTTATTTGATCATTCACTCACTAACCCAAAAGCTTAGCTAAGAATGAAAAAAAGATGGATCAGCGCAAGTGCCATGGTTTTTGCGCTTGCAGGAGGTTTTTATTGGCTTGGAGACAACTTTTCCTTAGGTGCTGCAGATGAAACTGAAATAATTTTTGAAGAAGAGTTCGAAGAAGAGGAGGAACTATTTTATGGCATAAATATCAAAGAATTAGATGTGATAGAAGGAGTAGTCGGCAAAAATCAAACACTTTCCACAATTCTTGCTCCTTTCAATGTTCCATATCAAATTATAGATGAGATAGCAAGGAAATCCATTGATATTTTTGATGTTAAAAAAATTGCTTTCAATAAGAAATTTATTGTACTCACCCCAAAGGACTCCTCTCAGGCACAATTTTTTATTTATGAACCTAATCCAGTAGAATATGTAGTTTTCAAACTGGATGAGGTCGAAGTTTACAAAGAAGAAAAACCGATTGAATTAAGGCATGTAGAAATCGGAGGTGTCATAACCAAAAACCTGTACACCAATATGGTAGACCTAGGGGTCAATGTCGGCCTAATTGACAAATTCGCCGACTTGTTTGGATGGAATGTTGATTTTATGTCCACCCCCCCTGGTGATAAATTCAAAGTGGTGTTCAAGGAAAAAGTTGTTGACGGAAATGTTGTCGGGTTCACAGATATTGAAGCCGCATTTTTTGAACATAAAGGCCAGGAATACCATGCCATTCCTTTTACACAAAATGGCGAATTAACCTTTTTTGACCAAAATGGAAACAGCTTCAAAAAAGCTTTCTTAAGGCATCCATTAGAATACAGTAGAATAAGTTCAAGGTTTAACCTCAACAGATTTCATCCCGTCCAAAAAGTTTATAAACCTCATTTAGGCACCGACTATGCGGCTAAAACAGGAACAGAGATCCGTACGATAGGTGATGGAACCGTAGTAGAAGCCAGGTTTACTAGTGCTAATGGCAATTATGTCAAAATCAAACACAATGGCACTTACACTACCCAATACCTCCACATGTCAAAAATTGCTTCAGGCATCAAACCTGGAACAAGGGTAAAACAGGGTCAGGTTATAGGATTTGTGGGCAGCACTGGGTTAGCGACAGGACCACATTTATGTTTCAGATTCTGGAAAAACGGCCAACAAGTTGATTGGTTAAAAGAGGAAATCCCACCGTCTGATCCAATTTCTCCAGAAAACAGATTGGCATTTGAACAGGTTAAATTAGAGAAAATGCAACAGATTGCAGCTATTCCTTTGACTGAAAAACCAGATAAACTGGTTGCTGAAAATTAAATCTTGTTTGCACTCCCAAATTCATAAAATTCATTTGTTGATTTTTTAATCCGATCTTCAGAAGGAATAGGCCATAAAATCGGAAAAGAGGAGGAGATCCATTTATTGATTATTAAAATATAAACTTCACAGAATAAGGATAAAGAAAAAAGCTAACCGGAAACCGGTTAGCTTTTTTAGTAAATCAAATAGACCGAATATTAAAAAATAAAGTCGTTGATGTAGAAATATCATTTGCTGCTCAGCCTGAGCTCTGTTCTTCTGTTCTGCTGGTGCTGGGCCTCCGTGCAGTCGCCCGATGCGCAGTCCACCTTCGGACGGCTCTCCCCGAACCACCTGTGCTCCATCCTCGAGGACTCAACCCCGCGCTTCACCAGGTAGTCCATCACCGCCTGCGCCCTGCGCTCCGAAAGCCCCATGTTATAGGCATCGCTGCCCCTGTTGTCCGTATGCCCCTCGATGTACAGCCTCAGGTCCGTCTTCCTGTTCATCATCACTCCAACCCGCTCCAGCTCCTTCCTGTGCACCGGCCTGATGCCGCTCCTGTCAAAGTCAAAGTATACCGTCGGAAGGCCCGCCTCCTCTCCTATACGCTCAAGATATCCCGGAAGGTCGCATGGATCCACGCCCTCAGGAAGGTCATACTGCCTGTCCGTGTCAGGGAACGCCTCCAGTACCAGCTCGCTCCGCCTGTTCAGCTGGTGCTCCGTCTCAGGACAGGCGACCCCGTCACCGCAATCATTGACCAGCTTCTGCTCGCCGTGCCACTCCAGCCTCACCCTGCCCCCGTCAATGCCGTACCTTGAAAGGTAATCCCTTACCGAATTCGCCCTGCGCTCGCTCAGTTTACGGTTGTATTCCTCCGAAGCACGCGAATCCGTATGCGAGGACACCACCAGGTCCATGAAACCGTACCTGCCCATCAGCTCACCTATCCTGTCAAGGGCCGGCTCCGCGTCCTTCCTGATCTCAGACCTGTCAAGGTCATAGTAAACTATGTCTACATACACAGGCGTCCTGTAGGGTATCGGGGCAAGCACGTACTCCCGCTTCAGCGTGTCCGCTTCCAGGCCCTTCGTGCTCAGGCTCCCGTCCGTCACCGGAAAATATCCCTTCCTGCTGATCCTCAGTACAAAGTCGCCCTCAGGGTCAAGCTCCGCCGTCAGGATCCCCTCACGTGAAAGCTGTGCGGCTATGCTGCCGCCCCCCTGACGGGACAGTTCGCTGCTGTAATCCGAAACCACGTCCCCCTCGCAGTCGCGCACCCGCGCCTGAAGGATCCTGAACAGGTCCTCCACTGTGTAAATATCGTCAAGGCCCATGCCGCCCTCCCTGTCCGTGGACAGGTAGCGCTTCCCGTCACCCGCCGCCACGAACGCAAAGTCGTCGCGAACGCTGTTGTACGGAACGCCCATGTTCCTCACATTCCCTATTTTCCCGCCGTTATAGTCCGCCCTGAACACGTCCATCCCGCCAAGGCCTCCGTGGCCGCGAGAAGAGAAGTAGAAACTGCCCCCGCTCCTTGATGGATGGCTCTCGTTCTGGGCCGTGTTCACCTCTGGGCCCAGGTTCACCGGGGCCGAAAAGTTCATGTCACCGTCATACTCCACATAGTAAAGGTCAAAACCTCCCAGGCCGCCCGGCATGTCCGAAGCAAAGTAGATGCGCTTCGCTTCCGAGTCCACAAAGGGGTTCATCACCCCGTAGGACTGGTGGTCGTTGTAGGGAAAGGCCACGCTGCCCGTGATGTTGCCGTCCGCGTCTATCCTCCCGTAGTAGATCCCCGCGTGGTTCGTGATCTCGCGCGTGCCCTTCTGCCTGGTCTTCCCCACAAAGGCAGTATAGAAAACAAGCCCTCTGTCCGCCATCAGGGAAGGGTCGCTCACATGCAGCGCGCCCGCAAGGTCGGTCACCACAACAGCTGCCCCGCCGTCACCGTCCTTCCTGTATATCCTGTAAAACTCACGCTCGTTGTAGCTGCTGCGCTCCGTGCTGTAAATGTTGTTCTTCGCGTCAAGCCTGATCCCGGGACGGCGCGAAGCGTCACCAACAGTCCCCCGGTCGCTCGAAAAATACATGGCCCCGCTGCCGTCCAGCGAAGCACCGATATCGCTGCCACCGCTGTTCGCCCCCGCTACCGGAACCAGCTTCACCCGCGCAGGGCTTTCCATCAGCCTGCGCATCCCCGCAAGGTCAAGACCCGCAAAATCATATTCCGTATAGCCCCCGGATTGCAGAAGCCCGTCCACATCTTCCCAGCGCCCCGCCTGTATCGCAGACCTCAGGTACCTGCCGTAATCCTCCTTGCCCGAACCTTCATGGCCGACCGCTCTGCCCCACCATTCGTAGGACTCAGCATACATCCCCAGTTTGTCGTAGCTCTCCGCTAATTTCACCGCCGTGCCGTATTCCGCACGCCTCCCGTACGCTTCACGGTACGCCTCCGCAGCCCTTGCGTAATTCTCAAGCCCGTACTGCTTGTCCCCGTACCTCAGAAGACGAGCCTGTCCGTATATATCCGTGGACAGCAGCAGCAGCGCCGCCGCAAACAATATCTTTATCCTCTTTTTCATGATCAGAACCATCTTGGGTTTTTCAATTTAACATTTCTGGGCGAAAGATAATAACCCAAGGAAATCTCGTGCGAATTGTGCCTGTAATCCTGGAGCACGTTCAGGTTGTGGTCGTAGGCATAGCCCAGCCTGATGCTCTCCGTCGCAAATACCTCCACCAGAAACGCAACCGCGTTCCTGGTGCCGAGGTTAGGCTCCAGGTTCTCGTTCCAGATCTTCATGTTCGACCTGTAGGATCCACCGAGCCACAGACGCTCCATGAAAAGGAACATCCCGTTGAGGTCATAGCTCGTCGGCGCACCCTTCACCTCCCTGATCAAAAAGCTCGGCTTGAACTCAACCCTGTCGCTCACCGGGATCAGTGCTCCCGCTGTAAGGTAATAATGGTAGTCGTGGAAGCCAAGCGACAGGTCCTCGCGCTGCAATGCACCCTTCCCTATCATGTTGAAGGCACTGAAGCCCGCATAAAAACGCGCATTGTGCCAGAAAATACCCGCGTTCATGTTCGGCGTAACCATACGCTCCCTGCCATCCGGTATGTTCGGATCGTTCGGGTCGTTGAACCTCAACAGGTCCCCGTCTATCATGTACTCCGAAAATCCCCCGCTCAGACCAAGACTGAAAAAACTCTCGTCTCCAACCTGCATCCTGTAAGCATAGGTAAAAAGACCCCCAGTCGTCTTCGCCGGACCGATCTGGTCGGTCATAAACGAAACACCGAATCCCTGCATCCCCTCGTTCGCACTCAGGTCCGCAGTCACCGTAAAGGTCTTCGGTGCACCCGGAAAATTAACCCACTGGCTCCTGTATGTACTCTGGATATACCCCTGTGTCTTGTAACCCGCATATCCCGGATTGATATGCAGACCGTTGAACATGTACTGACTGAACTGGGGCAGCTGCTGCCCCGCAACCATCAGCGGCATAAACACTATCACCGCAAACAAAATCCTAAAAATCCTTTCCATCCTGCTATTCGGTTTATTTGATGTTTTTGAAAATGGGATAAGAACTTTTGAAAGTATCCTCAAAACTCCAGGCCTTGAAAAATTAACCTACCCTGATTTTCTTTGAATTTGAACCATCCGAGGGCTTTTTGACCAAAACTTGATTTTTCAAGCACAACAAATATTCTATTCTGCTGTAAACATACAACTTTTTGTTTTTCATGTCAAGAGAAAAGGTAAAAATATTTTTAATTAAATGCATTTTTTTTTATTTGAAAAGCTTTTTTATGATTCTTAAATTCCATTCCAGAAAATAAAAAATCCACATTCATTTGATTTTAAAGAGGTTACAAAAAACAAAAGGCGCCCAGCTGGACGCCTGATTATAAGAAAATATCAGCCTGATGTACCTGCCAATCAAGGCCTCTGATATTTAAGGAAAAAGCCTCAAATTTTGTAGTTGATGGAACACCTTGAATTAATCTATTAAAATAAAAAAGTTGAGGTGTGGAAAATAAAAAAGGCGATCAATGATCGCCTTTTTTATTGGATTTGCATCCTTTATTTAATTACCTGAATCCATCCTTTGAATTCATGTTTTCTGCCTTGCGCATCAGTACCAACCAGCACGTAGAAGTAAGTTCCTGCTACTTGTCCTGGCGCATTCCAATCGTTGGCATAATCCTTACGCTGGAACACGTGGTCACCGTATCTGTTGAAGATAACAATCTCATTGCTGACAAATTTGCCCAAACCTTTGACTTCAAAGGTATCATTTTTACCATCACCATCCGGTGTAATCACATTTGGTATGAAGAATGGATTCACCCTGTTCACATCTGTATCAAAGTTATCAGATGGATTGTTTTCATCACCATCGGAAACTATCGTTACCTGGTTCGTAATGGTTAACGGTACGTCTCCGGTAAGTGGATTGGCTTTTACTCTTAAGGTGATTGTCACCACTGAGTTTGCAGGCAATAACGGTATACTCCAAGTCACTCTGCTACCTTGTACCGCTGTAGTTAACGCTACATTCGGATTCGTGGATACAAAGCTTGTGCTTACATAGGTAACACCATTTGGAAGATCATCGGTAATCACCACGTTTTCGGCATCGGTACCACCATTATTAGATACTGTAATGGTGTAGTCAAACTCGTCACCCTCGAATACTTCAATGTTATTAGAAGTTTTCTCTACTGAAAGGTCAACTTCATTTTCCAGTAGCCTGAAGATCACAAAGGCATCATCACTATTGGTTGGATTCAGTGTCTCTCTCAGAACATATCTCAACCTGTACTCTCTAGGTTCATTGATTCCTGGAATTAACAAGCTCAATTCACCATTTTCATTGATATTCAATCCAATGATTCCATCTAGGTCTGTGAACTCAAAGTCAACATCATTTGGATCAGGTCTTTGACCTTCCAAGAGGTCATTATCAAGAATATTACCTAATACACCGGCGAAGTTGATCGGGAATTCACCATACTCATCATCATTGGCAATGATTTGTTTGCTTGAACCTCCCACTGTCACACTGTCCTCGTCAGTCACTTCATTTCCATTTGGATCTTTTGCAGTCACCAAGACATTGTTCAGGACAGAACCTCTTTCAAGATCTTCCAAAGTAATGGTATAAGATGTCTCAAAGACTCTCTGTTCACCTGGTGACAGGGCATCGATTTCAACATTTAGACCTGTCAATGGATCAACCACAGTGATTGCAGTTAAGGTTACAGTACCTGTATTGCTTACCGTAATTGTGTAGGTCAACACATCGCCGATTTCAGTGTAAGTACTGTTATTGGCCACTTTTTCAACATTCACCTGAGCATTTGGTGTAACCACAACAGTTACCTCATCTTCTCCTTTCGTATCTGTATCATTAGGATCGGTTCCGGATACAGTCGCAACGTTCACAATGCTGCCGGCATCCATGTCCGCCTGGCTCACGGTATAGGTAACCGTCACAGTAGCGCTCTCACCTGGGGCAAGGGTACCTACATTATGGTTCACACTAACCTTCTCATCCACTACAGTAACGTTGTCTATGGTCACGTTACCGTTGTTAGTCACTGTCAAGGTGTAAACAATCTCCTGACCTGCTGCAGTTACAGTGGGTCTGTTGGCAGTCTTGCTCATGCTTAGGGAAGCATTCTGCTCAACTGTCACAGTCACTCCGTCTTCAGCTCCAGCTTCTTCACCGTTAGGATCAGTTCCGGATACAGTCGCAACGTTCACAATGCTGCCGGCATCCATGTCCGCCTGGCTCACGGTATAGGTAACCGTCACAGTAGCGCTCTCACCTCCTGGGGCAAGGGTACCTACATTTTGGTTCACACTAACCTTCTCATCCACTACAGTAACGTTGTCTATGGTCACGTTACCGTTGTTAGTCACTGTCAAGGTGTAAACAATCTCCTGACCTGCTGCAGTTACAGTGGGTCTGTTGGCGGCTTTGTTCAAGCTAAGAGAAGCATTTTGATTGACAGTTACTATTTCAGTTGCTTCAACATTGATGTTAATTCCATCACGCGTCTGCCCTTTGCCACTTGCAATGTTTTCAATAACTCCTCTATCAATGTCTGCTTGGGTAACAACATAGTTTACATCTACAGATATTGATTCTCCTGGAGCGAAAGAGTTAATATCATTATTGTAGGATACTTTTGGATCTGATTTATTAACATCCACTAAAGTGACATTTCCAGTATTCGTCAAAGTAATTGTGTATACAATTACATCGCCCGCAGCATTAACTGAAGACACGTTTGCCTTTTTACTTATATCAAGACTTGGCTTCCTTTCGAAATCCTGAGTATCACTATCTGTTGCTGTAACATCACCATTGTACTGACCTGTTACTGTAGCTGTATTGGTAAATGTTCCTTCATCAATATCTTCTTGCGTCAAGGTATAGACTGCAGTAAATGTACTTCCGTCTGTTGCACCTGGGGCAAGGAATGCAATCTCATCACCCGACACATCTACCAAAGGATCTTCAACTACAACCCCGGTCAGGGTTACATTACCATTATTGGTTATAGTGAAGGTATAAGTAATTTGATCTCCAGCATCGGCTCTTCCGTTTTCGTTGACATCAACGAACTGGCCATTTTTCACAAGTGTAACACTTGGTGATGCGGCGATTGGGGTAATGGTTTCCTCATCTGTCGCTATCAATTCGCAACCCAATACGCACACACCGGTTGCAGTAGCAATGTTGGTAATTGGCGTTCCATTATCAATATCCTGTTGGGTCACTGTATAAGTCGCAGTGAATGTCACAGTCTGACCTGGGTCAACACCATTTACAGGATCACTGGTAGTTAGGTCACTAAGTACTCCAGTACCAGGGTGGGCATCTGTTACATTTATATTGTTAATTGTGACATTTCCAATGTTTTTAACCAGATATGTATAGGTAATCAGATCTCCAGCCTCCACATTAGTGGTTTTATCAGCAGTTTTAGCAACGTAAAATCTGGAAACAGTAGTAAATGTCTGAACATCCTCTCCTGTGTTTTCAATCACATTTCCATCATACTCTGCTTTAACTGTGGCAACATTCTTTAATGTGGTAGCATTGATATCTGCCTGAGTCAAGGTATAGACCGCAGTAAATGTATCCCCATCTGATGCTCCAGGAGCAAGGGAAGCAATCGGACCACCACTTACTGTCACCAATGGATCTTCGACAATAATATTTGTCAAAGTCACATTACCGGTATTGGTTACTGTGAAAGTATAGACGATTTGTTCACCAGCATCAGGTCTATCGTTTCCATTGGCATCAATAAACTGGCCATTTTTCACAAGTGTAACACTTGGTGATGCGGCGATTGGGGTAATGGTTTCCTCATCTGTCGCTATCAATTCGCAACCCAATACGCACACACCGGTTGCAGTAGCAATGTTGGTAATTGGCGTTCCATTATCAATATCCTGTTGGGTCACTGTATAAGTCGCAGTGAATGTCACAGTCTGACCTGGGTCAACACCATTTACAGGATCACTGGTAGTTAGGTCACTAAGTACTCCAGTACCAGGGTGGGCATCTGTTACATTTATATTGTTAATTGTGACATTTCCAATGTTTTTAACCAGATATGTATAGGTAATCAGATCTCCAGCCTCCACATTAGTGGTTTTATCAGCAGTTTTAGCAACGTAAAATCTGGAAACAGTAGTAAATGTCTGAACATCCTCTCCTGTGTTTTCAATCACATTTCCATCATACTCTGCTTTAACTGTGGCAACATTCTTTAATGTGGTAGCATTGATATCCGCCTGAGTCAAGGTATAGACTGCAGTAAATGTATCCCCATCTGATGCTCCAGGAGCAAGGGAAGCAATCGGACCACCACTTACTGTCACCAATGGATCTTCGACAATAATATTTGTCAAAGTCACATTACCGGTATTGGTTACTGTGAAAGTATAGACGATTTGTTCACCAGCATCAGGTCTATCGTTTCCATTGGCATCAATAAACTGGCCATTTTTCACAAGTGTAACACTTGGTGATGCGGCGATTGGGGTAATGGTTTCCTCATCTGTCGCTATCAATTCGCAACCCAATACGCACACACCGGTTGCAGTAGCAATGTTGGTAATTGGCGTTCCATTATCAATATCCTGTTGGGTCACTGTATAAGTCGCAGTGAATGTCACAGTCTGACCTGGGTCAACACCATTTACAGGATCACTGGTAGTTAGGTCACTAAGTACTCCAGTACCAGGGTGGGCATCTGTTACATTTATATTGTTAATTGTGACATTTCCAATGTTTTTAACCAGATATGTATAGGTAATCAGATCTCCAGCCTCCACATTAGTGGTTTTATCAGCAGTTTTAGCAACGTAAAATCTGGAAACAGTAGTAAATGTCTGAACATCCTCTCCTGTGTTTTCAATCACATTTCCATCATACTCTGCTTTAACTGTGGCAACATTCTTTAATGTGGTAGCATTGATATCCGCCTGAGTCAAGGTATAGACTGCAGTAAATGTATCCCCATCTGATGCTCCAGGAGCAAGGGAAGCAATCGGACCACCACTTACTGTCACCAATGGATCTTCGACAATAATATTTGTCAAAGTCACATTACCGGTATTGGTTACTGTGAAAGTATAGACGATTTGTTCACCAGCATCAGGTCTATCATTACCGTTTGCATCCACGAAGGTTCCCTTCTTCTCGATTTCTATTGAAGCAGATGCAGCTTCAGGTGTAATAGTAGCGGAGTCCGTAGCATTTACATTTTGTCCATTTGCCCCAACAGCAGTAGCTGTGGCCAAATTGGTTATAGCTGAACCCTTATCAATATCTTGTTGGTTCACTGTGTAGGTAGCAGTAAATGTCACTGTCTGACCTGGGTCAACATTATTGATGGCATCAGAAGTAACCAGGTTACTCAAAGAGCCTGTACCGGGATGTTCATCCGTTACATTCACACCATTTATTGTGATATTACCTGTGTTGGTTACTACATAGCTGTAAATAATCAGATCTCCAACTTGAATATTGGCGGTTTTATCAGCGGTCTTCACGATGCTGATGGACGGTGTTTGGACCGCTGTAATGGTCTCATTGTCAGAAGCAGTCACCGCAGGACCTGTCGGAGGTGTACCTGTGGCTGTCGCTGTATTGTCAACCTTGCCCAGGTTCATGTCGGCAAGGGTAATGGTATAAATCGCCGTGAAGGTCTGGCTCGCTCCAGGGTTCAATGTCACAGAAGCAGGGCTGATCGTGCCGAGGCCGGGAAGCGGATCGCTCACGCTCACGTTAGTAAGGGTCACGTTGCCCGTGTTCCTTACCTCAAAGCTGTAGGTGATCACATCGCCCGCAGCACTGTAGGTAGGCTGGCCCGCAGTCTTGGTGATGCTGATATCGGCATTCTGAGAAATAGTTGTCGATACACTTGATTTCGCCTCTTTCGTTTGATTTGTATTAACGAAGGCAGTATTTACGATTGAAGTCCCTGCATCAATCATTGCTTGGGTAACTTCAAAAGATGTTTGGAAAACCCAAGTTTCATTGGTGTCAAGATTACCATTGTTATTTGTATCTCCCGAACCCAAGGTCAATGGATTGGAACCATTGGTTAATGGATCAGTAACCACTACACCTGTCAAGGCAATATTTCCAGGATTAGTTACTGTAATGGTATAATTCAAGGTCACAGGACCATTGATATTTTCAAAGTTGACAGACTTGTTAATATTTACCCTACAATCATCTATAGTAAGGGTTACGGGAGTTCTCTGTAAAGAAGTACAACCCGTATAAGAATTAACAGCCTGAGCATAATAAGTTTTAGAGCCGATTTGACTCCAAGTAGGAGTAACCGGGCTACCGCCTTCAGCTGTTTCATACCACAAAATGTCAACTCCAGGAAGAGCTGATATGGCATCTCTGGCATCCAAAGTTTGAATGCTTTCGGCTGCACACTCTGTTATGTTTCCAGCTGATATAGGAGCAGCAGGGGCCTCATTGACTACCACTACTACTGGCTGGATAACGAAACAACCTTTATCGGATGTTGCCTTGATATAATAAGTACCTGATTGCGCAATGGCACTTGGATTTGTTAAGGCTACAGTTGCAGAAGCATCTGAAAAATAAGCCAGGCTTGAAAAACCGGAAGAACCAGAGGTAATCGCAGCAGCTGTCAGATCTATCGTTCCCGGTTCACAAACAGGAGCAGGATTGGTAATATTCAAAACAGGCAGAGGGTTAACAATTATGCTAACTTTTACCCTGGCACTTTCACATTCTCCATTCTTAATCTGACTTACCCAAACTGAAAAAGTACCTGCTCCGCTGGTATTGGAATCAACCGAAGGAACAGTTGTCAATGGTGAAGTAGAGGTTTCCGAGTCATAGAAGATCAAACTATATCCTGCATCAGCAGTAATATTATATCCTAATGGACCAGAATTTTGACAAATCTCTTCATCTTGATAATTGGATGGAGCAGGAGCTGTATTTGGCTGGGCAATTACAATTTGTAATGTTTCAAAACATCCTCTATCGTCTGTGATCTTTACTTCATACGTTCCTGAGGATAGCCCCGTCTGATCTTTCTGACCTGCAACAAGTCCATTACCGTTTGTTGTAGACCATAAATAAGTATATGGGCCTTTGCCCCCCTCAACCGTCAATGTGATAGAACCTGTATTATCATTTATACAATCTGAATCAGTTTTATTAAATGATGCCGTTAATAAAGGAAATAACTGAACAGTTTTAGTAATTGACTTAGGCAGTGTTAAACCATCACTTGAAGTAAGGGTAACATTGTAAGTTCCAGGACCTGGAAAAGTAAAAGAAGGATTCGCTGAAGTTGAAGAACCCAAACCTGCAAAGTTCCAATTAAATGAATAAGATGTCGTGTTACCACCTGTAGTAAGGTTCTTAAAATCTACTTCAAAATCATTACAATTTGTTTCGAAATCAAAGTTTGCTACGAGAGGAGTTCTTCCAAGGAATCCCTCTTGACTATAAAAACATTGGGCATTTCCACCGGCCAGTCCAGGACAAGTTGAGGTAAGTGAACCAGTCGCCCATCTCATAAAGACATTCTCAATCCTGATTTCATCTCCCCAGTTCCAAGTAAAGTCACCAATTCTAACTGGAACGTTTTGTGGCGGTCTTGAACCTTGAAATAGACAATCTGAATCCGTTCTAAGAAACTGACCATTAATAAAAATGTCATATTGGATATAAGTTGCCGATGCGTTGTTGGTTGATCCACTAAAAACGGCTGTAATTACACCATTGATAGGTGTCCCAATTGGAAAATCATCGGTTGGTAAAAAAGCAGATCCATCGCTTTTTCTGAATTCCAAACTTCCCACTGTAACATTTGCTTGGTTACAGGAAGGAAAACTGTTGGGATCTGACTGAGCAGAAACCAAAAATGAAGAGAAAACACCCGTTAAAAAAAACAGAATGCTTAACAATTTAACATACGTCTTCATAGCCTATTTGATTTATTTAAAACCATCGCTGGCTTTAAGTGATTTAAATTTTGAAGTGAGTTTCCGGAGTGAATACCATCAAGGAAAAAAATCTTTGCCTGAATTTCCGGAATATGGAATGCACAAAAAGCCTTTAGGAAATTTCCAGAAAGGCCTACCTTATACAAAATTTCTTTAATATTGGCACCTAAGTCTGCCAAACTTAATTGTAGATAACGTATCATATTCAGTCTATTTTAAAAATATTCTTTACCCTTTTGCATTGACCTGAATTAAATAGACTTATTCAAATCAACTAATTTGCTGTAAATATACATTTTTTTGTTTTTTAAAAACAAGTGTTTTCAAAAATATTTTCCAATGTATGGCTTTTTTTTGTATTTGAAATACTTTTTTTGCCATATAAAGTAATTACAAGGGCTTATCACACTTAATTTGGCTTGTTATAGCATCGATTTTAATGTCAATTTTAAAAGCAATCCCTATTTTCCACCAGGCCATTTGTCCTTCAACCGGCCTGTTCAAAAATGGTGAACAAACATCCGTATGCTTTAAATAAAAACCAAATAAATTATTGCAGTTCGTAGCTACGGTAAAAATCACACTTTTTTCTGAAATAATAAAAATTTTTTAAATGTTTTTTTTCTATTAACGGAATAAAATTCTTTAAACGAATTTTTTATAGTTGTGAAATGCAAAATTTTTGCTATACATTAAACAAATAAATTCTAATTTTTTTAAGGAAAATCATACAGGTATTCGTTTTCATCTATTGATCTTAAAATTTAGAGAGCTGTAAACCTACCTTAAGCAAAATAAAACCAGGGGTTTGTACCCTTAGCTATTGGTAGATTTTGGATATTGATTGAATTTAGATAATGATTGACATTGCTTAATCTTGGCGCATTGTTTTGGATTTATGCGAGCTGCTTTTTTATTTTTTTAGAGGACAGCTATAAATCTAACTTCAAAGTCGACTATCCAAAATAAGAAAGAGGCCAGTTTTGGAAAAACCGGCCCCCGAATAGAAAGATGGATTTTAATAATTCAAACAATCAGTATCATTTGCTGCTCAGCCTGAGCTCTGTTCTTCTGTTCTGCTGGTGCTGGGCCTCCGTGCAGTCGCCCGATGCGCAGTCCACCTTCGGACGGCTCTCCCCGAACCACCTGTGCTCCATCCTCGAGGACTCAACCCCGCGCTTCACCAGGTAGTCCATCACCGCCTGCGCCCTGCGCTCCGAAAGCCCCATGTTATAGGCATCGCTGCCCCTGTTGTCCGTATGCCCCTCGATGTACAGCCTCAGGTCCGTCTTCCTGTTCATCATCACTCCAACCCGCTCCAGCTCCTTCCTGTGCACCGGCCTGATGCCGCTCCTGTCAAAGTCAAAGTATACCGTCGGAAGGCCCGCCTCCTCTCCTATACGCTCAAGATATCCCGGAAGGTCGCATGGATCCACGCCCTCAGGAAGGTCATACTGCCTGTCCGTGTCAGGGAACGCCTCCAGTACCAGCTCGCTCCGCCTGTTCAGCTGGTGCTCCGTCTCAGGACAGGCGACCCCGTCACCGCAATCATTGACCAGCTTCTGCTCGCCGTGCCACTCCAGCCTCACCCTGCCCCCGTCAATGCCGTACCTTGAAAGGTAATCCCTTACCGAATTCGCCCTGCGCTCGCTCAGTTTACGGTTGTATTCCTCCGAAGCACGCGAATCCGTATGCGAGGACACCACCAGGTCCATGAAACCGTACCTGCCCATCAGCTCACCTATCCTGTCAAGGGCCGGCTCCGCGTCCTTCCTGATCTCCGACCTGTCAAGGTCATAGTAAACTATGTCCACATACACCGGCGTCCTGTAGGGGATCGGCGCCAGCACGTACTCCCGCTTCAGCGTGTCCGATTCCATGCCCCTCGTGCTCAGGCTACCGTCCGTCACAGGGAAGTAGCCCTTCCTGCTGATGCGCAGCACAAAGTCGCCATCAGGGTCAAGCTCCGCCGTCAGGATCCCCTCACGGGAAAGCTGTGCGCCTATGGTGCCGCCGCCCTGACGGGACAGTTCCCCGATGTAATCCGGAACCACGTTCCCGTCACAGTCCCGCACCCGCGCCTGAAGGATCCTGAACAGGTCCTCCACTGTATAAATATCGTCAAGGCCCATGCCGCCGTCCCTGTCCGTGGACAGGTAGCGCTTACCGTCACCCGCCACCACGAACGCAAAGTCGTCGCGGACACTGTTGTATGGAACACCCATGTTCACCACATTTTCTATCTTTCCGCTTTTATAGTCGGCCCTGAACACATCCATGCCCCCAAGGCCGCCGTGGCCCCTCGAAGAGAAGTAAAAACTGCCCCCGCTCCTTGAAGGATGGCTCTCGTTCTGCGCCGTGTTCACCCCGGGGCCCAGGTTCACCGGGGCCGAAAAGTTCATGTCCCCGTCATATTCCACATAGTACAGGTCAAAACCTCCCTGTCCCCCGGGCATGTCCGATGCAAAGTAGACACGCTTCGCCTCCGTGTCCACGAAGGGGTTCATCACCCCGTAGGACTGGTGGTCGTTGTAGGGAAAGGCCACGCTGCCCGTGATGTTGCCGTCCGCGTCTATCCTCCCGTAGTAGATCCCCGCGTGGTTCGTGATCTCGCGCGTGCCCTTCTGCCTGGTCTTCCCCACAAAGGCAGTATAGAAAACAAGCCCTCTGTCCGCCATCAGGGAAGGGTCGCTCACATGCAGCGCGCCCGCAAGGTCGGTCACCACAACAGCTGCCCCGCCGTCACCGTCCTTCCTGTATATCCTGTAAAACTCACGCTCGTTGTAGCTGCTGCGCTCCGTGCTGTAAATGTTGTTCTTCGCGTCAAGCCTGATCCCGGGACGGCGCGAAGCGTCACCAACAGTCCCCCGGTCGCTCGAAAAATACATGGCCCCGCTGCCGTCCAGCGAAGCACCGATATCGCTGCCACCGCTGTTCGCCCCCGCTACCGGAACCAGCTTCACCCGCGCAGGGCTTTCCATCAGCCTGCGCATCCCCGCAAGGTCAAGACCCGCAAAATCATATTCCGTATAGCCCCCGGATTGCAGAAGCCCGTCCACATCTTCCCAGCGCCCCGCCTGTATCGCAGACCTCAGGTACCTGCCGTAATCCTCCTTGCCCGAACCTTCATGGCCGACCGCTCTGCCCCACCATTCGTAGGACTCAGCATACATCCCCAGTTTGTCGTAGCTCTCCGCTAATTTCACCGCCGTGCCGTATTCCGCACGCCTCCCGTACGCTTCACGGTACGCCTCCGCAGCCCTTGCGTAATTCTCAAGCCCGTACTGCTTGTCCCCGTACCTCAGAAGACGAGCCTGTCCGTATATATCCGTGGACAGCAGCAGCAGCGCCGCCGCAAACAATATCTTTATCCTCTTTTTCATGATCAGAACCATCTTGGGTTTTTCAATTTAACATTTCTGGGCGAAAGATAATAACCCAAGGAAATCTCGTGCGAATTGTGCCTGTAATCCTGGAGCACGTTCAGGTTGTGGTCGTAGGCATAGCCCAGCCTGATGCTCTCCGTCGCAAATACCTCCACCAGAAACGCAACCGCGTTCCTGGTGCCCAGGTTAGGCTCCAGGTTCTCGTTCCAGATCTTCATGTTCGACCTGTACGATGCACCAAGCCACAGACGCTCCATGAACAAAAACATTCCGTTGATGTCATAGCTCGTCGGTGCTCCCTTAACCTCCCTGACCAGAAAGCTCGGCTTGAACTCAACCCTGTCGCTCACGGGGATCAGCGCCCCCGCGGTCAGGTAATAATGGTAATCGTGGAAACCCAGCGACAGGTCCTCGCGCTGAAGCACCCCCTTTCCTATCATGTTGAACGCACTGAAGCCCGCATAAAAACGCGCGTTGTGCCAGAAAATCCCCGCGTTCATGTTCGGCGTGACCATACGCTCCCTCCCCTCCGGAATGTTCGGGTCGTTCGGGTCGTTGAACCTCAGCAGGTCTCCGTCTATCATGTATTCCGAAAATCCTCCGCTGACCCCAAGGCTGAAAAAACTCTCGTCACCAACCTGCATCCTGTAGGCATAAGTGAAAAGTCCGCCCGTCGTCTTCGCAGGCCCGATCTGGTCGGTCATAAAGGAAACACCGAAACCCTGCATCCCCTCGTTCGCACTCAGGTCCGCGGTCACCGTAAAAGTCTTCGGAGCCCCGGGAAAATTCACCCACTGGCTCCTGTATGTGCTCTGTATATACCCCTGTGTCTTGTACCCCGCATATCCCGGATTGATATGCAGACCGTTGAACATGTACTGGCTGAACTGGGGCAGCTGCTGACCCGCAACCATCAGCGGAATAAACATTATTCCAGCTATCAAAATCCTAAAAATCCTTTCCATCTTGCTATTCGGTTTATTTGACTTGAAATCCTGACAGGTCACTGTAATTTTCCTGTCTAAAAATGAGGGGATCTTACATCTATTTATTTTTTCAGCTTTCCGTAATACTTCCTCATTCAATCGATTTTTAAATCCATGCTTTACATCATTTTTTACAAGTACCTGAGTATCAATTTTGCCAAATACTTATTTTTGCAGTAAACATACAGGTTTTTGTTTTTCATGTCAAGCAAAATGAAAAATTATTTTTATTTGTAAATCATTTTTTTTTATTTGAAATACATTTTTTAGGTTTTTTATATTGATTTTAGAAGGGAAATCATCAGGAAAACTTATTTATTG
This sequence comes from Cecembia calidifontis, assembly GCF_004216715.1. Lineage (NCBI taxonomy): Bacteria > Pseudomonadati > Bacteroidota > Cytophagia > Cytophagales > Cyclobacteriaceae > Cecembia > Cecembia calidifontis. The sequence continues at coordinate 760,594 of NZ_SGXG01000001.1, forward strand.
GATGTCTGACAGAAAAAATTTACAAGGAAGGATACAAAAAAATAAAGGAGCCTTTAGCTCCTTTTTGTTTTACTTAGTTTTTCACTTTTTACTTTTGTGAGGTATTCTTTGATTAACCTCATTCTTTGATTATCTCCCAAAATCCCTTGGGGAATAATCCTTTCCAAACTCCACTGCATAATCATTTTAATTTTGGGTGATGCAATTCTAACGGGTGAAAATTGCTAATGGTTTAAATTAAGCTTTACAATTTGCTGAAACTTTTTCACCTTTCAAAATATGTGCTTAATTTAATCATCTATAACACCTTTAATATTAAAATGATGGAACCGGAAAATATCGATATAAATGCCACGCTCATAGATCAGGTATTTGCCCTACAAAAAGAACAGGCCTTAAAAATGAGGAGCAGTACAGCCAATCTGCGCATAGCCTTATTGAAGAAATTATTGGATTGGATTACCAAGCATCAAGAAGATATCAGAAGAGCAATCTATGCGGATTTCAAAAAACCCTATCCTGAAATTGACATTTCGGAAATTTTTGTGGTCACCTCAGAAATAAAACATGCCATCAACCATCTGGAATCCTGGATGAAACCAAAAAAAGTGAGTACACCGCTTACCATGTTGGGCAGCAGTTCCTATATTCACTACGAACCTAAAGGCGTATGCTTGATCATTGCCCCATGGAATTACCCTTTTAATCTGGCCTTGGGACCCTTGGTTTCAGCCATATCGGCTGGCTGTACAGCAATCATCAAGCCCTCTGAAATGACTCCCCATACTTCCGCCTTGATCCGTAGATTGGTTGAAGAAACATTTGATAAGGCCTTGGTGTCGGTGTTTGAAGGAGAAATAGAGGTTGCGCAGAAATTATTGACCAAACCCTTTGACCATATTTTCTTTACCGGTAGCCCAGCAGTGGGAAAAATAGTGATGAAGTCCGCAGCAGAACACCTCTCCTCCGTAACTTTAGAGTTGGGTGGGAAATCTCCGGCTATTGTCGATATACAAGCCGATCTGAAAGACGCTGCATCAAAAATCGCTTGGGGAAAATTCGTCAATTGTGGCCAAACCTGTATTGCTCCTGATTATGTGCTGGTACATCGGGCAGTTCAGATCCCTTTTTTGGAAGAGTTGAAAAACCAAATCAAAAAAATGTACGATCCTTCTGGCAAAGGCATTGAAAAATCAAAAGATTACGCAAGAATTGTCAGTACCAAACACCTCAAAAGACTCAAACACCTGATGGCTGATGCAGAAATTAAAGGTGCTCAATTGTTTTTTGGAGGATATGTAAATGAAGAGGAAAATTTCTTTGAGCCTACTGTACTTACAGGTGTCACAGACGACATGACAATCCTTCAGGAGGAAATTTTCGGCCCTATATTGCCTGTTAAACCTTATGATGATCTGAAAGAAGCACTCGACTTTATCAATTCAAAACCAAAGCCATTGGCTTTATATATATTCAGTAAAGACAACAATAAAATCCAGGAAGTATTCTCAAATACTTCTTCGGGAGGGGCGGTGGCCAATGATTGTGTTTTGCATTTTCTTCAAAATGAACTCCCGTTCGGAGGCGTCAACAACAGCGGCATTGGAAAAGCACATGGCCATTTTGGTTTTTTGGCTTTTAGCAATGAAAAAGCGGTTTTAAAACAGCGAATTGGACTGACAGCTTCCAAACCATTATTTCCTCCTTACGGACTTGCTAACAAAAAAATCATCCAAAGCCTGCTCAAATGGTTTTGATCAGCACCCAAATACAAAAGTGAATGTTTCCAAAATCCTATTACATCATTTTCATTTCCCTCCTCATGAGCCTTCAATCCAAAGCTCAAGATAGAGCAAGAGACTTGGGCATTCAAATCGGCATCCTGCAAACCGGCCCATACAACAGCATCACCGATGTGTCTCAGGTGACTGTGGGACATAAAACAAAAATAGAAGGGGAAAATATCCGAACAGGAGTGACAGCAATCCTTCCCCATAATGGAAACTTATTTCAAATGAAAGTTCCTGCGGCTGTTTATGTTGGAAATGGTTTTGGAAAGCTGGCAGGCAGTACACAGATTGAAGAATTGGGCAATATTGAAAGCCCCATTATACTGACCAACACTTTAAGTGTGGCTGCAGGTATTCAAGGAATAGTATCCTATACACTCCGTCAGGAGGGAAATGAACAGGTCCAGTCTGTCAATGCCATTGTAGGGGAAACCAATGATGGTTATTTGAATGATATCCGTGGCCAACACATTTCCAGAGAAGATGTACTTGAAGCTATTGACAGCGCTAAGTCTGGTGAAGTAAAAGAAGGCAATGTCGGTGCAGGTACAGGAACAGTTTGCTTTGGTTTCAAAGGAGGCATAGGAACTTCATCAAGGGTATTGCCAGCCTCCCTGGGCGGATATACAGTGGGTGTTTTGGTTCAAACTAATTTTGGTGGCGTGCTCCAGATCAATGGGGTACCTATTGGACAAGAATTGGAACAATACAGTTTTCGGAACCAATTGGAATCAGCTGACGGCTCCTGCATGATCATCGTAGCCACAGATGCTCCAGTCAATGAAAGGAACTTGAAAAGAATGGCCCAAAGAGCCATGATGGGTTTGGCCAAAACTGGAGGAATTGCCTCCAATGGCTCCGGTGATTATGTGATTGCTTTTTCCAACAATTCCTCCAATCTCATAGCGCATGAAGCGAATAATCTTCAGCTTGAGGAAAAAAAATACCTTCGAAACGATGACATGTCAGCCCTTTTTCTTGCCACCATTGAAGCCACGGAAGAAGCCATCATCAATTCGCTTTTTGCAGCCCAGGATATGGAAGGCAAAAATGGAAGAAAGGTGAAGGCTATCCCTAAAGAAAAGGTGCTGGAAATAATGAAAGCATACCAAAGGATCCGGTAGGATCAAAGATCCTCCAATTTGGACAGGTAAACTTCAGCCTGCTCCAGGATATCTTTCTTATCCTTCATCTTAGCCAAAGTACGGTACATCATTCCTATCCTGGGATTTTTACCCAACTTCTCTTCATTTCTGTTATAAAAATGCCAGTAAAGGCTGTTGAAAGGACAAGCCTTATGCCCGGTTTTCTTTAACTTATCATAATAGCAAGATCCACAGTAATCACTCATTTTGTCAATGTAATTGGCAGAACTCACATAGGGCTTTGTACCTACGATCCCTCCATCGGCAAACTGGCTCATTCCACGGGTATTCGTAATTTCTACCCATTCAATGGCATCGATATAAATGCCTAAATACCACTTATCCACTTCATCAGGATCAATTCCCGACAACAAAGCAAAATTGCCGGTAACCATTAATCTTTGAATATGATGCGCATAGGCTTTTTCCAAGGACTGACCAATGGCTTGCTTCAAACAGTTCATTTTTGTTTTCCCTGTCCAGAAAAAATCAGGGAGTTTTCTATCATGTCCAAAATAATTCATTTTCGCATACTCAGGCATTTTAGCCCAGTAAACTCCCCTCATATACTCTCTCCATCCAATGATTTGCCGGATAAAACCTTCCGCTTGGGCAATACCTATTTTATCTTGATTTTGAAGCCAGTATCCCTCCACTTTTTGGACAACTTCCAAAGGTGAAATCATTTTGGTATTGAGTGAAAAACTCAAGCGGCTATGAAATAAAAAAGGATCTCCGGAAAACATCGCATCTTGGTACATTCCAAAATAGGGCAATAAGAATTGACAAAAGTGCTCCACCAATTCCAAACTTTCCTCCCTACTAACCGGCCAATCTATATGGTTATCATCGATACTTCCAATGGTTTGAATTCCCTGTATTTGGATCATCCGAAGCAATTCGGATACATCCTTTTGGTGCCTTTTCGGAGGAACAAGCAGAAGTGGATCTTTGAACTTGTTTCTGTTTTCCTGATCATAATTCCACCTTCCTGTCAAAGGCTCTTTGCCATCCATCAGGATATCATATTTTTTTCTCATTTCCCTGTAAAAAGATTCCATCAGGTAGGTTTTTTTCCCTTTGAAAAAGTTTTCTAAAAAGTCCCTTTCCGATAGGAAATGCTCCGTGTCATAAGCCCGGGCCTGAACGCCGGATTGAAGGCAAAAGTCCTTCAATTGCTTATCAAGACGGTATTCATCAGGAAGCTGGTATTCAAATAACGCTATCTTTTCTTCCCTTATAATCCAGCTGAGATTTTTCACCAAGTCCTGTTGGTTGGCAGGATGATCCAATCCTATGTACAAAACTTTATGCCCATGATTTTTAAGGTGATCAGCCAAACTTCTCATTGCCATAAAAAAAGCAATCACTTTCTGTATATGATGTCTTACATAATCCGTCTCTTGCCGGATTTCCATCATCACATATAACTTGTCATTGCTTTTATCCTTAAACCAACTGTGGTTCCTATTGAGTTGGTCACCTAAAATCAATCTTAGCGTTTTTGGCATAAACAAAGGGATTATGACATCATAATCCCTTTAAGTCTTCATTGTTTAAAAATCTATTCAAAAAAGCTACGTCAATATTTGAAACAGGGTAAGATGCTTCCCTTTCTTCCTGCCTGCTTTGCATCCCCTGATAAAAACGACAATCTCATCGATACCTCATGTGCTCCTCCGGTATTGGCCTGGCCCAAAGGGGACAAAGTGAAATCGTAGCTGTAACCAATATCCAATCCATTTCCCAACGAAAAACCCACTAATCCTATCAATGATTCATTGTTGGGAAGGGCATTGCCCAGATTGGGAAGCCCTCTATACCACAAGCCAAAAACAACAGGCTGAAGGTTAAACTGTGCCCCTAAATCCAACTGATTGAAGGGGTCCTGATGTTTGTAATTAAATGCCAATACCAGTTCCCTCTGGCCTTGGCTATTGTTCATAAAGTTTCGAACCGAACCGCCCGAAAGGTCAAACTTCAATCCGCCATGGGCAGAGATTTTCATGGGCCATCTGCTGATCTGATCATCAATAAACGAAATGTTGGGTTGCGTAATATGATGCGCTGAAAGCCCTAACCAACCAAACTCATTATTGAACAGCATTCCAAAATGGTAATCCACATATCGGTGCCTACTATCCAGGCCCAATAATTCACCACTTTGGTCTCCCACCGAACCCGTACCTCTGTCTATTTGACTTTCAAAAATAAATTGGTTCATATTGGCATCCCTGGAAAAAAAGCTGGCCTGACCGCCAAATCTCAAAAAACTGTTGAACCCCAATTGAACCCGATAAGAATAAGCAAGTCCCACCTCAGTAGTGCTCAGGCCGGCCACTGTTTCATTCATCCCGTTCACTATTAGCCCAATACCGGAATTCAAATTGAAAAAATAATGGTCAAAATAGGCCGAATAGGCATTCAGGCTATGTTCAAGACCCGGCCATTGGTTTCTGAAATTCACCCCAAAACGGGTCATTTCAGAAGAACCTGCAAAAGCAGGGTTCAGGTAAATCGGCGCTGCATAAAACTGGGAAAACTGGATATCCTGCGCTTTTCCAAAACTAGCAATTACCAAAAAACTAAAACACAAAAGTAACTTTTTCATAATCCTAACGAACTAATGTAACCGTGCCGGTCTTTTGCACAGTCTCTCCGGTAATAGTGGTATACTGAACCTTATAGATATAATTTCCTCTAGGTAATAGCCGCCCTTTGTTGGTTCCATCCCAGCCGCTGATTTCCAAGCCCCGTGACGCAAAAAGGTGTTCTCCCCAATGATTGAAAATGTCCATCTCAAAGTTTACAAGGCCTTTATAAACAGGTCTGAATACATCATTCAGCCCATCCCCATTTGGGGTGAATGCGTTGGGGATTGTCACCCATTCCTCTGTTTCCAAGACCGTGACAAGCCTCTTTTGGACAGAGGAGCAGCCATAAATGTCATATCCCCTCAGTGTGACATCAAACTCTCCGGGCTTTTTAAAAACATGGACCGGATCTCTGTCCATTGCTGTAGCCCCGTCTCCAAAATCCCACTCCCAGGCAATAAAATCTTCCCCGATTTCACTTTCAAACACCAAAGGCTCCAACACGTGTACCTCAGGCTCAGAGGAAAAAGAAAGCTTCCTCACATTGAAATCAATCCTGCCGGCAATCAGGTTATTAAAGGGAAAATCCACCCTTAACTTTTCTACTACCGTACAGCCTGTATTGTCCACAACTTCTACCTGTATTTCGCCTGGCCGGTTGAATACAATTTCATTTTTCCCAGTCTCTCCTGTTCCCCACTTAATGGTATATGGCGAGACTCCCCCTTGAATATTTACCCAGGCAAAACCAGTGGCTTCACCTGACTCACAGTTCAACTCAATGCTGGACTCCAACCTCGCTGTTAATTTTTGAGGCTCCTGTACCATTACTTGCGTATTGACTTCACAGCCAGAGGCGTCTTTAATCTTAAGCGTATAAGTACCGGCCTTCAATCCCCTCAGGTTTTGAGAAGTGGCCCCATTACTCCAGCTAAAAATTAATGGTGCCTGCCCCCCTTTGACTTCCATATCTATTTCACCATCTGAGGCTCCATGACAAAGGTTATGTTGTATCCTGGAAACAGTTACTTCAACAGTGGAGGGAGACTTGATTTCAAAAGTTTTATTGATTGTACAGCCCGCCTGATCTTTGATTGCAACTTCATATTTTCCGGGCCCTACACCGGAAATATCTTTGGTTGTCATGCCATTAGACCATAAAAAGGTGTAGGGAGCTTTTCCTCCGGTGATATCTAAAGAAATTGCACCCGAAGAATTATCTGAGCAACTGATCTGCTGGATATTTTCCTTCACTTCAAAAGAATCTGCATTGGATTTAATTTCGAATGTGAGCGTGGCATCACAATTGAACATATCAATGACCTTTACGCTGTAGATGCCAGGCATCAAACCCTTCGCCTCCAATTCATCTTCCAGACCATGACTCCATAAAATTTTGTATGGTTCTCCCCTTCCAAATCTGATATTTACCTTGGCGCTCCCATCAGGAGTTCCGGAACAGGAGGCGGCTTGAATACCTGCCATTTCGACAATCAATGGAAAAGGCGGCTGTATAACAATCCGCTCTTCATGCCTCCGGCCCTGACTGTCCGTGATAAATACGGTGTAAGTTCCGGCAAAAAGGTTGTGTCTGTTTTGGGTCCTTTCCTGATTATTCCAAAGAAATGAATACGGCGGAGTTCCACCCGAAACCTCCAGGATAATATGCCCCCTATCCAAATGATGACAAAGGGCAAGTTTTCCTGAAACCTTTACTGAAAGTTGCGCTGCCGGCTGTCCTAGATCTGTCCTTTCCAGACCCTGTGAGCCAGGATTATAAGCCCAAAATGATTTAGGAGCAGACAAGGCAAATGCCTGCTGCAATAAAGACAGCATGAAGATCAAAGCTACTATTTTCCTAAATCCTGACATTTTTCTGACGAATGCTCCTTGTTTTAGCCTTGCATAAATTGCTTTTCAAAATCATGAATTTGAATTTCATGTTTTAAAATAAAATTTTATGCTTTTCAAACAATTCAAAATGATATTGCTTATATCATCGTTATTTGTATAATTTATAAAAGATTATCCCGAAAATACAAGAGAGCACAGAGGGGTTCAAAAAATGAAATAGCACTAAAAAAAGTATTATTTTTCTAGAAATTATTCAATATTCAAAAATCCTTAAACCATATGCTTTTTTGATGGTCTGAAATGACAGACGAATTGAAAATGGGGCGAAAAAAAAATTTTATACCGGAAAGGAATTTTTTTTAATGGAATAAGTAAACAATAAAAAAGGCCGGAAAATTGTAATTCCCGGCCCATATAAAATTTGGATAAAGGACTATAATCCGATATCTATCTGATGTTTCAAAATATCATCAAAGGTTTCTCTTTCTCTAATCAAATATGCCTCTCCGTTAAGAATAAGTACTTCTGCCGGTCTTAATCTTGAATTGTAATTAGAGGACATGCTAAATCCATAAGCTCCTGCATTTTTGATAGCAAGAATATCTCCCTCTTGGACTTCTTTGAGTTTCCTGTCAGCCGCAATGGTATCGGTCTCACAGATATATCCCACGACAGTGTAGACCCTTTCGGGCCCCTCCAATCTTGAGATATTGACTACGTCATGATAAGCATCATACATCATAGGCCTGATCAGGTGATTCAATCCGGAATCTACCCCCACGAAAGTGGATGCCGGTGTTGCTTTGATCACATTCACTTTAACCAGTAGGTATCCGCATTCTGAAACAAGGAACTTCCCAGGTTCAAACCAAATCTCCAATTCTGAACCATACTCCTTACAGAAATCTTTAAATGCCTGCGAAACCTTCACTCCTACTTCCTTGATGTCTGTGGCAATATCACCAGGCTTGTAAGCTACCTTAAATCCCCCTCCAAAGTCTAAAAATTTAAGCCCTTTGAACTCTTTGGCTGCATCAAAAAGAATCTCTGCTCCCTTCAAAAATACATCAGCATCCAAAATATCAGAACCAGTATGGACATGAAGTCCAACAACCTGCAGGTCATAAGCCTCCACTACCTTGAGGACATGCTTGAGTTGCAAAATCGAAATCCCAAATTTACTATCAATATGCCCAACAGAAATCTTAGCATTGCCGCCTGCAAGAATATGGGGATTCAAGCGGATACAGACCGGAACCTGATGGCCATAGTAAGTCCCAAAATGTTCCAACATAGGAATATTATCAATATTGATCATCACCCCAAGATCAACAGCTTCCTGAATTTCTTCGAAAGAAACACTGTTTGGGGTGTACATAATTTCCTGGGGCTGAAATCCAGCATGCAAACAAAGCTTCACTTCTTCAATGGAAACCGCATCTACACCAGTACCGGCCTTCTTTACCAATTTGAGAATATTGATGTTGGATAAAGCTTTGGTAGCGTATTTGATCCTGAGCTTAACATCCGAAAATGCATCCTGCAACAATTTCACCTGATCCAATATTTTCTGACCATCATATACATAAAGAGGCGTACCATAGCGCTTGGCCAAGTCGGTCAAAGCAATTCCCTGTATCTGATATTGTTGGTTTTTAATTTCCATGAATCTTGAATTTGAGGCCAAAGATACTGATCGGCAACCAATAAAAAAGGGAGATTTACACCTCCCTTTTCTTATTTGTATGGTTTTGCTAATTTAAGAAACTAATCATCCTTTCAAAAGTAGAACATTTGGACAGTTCGGACAAACAGCTCCTGTAATTGTCCCTGTTAAAAATTGTTAACCATCCAAGCTTGCTATCAATATCCAGTAAATTTGCATTATGTCAAAAACCCAAATGAAATTAATCATCCTTTTGATGTCCATTGCAAGCATTGGTCTCATAGGATTCCAATACTATTGGGTGAATAATGCACTGCGTATCAACGAGGAAAACTTTGAACAGAATGTTTACCAGTCCCTCGCCACGGCAGTGGAGCAGCTGGAAAAAGGAGAAACAAGTGATATCTTCCTATCCTATTTGGCCAAGGACACTTTAGCGCAAAAGTTACTTTTTCAAAAAATTGAACCTATTGTCGTCCAGGTCAGACAAAGACCCATCAACCGCAGACGTCCATCCCTAACGGACTCCATCATGCGGCAACCTATGCCGACAGTCAGCCAAAGGTTCAGAAGGCTGGTGGAATCAAGGGGCGTAGACCCTTCTTTGCTGAACGATCTGGACAACTTCTTCACGTATTTGACACCTCAGATCGCCTCTTCCATGTTTACTCCTGATGAAATGGAAATCCTGCTTCAGGAAAGAGAAAGGCAATTACAATATTTCAACCAAATGGAATCCTTTGGAAGAAACCGGTTTGGTACAGATCAGGAATTCATAGAAGAATACAACATTCCAATGGATGCCTTGGAAAAAATCCGTCGGACAAACCTGAAAATCGAAGCTATGAATCAGGCCTGGGAGGAACTTTTGGAGGGACAAAAAGACATCATGGAGCGGTTAGATACCACCCAACTGAAGGCCTTGGTCAAAAACCACCTGAAAGAAAGGGGTATAGATCAGCCTTTTGATATGGCCATACGCAATGATCAGGGAATGCTTATCCCTATTGGCACTCTCAAAGAACCGGAAAATTTGCTTACGGGAATACAGGCAAGGCTTTTTCCCAGCGATCTTTTGGGAAAAGAAAACCATATTCTGATTAATTTTCCGGATAAAAGGATATTTATCCTGCAGCAAATTTGGCTACCTTTATTAAGCTCTATGCTTTTTATCGGCATCATCATTTTTTGTTTTATCTATGCCATCAGAGTCATCATCCGTCAAAAAAACCTATCGGATATCAAAAATGACTTTATCAATAATATGACCCATGAGTTCAAAACACCTATTGCCACGGTAAGTCTTGCAGTGGAAGCTTTGCAAGATCCGGATTTTCTGAACCAAGATTCCTTTAGAAAAAGGTACATTGGGATCATCAAAGATGAAAACAAAAGGCTGGGACAACAGGTGGAAAAAGTCCTTCAGGCAGCCACTTTGGACAAGAAAGAATTTAAACTGAAGTTAGAAAAGCTCAATATTGAGGAAATCCTGGCAAACGCCAGTGACCTGATTGCTTTACAAGTAGAAAACAAAGGAGGAAAAATCCTTCTGGAATCAAAATTACAGGATCCTTATTTAGAAGCTGATGCTTTTCATTTAACCCATATCCTCAACAACTTGTTGGACAATGCCATCAAATATTCCAAAGAAGCTCCTTATATTCGTTTGAAAGCCTGGGATGAAAAGGAGCATATCTTTATTTCAGTGACAGATAACGGAATTGGGATGTCAAAAGAAGCCGTGAAAAAGATATTTGATAAATTTTACCGGGTTCCAACCGGAAATCTCCACGATGTAAAAGGTTTTGGCCTTGGATTGGCTTATGTAAAGACAATGCTGGAAGCGCATCACGGTGAAATTCTAGTAAAAAGTGAGCCTGGAAAAGGAAGTTCATTTACAATAAAACTACCCAAAAAACAATGAGCAAAGCAAGACTTTTAGTAGTAGAAGACGATCCCAATTTGGGAGACATTTTGCAGGAATACCTGAGCATGAAAGGTTATGAAACCATTCTTTGCAGAGATGGGGAAGAAGGTTGGTCAAAATTCAAGAAAGATAAATTTGACCTCGCAATCCTGGATATCATGATGCCAAAAAAAGATGGATTTACCTTAGGCAAAGAAATCAAAAAGGTTCAGGAGGATCTTCCTATCATTTACCTTACTGCCAAAAACCTCAAAGAAGACATCATTGAAGGACTGAGAATCGGTGCAGATGATTATATCACCAAGCCCTTCAGTATGGAAGAATTGTTGCTGAGGATTGCTGCCATTTTGAGAAGAACGCAAAAGAGCGGTGAAACCCAATCCCTGAAAGTCTACCAATTTGGGGATTTTGAACTGCACTATGATGAACAATACATCAAAAGCCCATCAGGTGACCACAAACTCACCTCTAAGGAAAATGAATTATTGAGGTTGCTGGCTTCAGAAACCAACAAACTGGTCAATAGGAGCCACGCATTGAAACAGATTTGGGGGGATGATTCCTATTTTAACGCCAGAAGCATGGATGTGTACCTCAGCAAAATCAGGAAAATATTAAAAGAAGACCCTAAAGTACAAATCATCACCGTACACGGAGAAGGTTTCAAATTGATTGTATCGGAATGATGAAGCGAAACAAAATTGCTATCCAACTATCAAAAGGGCTGATGCTACTTAGCATCGCCCTTTTTTCTTGTCAGAAAAAAAAAGAAACCGAAACTTTTTTGCCTCCTCAGTTCCAAAAAGGCCCAATAATTCAAGTCTTAGATAAAGATATTGCACTTCCCTCACTGACAAGTCATCATGATAAAACCTACGCATCCTGGGTAGAACAATCTGAAAAAACAAGTCGGCTATATTTTGCCGAATTGGTCCAAAATGAATTAAAAAACACCCACTTGATTGCTGAGGGGGAAGATTGGTTTGTCAATTGGGCAGACTATCCCCAGATCCGCATTTTTGAAGATGGAAGTTTACTTACCGTTTTTTTGAAAAAAAGTGGCCCTGGAACTTTTGCATATGATGTCATGTACACCCTTTCAAAAAATGGAAAAGAATGGACTGTTCCTCAAAAACTTCATGATGATGTCACCCAAACTGAGCATGGATTTGTTTCCATGAGCCCTTGGGGAAAAAACATGTTGATTACTTGGCTGGATGGTAGAAATACCGCAGGTGGAAATGGGCACAATCATGATCATGGCCACCAAGGACAAATGAGTTTAAGGGCAGCTTTGTTAGATTCAAAAGGGATTAAACTGAATGATTGGCTTCTGGATGACCGGGTGTGCGACTGCTGTCAGACAGGTTCTACGGTAAGCCAATCAGGCCCGGCAGTAGTATTCCGTGACCGATCCGCGACAGAAATCAGGGACATAGGTTTTATCTCTTGGGATGGTTCCCATTGGAATGAAACGAAAATTGTAAATATGGACCTATGGGAAATCCCCGCCTGTCCAGTCAATGGACCTAGAATTGCCTCGCTTGGCAACACCCTGGCCATTGCTTGGTTCACGGCAGCACAGGATAGGCCGGAAGTCAAATTGGTTTTCTCAGAAGACAATGGGAATTCATTCGGAACTCCAATCCATATTGGACTTGGAAAAACTATTGGACGGGTAGCCTTGCAAATGTTAGATGATCAGCATGCTTTTGTGATCTGGATGGAGGAAGGAAAATTGCTTGGAAAAAAAGTGGCAAAAACCGGGAAAACAGCCGCCCATATTGAGATCGCTGCAAGTTCAGAAAAAAGGTCAAGTGGTTTTCCACAGATGACGATAACAGGCAATCACATCTGGGTAGCGTGGACAGATGATTCTCAGCCGAAAAAACAAATCAAAACTGCTTATTTGAATAAAGCCTCTATTCTTGCAGACTAACTTGTTGCATTTGGGTATCCACCGAAATAATTCCCAATAAAATTTCCATCTTGGATTTGAGATCATTGATTCTTGAAGAAGGATAGAGGTATGCTGCTTTGATCAACTGTATATAGGCATCCTTGTACTTCTTTTCGTAAAATTTTCTGATGGCATCATTATAATATTGTAAACCTGCCAATTCCCTTAGCCCGATATAATTTAGATCCATTCCGGAAGCTGGAAGCTCACTGACCTTTCCGATCCCAATGGGAGAGTTATTCAAGTTGCTGGAATTGCCATTAGGGAAAAATTGGCTTTCAAAATTTTTGATTTCCCTTTTTCCTGTAATTAGCCCCTTATCAGGAAAAGTGCTTTCCAAAATAAAGGACCTTCCCCCGATTTCTCCTTTAATGTAAACATGCTCTTGGGTTTCTACTATCCAATAGGGAATTTGATAACGGTCAAGTAATAGCGCAAACAAACCTGTACCGGTGACGCAATCATACAAACCATCAGTCAATGTTTTTGAAAAATACGCATGCTTTGCATATTCTTTCAACATCAACTGATGGGTGGTAAAAAACAATTCAGACAGCATTCGAACATTCCCCACATCCTTTTTTATCTTTTGGTCCAAAACCTGAGTCAGCTCATCCCATTTTTTGAATCCACTTTCGTCTTCCTGGAAATTAATGGCCTGCAACAATAAAAATGGCTCATCCTGATGCGCTGTAAGCAGTAACTTTTCCTGAGGATCATTAAAAACATGGAGTTGATATACGACAAAGTTTTCCTGAGACTTTACTGGAAAGCCTAGCAAGCAACCTATCATCACTATCAACAACAACTTTTTCACAGGAGAATTAACGCACAAGTAAATATTTTGTTAATCCAAAATTAACAATTTTTTAACATTACAAAAATCCATGAGAACTTTTGTTAACATTGGCTTAACATTAAAAATAAACCTTTTCCTTTTAACAAAGGACCTTGGATGTATCCTAAAAAGGAAGGCAATGACTGCTAAAGGTATAAATTTGATGGATTATAAAAATGGTTTATTGATGGTGGTAAGGTTCATTTTTCAAAATGGTGTAAGCCCTGTATAGCTGTTCGATAAAAAACACCCTGATCATTTGATGGGAAAAAGTCATTTTTGAAAGGGAAAGTTTGGCGTTCGCACGTTGATAAACAGCTTCAGAAAAACCATAAGGTCCCCCTATCACAAAAATCAATTGTTTCAATCCGGAATTCATCTTCTTTTGAAGGAACTGGGAAAATTCCACAGACCCAAATTGTTTACCATTTTCATCCAAAAGAATAAGTTCATCAGCAGGCTGAACCTTTTTCAAGATCAATTCTCCTTCTTTTTCTTTTTGCACAGATTCGCTTAAACTTTTGGCATTTTTGATATCCGGTAAGGTTTCCAAATCAAATTTCACATAATGCCCTAATCGCTTCGCATATTCTTCAACAAGCTGCTGAATGGAAGCATGGTCAGTCTTTCCTATGGCCAACAATCTGATCTGCATGACCCAAAAATACTCGGTATTTATGAATTCCTTCTATAAAACCTTATTGGATAGCTACCGCTCATCATTTTTAAAAAATTAAGCGGAAATTTTCTGTGTATCAATTTTACCATAAAGGAAACGAATAACAAATCAGGGAAAATTTATAAAATTCTGAAAAACAATGCATTAACACACATGCTTTTATATTCAGAAAACTAAACTATTCTACCCATGAAAAAATTAATGACCTTCGCAGTCTTGCTTACTTTTTTTGTAAGCTCTGCATTTCAAGTTAATCCAAAGCATGATGTGCATGCTGAAAATGACATCGTGGACTTAGCGGTGCAAACGGACATTTTATCCACTTTAGTGGCAGCAGTCCAGGCCGGTGACCTAGTAGATGTTCTAAAAGGTGATGGGCCTTTTACGGTATTTGCACCTACCAATGAGGCCTTTGCAAAACTCCCTGCCGGAACTGTGGAAACCTTGCTGAAACCAGAAAACAAAGCGCAACTGGTAGCCGTTTTGACCTACCATGTCGTACCGGGCAAAGTTTATTCCAAAGACCTTAAAGACGGCATGAAAGCCAAAACTGCCCAAGGTGCTGAGTTAAGCATTTCCCTCAAAGATGGAAAAGCTAAGGTTAACAATGCAACTGTAGCGGTTGCTGACATTGAAGCGTCCAATGGGGTAATACATGTAATAGACACGGTCATCCTGCCTCCCATGTGATGAAGTTGAAAAAATAAAAAGCCTGCCGAATATAGCAGGCTTTTTTTTATTTGATCAATTCCTTTCTTTTCAAAATGGTTTCCACAAACTTCTTTTCATTATCTGAATTGAAGATCTTATAAGGAAGGTGGATAAACTGTGCTTTGGACATGGTCAGGATAAAGGCATCTTTGGTCATTTCAGCCTTTTTAATCATATCCCATTTGATCGGCATGCCCTGTTTGGTATTCAATTTCATCAGGATCTGTCTGCTGTCTATTTCATACGACATCTTTTCAAATATCACCTTATTCTGCTCCATTTGTGTGACACCGGCAAACTGGATCAACCAAAAAACCCAATATAAAATATAAGCCAATAATGCCATGCTGATCCACCACCAGGAAGGAATCCAAAAATAACCACAGGCAATTGCGATGGCAATCAAAGCCACCCACCATTGTTCCTTAAGGATATTCATCAGACCCAACTTGATATAAGTCCCGGTTTCTAATTGATATTTTTTAGTCTTTACTATCATCACATAAAATTTTCAGAGCGCAAATATCCTATTATATCCAGTATTTCACAAATCAGACCATCAACCTAAAAAAAAATTCTGGCATTTAATCAATCAAAATTGATTGTATAAGAGTTAATTCATTGACTTCTAACTTCAAAAGTATTAACTTAAGAAGAAAATTGAGTGTATGAGTAGCCTGGTAATTGATTTGGTATTGTGTGGTTTCGCCTATGTGGTGCTGATTTACTTTGTGGCTACCATGACGAAATCAAAAATTTCCCGTAAAGACAGCAACAATGATGATGGGGATGGCGGTATAGAAGACTTGTCTCCTCCAAAAATAGATCTACCTCCTGGAGTTATTTGGCCTTCGGATGTTCCAAAAAACAAAAAACGGACTGAGCATATAGAGGTTTAACTGCATTTATTACAAACCCCCGTCACCAATAAATTCACCTCTTTTCCTAAAAACCCCTCAGGGAGATTGACCTTGGGAAGACTGATCTCATCTATACAAATTGTCCTGCCACATTTTTCACATTTGAAATGCACATGCTCATGATCATGGGAATGGTGATCGTCATGTCCATGGGCACAAAGTGCATACTTGGTAGCTCCACTGTCGTCCAGAACTTTATGGATTAGATCCGTTTCAAGAAAAGTCTTCAAAGTCCTGTAAATGGTCACCCGGTCGAATTCCTCTTTTAAGATTTCTTCAAGATCTGAATGGGAAAGGGCAGATTTTTTATCCAGAAAAGTCCTCAAAACTTCCTTTCTACAGCTCGTAATACGCAGTTTATGATCCTGAAGGATTTTAGTAGGGCTAGTTGCCATTTGCTTTATGTTACTCCTATGCGTAAAAATAAAGATATTTTCCTGAATGGAAAGGATTTATCCCCTTGCATAAACCCCATGAAAAAAGAAAGACCCCTGAATTTGTCAAATTCTCTATTTGCTAAAAAACAAGAAAAAGCCAAAATCAGAGGTCAAATTACAAATGATTATTTAGGTTCAAGAATTTTCTTGATCCTCTCCAATACATCTTCCAGATGTGCTTTGGACATTCTGTCCGAAGCATTGGGAAGTGCAGCTGTAACTTGCCTTTGGAGGGTTTTCAATTCTGCCCTTGCCATCGGCCTGATGTCAGACTGGGAAGCATTGATCTGAGGACCCACCCTTGTTCTAAACTGTACAGGCACTACGGGCTCATTTCCTGTCAGCAGCAGCTCCAGTCTTTCGATATGGGCGCGTTGCAAACTCCTACGATGAACATCTATTTTTCTGCCTGTAGACAATTCCGACCAAATCCCTGCACGCAGATCATCAAACAACTCGGACATGCTGTAGGCATTCCTTCCATTTAAAACCTCATTTTCAATCACCCTTCCTAATCTTCCCCATTCCAAAATGCCATTAAGGGTAGTTACCTGAACATTACGTATTCTCTCCAGGTGCCCAAAATCCCCAATTCTGGAAAGTATATCCTCATCCATCAGCCAGGAAGGGGTGGCAAAAAGTTCTTTGTTCAGAAACTGAACAGCCCTTCTTTGGGTAGCCTTATCCACATGCAGGTAAACGGGGTCTCCTTGTCCGGCTGATTTGTACATCTCATAAACACCCCCTACATTGGTTCTGACATGGCCCATATATCGGTTGAACTGACCGATTACTTGCCCATACATTTCATTTAGATCGCTGTAATCCTTGTAGGGTTTGTCCTCCTCCGCGGTCCATGCCATCAGATTTGGTAGAATGACTTTCAGGTTTTTGATACCATAATCTGAGGCTTTCATGGCATCGTCTCCCAAATCCTCACTTTGTGAACTTGGGTCATAAGGGTTGCCCTGCCTTCCAAACCTGTAAACCGGATCATCCTGTTTAGCAAGAATCCAATTGTTCAACACAGGCTGTTCTTCTTCCGGGGTTTTGGCGTCCAAAATCGGTCTGTATCCCCACATGATGGAGTATTTGTCATAAGGTCCCACGTTTGGCATCAAAGAAACATCTTTATCTCCAGGCTGTGCTATATAATTGAACCTGGCGTAATCCATAATGGAGGGAGCCGTACCAAACTCTCTGGTAAAGGTAGCAGAGCGCAGGGAATCCACAGGATAAGCATGGGAAGAAGCAAAATTATGCGGTAAACCTAAAGTATGGCCGACCTCGTGTGCTGATACAAAACGGATCAATCTCCCCATAACCTCTTCCCTGAATTTCACTCCCCTGGCTTCAGGGTTGACAGCTGCAGTTTGGATAAAGAACCAATTGCGCAAAAGGTTCATCACATTGTGGTACCAACCTATATCGGACTCTATAATTTCACCGGATCTTGGATCAGATACGTGAGGTCCATAAGCATTCTGGATATCCGAAGCAAAATACCGGATGACGGAATACCTGGCATCTTCCGGACTCCAATCCGGATCCTCCTCCTTACTTGGCGGATCTTTGGCTAAAATGGCATTTTTGAAACCAGCTTCCTCAAATGCTGCATTCCAATCTTCTACACCCTGCTTTAGATAAGGTCTCCACTTTTCCGGAGTTGCAGGATCAATATAAAAAACAATGGGCTTTTTAGGCTCTACCAACTCACCATTTCTGAACTTTTCATAGTCCTCTTCCTTTACTTCCAACCTCCACCGGTTGAGGTATGTCCTTTGGGTAGCCTTTTGCTCGTCCAGACCGTAATCTATGACAGAGCGGGTAAACCAACCTACCCTACTGTCTGCCAATCGCTGCATCATGGGCTCTTTTGGAAGCAAAACCATAGAAGAGTTCATTTCTACGGTGATCAATCCCGTACTTCCGTTTGAAGGAGGTTCAGCCGCAACATATGTCATCACATACCTGGCTTCGATATTCATAGGGTATGGGCTGATCCTTTCGATATAAGAACGCTCATTGTCCAGGCGGGATACCTTGAATTCGGTCCTACGGTTTCTGGGTAAACCCAATGCTTGAACATCCTTGCTGAAAAGGTCTGTCACCTCAATCACTGCACCATTTCCATCTTTAGATTTGGCCTTGATATCAAATTTCTGAAGTATAGGTTCAAGGTTGGAACTCCTCACAGCCGTGAATATTGGAAGCGAATCCGCTGCTGTATTGCTGTAGGAAACCACTTTTAAAAGGACATTATCTCCATTTTTATCCCATCTTACCAAAAGGGTATTCGTTCTTTCTCCTCCATATCCTATCCCATCAGCAGTTTTTGCTATGGTGGTTACAATCAACATTTCCCTTCCCATCAATGAATCAGGGATTTCGTAATAGTACTTTCCTTCTATCTCATGGACTTTAAAAAGCCCGTCTTTGGATTTGGCTTTGGCGGTAATGACCTCTTCATAAGGCTTGATGCCATTTCTCGCTGCACCTGGCCTGGGTGCAGGCGGCGCAGCCTGAGCCGCTGGTGCCGGTTGATTGGTGGTTTCTTTTTTCTTTTTTTTCTGGGCAAAGGCATCCTCAGATAAAAATGCCATCCCCAGCATCAAGAAAAAAAGAAGCCCCTTTTTTAAGCTCATTTGGGTAAACTTCTTCATGTTTTATTAGTTGAATGAAAATTAACTTTTGAATATAACCAGTTGAAGGAGCTTATTCTTAATTTAAACAGGTGAAATTTGATAAACGGTAGATCCTACCAATAAAAGGCAGGTATGGCAGAACAATTCCGGGAAATAATCATTATTGGTGGGGGGCTTGCAGGACTGATAGCTGCACATCAGCTTTCAAAATCAGGTAAAGAGGTTCTTTTGATTGAGAAAAAAAACTATCCCTTTCACCGTGTATGTGGGGAATATATCTCCAATGAAGTGAGGGGTTTTTTGATAAGGGAAAGCCTTTTCCCAAAAGAATTTTTCCCAGCCGAAATCGGTAAGTTCAGACTGAGCTCTGTAAAAGGGGAAATGGCAGAAATGGATCTTGATATGGGAGGTTTTGGGATCAGCCGTTATGTACTGGATGAATTTCTCTTTCATAAATCCAAAACTGCCGGGGCGGAATTTCTACTTCAGGCACAAGCCGAGTCCATCGATTTTTTACCGGATGAAGATAGATTCCGAATAGTGTTGAACGATGGAAGGATTTTCTACAGCAAACATGTTTTGGGAGCTTTTGGCAAGAGATCCAAGATCGACAAATACCTTGACAGGAACTTTATCCGCTCAAGGTCTCCCTATATCGGAGTTAAATACCATATCCGCATCGATTATGAAAAAGACCTGGTAGCCCTGCATAATTTTGAAGGAGGTTATTGCGGCATCAACAGGATCGAACAGGAAAAATTTAACCTCTGTTATTTGGGATCTAAAGATCATCTTCGGAAATACGGTAATATTCAGGACATGGAAAAAGAGGTCTTGTACAAAAATCCCCACCTGAAAACCATCTTCGAAAATGCAGAATTTCTTTTTGAAAAACCCGAGGTAATCAATGAAGTGGATTTCTCCCCCAAATTGCCGGTAGAAAACCATATCTTAATGCTAGGAGATGCGGCAGGTCTAATCACTCCACTATGCGGTAATGGGATGGCCATTGCCATCCATTCAGGGAAGATAGCGGCAGAGATTTTGATCACAAACCTCAGCCGTCCGGAAATTGAAAAAGCCTACCTCTCCGAATGGTCCAGACAGTTCAAAAGCCGGTTGTGGCTTGGAAGAAGGGTTCAATGGCTTTTTGGGGCGAATAAAGTTTCAGATTTTGCTGTCAGTTTGGTCCGAAATTCCGGTCTTATTGCCCGGGCAATCATGAAGAACACCCATGGTCCAGTCATCAAATGATCAAAAAACCTGTAAAATCTGGGTGTTTTCAAGAAAATACCAAATGAAGAAAGCATTCAGGGCAATACCTGAAATACGGTTCATCCACATGGCCCAGGTGTAATTGGCATATTGCACTTCATCCTTTCGGACAAAGGAAAACCATACAATAAAATACAGGATCACGGGCAACATCGACAGCAAAAAACCATAGGTCGCAGTAAACTGGCCTCTCTGAATAAAAAACCAGGCAAAAGCCAGACCTGAGATGAAAAACCAAACCGCGGAAAACGAAAACGTTCCTTTCACCCCCAATTTAAGACTCAAGGTCTTGTCTCCCCTTTTGGCATCTTCCTCGTGCTGGTACACTTGAGTAAGCGGATAGGAACCCCAAAGCATCAATGAAGTCAGGATTCCAGGGATGATTACATGGGATCGGGTGAATATTTCCCAACCAAAATCACTCAAGCCTGCATAAGCCATACAGAAAGTAAAAAAACCTTGGAATAATCCGGCTATAATCCAGCTCGGATAGGCATACTTTTTCAGACGGATCGAAGGGTGGCTATATGCCATCGACACCAGCCCGTAAAGAAGCATCATCGAAGCAAACTGCCAATTGATCAGCAATCCCAACCCAAGGGCAACAAGAAAAAACAAAAGAGATAAATAATAAAGTCCAAGAGTAACTTTAGGCGGATTTCTCAGACCTCCAATACTTTTTTCGTCTTTGTCAAAATAGCTGTTATAGCCATTACTAGAGGGATAAAGAAATAAATGCAGCGCTATCAATACGATCAGGATCCTTTCTCCATTGTGATTTGGTGTCATAGCCAAAGCAAAAAAGAACACTGGCATCAGATAAAAAGAAAAAGGAATGCGCAAATGCTTCCAGTTGGACCACTTCAACATATTTGTCTATTTAATTTTTTAACTTTTAGCTTGGGGATATGTTTAATCTGCGGTACTCAATTTAGAAAAATTAGTTTAACTTCAATCAATGAACAGTCATTTAGTAAGCATAGGTACCGCCAATCCGGGAGAGGGCATTCCTCAGATGCAGATCAGCAATTTTATGAAAATCGCCCACGGACTGGATGAGGCGGGATCAAGGGTTCTGAATTTTGTTTACCGTCAATCAGGTATCGACCAAAGGTTCAGTGTACTGGAGGATTTTAGGTACGACAATCCAGAACTATTTGAATTCTTTCCGAAGAATAAAGAACTCAGTCCTTTTCCGGGTACCAAAAAAAGGATGGAAGTTTTTCAGGCCAGAGGCTTTGATCTGACCAAAAGCGCTGTCATGCAATGTCTCCAAAACGGCTTGTGCTACCCCAATGAGGTGACACATTTGATCTTGGTTTCATGTACGGGCATGTTTGCCCCAGGTCTGGAACTGAAAATTATCCATGAGATGGGCTTAAGGACAGACATCGAACGCTATGCCATACATTTTATGGGCTGTTATGCCGCATTCAACGCCCTGAAACTGGCAGATAAAATCTGTCAGGCCAAGTCCAAAGCGAAAGTCCTTGTCATTTCCGTGGAATTATGTACCATTCATTTCCAGAAGGAATATACAGAAGACAATTTATTGGCCAATGCCATCTTTGGTGACGGGGCAGCTGCGGCCCTTGTCACAGGATCCAAAAGCGGATTGGCTATTCAGAAATATGATTCCCAGTTGTTTAAAAACGGGGAAGAAGATATGGCATGGACTATCGGGGATTTTGGCTTTGAGATGAAATTGAGCAAATATGTCCCGGAGCTCCTGCATAGAGGTCTGCAAAAAATTCAAGATCATTTGGAAAAGCGATTCCACATTTCCGAGATAAAGAATTTCGCTATCCATCCTGGAGGAAAACAGATCCTCCAAAAAGTGGAGGAAGCATTTGGCATTGGGATGAAGGACAACCGTCACTCCCATGAAGTCTTAAGGAATTCGGGAAACATGTCCTCAGCTTCCATTCTTTTTGTGCTTAAAAAATGGCTGGAGGAGGAAGAAGCTTCCGGTCCTATTTTGGCTATGGGTTTTGGACCAGGCCTTACTTTGGAAACCATGTTGCTGGATAAAGAATGAAGAAATTTGCCCAAAGAAGTTTTGAAAAAGAATGGATGGACGATTTTGAATCGAATGGCCAAGTCTTGGAGCAAACCTTAAAAGAACTGAAAACCATCAACAAATTATTGGGGGGAAACCATGTAACTACTTCTGCCTTGCATCAGGTTTTGCTCAAATATCCTCAAAAGGAATACAAAATTGCAGATTTGGGTTGCGGGGGTGGAGATATGATCCGGATTATGGCGGAATGGGCCAATGAAAATGACCATACCTGTCAGTTTGTGGGCATTGATGCCAATCCAAACATCATCGAATTTGCAAAAAACAATTTATCAGATATTCCTTCTGCTACTTTTCAGATCCAAAATGTGTTTGCTCCCGAATTTGAAAATGAGGTTTTCGATATCATCACCTGTACCTTATTTACCCATCATTTTACCGATCAGGAACTAATTGGACTTTTTAGGACTTGTTTAAATAAGGCTAGATTGGGTATTGTGGTCAATGACCTGCACCGGCACCCTGTAGCTTATGCCAGCATTCGCCTGTTGACAAAATTTTTCTCCAAATCTGAAATGGTCAAAAATGATGGACCATTATCAGTAAAAAAAGCATTTGTCAGAACAGATTTGGAAAGAATTTTGCAGGCCTCCGGAATAAAAAATTATCAGATCACTTGGCATTGGGCATTTAGATGGAGACTGATCATCTTTTGCCAATAAATGCCTTTTTCAAATATTATAAAATCAAAATTTTAAATTATTTATGGAACCCAACCTAAACTTGCAGGAAATCAACGTTTTCAAAGAAAAAGCCATTGAACTTGCTTTTCAATTTGGACCTGTTTTGCTGAAAGCATTAATTCTATTGATTATTGGTAGACAGGTGATTAAATTCCTGATCAGGATTTTGTCGAATGCCCTTGAAAAATATGAGATAGATCCCTCTCTTTCTACCTTCTTCAAAAGCTTCCTTTCTGTCGTCCTTTGGGTAGTACTCCTGATCAGTGTGGCTACAACCCTTGGCATGCAGATGACATCCTTTGTCACCATTTTGGGTGCTGCAGGTCTAGCCGTTGGTTTAGCCTTACAGGGATCTCTTTCCAATTTTGCAGGAGGGGTTTTGATTCTGGTATTCAAGCCCTTTCGGGTAGGAGATACCATCGAAACCCAGGGTCAATTAGGGGCAGTAGAAAGCATTGATATCCTTTATACCAAGATCAGGGTTTTTGATAATAGGGTAATAACTGTACCAAATGGTGCCCTGGCAAACAATATGATCATCAACCTTTCCCAAAAACCCACCCGAAGAGTGGAAATGAAGGTTGGCGTGGCTTATGGCACTGATCTGAAAAAAACCAGGCAGGTTATATTGGATGTGCTAAAAAAAGATGAGCGTATCCACGAGGACCCGGCAGCTGTGGTTTATTTTACCAACTTCGGCGACAGTTCATTAGACCTGACCATTAGATGTTGGGTCGATGCTGCAGATCTTTGGCCGGTATATTGGGACAATATGGAAGCCATCAAAGAAGCTTTTGAGGCCAATGATATTGAAATTCCTTTCCCACAAAGAGATGTACATCATTATTATCCTGAAGGGAAAAAATAAAAGAAAAACCAAAAGAATAAGGCCGGTGAATTACCGGCCTTATTCTTTTGTACCCTTTTGGTTTTCGGGAACACTTGACTTTTTCTTCTTATTCCCACCTGAGGCACATCCAATGTTTTTGGTCAGGTCCACATCTTGGGGGATTCCTCCAAAACCTTCGCTGAAATCCCATTCCTCAGCAAAATCCTGAGCTTTTTCTTTTGGTTTTTTATTTTTCATGTTCCACCCTTCGAAAGGCTTTGATTATTGGGGTCAGTCTAAAATAATTTCCGCATCCAACAGAATGAAATTCAACTCATCAATATCATCTTCGTTCAGTTTCAACTTGCCCCTGATTTTGACAATTTCATCCATTTTGATTCTCCTGGCAGGCTTCTTTTTGAGATAGCCTACAAGGATACTTTCAGGACCTGCTCCTCCACAAAAGAAGCATTCCGCATTAGGAAATTTCGACACCACTGCAATATCGGAATTGTTCATTTCCAGAGGAATATAAAACCCAGAAACGGTAACAACCTTACCCTCCATGGCCTTCAATTCATCAGGAAACTTTGGGTAAAGAAAATACATGCCAAACTCCCTATTGAGTTTCTCAATAAACCTCGTTTTTGCAAAAATAGCCCACATATTATCTTCCTGGGGAAAGGTAAATGCGCTGGCCATTGTTATAACAATCAAGCTTGCCGCTATTATTCTTTTCGTCATAATCCAGTTTGGATAAGGGTTTCCTAAGCTAAAGCATCCTATGTCCTCCAATATTCTACCAAAGTTAAAAACAGGATTTATAAGATTTAGTTCAAAGATAGGCAACAAAATCGCCCCATAGGCAACGCAATAAGAATTTATCCCATCATTATTCTTTTACCTGCCTATATTTAACACATGAAATTAGCTGAAGACCTCTATCCATTGCCTGTAAAACTTCATAAAATAAAAAAGAAAGCTGCCATTACCGCAATTTTCCGCTTAATGGTGTTCATCCTCCTATTGGGTTTTCTGATTTTGGGGCTTTCAGAAAACAAGCTTTACCTACTTGCTGTGCCAGTTTGGGGGATAATTTTTATTGGTTTGATTAAGGTTTTCAATCAACTGAAAGATTTGGAGGCCTTCATTTTAGAGGTTCAGGACATGGAAGTTGAGGAAAAAAAACGCCAAGCCAGGGAATTGGGGAGTTTCGATCCGGGAGAGGAGTTTTTGGATAAAGGACATCCTTTTTGCAATGATCTGGATTTATTTGGTCAGCATTCCTTATTCCAACTGATCAACCATACCGTATCCAAAACAGGAAGAAAGCTACTCGCCCAAAACCTGAAAAAACAAATGGATCCGGAAATGGCAAAAATCCAATTTGCTTCAGTGGAGGAACTGAAAAACAAAACAGAACTGATACGGAATTTTGAAGCAGTAGGCAGGGCATTTCTCAAAAAAGAGAAGGACAAGGGCCAATTTTATTCCTGGTTACAACAACCCGAATCTTGGCATAAAGCTTATTTTATTCTGATGATCATTGGGCCATTGGGGGGAATGGGCATAATATTGGCCAGTTTGATGGGATTGGTTGCGTCAGGTTGGCTGGGGCTTTGGATATTATTAGGAACAGTATTCCTGTCCTTGGTTTTTAAAGATTTGAAAAAAGCTTCGGGCATTTGGCCCAATGATGGGGATATCAAAACTTTCCGGATCTGGTCCCAATTATTAGAAAAGGAGAAGTTTGATGAATCCGGATTAAAACATATTCATCACCATTTTGAGGATGGGCAATTTTCAAAGGGACTCCGCTCTTTGGAGCAAATTTCCCTTCTTGTACAAAACAGGATGAATTTTGTGTATTTAATTTTCAACCTGCTGTTCTGGTTGGATTTTTTTGTTTTGTGGCAGCTTAACAGATGGAAGAATTCCTATGGTACTGACCTTTCAGAAATGGAGAAAATATTTGACCATTGGCAGGTATTGGTCTCGCTGTCGGCTTTTTCGCGGGAAATGCAGCTCGAGGGCCAGGTCTTATGGACTGAAAATGACCTGATCCGGTGTAAGTCAATCCAACATCCATTGTTGAAACCATCGCTGGCAGTAGGCAATGATTTTTTTCTGGATGAAAAAATAAAAACCGTATTGCTGACTGGATCGAACATGTCAGGAAAAACCACCTTCATGCGAACCCTTGGTATCAATTTGGTGATGGTAAACCTAGGCCTTAGGCCGATGGCGGCAAAAATGGAAGTTGGTAATTTTTCCCTTTACACTTCTATGAGGAATACTGACAACCTAGGTGAAAGTGTGAGTTCTTTCTATGCAGAACTTTCCAGAATCCGAAAAATCCTGGAGGCAGTGGAAAAAAAGGAAACTGTATTTTATCTGATGGACGAAATCCTGAAAGGAACCAACACGAGAGACAGAATACAGGGAAGTGAGGCATTGATCCGGCAACTTGCAAAAGGTAATGCAAGGGGAATCATTTCCACCCATGACATAGAATTGAGCGAACTTGAGAAAACCTTGCCCTATTTGACCAATTACAGTTTCCACAGCGAAATCCATGAAAATGAAATACAATTTGACTACAAACTGAAAGAAGGTTCATGCCCCAGTTTTAATGCCCACAAACTCATGGAGCTGATGGGAATTAAATTTGAATAAACCCACCTTTGGCACAATCATTGATTTATTAAGCTCATAATCAAATTATTAACCAAAATATAAAAATCATGAGCTCTCTATTGTATTTAATCGCCATTGTCTTGATTATAGGTTGGTTCTTTGGATTCTTTGTTTACAGTCTAAGTGGCCTGATCCATATTTTGTTGGTTTTAGCCGTTATTTCTATCCTTCTCAGATTGATAGGGGGCAGAGCTGTATAAGAACCACGAAGATCAACCCTACAATATATTTAATAGAACTTGTTCCATAATACTTTTAAAGTTTCCTGAAGCTACATTTTTCTGTTATTTTTGGGCAAACAATGCCAATTCCTGTGCAGAAAAATTACCAGCAAAAAACTTTGGGCATCCTGGGGGGTGGTCAACTTGGCCGGATGGTCATTCAGTCTGCCATCAATTATAATATTGACATCCATATCCTAGACCCGGATTCCAACGCCCCTTGTAAAACCATCTGTCAAAAATTCGTTCAGGGAAGCCTGACTGATTTTGATACAGTCTATGCATTTGGAAGGGAATGCGATGTGATCACCATCGAAATAGAAAATGTGAATACCGATGCCTTGGCAAAACTTGCCAAAGAAGGCAAGGAGGTTTATCCCCAGCCCCATTTGATCAAACTGATACAGGACAAAAGATCGCAAAAATCTTTTTACGAAGAGAGGGGCATTCCCACAGCTGAATTTATACTGACAGAAAACAAAGAGGACGTTCACCTTCAGGTAGATTTCCTCCCTGCTGTCAATAAATTAGGCAGAGAAGGATATGATGGTCGTGGGGTACAGATTCTCAAAAGCAAAGAAGAACTGCATAAGGCCTTTGATGCACCAGGCCTTTTGGAAAAACTCATCGATTTTGAAAAAGAAATTTCGGTAATTGTTGCCCGGAATAAGCAAGGAGAGGTTATTACCTATCCGTCCGTGGAATGTTCTTTTCATCCTACGGCCAATCTCGTAGAATTTCTTTTTGCTCCTGCGGAAATATCTCCCGAACTGGAACAAAAAGCCCAAGAAATTGCCAAAAAGGTAATTTTGGAATTGGATCTGATAGGCATATTGGCTGTAGAAATGTTTGTCACCAAAGAAGGGGAAATCCTCGTCAATGAGATTGCCCCGAGGCCCCATAATTCAGGACATCATACCATTGAAGCCAATTTCACTTCCCAGTTTGAACAGCATCTCCGTGCCGTATTGGATATGCCATTGGGCAATACAGATTTAAGATGTCCTGCCGCCATGGTCAATTTACTAGGTGAGGACGGGTACAGTGGAGAAGCCTTTGTCGAAGGTTTAGATGAGGCCATCCGCCAAAAAGGCGTTTATATTCACCTATATGGAAAGAAATTGACCAAGCCCTTTAGAAAAATGGGGCATGTGACACTTTTGGATGAAAACGTAGAACAGCTCAAACAAAGGGCCAAAGAAATTAAAGAAATTATCAAAATAAAAGCCTGAACACCATGAGTGTACAAGTAGGAATCATCATGGGAAGTCAGTCAGACTTACCTGTGATGTCAGAAGCCGCCTTGGCTTTGGAGGAATTGGGGGTTAAATATGAATTGACAGTAGTATCTGCCCATAGGACACCGGAACGCATGGTAGACTATGCCAAATCGGCCAGGGAAAGAGGTC
The DNA here is from genome assembly GCF_004216715.1 of Cecembia calidifontis. Classification (NCBI taxonomy): domain Bacteria; kingdom Pseudomonadati; phylum Bacteroidota; class Cytophagia; order Cytophagales; family Cyclobacteriaceae; genus Cecembia; species Cecembia calidifontis. Next base: position 788,954 of record NZ_SGXG01000001.1, read on the forward strand.
TAAAGGTGATCATTGCCGGAGCAGGAGGAGCGGCCCATTTACCAGGCATGGTTGCTTCGATGACCTCATTGCCCGTCATTGGTGTACCTATCAAATCCTCCAATTCAATTGATGGATGGGACAGTGTGCTGTCCATTCTTCAGATGCCAGGAGGAATACCGGTGGCCACTGTCGCCTTGAATGGCGCCAAAAATGCAGGTATACTTGCGGCTTCCATCGTAGGAGCTTATGATGAGCAGGTTGGCAAAAATCTGGACAATTATAAAAAGTCCCTGAAAGAAAAAGTTGAGGAAGATGCCAAAAAAATTGAAACAAAAGGTTGGAGAAGCGCGTTAAAAAAATAGACATTAATTGAAAGTTTACTAGATTGATTGGTTAGCGGGTCCATTTATGGCCCGCTTTTCTTTTTATTTTTGCATAAAATCGGCCATGGACCTAAAGAAAAACGTCAAATTCAAAATCGGATCAGAAGATTGGGAGATGCCTTTGGGTATCCTGATCCTCTTGATTTTGATAACACTTATCTTAATGATTGGAGGGGCTTATTTGGGCTTTAAATTCGGAGAAAGAATGGCCGGTAATTCCCAACCAGAAGCGATTAGAGAAATTCTTTTTCAGCAACTGACATAAAAAAGGCATTCTTTAAGCCTTTGTTCCACTCTTTTGGAAGGGATACAAATTTAAAGAATGCCAAAATTCTTAAAATCAAAATCGAAATACTGAGCTCAGTTGATAGATTTAGAAGGCCCTACCAAAATCATTTTTTTCGATATTATGCAAAAAGGATTCTAAATGCAACTGAAGAAACTTCCCAATTGGAGGCCTCCTTCTGTATCAGAAGGGAAGGATGTCATCTGCACTTTCATCAGAGAAACTGGTGACATCCGGAACAGCGCTTTTGGTATTAGTTTGGGCTGAAGCAGCACCTGCACCACCCACTTTTTCGATTTTCCAGGCTTTTACATCGGTGTACCATCTTCCATTATATTCTCTGCTTTCAATGTCAATAGAGGCATTTACCTGATCCCCTTGCTTCAGGGCAAACTGATCAATACTGTCTCCCCAAACGGTTATGCACACTTTTTTGGGATAAGTACCCGCTGTTTCCAAAATATATTCCTGTTTTCTCCACTGACCGTTTCTACCGGTGCCATTCATTTCCGGCATGATTTGAATTATTCTTCCACTTATTTCCATATTACTTGTTATTTCCGAAAACGAAGGTAAGGAATTAGCCCCTAATTGCCTTACCAAGTTGAATCAAAATCAAGAAGCAAAAAAAGCGTTGTTAATTCCCAGACTTGGCACAATAAATGCGGTGATTCTTTTCGTTAAATACATGGATTTTTTTGTTTTATAAATTGTGTTTTTTTCGTTTCATGGCGAAATTTTATTTTATAAAAAAAGGTTTAAATGCAATTCCATTTCAACAAACACTTCAATGTCAAAATAGTTTTTAAAAAAATTTAATAATTTTTTGCATGTATGTTACTGAATCAATACATTTGATTACAGTAAAATTTTAATTGTTTCACCCCAAACATATACTATGGCATAAACCTCTACGTTATTTTAAAGTCCATTAGTATGAGTAAAAAGTTAGGTCCTAAGGACTCTGAACTGATTTCACAGTACAGAAACGGTAATGAGACCGCATTTGAAAAATTGGTAGATCGCTATAAATCAAGGGTTTATACCACCATCTACCTAATTGTAAAAGACCAAGGTGTAGCTGAGGATTTGTTACAGGACGTTTTTGTCAAGGTAATACATACCTTAAGCGCAGATGGCTACAACGAAGAGGGAAAATTTCAGCCATGGTTGATGCGCATTGCGCACAATCTTGCAATTGATTATTTCAGAAAGACCAAGCGCTATCCAACCATCGTGATGGAGGATGGAGAAAACTTGTTCAACACACTGAAATTTGCTGAAAACAACATTGAAGACCATAAAGTCAAGGAAGACACCCTTGAATTGGTCCGCAGGCTCATAGATGAGCTACCTGAAACTCAAAAGCAGGTACTTATTATGAGGCATTACATGGATATGAGTTTTCAGGAAATTGCCGAGCAGACCGGCGTGAGCATCAATACAGCTTTAGGAAGGATGCGTTACGCACTGATCAACATGAGAAAGAAAATGAAACAATTAAATTTTGCCTATGACAAAACCTTTTACCCCAAATGACCTGATCAGATATATCTATCAGGAAATGAGTGAGGGTGAGAATGAGCGGTTAGTGCAGGCCTTGCGCGAAGACGGTACTTTGATGCAAGAATATCTGGAAATGCTGAGCACCATCGATCAATTGGACCAACTCATTCTTGAACCTTCCGAAAAAGTAGTAAAAGGCATTCTTCGGAAAGCCAAATCTACAGGACTCGAAAAAATGAAGTCGTTTTAGTTTCCCGGTAACCTGAAAGCAAAAGCCTTCAGGTTTTTTTTTATAAATGCTGCCTGATAAAATTCTCAGTGATTTGAATGATCTCTCTGTAAATCGGTTCTGTAAACCCATGCCCCAATCCCGGATAATACTTAAAAGCTTTAGGAACACCATTTTCCCTAAGCCTCTCTTCCAACAAATAGCTCTGCGCTATGGGAACAATATCATCCCGGTCTCCATGAAAAAATGCCGTAGGCACAGCATTGGGTTGAATAAAATTGACCGGAGAACCATTTACGTACCGTACCCTGTCAATAATGGGATCACCGATCAGGTTCCTCAGTAAAAATTCAATCAGGGGATTGCCATTGCCTAAGGTGAGCAAATCCGTAGGAGGAAAAATGCCTACAGCAACTTTAACCAATCCATCATTGTTTTTATAACTGTGTAACAGACTTAAATGGCCACCTGCACTCCCTCCGGCCAAGACTACCTTTTCGGAAACATTCCATTCCTGAAGTTTGGAGCGGATAAAGTCCATGGCTCTTTCAATGTCCTCTTCCTGACTGGGAAAAGGATTTGCTCCGGTGATGGCATTGAATAGACGATAGTTCAAAGAGATGTAGGCATAATCCTGCTGTACAGCCTCAAACCAAGGCTTGAAATCTCTAAACTCGGCTTTATCCCCGTCAATCCAGGCTCCACCATGGATCCATATCAATACCTTGGTATTTTGTCTTGTCCTATTGGCCGGCAAATAAACATCCATTTTCTGACGGCTATCTGTCCCGTAGGATAAATCTATCAGCTCCAAGGGAATTCTTGGGTCCGGGATAGGATTATCCACTTTATCTTCCCCGCAGGAGAAAATAAAAATGAACCCTAATAAAAATATTGTTTTTGAAAAATACTGTAACCCAAAACCTTGCTTCATCATGATCTGAATATAATTAACGGCCAGAAAAACGTTTACCCCGAAATACTTGTTATAAAAGGTCTGGTAAAACCATTTTAATCTTTAAAATTGTAATTACAAAACAACAACAAAAATCATGCTCAAAAAAGAAAGGTACGCTGCTTTTATCGATTACTTTTCCTATCATATGCCGATCGCAAAGACCGAATTGATGTATGAAAATCCCTTCCAACTCCTGATTGCCGTGGTGCTCTCCGCCCAATGTACAGACAAAAGGGTAAATATGGTCACTCCGGCCATTTTCAGGGATTTCCCAACTCCTCAGCACCTTGCCGCCTCCAATTTTGAGGAATTGTTTCCTTACATCAAATCCATTTCATACCCCAATAACAAAACCAAGCACCTCTTGGGACTTGGAAAAAAACTGGTGGAAGAATTCCATGGAGAAGTCCCCTCAACAGTAGAAGAATTGATCAAACTACCCGGGGTGGGAAGGAAAACAGCCAATGTGATCACTTCAGTTGTCTGGAACCAGCCCAACATGGCTGTAGACACCCACGTTTTCAGGGTATCCAAAAGACTGGGACTGGTCAATCAGAATACCAAAACACCTTTGGAGGTAGAAAAAGATCTGGTAAAAAACATCCCCAAGAAATACATACATATCGCCCATCACTGGCTGATCCTGCACGGCAGATACATTTGTCTGGCAAGGAATCCAAAATGCCTGGAATGTCCGATTAAACATTTCTGTGGGTATTTTGAAAAAAATAAAGAAAAAATCATCGAGCAGGCTAATGCTTCCCCTACAACTAAGCGTTAATGTGCGGAATCAATATTATAATAGGTAAAGATCCAGAAAACCGGATTCAATCCATGATGGCAGCCACTGCCCATCGTGGCCCCGATCATTCTGCTCATTGCCAGGTAAACAATCAACTTCATTTTGCTGCAAATAGACTAAAAATCCTTGATCTTAGCGATGCTTCCAACCAACCCCTTTGGACAGAAAGAAAAGATGCTGTATTGGTTTGGAACGGAGCCATCTACAATTATCAAGACCTAAGAAATCAACTCCTCAATTGGGGTTACTCCTTTAGGACCAACTCAGATTCTGAGGTCTTATTGTATTGGCTAAAACATCAAGGGAAAGAGGGAGTGCAAAGCTTAAAAGGCATGTTTGCCCTTGCCTTTGCTGACTTGGAAAAAAATTCCCTGATTATAGCCAGAGATCCATCGGGTGAAAAACCACTTTATTATTCAGAAGAAAATGGCAACTGGTTTTTTTCTTCAGAATGTAAGCCCATAGTATTTGCACTAAAGCAGAAGCCTACTATCGATACAGGCCAGTTCCCCTATTTTTTTTTCCTCCGACATGCGCATCCGGGACAGTCTTTTTTTAAGGGTATCCAACAGTTCCCCACAGGTACATGCTGGACCATGGATCTCGAGGGGAATAACAGAAAAGAATTTGCCTGTTCTCTCCATACTGATCTTCAAAAAACCCCTGAATACAGCAAATTTGAAGACCTGTTAAAAGATGCTGTCCTAAAAAATTTCCATGCCGAAAGACCGGTTGGCAGCATGCTTTCCGGAGGAGCAGATTCCAGCCTGCTCTATGCCCTTTGGTATGAAGAAACAATGGTTCAGCTTCCTACTTTCACGGTTTGTTTTGAGGAAAAATTTCAAAAAAAATATTCAGATCCGCTTTTTGCCAAGCGATTTGGCAAAAAATATCCATCCTTCAACCATCCCGTTGAAATTACGTTCCAAAAGATACAGGACAATTGGAAAAAATATATTCAAAGTCTGGATCAACCCATTGGCGATAGCGCAGGCATACTTACTTGGATGTTGGCCCAAGAAGCTTCCAAACAGGTAAAAGTGCTGATCTCGGGTGCCGGGGCCGACGAGTTATTTGGGGGGTACAACAGGCATAAGGCTTATCTCTCCTATCATCAGCATCCAAAATTTTGGCATTTTTTAAAAAATTCCGGAATCGCCAAATTCCTTCCCGCTAATTGGGAGAAAATGGTAAAGAGTATAGAAGACAGCCCGAGCCTTACTTATATTCAGATGGCTGCTTTGGAAAATTTGCCAAAAGGACTTTTGGAGGAACTCCAATACCTCTACCCCCGCAAAATGAACGGTATTAAAAGTGCCCTTGATTGGGACAGGACCATTTACCTCGTAAATGATATCCTCAAAATCCATGACAATGCCTGCATGGCCCATGGAATTGAGGGAAGGGCACCTTATTTGGATACTGAATTGATTGCCTTAAGCCAACACCTAAATGAAGAAAAGCACAGAGAACTGATCGGAAAACAATGGATCAAAGCCTCACTTGAAAAAAGAAACCTGGATTTTGTTGGAAAAAGAAAAAAACTGGGTTTTGGTCTTCCATTGAAAGAATGGCTTTCAGACCGGAACTTTAGGCATTGGGTATTCGAACCAATCCAAAAAATGGAAAAAGAATGGGGAGGATTTTTTCCGCAAGAAATGCGTAATTTAGCTTTAAATCCCGCTAAAGCAGAAGGAAGAGAATTTCTCCAGGTCTGGAACCTTTTCCTTTTGGCTTCTTGGCTTAAGGAAAATCAATAAATGAGAGTTATTTACATCCATCAGTATTTTTTGACACCCCATGAAGGTGGGGCGACCAGATCCTATTACTTGGCCAAAGGGATGGTGGACCATGGGATTGGGGTAGAAATGATAACAGCCCACAACAAACCCTTCTATGACCTGAAAATCATCGATGGAATCAAAGTACATTACCTGCCTATCAAGTATGAGCAGGAATATGGTTTTTTCAAAAGAGTTTGGTCCTTTTTCGCTTTTCTCAACGCAGCAAAAACTTGGATCAAAAAATTGCCCCGTCCTGATTATCTCTATATTACTTCAACTCCCCTGACTACCGGTCTGATCGGATTATGGGCCAAGAGAAAATTTGCTTTGCCTTACTTGTTTGAAGTACGGGACTTATGGCCGGATGCCCCAATTCAGGTGGGCGCCATCAAGAACCCAATCCTAAAGAAATTCCTATATGCTCTGGAAAAGAGAGTTTACCACCATGCTTTAAAAGTAATTGCTCTTTCTCCAGGAATAGCTGACAATATCAGAAAGAAATGCCCAGACTGTGAATTGCAAATTGTGCCAAATTTTGCTGATAGTGAGGTATTTCAACCCAAAGAAAAATCCCCTGCTATTCTGAAGAAATATGGGCTAAAAAACGCCTTGACCATCACCTATGCAGGAGCCATTGGACTAGTCAACGCAGTAGATGAAATCTTGGACCTGGCCAAAGCTGCTCAGGACCAAGCATTGGAGTTTCAGTTTGTGGTCATGGGAAAGGGTTCTCATCTACCGGATTTACTCAAAAAGGCAAAATCACTGGAATTAAAGAACTTCATACATATCCCTTTCGGATCAAAAAATAAAGTTGCTGAAATCTTGAGCGCTTCTGATATAGCCTTTATCAGTTTTGATCATTTACCGGTACTAAAAACCAATAGCCCCAATAAATTTTTTGATGCTCTGGCCTCAGGTAAGGCCATCATGGTCAACCACAAAGGCTGGGTACATGACTTGGTCAAATCCTACCATTTGGGATTCTATTATAATCCCAAAAAACCAATGGAAGCATTGAATAAACTGGAAAACCTGTCCAAAAACCCTAAAAAGCTAAGGGAAATGCAGCAAAATGCCAGAAAATTATCCGAAAACTATTTCACCAAAGAAAGGGCAATAAAACAGATTCTCCACATTTTAAATCCTGGCAATTTTGCACCAGTATCTAACGACGGGGTTTATATCCTGACTGCCTGAAAATTTTCTCGGTATCGGACTCCATCATCACTTCCTGTAATGAAAACTTATTGTTGAAACGGTAATCATCTACAATATTCCAACCAAGCCAACGCCCTAACCTGCCAGGGGCATCGGGACTTATAGCATCTGTGAATGGGGCTTCTCCAATATATTTTCTGATTTCAAATGGATTGGTAGTAAATAGCAGGTCATTTTCAACAAAATGCGACCAAATCATCTCTTCATTGGCAAAACAGGCAGCTACTTCTTCTTGCGTATAACCAATTATAAATTCATCAGGAGTACAGGGCAGAATACTTTTGGTAAAATGATAAGCTTTGCCATAATAAATCATTTCAGCCAACAAAGTATTCTGACTCATGTCGGTTTTATTGAACTGAGAACTGATGGCCATGACCACCATGGGGACCAAATAATCTTTTTGATACCTCTTGGTGATGTATTGGGGAAGATCAGGGGGTTGGAACCTGTGTTCAAAAGGCAGATAATAATCCAATCCAATGACCAAAATATCTCTGTCCAAATAAATATCAGAGCCAAAGCCCGTGACAAAAGTGTAAACTTTTGGAACCTTGAACTCAGGATAATAATACTTAATATGCTTGAAAGCGGTTTTTAGTTTCTCTTCCAAATCGCTGAAATCTGAAAAATTCTTTTTAACTTCCTCATATAGCTCAACCATTAGACTGTCCTGGTTGACAAACATCAACTCTTCAACCAATTCATCTTTTGATGGGTACTGTCCAACCTGCAGATAATTTTTTGCAAACTCCGGATAGGTCTCCAACAGCAAGAGAAATTCGTCCTCTGTCCTTGCCTGAAAAAATTTATCCTCTAGGCGTTCCAACTCAAAATCAATCTCAATTGCTAAAATTTCATTATCCAGCACACATTCCTGTCCTTTTTTCTGACAAGAAAAGGAGAAGATAAGCATCAAAAACAAAGCAGAAATCCTCCACAAATAATCCATAAATCGCTATCTAATTCGTTGATACATGACAATGGTTACAAATTAATACAAATCTTAAGGAAGGATTGCTAAGTTTTTCAAGAAATAGAACTGTTTAGAAGCTCTGATTTGGATCCAAACCAAAAACCCAGCATTCAATCAATGTATATACAATAATTATTTTTACAATTATCTCCCGTTGATACCGCATAAAATTGCATACACAACAAAAATCTTCAAACCTTAAAAAACAAAGAAACCTTACCTGCCAACTAGAGTTTAAATACTGTCAATCTTTCACTAAACCAACATTAATTATGAAAAAGAAAGGTATTTTAAAATCCATTTTCACATTTCCATTATTAGGAATTGTGTTTGCTTTTGGACTATCATCATGCAATGACAACGATGATACCGCTCCGGTACAAGAGGCTACAACCATTGTTGACGTTGCTTCAGCTTCCAATGACTTTTCCACTCTGGTAGCAGCAGTTGATGCCGCTGGATTGGTGGAGACACTTTCCAGTCCAGGTCCGTTTACAGTTTTTGCTCCTACTAACGATGCATTTGCAAGGTTCCTGCAGGACAATAATCTAGAGGCTAATGACCTATTGCAATCCCCTGAATTAGGAGACGTATTGACTTATCATGTCCTTGCGGCTTCTGTTCCTTCCTCTTCAGTAACCCCAGGGAGAGTGAATACAGTTTCAGGTGTACCTTTCTTTGTTAGCCAGGCGCCAAACGGTAATCTGTGGATCAATGGAAATGCACAGATCATTCAAACTGATGTAACTGCTTCCAACGGTATCATCCACGTATTGGATTATGTAATCACTCCTCCTACTCAAAGTATTGCAGAGATTGCTATTGCCGCTACAGAATCTGCTACACCGCAGTTCACCCAATTGGTAGCTGCTTTGGTAAGGGCTGATTTAGCCGGCGCAGTTTCCGGTGGATTTGATGACGACCTCACGGTATTTGCCCCTACAGATGCAGCCTTTGAAGCACTTTATGATGCATTGGGAGTAAATGGTATTGATGATATTCCTTTGGAAACTTTAACCAACGTATTATTGTACCACGTGGTACCTGCAAGAGCCTTTTCTCAAGATTTGAGAAATGGTGCGGAGCTACCAACATTGCTAGAAGGTGCAAACTTAACTGTCAATTTGGGTTCATTGCAGATCAACGAATCTAATCTTGTTGAGTCTTTGCTGAACATCCATGCAACCAATGGAGTCATCCATGTAATCGACAGGGTACTTTTGCCTGAATAATTTATGGAGTACTGTAAAGGAGGCCTTGCCAAAATGGTGAGGCCTCTTTTTATTTTCAGATTCTTTTGATTATTTCAATCTGTGAAAAACAAATGGATTACAATCAGGGCGTATCTTTACCATTTAAGCTTTAAAAAAGCAGCCAATTTTTTTGTCTTGTACCTGTCTTTTATGCTCAGCAGGGCACTTAAAAAACCCATACACTGGGGTTTTCCCACTACACTTTCCATTGAACCCACCACAAGTTGTAACCTAAGATGCCCGGAATGTCCTTCGGGATTAAGGAGTTTTACCCGTCCCACAGGCATGCTTTCAGAAAATCTATTCAAACAAATAATTGGTGAAACCAAAGGATACCTGACCTATCTTCATCTGTATTTTCAGGGGGAACCCTACCTTCATCCACAATTTACAGACTTAGTCTCTTTGGCAAATCAGGCTGGTATTTTCACCTCCACCTCTACCAACGCACACTACCTGAATGAAGAAAACGTCCAAAAAACCCTCGATTCCGGACTAAAACAGCTCATCATTTCCATGGATGGCATAACTCAGGAGATTTATCAGGAATACCGAGTAGGAGGAAAGCTTTCCAAAGTAAAGGAAGGATTGGGTCTCTTGCTGAAACTTAGAGAGGAGAGAAATCTTTTATTCCCACGAATTGTCCTTCAATTCTTGGTCACAGGCCAAAATGAGCATCAGATTCCTGAAATTAAGGATTGGGCAAAAGAGATGGGGGTAGATGAACTCCAATTAAAAAGCACCCAGATTTATCATTTCGAAAATGGCTCTGAGCTGATTCCAAAGGATCTAAAGTATTCCAGGTATATTTCTGATGGAAATGGAAAATGGAAACTAAAAAAGAAAATAGAAAACAAATGCTGGAGGATGTGGCAGGGGGCTGTTATTACCTGGGACGGACGCGTAGTACCCTGTTGTTTTGACAAAGACGGCTACTATGTAATGGGAAAAGTGGGTGAACAGACTTTAGGGAAAATCTGGAAAAACGATAAATATCGGGCTTTTAGAAATCAGATTTTAGAGGACCGAAAACAGATTGAAATCTGCAAAAACTGTACTGAGTAAGCCCTCTGTTGGTAATTTAGTACCTGGACTATTTCTTTCCTGCTTGGAATACTTATCTTTACGCTGATTTTATACCATTATTTATTGGAAAAAATGCCATAAACCCTTTTTAATGGCGTTTGAATCGTTTAAGAAAAGGCGGAGAAAATCATATGAAATCTTACATGTCAGGGATCATAAGACAGAGGGAAATCCATTGACCATGCGAGATGGCATAGCCTGCCCTGAGAAATCGGGGAGACAACAAAAATCAATGAAAAACAAATGAAAGACCATTCTTCCAGAACCCATACAAACCACATTCCTCTTATCAGATTACTGGCTATTTTTTGCTTGGGACTATTTTTACTGATCTTACAAGCTCCAAGTTCCCATGGCCAAAACTTGCCGGATATCGCAAATATCAATGTTGATGAGCTGACAGACGAACAGGTCAGGGAATTGGTCAGGAGAGCCGGTGAGGCTGGAATAACCGAAATGGAACTGATCCAAATGGCAAGGCTTAGGGGCTTACCGGCCAGAGAAGCAGAAAAACTCCAAAAAAGAATTGAAGAATTGCAGCTCTCGGTTTCAGGAACGAGAACCCGTACCACTGCCTCCAAAAGAGATCCACGCCGGCAAATGGATTTCAATGAAATCAGCCAGGGAATCTTAAAATTTCAGCCTGAATTGGAAGAAGCCAATTTATCAAGTTCCAATATTTTTGGTCTGGACTTGTTCTATAACAAAAGCCGTAGGCTTAGTTTTGAACCAAGCCTCAACATGGCTACACCAAAAAACTATATTCTGGGGCCTGGTGACATGGTTTATGTGGATATCTACGGTCAATCCGAGCAATACTACGAAGCCAATATCAATGCAGATGGATTCTTGATTTTGGACAATATCGGACCGATCAGTGTTTCAGGAAAGACCATAGAAGAAGCCAGCGGTATCATTAGAAATAGATTGGCAACCTACTATCCTGGAATCAGGGGCAGCAATCCCAACACATTTGTTCAAGTGACATTGGGCAATGTTAGAACCATCAAGGTTCATTTGGTAGGAGAATTGCGATTGCCAGGAACATTCACCTTGAGTGCTTTCAGTACAGTTTTTAATGCCCTATATGCTGCAGGTGGTCCCAATGAAAATGGTACCATGCGGAATATTAAAGTAATCCGTGGCGGCAAACCTGTGGCCACGGTAGATGTCTATGATTTCCTGGTGAATGGCAAAGCAAATCTTGACATTCAGCTACAAGATCAGGACGTAGTTTTGGTGGAACCATTTATGGCAAGGGCCAAAGTTTCAGGAGAAGTGAAAAGGCCCAAAACATTTGAAGTGAAGGAAGGGGACACTTTTGAAGATCTCTTGCGCTATGCGGGAGGATTTACAGATGAAGCCTTTAAAGAACGCATCAATGTCAGCCGCATTACGGGAAAAGAAAAAGCAGTTTCTGACATCTATCAAAATCAGTTTGGGTTATTCTTGGTCAAAGGCGGGGATGAATACCAAGTTGGGCGGATCCTCAACCGGTACACCAATAGGGTGCAGATCAAAGGGGCTGTTTTTAGAGAGGGAAATTATGCCCTAAATGAAGGTCTAACGCTCAGCCAACTGATCAAAAATGCGGAAGGATTAAGAGGGGATGCTTATTTGGAAAGGGCCAGCATCCTCAGAACGTATGAAGATTTCAGTACCGAAGTACTTACTGTCAACCTAAAAGAAATCATGGAAGGAAGAGCTACTGATGTCTCTTTGAGAAGAGAGGATGTAGTACGAATTTCCAGCATCTATGATTTACAAGAAGAATTCTATGTTCAGGTAAATGGGGAAGTAAGAAATCCAGGAACCTATCCCTTCTCCAAAAACATGACCGTAGAAGAACTTATTGTCCTGGCCGGTGGCTTACGTGAAGCAGCCAATATCAAGGATGTTGAGATTGCCCGCAGGTCAAATGAAACAGCTATGGGGAATTTTTCGGAACTCATACCTGTCGAAGTTAATGAAAAGTTGATCCCAACTTCTAATTCCGTCACTTTGGAACCGTACGACATGGTAGTTATCCGCAGAAAGTCCAATTTTACCTTGGACAAGCTGGTCAAAGTAGAAGGACAGGTCAATTCCCCTGGAATTTTTCCGATAAAAAATGCGGAAGAAAGAATCTCCGATGTGATCAAAAGGGCTGGAGGACTTACTCCTTTTGCTTATCCAAATGGGGCCACCCTGATCAGAAGGACAGAATTTTTTGAAACAGAGTCAGAACAGGTCCGCAGGCAAAGAAACCTGATGGATCTTCAGCAAAAAATGCTCATGGACCCCAACAATACAGAGGCCCAGGAATTATTGCTGGAGAGGTTGTTCAGGGATCTCGGCACCATACCGCAGGAAAGCGGAGAAGGTCTGGAAACGGCAGCTACAAAAAGAGAAGTGATCACTGGAATCACTGAGACCAAGGCAGATATAGCTCCCGTAAAAATCAGACAGACAGAGGCAGTAGCCATAGATTTGGAAGCCATTATCAAAAATCCAGGTTCTGATCTGGACCTGATTTTAGAAGAAGGGGATATCATTTCTATTCCAAGACAGCTTCAGACGGTAAGGATGCGGGGGGATGTAGTCTATCCTGCCACCGTCAGATTTGAAAAAGATAAGGGAATGAAATATTACATCAACCGCGCAGGTGGCTTTGATATAAGGGCCAACAGAAAAAGGACCTATATCGTCTATGCCAATGGCGAAGTGGCCAGGACCAAAAGTTTGTTGGGACTAAGAAGTTACCCAGCTGTCAGGCCTGGATCTGAAGTAATCGTCCCTACCAAAGGTCCAAGGGTTCCTGTCCGACCAGGAGAATTGGTGGGCATAGCAACAGGATTAGCTACTTTGGTACTTGTGATCACCCAAATCAATCCCTAATGGCAGAGCAAAAACATATCATAGACGATAAAATCACCTTGAAGGAAGTGGTGGAGCGCCTACAATATTGGATACTTTTCTTTGTCGGACAATGGAAAGTGTTGCTGTTGGCCGGTCTGTTAGGGGTAGGATTGGGAGCGCTGGCTTCATTTCTTAAAAAACCTGTTTTTCAAGCTGAAACTACCTTTGTATTGGAAGAAAACGATATGTCCGGCCTCAGTCAAATGTCAGGACTTGCTTCTTTGGTTGGAGTAAACCTTAGTTCATTGGGAGCTTCAAGTGGACTTTTTCAGGGTGATAATATCATGGAGCTTTATCGCTCAGACAACATGCTGGGCAAAACCCTGCTCAGCCCCTTTGACGAATCATCTTTACTGATTGACCGGTATATAGCATTCAACAAGTTGGAGAAAAAATGGAAAAGAAAAGTGGATTTATCCACCATGGATTTTTCCATTGACCGGGAGGCTTTCACCGTCAAGCAAGATTCTGTAGTCAAGGAAATTGCCAAACTGATCAGGGAAAAACACCTCACAGTCAACAAACCCAACCGGAAGCTTACCATTATTCAGGTGAATGTCTCTTCAAAAGATGAGCCTTTTGCAAAAGTCTTCAACGAAACCTTGGTAGAGAATGTGAACAGCTTCTACTTTGAGACCAAAACCAAGAAAACTGCTGAAAATGTGGCCATCTTGCAGTCCCAAGCAGACAGCGTAAGGGCTATTCTGGACCAAAGCATTTTGGCCTATGCCAGCAGTACAGATAGGGTACCCAATCCCAACCCCATTCTGCAGGCGGCCACAGTGGAAGCAAGAAAGCGACAGGTAGATGTTCAGGCATCTACGGCCGTATATTCAGAGATTGTAAAAAACCTGGAAATAGCCAAAGTAAATCACCGCAACAATTCCCCCTTGATTCAGATTATTGATGCACCACGGTATCCCCTCAAAAGATCCGAAATCCGGTTATTGAAAGGAATGGTATTTGGTGGCTTGATTATCGGCATTTTGACTTTGATTTACCTGTATATAAGGCAATTGTACCGTCTTCACGTAAGGGGGACTGAAGCTTAGCCTTTTGGACGATGTTGGATAAAATCCTTAGTTTTTCTTACCATAACCTGATCCGGAACAAATCCATCCAGAACTTTATATTTCTGGGCTTTATCCAAGCGTCAAATATCCTGATTTCACTGGTTTCGATGCCCTTGCTCATCGAATCCATAGGGGTGGACCAGTTTGGACTGGTCAATCTCTCTCTTTCCGTCATCCTTCTGTTTAATATCCTGGTGGGGTTTGGATACAATTTAAGTGGTCCAAGGGAAGTAGCCATCAACCAAAAAAACACGGAAAAATTATCACAGGCCATCTCACAGATCATTTCCAGCAAGTTTGTCCTGGCCTGTGTTGCCACACTGAGCATCCTTGTTGCCGCCTATGGGTTCAACCTATTCCGGGAATACAGGACGATTTTGATCTTTTCAGTATTCTTACTTTTCTCAGAAGCTACCTTACCGCTTTGGTTCTTCCAAGGTATGGAAAAGATGAAGTTGATTTCTGTTGCCAATGTCTTCAGCAAATTACTTTACCTGATGGGTATTGTATTGTTTATCCACGAAGCCGAACAGGCGAAATGGACGAATTTTATTTTGGGGGGGACAGCACTTTCGGTCAACCTGATGATTCTGTCATATATCCATCATGCCATGAAGATTAGATTCATCTTACCGAAAATTTTGAATGTTTTCCATTCCTTAAAAAATAACATCCTATTATTTCTCTCCAATTTGGTCTCTCATATATCCATCAATGGAGGATTGATCGTCCTGAGCTTTTTTGCCAACGCGGAAACTTTGGGCATGTTCAGTTTGGCTGAAAGGATCACCATGGTCCTCAGGATGCTTCCTGCTTTGGTCATTCAAGCCATATATCCCAATGCCTCCAAACTTTTTGAAAGCGATAAACCAAGTTTTTTTCGGTTTTTGAAAAAGGCTTATTTGTGGGCGCTTTTATTAGGGTTGCTCTTAGCAGTCTTTACTTATTTGGCCGCACCATTTATTGTCAAAGCCTTGGCAAGGGAAACCTTGGAAGATTCAGTAAGCTATCTAAGGATATTATCATTTGTTCCTTTTTTGGCCTGTCTTAATATTGCCAATGTACTTGGGCTTTTGGTCAAAGACAAAAAAAGGCAGATTTTCAATACATCCTGGCTGATGTGTGCTTTTATGCTCGTGGTTTCAATTAGTTTGACCTCGCAATTCGGCGGAATTGGCCTATGTTATGCCCTTCTTTCCACAGAAGTATTTATTTTCGCCCTAAGTACTTTTTTGATTTATTTCAAAAACAAAGACTTATTCCATGGATTCAAAAACTCCCTCTTCGGTAGCGGTCATTCTGGTTAACTGGAACGGCTATGCACTGACCAAAAGGTGCCTGCTATCACTGGAAAAAGTCAGTTATTGGGATTTTTCTGTCATCGTAGTTGACAATGCCTCTGAGGATGGTTCGTACGAAAAGCTAAAATCCGAATTCTCCTTTGCTGTTTTTTTGAAAAACGATAAGAATCTTGGATTTACAGGAGGTAACAATCAGGGAATTGCCTATGCCATGGAGCAGGGATTTGATTATATTCTATTGCTGAATAATGACACAGTCGTCCAACCTGATTTTTTGGAAGAACTTGTCCTGGCATCTAAAAATAATCCGGATTGCGGGATGGTACAGCCCTTGATTTTATTTCTCGGTTCACGGGACCGCATTTGGAGTGCAGGAGGAAAAATGGTACGTAGCATTGCTTTTGCCAAGACACTTGGAGATCATAAAAAACTGTCTGAATACCCTTTGAAAGACAGACAATTGGATTGGGCCACAGGCTGTTGTATCCTAATTCCGAGAACGGTCATCCAAAAAACAGGAGCCTTGGAAAATTCATTTTTCGCCTATTTTGAAGATGTGGACTGGTCCCTCAGGGTCAGAAAAGCTGGGTATAAAATCCTTCTTGCCTCCAAAAGCATCATTTTCCATGAAGGCAGTGCCTCTTCCAAAAAGGCACATGATGAAGGTACGCTCAGCCCGAAAGTCTTTTATCTTCATGCTAGGAATCAGCTTTTTATTTTGAGAAGGCATTTTGGCTTTCCCCATGGCTCATTGGCCTGGCCTTATCATCTGTTAAAGTATGTAGCCTGGATGTGTTATTTTTGCCTGAGAGGAAGATTCAAAAAAATGAAAGCGGTGGCCAGAGGAATTCGTGACGGATTGAATTTGGATCACCAAAACCCGGAACCTTTATGTCCCTGATTATTTTTGCATTCATAGCCATAGTAACTCTGGTACTCATTTCATGGGTGCTCAGAATGGTGCTATTTGAGGGAAAATGGGAGTATGGGATTTATTTCCTACTGTTTTTCCTGCCCTTTTACATCACGGTATTGAGTATAACCTATTTGGCCACAGGCTCTTCTTTGGCGGTGAATATTTTCCAGTTTTTGAAAGAAATTGTGGTCATCTCATCGGTAATGGGTTTTGTGTTATATCAAAAAAACCTTTTCGAATATCCTTTCCGCCTTCACCGGGTGGACATGCTGTTCCTCGCATTCCTCATCTTGGCCCTGTTTTTTTTGGTACTCCCTATTGGAGAAGCCAGCTTCCTGAACAAGGCCCTTTATTTCAAAAACATGCTGATCCCGGCGATGGTCTATTTTTTGGGCAGAAACACCAAGTTCAGCCATCAGGAAATTGAGCGCCTTTTTAAAGGAATTTTTTTTATTGCCATAGCCGCTTTTCTGGTCAATGTCTTTGAAAAAACCATTGATACCCATCTGCAGTCTCTTACAGGTTATGCGCTTTTCAACGAAGAAATCAACGAGATTGAACCAACAGGTCATTTTGGGCTTACCTGGACTTTTGAAACCCAGGCAGTAACCAAAAGATTGGCCTCCTTTTTTTCAGACCCTTTGGAATTGGCAAGTTCGGTACTCTTAGGATTTTCTGCCGGGCTTATTTGGTTTTTGACCAGCAAAAGAGAGGATTGGTTCCTTTATACTGTGGTGATGCTTTGTTCTTTGGCCAGTCTTTTTTTTGCGGCATCCAGGGCAGCTTTTCTGGCATTCTTTATCATGATCTTTTATGTGGCCGTGATTTTCAAGCTCTATCGCTTGATCCTGTCAGGATTTGGTCTTGCGATAGCTTTTGTCATCTATGTGTTGTTTTTTGCTTCAGATGATTTTTACTATTTTATCGTAGATACCATCACTTTCGAAAACACCTCCAGTATGGGCCATTTAGTAGAATGGCTTTTGGCTTTGGATTCCATGATTGCCAATCCTCTGGGTATAGGTTTGGCCATGAGCGGGAATGTGGGCAGCGTGGAAGACGAATTACGGGTGGGGGGAGAAAACCAGTTTTTGATCTATGGTGTCCAAATGGGTTGGCTGGGCATGATGCTTTATATCCTGATCCTGGCCTTCAGCATTCATACCTCCCTGAAAGTTTTTAACCGCACGGAGGATATCATGACAGCAAGAATTGCCTTTGTGGCAGGTTCTGTAAAATTTGGTTTATTGCTCCCTTTGTTTACTGCCAATGCTGAGGTTTATACTTACGTATCCTGGATCACCTGGTGGATGGTAGGATACAGTGTTCATGCCTATCAACGGATTTCCACACCAAAAGCGATAATGGCATGAGAAAAAAGAGGATATATGTAGATCTTTTTTACCTCAATACGGCACTGACAGGGATCAAAACCTACATGTTGGAATTTTGTGAAGCAGTGAATGCACAGGCTTCGGAGGACTTTCAATATATTTTCTCCCATGAACCTAAAAAACAATCAGAAAGCGGTTTTTTCAGAGGCAATGTCCCCTATTGGAGAAAAATCGCCTACCACTTTTACTATTTCCTTTGGAAACAGCTGTTCCTTCCGATCCAAGTGAAAAAAAACAAGGCAGATGTGCTGCTCTGCTTTGATTACATTGCCCCAGCCATGCCCTTAAAAGCTAAAAAGCTGGTGGTAGTTCATGATGCCTTCTTTTGGCAGATGCCCCAAAACTACAACAGGTACTGGAGAAAATATTTCATTCCTATGCTTCATGCGGGGCTAAAAGGCAATTGTACGGTCATCACAACTTCGGAATATGCGAAGAAAGCAATTGTTCAATTCACCGGAATCAAAAATCCCATTGAAGTCATCTACCAATGTCCCAGACTGCTTCCCGAAAAAGGGGATGAGAAAGTTTTGGAGATTTTGGGGATACAATCAAAGGCTTATTTTCTACATGTCGGGAGTTTTGACAAAAGAAAATTACTCCCTGTTTTGGTGAAAGCCTTTTCTATCATTGAAAGAGAGTATCCGGGCAAATTCAAACTGGTTTTGGTGGGAGAGCGGGGACTTAGTTCCGCATTGGATGATTATGATCGGGTGAAAAAAACCATAGCAGATTCTGATTTGGAAGGTAAGGTTCTGCTACCGGGATTCCTTAAAGACCCGGAAGTAAAAAGCTTGTATGATGCTGCTTTCGCTTACGTTTTCCCATCCTCAAATGAAGGTTTCGGCATTCCTGTAATAGAAGCCATGAGAAGTGGCATACCGGTCATCATCTCCGAACAGCAGGCCCTGACTGAGGTGGCAGGTGGTGCAGCCCTAAGCCATCCAATCGGAGATATCCAATCGATGGCAAGATGTATGAAACAGCTTATTCAATCGGAGGACTTGGTCCAAAAACTGATTGGACTCGGAAAAGTAAGAAGCGAGGATTTCAGTAGGTCAACTTTTATTAAGAAATACGAAAAGCTCTTTTAAAGTTAAGCACGGTTAATATTTTGAGTTTTGTATTAAGTTAAATTGTGGCCCCATCAGTACCTTTCAATTTCTCATCCTAAGCTAAGCATTAAATGCCTGAAATAAATCAATAAATCACATTGAAAATAGAAAGGCTTGAATCAGAATGTGGGTATCTTTAATTCTTTTTTACTGTCGTCCGAGAACTGATACAAGATAAAAAATAAAATCCTAGAATAGTACAAAAATCAAAGATGGGCAGCTCTTTTGGAACTTACCCATCTTTTTTATATTGTTGTTTCGACCAAGAACCAACAATATGTCTCAAGTTAAGCATAAATTTTTGTCTGGGCATCCTATCATCGCCCAACTTCTTTCTCTTATTCCCAAAGAGCTATTCAATCAGGTCGTTGAGGAAGAAAACTCGGATAGGTACTACAAGAAACTTAAAACAAGTGATCACTTCATCTGCATGTTTTATGCGGTGTTGACCAGAAACAGCAGTCTTAGAGAGGTCTGCAAAAACATCGGCCTGATCATAACCAAGCTTATTCCTTTTGGAATGAAGCAGCTACCTGCCAGGAGTACCCTTTCTGATGCAAACCGTAAACGCAGTTATCGTGTTTTTGAACAACTATACAAAGGGCTGTATTCATACTATAGGGCATCTTTGGTAGGAAATTGGCTCGATATCGGTGGAGAGGTCGACCTCAGCCGTGTTGAGGTTTTTGATTCCTCAACGGTCACGCTGTTCAAGGAAATCCTCAGAGGGGCCGGACGCAATCCCCTGAACGGAAAGAAAAAAGGTGGTGCCAAGATATTTGCCAAAATGAATCTGGCAGAAGGCGTTCCCAACTTCATATGTATCCGTTCTGCGGCCACAAATGAAAATATGTTTTTAAAAGTGATGGATCTGCCTGAGCACGGGATAGCTGTTTTCGACAAAGGATATAACCGCTATTCCTGCTTTGAAAAGTGGGACAGTTCAAACAGATATTTTGTGACCAGAAAAAAAGACAATGCAAGATATGAAGTGGTCAGTGAGTTTGACTGTACGCATGCCTTGGACATCATCAAGGACCAGATTATCTCACTGAGCTACAGGGAGAAGGGAGTTTCTCGGACAGTTGAAGCCAGACTGGTGGTTTATGCTGACCCTGAAAGCGGTGAAACGCTGGAGTTTATCACCAATCTTAAGGGATTGGATGCCCTAACCATAGCTCTTCTCTATAAGAACAGGTGGGTTATCGAAGTGCTTTTCAAGCAGATCAAGCAGAATTTTGAACTCAGATATTTTTTGTCGGACAGCGAGAACGGGATCAAAATCCAGATTTGGGTGGCATTGATACTCAACCTCCTGTTTACAGTTCTACATAAGCGGATAAAAGAGGCTGAAGACTTCTCGACCATGGTCATGGTAGCAGCAAAAAATCTTTGCTCCTACGTCAGTCTTGAAAAGTTCTTACTTTTTCCTGAAGCTTACTTTAAAAGTATATTTCAAAAAGACCTTCAAAATATGCAAACCCAATTATTCCTCTCAGGATAGGGGGTACTTTTTGAAATCAAAAAAAAAGTCCTCTAACATCATTCTAGAGGACTTTATTCTAATTTTCGTAATTTAGTCGGACGACAGTAATTCTTTTTCATACATTTGAGGGTTTATTTGAAAAAGTGAATCAACAGGCCTTTCGTAAAGCTTGGCACAAAAGAATATAGATTTTTGTCAGGTCTTTTTTCACAAGGCAGCATATCAAAAATTTTTACCTTGAAATTGCAGAAAATGGAATTACAGGGTGATAAAAAATGGAACATGAATCATAAAGGTAGGGTCATTTTTTTACATAGTAATTCCGACTTATACGGATCATCCAAAATCCTGATCTATGTGATTGAAATTTTTCAAAAACTAGGTTATTCGACACTACTTGTTTTGCCAGGTGAAGGCCCCTTCAGGGTAGAGGTAGAGAAAAGAGGGATTGAAGTCGCCATTGTCAATTTAGGAATACTCAGGAGAAAATACTTTAATCCTTTGGGAATCGTGGACAGGGGAAGGAAATTTCTAAAAGCCTACAAGTTTCTCCATGATTTAAACAAAGAGGAGCCCATCACCCTATTGTATTCCAATACTTTAGCTGTAATTGTTGGTGCAATTTTTGCCAAGAGAAATAAAATTACCCATATTTGGCATATCCATGAAATCATAAAGTCACCAAAATTTTTGGTGCGGTTTTTGGCCAGGCAGATCAATGGAATAGAAAGGAGGCCAATAGTCGTTTCTGATTCTGTGGCAAGGCATTGGGAAAACCTATTGGATATCCAGCCTGAGGTCATACACAATGGGATAGATTACCAGCCCTTTTTGGCAGATATCAAAGATCCCTTTGAAAAAAGTGGTCTTCCAAAAGGCAGAAAGATAGTGACCATGGTAGGTCGGATCAATCCGGGCAAAGGACAGCTGTCGTTTTTGAAAATGGCCAGAGAAGTCATCAAGGAACATCCTGACGCACTTTTCCTGCTCGTTGGGGACCCTTTTCCTGGATATGAAAATTTATTGGAAGAAATTGGTAGCTTTATACAAGATCATGGATTGGGCAAAAATGTACTGGACCTCGGATATAGATCAGATATTCCGGAAATCCTGCACTGTACCCAAGTTTTTGTATTGCCATCTGTGATGCCGGATTCCTTTCCGACAGTAGTCTTGGAGGCCATGGCCTCTGCTTTGCCGGTAGTAGCCACCCGTTCAGGAGGTGCTGTCGAAATGGTAGATGATGGGAACACAGGCTATCTGATTGACATAGATGATGTGGAAACAGGTAGTAAAAAAATAAGCCTTTTGCTGAAACAGCCTGAGCTGGCCAGGGAAATGGGAAAAAAAGGAAGAGACCGAGTATTAAGTAGTTTTAGTTACGGGCAGTTTGCCCAAAAAATGGAAGATTATATATGCCAGATATTCCCGGAAACGAAAAATTGAAAGTAGCCATTCTGGGCGCAAAAGGATACCCCTATGTGTATGGAGGCTACGATACCTTAGTCAAAGAACTGGGAGAAAGGTTACAAAAACGAGGCGTTGACCTAAGGGTTTACTGTCACCGGGCACTTTTTAAAGAAAAACCACCGATTGTAAATGGTATTAAACTGATTTACACGCCGGCTATTGAAACAAAAAGCCTCACCCAATTGACGCATTCCTGCATTTCGATGCTCCATGCTTGCCTTTCAGATGTGGATGTAATTTTTGTGGTCAACAGTGGCAACGGCCCTTTTGGTATTATTTCAAGATTTTTCCGAAAACCAACCGCCATTAATGTGGACGGATTGGAATGGCTCCGCCCTAAATGGAGGGGATTTGGCTCCAAATATTTTATCTGGGCATCCAAAATGGCCACCAAATATTACGACCGAATCATCAATGATTCGGACGAAATGCACCGGATTTATAAGGAAATGTTTGGGGTAGAATCTACCATCATTGCCTATGGGGCCAACCCTGCAGAAAAAGCGGATGTGAAAAAAATCGAAAAATGGGGCCTTGAGAAAGGCAGCTATTTCCTGATCGTGGGCAGATTGGTTCCGGACAACAATGCCGACCTTATCGTAGAAGGCTTTCTCAAATCCAATTCTAAGAAAAAACTCGTCATTGTCGGGGATGTACCTTACAGAGATGAATTTGAAAGCAAACTGAAAAAAATCCCTGATGAACGCTTACTTTTTACCGGGTATGTGACTGATCCTGAAGAACTCAAATCATTGTATATCCATTCCTACGCTTATTTCCACGGACATGAATATGGGGGAACAAACCCTGCTATGTTAAAAGCCCTTGGCTATGGCTGTGCGGTATTGGCCTTGGATACAGTTTTCAACAGGGAAATGCTACAGGATGGAAAGCACGGCTGGTTCTTTGAAAAAACGGTAAATGCAGTCATGGACTGTGTCAACAAAGCAGAAGAACAACCGGAGGCTATGCGGTTTTTAAGGGAGACAGCAAGGGAAGGACTGATTGACCGGTACAATTGGGACTACGTCACAGACCAATACCTGCAGGTTTTTGAGGAATTGAAAGAAAGCAAAAAGAAAGCAAAACTCATTCTTTCAAAATAAAACGGTGAATTACCACCCATTTCCCCTCTATTCGTTTTAATAAAGCAACATCCTTAACCGGATACAGTGCGTTGAATTGCTTGCTGTGTATGTGCTTCCAGTAAATGTCAAAGTTTTTGGGTTTTACATCTTTGAAGGCTATGGTCATATGGGGATGAAAAGCCTTATCGCTGAGTTCATTTACCAACTTAAGTTCCGTTTTACAAAATTTGTTCAGTGCCTCCTGTAAGCGGTTCAATTCCTGGGAGGGCTTCACATCCACGAAAATGACCCGTCTTCCAAAACGGTCAAACCCTTTGAACAGGAGTTCAAAAGAAACAAATTGGTCAAAAAATTTGCCTAATTTTCCTATCAGACGCTCCTGTTTAAGCTCATTATAAGTAAAGGGCATTTTGATGGTAATATGTGCAGGGGATTTTAATGCATATTTTACATTGAAAAGGACGCGCATTTCCTCTTTGAGCCGGGTTGCCTCCTCCTGAATTCTACCTTCAGGAACCAGTGCGATGAAATATTTTGCAGGTTGAGTAGCCATTTAACACAAATTTATCCGTTTTGAGCCCTTTTGTCTTTATTTCAAAAAGCTTTGTGCTAAATTACAGGAAGAATTTTCCAAAGGTTATTTTTAACCCGTAAATTAAAGCAAATATTGACCACAGTAATATGAAGCATTTCAACAAGGCAATGGTCGGACTAGATTTAACCAAAATGGATGAAATCCTTATCCGAAAAGTAGCCCATTTAGCAGAAGTTTTAGGAGTAGAAAAGTTATATTTTATCCATGTAGCCAGAGATCTTTCCATTCCGGAGGATGTCAAGAAAATGTATCCGGACTTGGTGGCGCCTACAGATGAGACCATCAAAGCAGAAATCAAAACTTTGGTAAAATCTGTTCAATTCCCTTCCAATACAGAAATTGACATCATTGTGGAGGAAGGAAAACCAATGGAAACCGTTTTACGCTGGGCCAAAATCAAAGATGTGGATGTCCTGATCATGGGCCGCAAACAGGATTTGGAAGGAAGTGGGTCCCTGGCCAAAAATATGGCACATAGAGCCCCGTGTTCAGTTCTTTTCTTAACAGAAAAGAGCCCAGTCAAAACACCACACAAATTGCTTGTACCTATGGATTTCTCTGAGCATTCGGTGATGACCCTGGAATTTGCCGGGAGATTATCCAAAGAAATCGGGGCAGAAATACTTGGACTTCATGTTTATAGTATCCCATTGGGCTATTACAAAACCGGCAAAAGCCACGCCGAATTCGATAAGATCATGGAAAACCTGGCAAGGAAGGAATATGAAAAATTCCTAAAAAAACATCATCTCCCAGAATACAATTGCTTGTTTCTTCTCAAACAGGATGGAAATGAGGGCAGGTTTATCATTAAGGTAGCTAAAGAAAATGATGCCGACATGATTTTAATGGGAAGCAGGGGAAGAACAGCCTCCGCAGCGGTCCTTCTTGGCAGCATTGCGGAAAAACTGGTCAATGTCAACAATGAGGTGCCGACACTGATTTTCAAGAAAAAAGGGGAAACCATGAATTTCCTGGATGCCCTGATGAAGATTTAATTGTTGCGTTCCAAATAAAAACAAGCCTGGTCCCCAATGCCCTTCTGATTGTATAGAAGGGCTTTGTTTTTAAAGGCCTTTTCCAATTCCTCTGGGAAAGGGAAACTTGAAGCATCTTTCAATGGAATTCCTTTTTTGTATAACTCCGTCCCCCAAAACTGAAAATCAGTGCTGTCAAAGGTTATCTTTTTGACCGAAAAGCCTATCTTTTCCGACAAGGTCTTCAACCCTAAGGTACTGGGAATATGTAAATGTCTTGGAACATCCAGTTGGACCCAGTTGACTCCTTCTTCCTTCCAGACCTGAGCATCGGCAACAGGTATCCTGATAAGCAAGCAGCCCCCCTTCTTTAACAATTGGTAGCATTTTTTAAGCACCTCCTCAGGCTGTGGCATATGTTCCAAAGCATGGTGCATCATCAGGAGGTCATACTTCCCGGTCATTTCAAAAATAGACTTCTTGAAAAGATGAAAACCATCGGCCAATTTACTATCCTTCTCCATAAAAGGATCAAATCCCTCAAGCTCCTTGAATCCAGCGGCATACATCTCATAAAGCAACTGTCCATTGCCACAGCCTATATCAGCAATCCTGGAATTTAATCCTGCTCCAGAATAACGCATCCAATCCCCATAAACCGGTTTTAAAAACCGAATTCCAGCAACAAACAACCGATACCTCAAGCGCTTTAAAAACTGCTTCAAAGGGCCCGAAACAACAAGTTCCTGCAGAGAATAATATGATGGGGGATAGTAAACTGAAAGATCCGCAGGTGGGTTTGTCAACTGAAGACTGCCACAGGAAGTACATGCATCAAGTTCAAAAGATTCTCCCGTACCAAACATCATTTCTTTGGCCTGATGTTTTTTCGGAGTTTCAGTACAGCCACAGTAATAACAGGAATAGCCGAAATCAATAGACATTCTCTCTATTATAAATCAATTCGTGGAAGGTACCTACACAGATTTTTAGGTCCAGCCAAATTGACCAATTTTTGATATAAAAATAATCGAGTTTGAAGCGGGAGCGGATCTGAAAAGGGTGCTCAATTTCCCCTCGGAACCCCCTAACCTGAGCAAGGCCTGTAATCCCTGGCTTAATCTGATGTCTTGAATTGTATTTTTCTATCTGGGATTTGAAAACCTTGTTCATGGGTACGGTATGCGGTCTTGGGCCTACGATGGACATGTCACCCATCAGCACATTGAGAAATTGTGGCATTTCATCCAGGGAAGTCCTTCTGAGAAAAGCCCCGATGCGGGTGACTCTTGGGTCATTTTTTGTGGCTTGAACCTGGTCAGCATAATCATTGGGGGTCATGGACCGAAACTTGAGGCATTTGAACACCCTGTTGTTTACCCCGTTTCTTTCCTGAATAAAAAATATTGGGCCTTTGGACTCCAGCTTGATCAGCAGTCCCACCAAAGGAATCATCCAACTCAAAATAAACACCGTTACCAAAAAAGAAAAAATCAGATCAAATGACCTTTTTAGAACCCTATTGGCGACATTGTCCAATGGTATCTCATTCACATTGATCACAAAAAGATCCCCATACCTAGAGAATGAAAGGTTTTTCTCCAATTGAAGGGCATCTCCAGGAAGAACCTTTATTTTGATATAATGCTCATCCGCTAAATCGATCAGTTTTTTGACTGCCTCAGAATTGGTGAGTTCATTGAGGTAAATGATATCAATCTTTTTGGAAACAGCATCCTCAAAAAAACTTCTCATGGAAGCTTTATTGTGCATGATTTCAGAATTGAAATCATATTGGCCCATATAACGGATCCCAAAATCCCTCCTTCTCTCCAATACCCGGGCCAATTGGTCTCCTATTTCACTTTTCCCCAAAATGATTGCATTCCTAAAATTATAGCCCTTGGACCTGTATTTCTTCAAGACCAAAAAAGTACCGATCCTGTAAATGGAAACCCAGACAAACAAGGACAAGGACATCACCCCAAAATAAGCGGTACGGTTGGCTTCCATTAACACCGGAACCCAAAGAATGGCCACTATGACCAAAAACCAAACCAAAGAACCGAGTAATTTAACGAAAAGATTGTCATATCGGGAGGTCCTTTCCCAACGGTAATCTTTTCTTAAGATGGTGATAACCATCCACACCAAGATAAACACCAAAAAATAAGAAGGATCAGGACCATTGTATTGCCAGGAATTCCCCATCAGGAAAGAGGTCGAGATAATGGAGAGACTCATGACTGAAATATCTCCTATTACGAACAACCAAGGAAAAACCCTATCAAAGCGCTTTTTCATGAAAAATATAGCCTAAAATACCAGAGCTTATACGTTACTGCAGGCAACAAAGATGAATTTTTTCCAAATTGATTGAAAATTCATACTTTTACGGACCAACTTGGGCAAAAATAGCAAAGAATCCTTTTTCCCCGTTAAATTTGTTGGATAAATTTTAAATTCTTCTGATCATCAGTGCTTGCCGCATTCTTCCGTTCTATTATGAGTAACTTTAAGGCCATTTTGGCCCCTTCCGACAATCCGGACTCCTTTGGCTTTGCCATGAGAGAAAAAAGATTCCAGATTTTTGAGCAACTTATCAACCGCAACTTTGACAAAGATCAGGTTATCCGTGTGCTGGATGTAGGAGGAACCGCTTATTTCTGGAAAGACAAGGAGCTTATAAAAAACGGAAGACTTAAAATCACCCTACTCAACTTGGAAAAAGAAAACGGTGTCCCTGAGGGAATGGAAAGTATGGCCGGAGATGCGACAGACCTCAGTATGTTTGAAGACGGACATTTTGACCTGGTTTTTTCCAATTCAGTAATCGAACACCTCTATACCTGGGAAAATCAGCAAAAAATGGCCAAAGAATGTGTTCGTGTTTCCAAAAAATACTTTATTCAGACTCCTAACAAACATTTTTTCATTGAGGCCCATTATGCCATACCTTTTATCCAATATGCCTCTAAAAAATTAACCTACAACGTACTTACTAAGACCAAATTGAGCCGGATGAGGAGATGGAAACCGCAGGATGCCCAACAGTACTTGGACGAAATCCGGCTGATCAACAAAAAAGAAATGAAGAAACTCTTTCCTGGAGCCAAAATTTACAAAGAAAAGATGCTGGGTATGACCAAGTCATTTACGGCGCATAATATGGACTGAGGGACTTAGGGACGGAGAGACTGGGGGACTCAGGGACGGAGAAACGGAGAGACGGAGGGAAAAAGGGATAAGGGATTGGGGGTTAAAGGATTAAAGATTAAGGGTTAAATGGTTATTTTTCCTGAATCAAATGCAGGTCAAAATTTCAAAATGTTGGATTAAATTTCATGACCGAACGAAGGGCAAATCCAATGATCCTGAAAGATTTAGTCGCTACGGAAAAGACGATTTCTCCCGTCCTTGTACATTTTTTCCTTTCCAAATAATTCTTTTTCGGCATCATTTATGATTAGGTATCTTTCGCCGCTTTTATTTGCAGGATCTGGTTCTGGAAAAATAAATTTACTTAACGAAAAAAGCAGAACTTGTAAATAGACTATTGAAGGACTTGGCAATTGGAGAAATTTGGGATTTCTGAAAGGAAATTCCAAGACCCTGTCGCCAAACTGTGTGGGAGAAAAAACCTGGAAATGAATAGACCGAAAAAGGAAATAAAACTGCTGACTATAGTGCTTTTTGTTTTTTACTTGTTGGCAGGAATTCCACTTGTTGGCATGGAAGATGATTTTTGGGCTTCAAGGGAATTCAATCCAAAAAACTTCACGGTAAGCACCTGGAACAATACCAACGGTATTCCGCATAATACCATTTATGCACTGGAAAAAGACCAAATGGGATATACCTGGTTGGCTACAGAGGAAGGGCTGACAAGGTTTGACGGATCTTCAACTGTTATTTTTGAGCCTACCAACTCCCCTGAACTCATTGAAACCTCCTATTATAATTTTTTCCCGGTTCCAGGTAAAGGAATTTGGGCCACTGGGGATTTCAGCTTGGTTTTGCTCAACAAAACCATCAAAAAGGTCATCAATTGTCATAGCATTACAGCATCTTCTTGGCTTACTTCTGTGTCAGAAGACCGCAATGGGGATGTTTGGATCGGAACCAAGGAGGGAAAAATTTTCCGGTATCATGATGGTTCATTTTCTCCCCTTTCCTTGTGGAAAAATTTGGGAAAAGATCCTATTAGCAGCTTATTGGCAATCAACGATTTATTATTGATCGGAACAGATTCAGGGCTTTTTATTTACGATAAAAACAAGGAGAATTTGGAGAGGCTTCCGCAAAGCCCCAATAATGTTAAAAACATATTTCAATCAGGCAAGGATATTTTATTTGGAGCAATAGGGAGCGGTTTGTGGAAAATGGAGTCCGATCGAACAGTTACCTTGGTTACTAAGGAAAAAGAATTGGCAGGAATTGATTATAGAAGCCTCAGGTCTGATAAGGAAGAAAGAATTTGGGCCGGTACAGAAAAGGGCGAAATACTGTTGATCGAAGACGGACATGTCAAACACCTCAATTTTCCTGAACTTGCCGAAAACCCGATCCGAAAACTGTTCATAGATGGAAATCACTTTTTTGTTGGAACACAAAGCAAGGGCTTAATGGTATTCAAAGAGTCTCTTATCCAAAAATTTGAACACCCCCTGCTATCCAATAAAAATATCCGGCCTATCTTCCAAGCCAATGACGAAAGTGTGTGGATAGGCACAAGAAGCAGCGGAGTTTTTAGGATCTCTGAAGGAAAAACCACGGTCTTTGATGCTTCCAAGGGAATGGTTCATGAAGGCATTCTTTCCCTATATGGGGATGAAACAAATATGTATGTAGGAACGAGGGAAGGGCTATACAGGATAGGCCTAAAAAGCAATACCATCACCGAAGATTATCACCTCAGCCAAGCTTTTCCCAGATATCAAATCAATACGATTACCAGGGACAATACGGGAAAAATTTGGTTTTCTGCTGCCCATGGAGGGGTTTATTACCTTGACAAAAGCAATCAGATCCAGGCAATAAATCTACCGGATGATTTAAAGAAAGTAAACTTTATCAGTTCGTACCTGCTGAAAAACGGTGATTTGGTTTTTGGTTCTGAAAGTTATGGGCATATCATTATCAGGAACGGAATAGTGGTACAGCGCAAAGCGCTAAATCTTGTTCCTGGTGAAAATATCATATACACTTTCTACGAAGACAGCGAGGGAGATCTTTGGCTGGGCACGCAGGGTGGTTTGATGTTGGAAAAAAATGGAAAGATCTCCTTAATCAGGAAAGAACATGGCCTTATTGCAAATGGAATATATTCTATCACCAAGGACAATTTGGGTCAACTCTGGATCAGCAGTAATTTTGGCATACAGAAATTCCCCGAAAGTGAACTGAGCCGCTTCAAAAACCAGGGAGAAGAGGATTTCTTTTTGGCTTCAGAAACCTTCAATGACAAACACGGAATGAGCAACCTGGAGACCAATAGTAGGGTATCTCCAGCCTCATTTATAATGAGCAATGGACAGATCTGGATACCAACCATTGAAGGAATCAGCATCATCCAACCCGAATCCCCTGACTTCGACACTGGGACACCCAAAATCAAAAACCGAACATTTTTGCGAGTTTTTGTTGACTTTCGTTCAAAAATAGGGTCTTTCTCAGCTTTTTACCTGAAGATTTGAGCTGTATTTCAACAGTGTAAATCCCTTTTGCTATTTCTATGGCTTTCTGAGGAGAAAGTTTTGGTCCTTTTTCCAATTACTGCCTTTCCAGTTCCTTAAACACTTTGTAAGCGACGAATGCGATGCTTATATGTGCTTCGATCCTGCGTTGTTTATAATGGAAAACAGGCCTGACTTTGATTTCATTTTTGGTTATCCTGAAGGCCTTTTCTATTTTCCAAAGGTTGTTGTAATTCTCAATGACCTCGTCTTTGTCAAGGTTTGTGTTGGTAATATACCCTTTGAGACCGTCCCATTTCCCATCCTGTTCAAACTTTTCAATATCAAGGGCAATCTTTACCTCCCCTTCCATTTTAAGATACTTGTTATAGCCCCTGTTGTTGATGTGGCTTTTGTTGAGCTTTCCTGATTTTAACTGTTTCTCGAGCTTTTTAAGACCTTTCTCCCTGTTGATCCTGTCTTTTTTGGCTCTTCTGTCTGAATAACTGACAACCATTCTGAGCCCGTCCTCCCAATCCAGCAGCCTGCTCTCGCCGTTTTCAAGTTCAAAAGCCAATATCCTCTCTTTACTTTTATCAGGGGAAGCTTTCAGCCTTGCTCCCAGAATAAACTCGTAACCGTTGTCCCGTAACTCTTTTACATTGCTTTTTGACAGTAAACCTGAATCGGCAACAACAATCGGAGCAGGTAAGCTATACTTCTTTCTAAAAGCTTCTATCACAGGGATCATCGTATGCCCTTCAAACTTGTTTCCCTCAAAAATCTCATAAGCCAGAGGATATCCCTCTAGTCCAACCAGCAGACCCAAAACAATCTGTGGATTTTGATGCTTTCCCTCCTTGGAAAAACCACTCTTTCTAAGATCATCTTCATGATCCACTTCAAAATAAAGCGTAGTAACATCATAGAAAACGATATTGATACTCCCTCCGAGTATTCTCTTGGTATGTTCAAAGCTGATCAGCTGGACCGTTTCCTTATAGTTGTTGTAAAGCTTGTCCATGTACCTGTAAAGGTCCTGAACCTGGAATTCGAGGCCGTGGTAGGTGAGCAGGTAATCACAGGTTTTAAGCTTGCTGGCAGGAAAACAGATCCTGGAATATACCAGCCACCTGAAGATATCATCTTGGATTGCGCTGAACCCAATATCATTGAAAATCCTGTCCAAAAGCAGCTCGGTACCTGAAACAGTGATGTTTTCAACACTTTCCAGAACAGAATCGGCAATCCGTTCTTCATCACTGAAGGGGATTTCAAGTGCTCCTTTATGGTTTTTTATCCATTCCTCCCCAAGAATAAAAAGTCTTTCAACCTCAGATCGATCAGAACTGCTTCCGATCGTTTTTACAACCTTGCTTTTACCTTTGATCTTCTCAATTACCTGAACACTGATCTTGCCACTTTTATTGGGTTTTCTCCGAACAAACATGCCTAAAAGTACAAAAAACCACCCCGGGACACCCAAATTGAGAATCTGAAAATTATAATGATCTATATTTCAATACTTTATGTAAAAATGGGACTGACGACTGTCGAAGTCAGGAAAAAATGGAAAGATCTCCTTAATCAGGAAAGAACATGGCCTTATTGCAAATGGAATATATTCTATCACCAAGGACAATTTGGGTCAACTCTGGATCAGCAGTAATTTTGGCATACAGAAATTCCCCGAAAGTGAACTGAGCCGCTTCAAAAACCAGGGAGAAGAGGATTTCTTTTTGGCTTCAGAAACCTTCAATGACAAACACGGAATGAGCAACCTGGAGACCAATAGTAGGGTATCTCCAGCCTCATTTATAATGAGCAATGGACAGATCTGGATACCAACCATTGAAGGAATCAGCATCATCCAACCCGAATCCTTCAGGGAAAGGAAAACCTATTCTTTGTTTTTCTGGGACCAACTAAAATTTGGAAATACATTTTCCAACATAGAAAACGGATTAAAAATTGATGCCGGAACGAGGAATTTTTCTATCACCTTCTCTATTATTGATTATGAAGACGAAAACCAGAGTTCCTATTTTTACAGGATAAAGGAAGTGTCTGAAGACTGGACTTATCTCGGAAAAAGGAAAGAAATTTTCTTCAATCTTTTACCTCCAAAAACCTACACTTTGGAAGTCAAAAAACTGGATAGAGGAAAAATAGCAGACATTTACAGCCTAGAATTCCGTGTCCTTCCATTCTTTTACCAAACCCTGCTTTTTAAGATATTATGTTGCCTGACAATTATTCTATTGGCGATATTCTTCATCAGCTATTCCCTAAAGGTGAAACTTGGGAAACAGCTCGCATACAAGGTGCAGCAAAGGACCAAGGAAATCGAAGAAGCTAACCATAAACTCGAAAGAGCCGTCAAACGCATCGAAAGGCAAAACAAGAGACTTAGGGATACCATTTGGCATCAGTCCCATACCATCAGAGGACCATTGACCAGGGCAATGGCAGTCATCAATTACCTGAAAGAAATTGAGGAGCATGAAGAAGAATTGAGCAAAGAAGAGCTTTTGGCTGAAGTGGAAAAATCCTTACAGGAACTGGATCAGAACATCCGGCACATCAATGGACTTCTGCAGGAACAGAACAAAGAACACTGATGCATTTTGTCTAAATTTATGGTATAGATTTTGACAATATTTATTCAAAAAAGAAGTATGGAAAAAGGACGTTTACATGGAATCTTGGCCGGAGCCTTGGGCTTTTGGATGGTCATCCTTTCCATTACGTTTCCTTTATTTCCTAAGGATTATAATGACAATCTGACAGCGTCCACTTCCCAAAGTGACGAACTGGCTCCAAGGGAATTTAGTTCGCATTTTTTGCTCTCATGGGATGGATTGGAAAAACCTAACTTTCCGACCAAAGCCTATTGGACAGCTGTTGCCTTTCTTTCGGGAGCTTGGTATGCTATCCATGCCCTGACCGAATCCTTGAATACCTGCCACAGGAACCAGCAATGGATAGAGTTGGCATTTGGTGTCAGGGAAATGAAATTCCCCACGCATTTTTTCTGGTAAGCCGCACCCCTGCCCTTCAGCAATCTTCATTATCATAGATTCCTTTGGGACTTTAGGGGGAATTGGTCAGTAGTTTCACGCTGCGGACGCAGCGCATTCGCAACGATCCCCGCGAGAAGTAATTAATTTCTTTTGACAAAAATCCCAAGACCGGAAATCCTAACCAAGATTGCTGCCCTTCATCCTGCCCGGAGAGGGAAAATTAAGCTTACCTATAACATTCAACCAGGACCCATGATTTGGATCCTACAACCCTGTAATGACATGTTCGATATAGATATCACTACATTGGCCGTTTCGGCCGTATTAACCATTGCATTTATCGCTCCATTCTATTGGAATTACCGAAAAATGAGCCAAAAAGAAAAAAAGCTGGATCAGCTGATCCAAAACTTAAAAGCAAGCAAAGGCATAAACCTGAGCGTAAAAGATTATTGGAACAACCAGTATTTTATCGGCTTGGACCCCACGAAAAAGATCCTCGTTTACTCATCCAATATCCATGACCAAGACCCATTGATCTTGGACTTGAATCAGGTAAAGGGTATAAAAATGGAGGAAAAACACCATGAATTCAACAAAAGGAAAATTGTAGATGAACTAAACCTGATCGTTCATCCCATTCACAAAGCAGCATTCCCTATTGAATTCTATGATGGGGAAAAGTTCTCTTCATTGGATACAGAACCAGTGCTGATCAAAAAGTGGGAAAAACTGCTCAAGCCTTTGCTGAACAGGGTACCCGAGAAGCAATTGAGCGCATAAATTGTTATTTTTTTCTCCGACCCAGCATCCATTAGACCTCAAAAGGTCTTTTGGGTGCTTTTTTTTGAAATTATGGGCGTTGTTTTGGCCAACTTTACTTTGCTTCTCCTTTAGACAATTTCATAGATTCCCTTCGGGTCATATTTTTGATAAACTCCACTTTCCGGAAACGTAATGCACTCCAATCTTCATCTATGGCCACCTGTCTTACACCTTCCAGGTTATGGTTACCCATAGCTGACCAGCCCGTATCCCTGTTGAATTCGCAACTGTATTTTTTGGAGGAGGCTTTTGGGTAGCAGTACCACAGCACTGCATCCCCTTCCAGTTTTGGGTAAATGGCCGCAATGCTGCTCTCTATTTCATGGAGGGTTTTGACAAAAACCATGACAAACTGCAGGTTATCAACGCCTTCCAATGATTTAGAAATTTGGGTTTTGGGAGCCATTTGCTCCAACTCACTTTCAAAAGACTCAGGACTATTGATTACAAGGATCTGCGAATGGTTTTTGAAGTTCAGTTTTTTAAATAATGGCGTTATCATCTTTTTCCAGTTGACTTGAATTCTATCCCCCTTCAAATGGGCCTTTTAGGCCATTGATTATCATTAACATTCCTTTTTATCAAGAGCTATTAAAAGGTGGCCGTTCAGGCCTTTGGCATTTTTCATGCATCCGACCCAATTATTAATGAACCCCTTACACCCTTAACTTCTTTATGATTTTTTCGCCAGTATTTCTTTGTCCCGTCCCGAATTACTTGCTTCTTATTTCTTGTCTCTTGCCTCTTGTTTCTTGCTTCTAATCTCTCCTTTTTAATTCCGATTCACCTTCCCCAACCCGCTAACATTCTCTGTCACCTGCTTGGGGTTACCGGTATAGTTGACAGCACCTATGCCACTGACATTCATGATCAGTTCTTCTTCGGCATGTACAGATATCACCCCTATACCTGAACTGGCAAGTTCCACTTTTTGGCAGATCAATTGGGAAGCATCAATGTTCCCAACGCCCTCGTTTTCGATGAGGAGCTCTCTGGAAAAGCCTTTGAGCTCCATATTTCCCACAAAATTGAGTCTTGCTTCCACCAATTCAGCTTCCAGTTCCAACACGATATTGCCCACACCTTTTCCGGTAATCAGGAGTTCATCCAGGTCCAGCATGCTGCTGGTCTTGATCTGCCCTGCCCCTTCAAATTCCAGTTCGCTCAGGTCCTTCAGCTGCAGATAAACTTCGATTTTTTCATTCTTTCCCCAGGATTTTTGTCCTTCTTTGAGACTGATGGAAAGCAGGTTGCCCCGTTGCTCCACCCTGAGCTCATCTATCAATTTTTGATCCCCTTCCATACGGAGAGACTCCGAGTCACCTTGAGAAATATAAAGGTTGATAATTCCAGATACCCTGAGTCTGGAAAAAGGCTGCAAAGGTCTTTCCTCTTGGACTTGCTCCCCTTTGGAGCGGGATTCTTTGACTTCACAGGAGAACAGTAGTCCCCCCAGCAAGGCCATGAACAGTAGGACGGTATATTTTTTCATAAGCTGTGGTTTTGAAGGGTACAGAATCTTATTTTGTTCTAAATCGGACAATTATTTGCTAAATTGGAGTTTATGATATCCAATATACTGAATTATAGAGAATAAGTGCTTTTTTATGCAAAATTGATTGTGCCACAAAGACGCCAAGGCAGGAAGTTTTTTGATTAAATTTTTCGACTTTTATAGGAAAAAGACAACTCCCTTCCTGTGGACAAAAAACCCAAACCCTATAGCGAACCAAAGATTAAGGTACCCCGCTTTTCGGAGGCAGAGGGGTTTTATACTACCCCTCAGCGGTCTTTCAACATGTCCCAGATCAAAGGCAAGAATACTCAACCTGAAAAACTGCTCCGGAAAGCCCTTTGGCATGCGGGAGTGAGGTACAGGAGCAACAAACAAAAACTCCCCGGCAAGCCTGACATCAGCCTGATCAAATATAAGCTGGTGATTTTTGTGGACGGTTCCTTCTGGCATGGACATGACTGGGAAAAAAGAAACCATCAAATCCAACCGGGACTTCTGGATT
Source organism: Cecembia calidifontis (assembly GCF_004216715.1). Classification (NCBI taxonomy): domain Bacteria; kingdom Pseudomonadati; phylum Bacteroidota; class Cytophagia; order Cytophagales; family Cyclobacteriaceae; genus Cecembia; species Cecembia calidifontis. Next base: position 825,274 of record NZ_SGXG01000001.1, read on the forward strand.
CCCAAAATAGAAAGGAACAGGCAGCGCGACCGCGAGATCAATCAATACTATCAGTCAAAAGGCTGGACCGTACTGCGGTTCTGGGATTTTGAAGTGAAGAAGGAGTTGGGGAGCTGTGTGAAAAGGGTGGTGGATATATTGGATAGTTAAGATTTAGAACAAGGCTGATGCTTTCAATTTTCTTTATACTTCATCTTTCCTTTTAACCTCTTCTAAAAACTCCTCTACTTTTCGACTATCAGTAACTTCTACAACCGTCCATTCAAAATTTTCAAATTCGTGATAGTCATGGTCAATCTCAGGATCAAAAGGATGATACTGTAATCTAGGCAAGCCACAATCTTCCGGAACAAAAAACTCATTGGAAATCAATTTCTTTCTTAACTTTTCTGATGCTTTTCGAAGGGTAAAAAAATTAGAATTTGCAAAAACAACCGAACCGAACTGCTTGTAATTTGCTCCGTCCCGATATAGATAATTTAATTTTAGATTCAAAGGCCTTTTCCAATCCCCAATCGGCAACTTATCCAAATATTCCTTCAAATCACTTTCAGTCTCGAAAGAGGCAATGGGTTCCTTTCCAATTTCAAAAAACTGGATCAAGTCAACCAAACTTTCAAAAACCCTAAAATGCTTTCCCTCATAGTTGTAAACATAAACATGTTTGCTTTCTTCAACACTCACCAAGTTTAAGATTTCAATGGTTCTTGAAGAAGAAATGTATTCGATGGTGACGGGAATGATTTTGTTCATTTGGGATTTATTGGCTATTCTTGGAAATAAAATCTTTTCAAAAATATCCACTAAAAATATATTTATAGTTAAGCTTGTAATAAACAGTCAATAATTAGATTTTACGACATTAACCTGATTCCATTTCAATGAAAAAAGGACAGAAACCTTGGACTCGTGAAGAATTAATTTTAGGAATAAACCTTTATTGGAAGCTCGAATTTGGAAAAATTCATCAGGAAATCCAGAGGTCATAAAATTGGCTAAGTTACTCGGAAGAACTCCCTGTTCTATTGTATTTAAACTTGGAAACTTTGGGAGTTTTGACCCCAGTTTACAGGAACGAGGAGTAGGTGGGTTAAAAAATACAAGCAAGCTTGATCAGCAAATTTGGAATGAATTCTACGGCAATTTTGAAGAAGTTGCTTTTGAAAGTGAAAAGCTGAGAGCAAGTCTTGAAAAAAAACCTATTGAGGTTTTAAATGAGATCGATATCTCGGAACTACCAATAGAAGGTTTAGTAAGAGAACAAATTGTCAAAACACGAGTAAATCAAAATTTCTTTAGAAAAACAATATTGGCATCTTATAAAAACACTTGCTGCATTACAGGAATCAATATACCAAGTCTATTGGTTGCAGGTCACATTGTTCCTTGGAGTTTTGATGAAAAAAATAGGATGAACCCAAGTAACGGTTTATGTCTAAATTATTTACATGATAAAGCTTATGAACTTGGACTAATAACAATAGACCCTAACTACAATATTTTAATTTCAAACAAAATTTCAGAAATGGAAAAAACAGAAGCTAACATTTACTTTTTTAGTCAACACCGAAACAAAAAAATAATTTTACCTAGCAGATATTTACCAGATAAAAAATTTTTGGAGCATCATTACGAAACAAGGTTTATAAAATAAAACTCAAAGAATCCTTTCCGGAAAAATCTCCCCAATACCAACCAAATCTAAATCCATAATCGCAATCTCCATCCCCTCAATCTTAAAATCATTCCAAATGTAATACTTAAGAAAATCTCTCATTGATGAAGTAATCTGCTCAAGATCAACTCCATATTTTTCCAAATCATCATCTATCACAGTTACATTATCCATATCCGCAAATCCAAATTGAGCTAACCAATCAATCGGGGCTTCATATTTCAATAAAACACAACGAAAACTATCTAAATAATCAGACTTACCTATTTGAAAATAAAGTTGGCCAGAATAACCCCAATGCAAGTAATTCTTGCCTTCCTTCAATACCAAACCTTCCTCTTTAATCTTTTCATAGGATGATAAATCCGTTGCATGATAAAGTGGAACTGTTTTGCCATACTGAATTTCTAGTGCCTTAAAAAACGCGTCATCTTCTAATGGGTTAAACATCAGTTCATAGATCTTATCCTTCTTCTCCATTGTTAAAAGCTTTTTAAACCACCTGCACCACAATCCCGCCAAACCTATGCTCTTCAGCTTTGCAGGGGATGCCTTTTACATAGCATCTATCTCCAGAATAGGGCTCTCCCGTATCTTTATACTCCCCCTGACAGCCCTGACCGAAGATGGTGGTGTTGTAAAAGGCCAAAGGCCTTCCTTCGGCATCGGTGATAAGGTCCATGCAAGTTCCACAGATGTACTTGGGGTACCTGGAGGAATAATCTACCTCCTGTTGACATATCGGACAATGTTGCTGCTTTTCCATAAATGTTCATTTTGCATCCTTTACCAAAAATTCGAAAAATGAACTGATTAAAAAATTAATTGTCACAAATTGTCGGAAAAATCAAGGTTTCGCGCAAAGACGGAAAGGCGCAAAATCTTGATAGGTAGTCCTTTGGTGATTTATTATTAATAGCCACAAAGGCGTTAAGGCACAAATTGCATTGTGGAAAACTTTGCAATTCTGCGAAAACCCTTGAGTTCTCTGCGGAAAAAAAATGTTTATACCAAGCTGTTGAAGTTTGTAATCCCAAACATTGGTAAATGGGATTTTTTATCCCTCCCATTCCAAAGTTTCAATGTTATTGTTGCTGAATTTGGGGCAAGATTTGGCTCTTTTTTCATTCTTATTGAACTACCCTCACCAACTGATCCATTAACTCCGTCTTCTTGATATAATTGGTGGAATCAATGATTGAGCCTTCCTTCCGGACAGCTACCAACCCAAAATGCTCCAAACACCTGTCAAATGTCCTTAAGGAATAACAGCGTTTGGAATAGGAAGATAGGGTTGACCAACCAGGATTTAGTCCATCTAACAATGCAGGAAAAGCTCTGAAATATTTGTCGGCATAAAAATTATCCAGCCTTTCTTTATCTCCATATTTGGATAATAATATCAGACTGAACCCAAAACCCAAGGGACCTATTGGCCCAACTTCATAACCATCAAAATACCCCCAATTGAACTTATTGACAAATGTTTTCAATAAAAGCAGCAGCAGTTCAAAATCATCCTTCTGCAACTTCTCTCCTTTTTTGGTAAGACTAAGTTTTCCCAGTCTCTTTTTGCCCAAACCGCTTAATTCAATCAAAATCCTCGTCAGGTGGACGGAATTGGCATCTGTCTCCTTATACAACTTGTATAGGCCAGACTCTATTAATTCATCTTCCATAAAACCCTGCCCATACAATTCAGACACCACCTTGGTGGGGAGGTAACCTTTGGAAGTCAGTTTAATCGCACCGGCTTTCTCAATTAATCCACAAAGGTATTTGACCTGATTCAGCAAGGGTATTTGCCTGTAGGCGTCAGAAGTCAACCTTTGGAGCTGAATGGGACTTTGGGGCCCAAAAGGGTCCGATATCAAGATATTCATCATTTCCGGAGAATAACCTTCAAATTCAGGAACAGACCGCTTGTTTTGTTCATCTATGAATTTTTCCAGTTGCTTGTTGAGTTCATTGAGGTCCATAAGGATTTCTGATTTATTAGCAATTTACGATAAATATCGAGTCAGCCACAAAGGCGCTGAGGCACAAAGTCCATTGTGGAAAACTTTGCGATACTGCGAAAACCCTTGAGTTCTCTGCGGTAAAAAATAAATGACTGATCACAAAAAACCTAATTCATCCTGCTTATCTGTAGTTAAAACCTTTTGACCAAGTCTTAATGTTAACATCCTGTTATCAGTGGTCCAAAAATCCTCAGAATCCTTTCCCGAAATGTAAATTCCGAGAAGCCTAAGCCCCATATTAAAAAAACCTCGTGAACTTCAAGGTTAAAACAAAAAGCCTCCCTTAAATTAGCTTGGAAAAAAACAGTTCTTTTCTCATTCCGTAATTATTCCTTATAAAGTAAAATCCTAAACATGAAGTCTTTTGTAATTTTCCTGGCGTTTCTTCTTCCTTCTCTGGTCTTGGCATGGCAAGAAGAAAAACCTTTTCTTTCGAAAGATTTTAATGCTTCAGGGATAAAAGAACTTAAGCTGGAGACAGGGGGACTCAGTGTCAATATTGCTTCTTGGTCAGAAGACAGGGTTTTGATTGAGGTTTTTGCCTTGAGAGACAATAAGGTGCTCAGCCCTAATGACGCCCAACTCAGGAAAAAACTGGAGGATTTGGAATTTGATATGCGACAAGAGGGGGAAAAAGTCAGTCTTCGTGTAGAACAGGCGAAAAGAACCGGAATCAAAATGTCCCGGGACAATATTGTGCTTTTGATCAAAATACAGACGCCAACAGGCATGTCTTCCAACATTCTGAGTGCCGGTGGCGCTGTCACCTTAGCGGGCTTGGAAGGCAACCAACAAATCCAAAGCAATGGAGGAAGTGTACGCGTCATACAGGGAAAAGGAAAAATCCAGGGAGAAACACTGGGTGGGAGCATCCTGATGGATAACTTTACCGGAGATCTGAACCTAAGTTCCATGGGGGGTTCGGTCAGGCTCGAGAATTTTTCAGGAAATCTTGATGTAAAATCCGCCGGGGGAAGCCTGAACCTGTTTGACATGAGCGGAAAAATCACTGCCGAAACAGCAGGGGGAAGTATCCGTGCCAGTTTCCGCGAACCTCTGGAAAGTGTGCATTTGGCCTCCAAGGGTGGAGCCATTGAGGCTTCCTTGCCCCAAGGTCTGGGAATGAGCGTACTGTTCAAAGGAAGCATAGTGGTCAGCCAACACCAGAAATTTGAAGGGGAAAGCAGAAAAACCCTGGTAAAAGGAACCATCAATGGTGGCGGAATTCCGGTAGTTTTCGAAACCTCCGGTGCCAATGTCAGGGTGGACTACCGTTAAACCTGAAAATTCCTAATAAGGAGCAGAAAAATTTCCCGTTGCGACGGTTGCGTCTTCTTTGCGCCCGCTGCGTGAAACCAAGCCTCTTGCATCATTCGGGTTTAAGACTCCCAAACCTTTCCAAAAAAGCGTTGGCAGTTTTTATAGGCCAGTTTTTCCAATTGTTCCCTGCTCAGGCTTTCTGAAAGTTTTTCCAAAATGGAAGGGTATTTTGAAGCATTTTCCACAATAGGAAAGTAAAAGGGATGCCTGCTCGGATCCGGAAAGTCTTTGGTGTAGAAAAAATCAGCGCCAAAACACATTTGTTCTTCTGCCCCCATCTTAAAGCCATAGAGGATATGCTCAAAAATCCTTTCCGGCCTCTCGGTATCCAAAAACGCCCTTAGGAAATTGATACCGATGATACCGTCCCTCTGTATGATTTCCTTGGCAAATTCATCACTAAGGTTGCGCCTGTGGTTCCACTTGCTTCTGAAATTGGAATGGCTGGCAATGACGGGAATGTTGAGTTTTTGCCCATCTATGTATTTGAGAATTCCTTCCGCCAAGAGATCGGAAGTATGGGACAGGTCTATGGCAATTTTTTTCCCGGAGATATAATCCAAAATCCTTTTTCCATCTTCCTTGAGGCCAATACCTTCGGTATAATTTCCACCGCCAAACCTATTTTCGGTATGGTGGGTCAGGCTGATATAGGCAATCCTTCCGGTCATATGGATCAATTTATCCAATTGTTCATAGGCTTGTTGGATCGGTGCCTTTTCATCCGCAAGCCCGGCCGCGTTTTCAATGGCTGCCACCATCCCTATCTTGGAATTCAGGTCTATGGATTTCAGAAATTCGGCATCGGCCTGTACCAGTTCGTGCGAATGGGTAAGGAGCATTACCCTGTACTTGAATGCCTGTCGTACGGCCAATTCCATACTACCTGCTTTGACATCGGTATAAATGGCACAGACCTGCATTTTCACCTGTCCTTTTTGGAGCAGTGGAATGGCACAGGCAATGTCCTCTGATTTTTCAGGGGAAGCATTGGGCGTTTTGGCCAGGTAAGAAAGGATATCACAGTGCGTATCGATGATGGGAAATGCCATGACTTTGAATTTGAATTCCCAAAGAAACCAAAAAAATGAGAGTTTTTTTGATAATTTTAGATTTGAAACCGAAAACCATATTTAATCAAAACACTTATGCCGATCGCCAAACCCATCAACTTTAAAAAATGGATAGAGGAAAACCGTCACTTGCTCAAGCCTCCTATCGGCAATCAGGTCATATACAAGGGCAATGATGATTTTATCGTGATGGTAGTGGGCGGACCCAATTCCCGAAAAGACTTCCATTACAATGAAGGTGAGGAGTTTTTCTATCAGGTGGAAGGCGATATCATTCTCAAAATTGTAGAAGATGGCGAGGTCAAAGATATTGAGATCAAAGAAGGAGATATGTTTTTATTGCCTGCTCGAACACCCCATTCACCCCGTAGGCCGGCAAATACCATAGGCCTCGTGATGGAGCGCTACCGAAGGGAAGGAGAGAAAGATGGCTTTATTTGGCACTGCGAAAAATGCGGCAATAAGTTATATGAAGAATACCATGAGATTACTGATATCGTAAACCAATTGCCTCCGATCATGGAGCGCTTCTGGAAAAACCCGGAGAACACCACCTGCAAAAAATGCGGCACGGTGATGAAAAAGTGAAAAAAGAAGTGAGATGCTAAAAATTGAATCGAGAATTAAGGGAATAATTTAACCACCGATGAATCGAGATGAACTCAGGTTTCTCTTGCCAAAGAGTTAGGGTGTGGATAAATTTGGTTTGTTACTGTGGTGGTTTTAAAAAATTTAGATTTCTTGGTCTAATTTTCGGAAATGCTATATTTCCAAATCCTTAATTTTTTTAAGGTTACCGAAATCTCCCTTCCAACTTCCGAATTCCGAAATCCGACTTTCAAAACCTCAACACCCCACTTTCCTTACCTTTGGTAAGAATCAGACTTTTGGGCTTTTTGTCCAGATAGAAATTCACAATATTTTGCTGCCCTTCAAAGTGCTGCAATAACACTGCATTGTACACCTCCACAGTTTTGGGCAAGGGCACTTTTTCTGCCTCGAGATAAAACCAGGCAGCTTCATCTTCTATTTCAAAACCCAGGTAATTGATCTTCACATTTTGCCCATTGACCCGTATTTCATTCTTATCCAAAAGGTAAGCTTTGGCCATTTCCTCCAGCGCTTTTTTGTCTGAAGGCTTTAGAAAATCAACCTTGGTTTTGTGGATATCTCCCAAGGCTACTTCCAGGTCATCCCAGAAGATTTTTTGGGCTATTTCCAGGCTTTTGTTGTTGGGATTGTACCTAATTTCGGTCAGGCTGATATAGAATGGGTGAAAAAACACCTTCCATCCCAAAAAGAGCATGAAAATATAATTCAATTGCATAGGTATACGGGTAATTTGTTTTCTTTGCAAATTAGAGATTAAATACGCAACCCTAAAAATTAATCGGGATTAAATAGCTTAGAAGAGTAAATGGGACAGTTTCAACTGTATTTTCAATTGGGTATCCAGCATATCTTGGATCTGGATGGTTTTGATCATATTCTCTTTGTGGTGGCACTCTGTGCCATTTACATCCTGAGGGACTGGAAAAAAATCATCATCCTGGTCACTGCCTTTACAGTGGGTCATTCCCTGACCTTGGCCCTGGCCACTCTGAACCTGATCAAAGTAGATACCGACCTGGTAGAATTCCTGATTCCTGTCACCATTGGCATCACCGCCCTGAGCAATATCTTAAAACCCAAACCAAGTACAGGCAAAGGTCTTCAGATCAATTACCTCTTTGCCCTCTTCTTTGGACTGATCCATGGACTGGGTTTCTCGAATTACCTGCGATCCCTTTTGGGTAAGGAAGCTTCGCTTTTTGAACCGCTTTTGGCATTCAATATCGGGCTCGAAGTAGGACAACTTGTTATCGTAGCCATCTTCATGACTGCGGCAGGTATCCTCAATGGCATTATCGGGGTAAACAGAAGGGACTGGGCATTGGTCATTTCCTCCATTGTCATGGGCATGTCCATTATGATGATGATTGACACGAAATTTTGGTAAAAAAATCACTTATTATCCATAAAAGTACCAAAGGGTACTATAAAAACCGCTTATGAAAAAACTACTGACCCTAACCCTCCTCTTAGGAACCGTGCTATTCAGCCTTCCGGCAGCAGCACAGTGGTCTGAGCAGAATCATGCCGAGCGTTTTGAGCAGTTGGGACCGATGCTTCGCTCTCCCAATGTGTACAGAACAGCTTCAGGTGCTCCGGGCCATATGTACTGGCAGCAAAAGGCCGACCATGAGATCGAGGTGGAATTGAATGATGACAACCAATCCATCAAAGGTTGGCAAAAAATCACCTATTACAACAACTCTCCCGATCCATTGAAATACCTTTGGATCCAATTGGACCAAAATGAAAGGGCCAAAGATTCCAACACCCCAAAAATTGCGGAAAGCAAGATCAACCCAAGAATGAATCTGCGACAGATTGAGACCATTCTTTGGCATGATTTGGATCTTGGCTATAAAATCCATTCCGTAAAAGACCTATCCGGCAAAGACATTCCCGTGACCATCGTACAGACCATGATGCGCGTGGACTTGCCACAACCTTTGATGCCTGGACAGCAAATTGAATTTACCGTGGACTGGAGCTTTAATATCCATGACAGGATGAGCTTCATTGGTGGAAGACCAGGTTATGAATATTTCCCTAAAGACGGCAATTACCTCTACACCATGGCAGAATGGTTTCCAAGAATGGCCGTGTACTCCGATTTCGAAGGCTGGCAGCACAAGCAGTTTGTAGGAAGAGGGGAATTTGCCCTTACGTTTGGGGATTACAAGGTAAAAATCACTGTGCCTGCTGACCATATGGTAGGTGCTACAGGAGTCCTGCAAAACCCACAGGAAGTATTAAGCCCCACAGAGCTTCAACGTTGGGAACAGGCAAAAAAATCTTATGACAAGCCTGTCATCATCCGTACACAGGAAGAAGCTGAAAGACTTGAAAAACAAAAATCCAAAGCCAAAAAGACCTGGATATTCCACGCTGAAAACGTGAGAGACTTTGCCTGGACTTCTTCCAGAAAATTCATCTGGGATGCCATGGCAGTAAAACAAGGTGGCAATGATGTGATGGCCATGTCTTACTATGCCAAGGAGGCCAATCCGCTGTGGGAACAATACTCTACCAGGGTGGTAGCCCATACCATCAAATCCTACTCCGCCAGAACATTTGATTATCCCTATCCGGTTGCCATCTCTGTAGAGGCTACCAACGGCATGGAATATCCGATGATCTGCTTCAATTATGGAAGACCGGATGAGGATGGAACTTATTCCGATGCCATCAAGTACGGGATGATCTCTGTAATCATCCATGAAGTAGGTCACAATTTCTTCCCAATGATTGTCAACTCTGACGAGCGTCAGTGGTCCTGGATGGATGAAGGTCTTAATACCTTCCTTCAGTACCTGGCAGAACAGGAGTGGGACAGAAATTATCCTTCCAGAAGAGGGCCTGCCCACAAAATCGCACCTTATATGGCCAGCGAAAGGCACCTTTTGGAACCTATCATGACCAACTCTGAAAATATCATCCAGTTTGGCCCAAATGCCTATGCCAAACCGGCCACTGCCCTGAACATCCTGCGTGAAACCATCATGGGAAGAGAACTCTTTGACTTTGCCTTCAAAGAATATTCTCAAAGGTGGATGTTCAAACACCCAACCCCTGAAGATTTCTTCAGAACCATGGAGGATGCCTCAGGAGTAGATTTGGACTGGTTCTGGAGAGGTTGGTTCTTCGGTACCGACCCTGTGGATATTTCCCTGGAAGAGGTGAAATGGTATAAAATGGACAACCGTACTCCGGCGGAGAAAAAAGCAGACCAGAAAAAAGAGGCGGAAAGGGAAGCATACCACATCTCCATGGATTACAACAAAAAGGATATCCCTCAGACCGTGGTAGAAGCTGATCCGGCTACCCGTGATTTCTACAATTCCTATAATCCTTTTACTGTAACTCCCGAAGATGAGCAGGCTTACAAAAACTTCATGGCTTCTCTAACTCCAAAGGAAAAAGAACTCTTGAACAGTGGATTGAATTTCTATGAATTGAAGTTCAGAAACGTTGGAGGTCTGGTGATGCCTTTGATCATCCAATTCAACTACAAAGACGGAACCTCTGAGGTAGAAAGAATTCCTGCCGAAATCTGGAGACTGAATGAATGGGAGGTAACCAAGGTATTTGCCAAGAAAAAAGAAGTGGCAAGCATCCTATTGGACCCTTACAGAGAGACCGCTGACATCGATGAAGCCAACAATTACTGGCCAAGACAATTTGTACCAAGTAGGTTTGAGCTTTTCAAAGGTGCAGGAGGTGTTCGCGGAGCTTCAGCAGGAGACAATCCGATGAAGCGGGCGAGGAGGAACCGATAAATGGAAGTCGGATTTCGGAAGGGATCCGCACAGATTGTGAAGGCTTTAGAATGAAGTTAAAAGTAAAAGCAAAAAAGTGAAATAGATCAATAAGCTTTTAGTGGTTAAACTTTTCAATGCCTTGGGTTGCACCCGAGGATGAAAAACCCTCCGCTTAGGCTAAATGATGATTTCAGCAACCCCGAAGGAATCGCTTTCCTTCGGGGTTTTTATTTGATTCCAACCAATAATTTCAAAGGAATTGTCCAAATTAAGCGCCGGTTTATTAAATTGATCAGTTTTCAAAAACCACCAGCAAAACATGAAAAAAATCCTGAGTATTTTCCTGGTCCTCCTCGGATTTCAGGTAATGGCACAAGACCTTTTTGATGCCTCTAATCCAATCAAATACCGAAACATTGGACCTTTTCGTGGGGGGCGTTCCGTGGCCGTTAGTGGTGTGGTCGGAGATCCGATGACCTATTACATGGGTACTACGGGAGGAGGGGTTTGGAAAACCACAGATGCCGGCCAAAAATGGGAAAATATCTCTGATGGATTTTTTACAACCGGTTCGGTGGGTGCCATTGCAGTATCAGAAAGTCATCCCAGAATCGTATTTGTTGGAATGGGAGAGCATGCACCACGAGGCGTGATGACTTCCTATGGGGATGGTGTTTATAAATCCACAGATGCAGGTAAGACATGGAAAAAGATGGGGCTGGAAAAAACGCAGCACATTTCCCGCATCATCATTCATCCCGAAAATCCGGAGATTGTCTATGTAGCTGCCCAAGGGGCACTGCATGGACCAAATGAGGAAAGGGGGGTATACAAATCTACCAACGGAGGAGAAACCTGGGAGCGAGTACTTTTTGTGAACAGCTTGAGCGGTGCAGCAGAACTGTCCATGGACATGAACTTTCCGGATGTCCTATATGCAGCCATGTGGGAGCATCAGCGCTTACCCTGGAAGGTGATTTCGGGTGGTGATGGAAGTGGACTTTACAAGTCCACGGATGGTGGCAAAACCTGGAAAAAACTGCAAAACGGCTTACCCAAGGAAATGGGCAAGATGGCAGTTGCAGTATCCCGTGCCAATTCTGACAAAGTCTATGCCCTGATAGAAAGCGATTCTGACAAAGGGTTGGGAGGATTGTTTGTCTCAGAAGATGGTGGGGATAGCTGGAGCAAAGTCAGTAGTGACAACCGCCTAGTTCAGCGTGCCTGGTATTACATTGAGGTATTCCCGGATCCCAATGCAGAAAATACAGTTTATGTGCTGAGTGCTCCGGCCCTGCGCTCCATAGACGGCGGAAAAAACTGGGAAGTATTGGCTGACGCCCATGGGGATTACCATGATATGTGGATCAATCCACAAAATTCCAAAAACCTGGTCATTGCAGATGACGGAGGGGCAGCCATCAGTTTTGATTTTGCACAAAATTGGTCCAGGCAGGACAATATGCCTACCGCCCAGTTTTATCGCATCAATACCGACAATCAATTCCCTTACAGGATCTATGGAGGCCAGCAGGACAATACCTCCGTGGTCATCAATAGCCTTGCGCTGGGAAGGGGCGGAATTACCCAGGAACACTGGAATTACTCTGCCGGAGGGGAATCTGCCTTTTTGGCCTTTGACCCGGACGACCCACGCTATGTATTGGGAGGAAGTTACTTGGGCACCATTGAAGTGTTGGACACCAAATCACAGGCCTCCACCAACATCATGATTGAGCCCATCCTATACCTGGGCAGGGAAACCAGTGACATGAAGTACCGCTTCAACTGGAATGCCCCTATCATCTGGTCGCAGCATGAACCGGGTACTTATTATCACGCTGCGCAATACGTCCTGAGGACAAGGGACATGGGCAACACCTGGGATGTGATTTCCCCTGACCTCACCAAGAATGAAAAAGAAAAGCAGGGAAAAGGCGGTGGCCCTTACACCAATGAAGCCGTGGGTGCGGAAAATTATGGTACTATTGCCTATCTTATTGAATCTCCACATGAGAAAGGAGTTTTCTGGGCCGGAAGTGATGATGGACTGGTTCACCTTACACGCGATGGAGGGAATACATGGATCAATGTAACACCTAAAGGACTGCCTGAGACCCTTGTGAATGCCATTGAAGTTTCCCCTCATCATCCAGGAACTGCCTATATTGCCACTACGCGCTATAAATTCAACGATTATACCCCCGCCATTTACAAAACCTCCGATTACGGAAAAACCTGGACCAACATCAGCAGGGGTATTCCTTATGGGGCATTTACCAGGGTAGTTAGGGAAGACCCCAAGGTGAGGGGTTTACTTTTTGCCGGAACCGAAACGGGTATTTACATTTCCAAAAATGACGGAGCCAATTGGGAGCCTTTTCAGTTGAACATGCCGGTCACACCCATTACGGACCTGAAGATTGCCCACAATGACCTGGTAGTAGCTACCGCAGGAAGATCCTATTGGATTTTGGATGACCTCAATGTGGTCAGGGAGTTGAAAAAAACAGTGGATAAGCCCATCCTCTATACACCGGATGATGCCATCATCGGTCATTGGTATTCGGCAATGAACAGCAATTCGGCTACAGGAACTGATGCCTTGGAAGGAGTCAATCCTGCCAATGGAGTGGTCATCTATTACCATCTACCGGACAACATAAAAGAAGACCTGAGTTTAGAAATGGAGATCCGGGATGAAAAAGGGCAATTGGTCAGAAAATTCAGCAGCAAAGCAGATCCCGATTTCAAAAACTATGACGGTGGCCCTTCCCCTGATCCGGTAATGACAGTGAAAAAAGGACTGAACCGGTTAGTTTGGGACATGCGCTATCCAACACTTCCGGGTATTCCTGTTGCCTTTATCGAAGGGAGTTATAAAGGCCATAAAGTGGTGCCGGGAACTTACAGTATCCACCTAAAATCCAGCGCAGGAGAGTCCTCGACTACTGCCAGGGTACTGGACAATCCTTTGTTTGAAACCAGCCCCGAACAGTATGCGGAATACCATGCCTTCATGATGCAAATGGAAACCGAACTGACTGAAATGCACCACATGGTCAACACCCTCATGGATTACCAAAGCCAACTCAGTGCTTTTCTGGGACGTATCAAGGAAGATGCAGACAGGAAATCCCTCTATGAGGAAGGACAAAAACTCCTGACATCTCTGCAATCTTGGGATGAGGATATGGTGCAGCGCAAATCAAAAGCTTATGATGATGTGGAAAACTTCCCCAATAAATTTACGGCCAATTACCTTTTCTTGATCAATCAAACAGAGAGTCCAATTCCAAGGGTCAGCCAAGGATCCAGAAAAAGACATGCAGAACTTTCAGCTCAATGGGCAGAACTGAAAGCCCAAGGTTCAAACCTGATGGGGAATGCTATCCCGGCTTACAACAAATTGCTCCAGGAAGCAGGGATTGGGGTTTTATTTGTGAAATAAGAGAATCCATAAATTTGCAGCATGTCCTCACATCATTTTGTCAAAGAACAACAGGAACCCGCTCTGGTAATCTTAAATACCAATGGGGTTCCCTTTGATTTGATCGCGCCGCTCTTGGAATGGGTGCCCACCGTTTTGGTAGCCCAGGAGGAGGTGTACACGGTTATTTCATGGGGCATCAAAATTGACATTATACTTGCTGATCTGGAATTCCAAAGATCCCATTACAAGCTGCTGGAAGAACAATACCCGGTAAGATTTCTTGGCGTGCAACATAAAAATTACCTGGAAGAGGCCCTTCAATACCTCATTGCCTCCAAGCATGGGGCAGCCAATATCGTCGGCTTTGACCACCAAAAAGTCTCTGAATTGGAGCCTATGTTGGAATTCATAGATTTGGTGATCTGGGATGGTCCGGTGAGGTACTTTCCGGTCAAAAATGGAAACTTTAAAAAATGGTTTACTGCTTGTGATATACAGCTCCTCGCTCCCGAAGGTAGTTTAATAGAAGTCAAAAATGAGGAAGGAATCCAAGTTCTGAAAATCCACTCCGATAACAGGATAACCCTTCCGGAAGGAAACACCTGGTTTCATTCTAATGGACTGTTTTGGATTGGAGAGTTTTTTAACACATTTCCTTAACCTATTCAAAAACGGAACCTGAACTTCCTAAAAAATTGTTATTTTTATATCATCGATATTGGATATTAAAAAATGGACATCTCTCTAAAATATAGAATCATAACAGAAATAATCAATACGGAGGATGAAAAGGTCCTGAACGCAATCAAAAAGCTCCTAAATATTGAGGTAGACGTTGATTTTTGGGAAGAATTAAGTGAAGATGAGCAAAAAGCTATTGAGGAGGGGTTGGATCAGCTTGATAAAGGCAATTATGTTTCTCACCAATCTGTCCGAGATGAAATCAAGAACCGTTTTAACTTTTAAAAGTGCCTTTGAAAATTAGATATTCTTTACGAGCAAGGGACGAAGAAATTGAATTGTTGGAATATATTATTCAAAAGTTTGGTCATGGCAAGGCCAAAGAGGTTTTTGAAAAAATTGAAAAAACGCAAAGTCTCATTTGCCAAAATCCTGAAATGTATAAAGTTTCAAATAGGAGAAAGGACCTCTGAAAATGTGTTTTCAGCAAACAAACAAGCATTTATTACAGGATTAACCAAGATTACCTTGAAGTAGTCAGCTTTAGATCTAACTACAAAGACCCCAAAAAGCTAAATCTTTAATTTGGAATTAAGCAATCCAAAGTCCCACTACCATCCTCTCCCTGTCATTCAGGTCTTTCAACACCCTGACTTGGGAATAGCCCAGGCTCTCCATGAGTTTTTGGGTATCTAGCCCCAAAGCTTCATTGATTTCAAAGTAAAGTTTACCGCCCTGCTTCAATACCTTTCCTGCCTTTAACGCAATCTCCCGATAAAAAAGCAATGGATCCTCATCGAAGACAAAAAGGGCCAAATGGGGTTCATATTCCAGCACATTTTGATGCATTTTTTCCTTTTCTGAATACCTTACATAAGGGGGATTGCTGACCACTATATCCAGGTTTTCAAATGGAATATCTTCCTTCAAGATATCCAGTAAGCGGAAATCCACAGCAGCATGATGGACAAATGCATTTCTTTTGGCCATCTCCAAGGCCTCAGGGCTGATGTCCACTGCAAATACCTGGGGATGGTTCATTTCACGGGATAAGGTGATAGGAATACAACCCGAACCTGTTCCGATATCCAGAATCCGCAATCCCTCCCCTGGGTTTTCTTTGATGATCAGGTGCACCAACTCCTCTGTTTCATTCCTAGGTATCAAAACTGCAGGACTTACTTCGAATTCCCTGCCATAAAATGGAGCAGTGCCCAGAATGTATTGGATTGGCTTGCCTTTAAGCAGTTGATCCAGTGCATCCTGCAGTGCTTCGGGAAGTTTTTCTATCTGTTCATCCCGGATGATGTCCATTCTCTTTTTCCCGAGAAATTCTTCAAAAAGCCAGATCACCAAGCTTTCAGCTTCCTCCAAGGGATAGAGCCCGGCCAATTTATCCACATATTCCTTAAACAACTTCCTAATGCTGATCATCTATGCATCTTAACGGTTAATCAAACGGTAGAACAACAGGCAACCCAATCCGTACATCAGCACATCAATAGGGTCAGCCACATAAATATCGGACCATTTGGGCAATAAAAATTCAAACAGGAATGAAAAATACAGCCATCCAACTATTACCTGAACAGGGGTAAACCTGAATTTTGTCTTCTTGGGATGTATCCATTGGAATACCTGCAAAGTAATACCGAGAACTACAGGCATGGCCAAGAGGTCATCCAGATAGGCATGAATAAAAGGAAGGTAAATTCCCTGTACTTTTTCCAGGTATTGATTGACCCAAAACAAGAGGCAGGCCACAACAAAGTATGGGTTTTTGAGAACAGACATTATCCCGGCAAGACTGCTATCAACCAGGCTAAAAAGGTAAGAATCGCCATGTAAATCGTGTAAAAAAGGTTACCTGCCCTTTTCAAAAAGACCATTACGGGCCCATCAGTTTCTTTGATATCAAAAATCCATTGCTCTTTATTGGCCTTGCTGTCCCTTTCCCGGATTTCATGATATTCCAAATCCCTTCCACCAAGCGGTTTTCCACAATGCTCACATTTATCCTTGATATCCGTAGTCCAATTGGACCATTCCCCACAATGAGGGCATTTTTTCTGTCCCATGCCCAAAATTAAAAAAGCTTTCCATAAGATGGCAATGAAACCCGTCCTTTGCTGCTGAGGATTGCCTATCTTTGCAGCATGAAATTATTTCCCAATACAGTCAAAGGAGTGGTCCAGGCCATTGATGAAATCTTTAACCATAACCGATATGCGGACAAAGTCATAGAAAAAGTCCTGAAGTCCAACCCCAAATGGGGTGCAAGAGACAGAGGATTTGTGGCAGAATCGGTTTATGAAATGGTTCGCTGGTGGCGGCTGATCAATGAAGTGAGCCCAAGTAAAGACCTTTACCATTTATTTGGCACTTATTGGTTACTGCAGGGAAACGCCCTCCCGGATTGGAAGGAATTCCAAGGTCTTGACCCTAAAAAAATCAAAGAGAAATACGAAGAGATAAAAGATAAAAGAGCTATAAAGCAGTCCATTCCTGATTGGTTGGACCAAATGGGATCCGAACTCCTAGGGGAAAAATGGGACAAAGAAATCGATACGCTCAACCAACAGGCTGCAGTAGTACTCAGGGTAAATACCCTCAAAATCAGCAGGGAAGGGCTAATGAAAAGATTGGCTGAGGATGGCATTGAGACATATGCACCCAAAGGGTACAAGGATGCGCTGGTCCTTGCCAAAAGACAGAATATTTTCAAGCATCCGGCCTTTAAAGAAGGACTATTTGAAGTTCAGGACGCCTCCTCCCAATTGGTAGCTGCAGCCCTTGAAGTGGAACCGGGCATGCGGGTGATCGATGCCTGCGCCGGCGCTGGTGGAAAATCCCTGCATCTTGCTGCACTGATGAAAAACAAGGGACGTATCATCTCCATGGATGTTGAAGGCTGGAAACTCCAGAATACTAAATTAAGGGCCAGAAGAAACGGTGTCAGCATCATTGAACCAAGGGTTATTGAGGACAGCAAAACCATCAAAAGGCTCCGTGAATCCGCTGACCGGGTCTTATTGGATGTACCCTGTTCAGGATTAGGGGTGCTCAAAAGAAATCCGGACACCAAATGGAAACTCAGTCCGGAATCCATCCAAAAAGTGCAGGGCATTCAGCAGGAAATTTTACAAAACTATTCTTCCATGGTAAAGCCCGGCGGACTTATGGTATATGCCACTTGTAGCATTCTGCCTTCTGAAAATCAGCTTCAGGTAGAAAAATTCCTTGCTTCAGATAAGGGAAAAGCATTTGAACTGCTGGAAGACCGGAAAGTATTGGCTCAGGAAAGCGGTTTTGATGGGTTTTACATTGCTAAGCTCAAAAGAAAAGAATCATAAAGTCTAAAAAAGCCAACAATCCGGAAAAGATTCCCTGCCAAAAAGCAGTTGATTAGTGAGATTTTTGTGTAAATTTCAACTAACACAAAAACACCAACACCATGACCACCCTTGAAGCCGTATTTGGTATGGCCAGCCTTTTGGCCATTTTTTCCTGGATTGCCTTGTTTATTTTCTATCCCAGAAAATGGATTTATCAAACCCTTTTCTCAGGTACCTTGATAGTCCTGGCACTTACCTATTTGTTTTACCTCTTTCAAGGCTTTGGGAGCCCAGAGGATTTCAACTTTGATAGCTTGGAGAAAGTCAGGGCTGCTTTTCAATCTGATGAAGCGCTTTTGGCAGGTTGGATCCACTATTTGGCTTTTGACCTTTTTGTAGGCATGTGGATAAGTAAAGATGCCTGGGAAAAAGACCTGAGCAGATGGGCAGTTCTTCCCTGCTTGCTCTTTACCTTTATGATGGGCCCGGTTGGTCTCTTGATCTATTTCATCGTTAGAGCCATCAAAACCAAGCAGCTGAACCAAAGTCCTTATCATTGATGAACCTGATTGGGGAAATATTTCAAAGAAATAAGGCTTTATCAAGATTTGGCCTATTCAACGTTGTTATATTTTCAACTTGTTGATCGTCTCCTTTTTGGATTCCA
The DNA here is from genome assembly GCF_004216715.1 of Cecembia calidifontis. Taxonomy (NCBI): domain Bacteria; kingdom Pseudomonadati; phylum Bacteroidota; class Cytophagia; order Cytophagales; family Cyclobacteriaceae; genus Cecembia; species Cecembia calidifontis. Next base: position 843,849 of record NZ_SGXG01000001.1, read on the forward strand.
GAATGCTTTTGGGAGCCAATCTCTGGCACAAGCCCATGAAGTTTGCATTATCCATTGGGCTCTTTTCTTGGACCATGGCCTGGTTTTTAGCTTAAATTTCTCAAAAAGCAAAAGTCAAAAAAATCCAATGGACCATAATCCTGATGATGGCCAAGAGGGTATTTTCTTTTTGAACTGGGCCAAAGGCTATATTGATCTTCGTATTTTTCATTTTTTGGGTTTACATGCCTTACAGCCAATCCTTCTTTTTGCCTGGTTCTTTGCCAAGGAAAATGCTGGTTTTAACACTGCTCTTTACTTTTCTTGCTACGAATACGCTTTGGGTGGTGATTTTTTGACAAGGTAACCCAAATAAAATTTGCTGTTGGCAAAAAAAAATCCCGAAAACTTTAAATTATTTCGAAATGGGTTTGATTGCCAAGCGAAAATGTTTGTATCTTTGACGGGCAAATAGGGTAACCTAACCATTATTTGCCATGAACAAAAATACTGATAAATTCCTCTTCGAAGCACTCACCTACGACGACGTGCTTCTCGTCCCTGGGTACTCAGAAGTACTTCCGCGCGACACCAATACCTCCACCCAACTCACCAAAAACATCAGGCTTAACATTCCTTTGGTATCCGCTGCTATGGATACCGTAACGGAAGCCGATTTGGCCATTGCTATTGCCCTTGAAGGCGGGGTGGGTTTTATCCACAAAAACATGTCCATCGAGAAGCAGGCTGCTCAGGTGAGAAAAGTGAAGCGATCTCAGGCAGGTATGATTCTTGACCCGATTACTCTGGACATCAATGCCAGGGTTAAAGATGCAGAAGCTATCATGAGGGAATTCCATATCGGGGGTATACCTGTGGTGGATGGGGACAGGGTACTTAAAGGAATAATTACCAATAGGGACCTGAGATTTATCAAAGACCCCAACGTAATGATCAAAGACATCATGACCGTTGAGGGCTTGATCACCGCAAAGGCCGGGGTTTCTCTGGAGCAAGCGGAAGAAATCTTGCAGGAATACAAAATCGAGAAACTCCCTATTGTAGATGAAGATTACAAACTCACGGGACTCATCACCTACAAGGATATCCTGAAAAGAAAAGACAAGCCACATGCCTGCAAAGATGAATATGGCAGGTTAAGAGTGGGTGCAGCGGTGGGAGTTACTGCCGATATCGTGGATAGGGTTGAGGCCCTCAAAAATGCTGGCGTGGATGTAGTGTCCATTGATACGGCCCATGGTCATTCCAAAGGTGTAATCGATACCTGTCGCAAAATCAAGGCAGTTTTCCCTGATCTGGATGTGATCGTAGGTAATATAGCCACTGCAGAAGCGGCCATTGCTTTGAAAGAAGCCGGTGCAGATGCCGTGAAAGTAGGTGTAGGACCTGGAAGTATCTGTACCACACGGGTAATTGCAGGGGTAGGTGTACCCCAATTGTCGGCTGTCTTTGAATGCGCAGAAGCATTAAAGGGCTCGGGGGTTCCGGTAATTGCCGATGGTGGTATCCGTTACTCCGGTGATTTGGTCAAAGCCATTGCAGCAGGTGCCAGCTCTATTATGATTGGGTCGCTTTTGGCAGGAACGGAAGAAGCTCCAGGAGAGGTGATCATCTATGAAGGTAGAAAGTTCAAAACCTACCGAGGAATGGGCTCTTTGGAAGCCATGGAATCAGGTTCCAAAGACAGATACTTCCAGGATGCAGAAGACAATATCAAGAAATTGGTTCCGGAAGGAATTGTAGGAAGGGTAGCATACAAGGGCTTAGTATCAGAAGTACTTTACCAATTGGTAGGTGGACTTCAGGCCGGTATGGGTTACTGCGGCACCAAAACCATAGAAGACTTACAACGCGATGGAAAATTTGTTAAAATTACCGCGGCAGGTGTTAAAGAATCCCATCCGCACGATGTAAGTATTACAAGAGAAGCTCCCAATTACTCTGCAAAGATGTAATGTGGATAAATCCAAATCCAAAGCGGCGGGAAAACCTGTCGCTTTTTTTTTAAGCGCTTGATTTACAGGAAAGGGCAATTATCCACCAAGTATTTTTGTTAAATTGAAAAACCATCCAATCAGACCTTCCTTATTCCAGTATGAAAGCACATTATACACTCGCTCTTCTTTTCCTTCTGGGGACAATATCATTTGCATTTTCACAAAATCAACCCTTAAAAATCATCATGATCGGAGCCCATCCGGATGACTGTGATATCAAAGGAGGGGGAACAGCTGCCCTTTTTGCTGAAATGGGCCATCAGGTTAAATTCATATCAGTGACCAATGGGGATGCGGGCCATATGGAACAGGGCGGCGGCATGTTAGCCAAGCGGAGGACTGCTGAAGCCAAAGAAGCAGGAAGAAGATTGGGTATTCAATATGAAGTTTTGGACCATCATGATGGTGAATTGCTGGCTACTTTGCCCATAAGATTGGAAATCATAAGAAAAATCAGGGAATGGAATGCTGATGTTGTCATTTCCCATCGTCCCAATGATTATCATCCTGATCACCGCTATACTGCTATTTTGGTACAGGATGCCGCTTACATGGTCGGCGTACCCAATATTGCTCCTGACACCAAAGCCTTGGATAAAAACCCGGTCTTCCTTTATTTCCAGGACAATTTCCAAAAACCTTATCCTTTCCGTGCGGATATCGCTGTAGATATCAGTGCTGTTTTTGATCAAAAAATATATGCCATGGATGCCCATGAATCCCAGTTTTACGAATGGCTTCCCTGGATCGGAAGGTATGAAGAGGAAGTTCCAAAGGGTAAAGAGGAAAGAATCAATTGGTTGAAATCCAAAAGATTTGGACAGGTAACTGAAGCGGCCAAAGCCAGCTTGTCAAAGTGGTATGGCCCAGAAAAAGCCACTCAGGCAAAACATGTTGAACTTTTTGAAATCTGCGAATATGGCACCCAGCCATCTGAAGCCGAAATCAGGAAATTGTTTCCTATGTTGAAAAAATGACAAGTCCAGCCTTTTTGGCTAATTTCAGGGACCACAATAGGAGAAAATGGTGTTCGGTTTTAGCCAAGGAAGAATGAGGATCTTCTTGCTTGAACCATTTGTCATCCGAACGGAGCGCAAGGCTTTTCGCCAACGAAGCGAAGGCTACTAGAAATTTGCAATTTCGGGAATCGATACTGCGGTTTTTTAATCCGCAATTTGCAAGATGTCTGCCTGAAGACTGATTAATTGGGATTTAGGCGATTATTCCTATTTTTTTTCATAAAGAACGCAAGGGTTTTCGCCAAAGCCTCAAAGTTATCCACAATAAATCTTCGTGCCTTAGCGCCTTTGTGGCAATTAATAATGAACGACTACTTGTCCCAAAAATCGGGAAAAGGAACAAAAGAAAACAAAAGAGTTCAGAACTTTCTTCGCGTCTTTGCGTGAACCCTTTGTTTTTAACCGCAGAGAACGCAAGGGATTTCGCTAGGGCCTCAAAGTTATCCACAATAAATCTTCGTGCCTTAGCGCCTTTGTGGCTATTTTATTTTGTGTCCCAAAAACCCAAGCTCTAACTTTCCATTACCTTCCCATAAACTCCCTGATATCCCTGACCAACTTCTCAAAATCAGGCCTGTGGTTGTACATCATATGTCCTCCTTCATAATAGGTCATTTTCACCCTTTCCATAGGAATATCATGCCGGGCAAAAGTATATTCGGCATCCAAAAAAGGGGTGATCAGGTCATAATAACCATTGGCCACCAGCACTTTGAGGTCCTTATTCCTCCTCATGGACTCTCCCAAGCTCCTTGCCACATTCACATAAGATGGCTCCCAATAGGCCCCTTCCGGTACTGGCCTCCAGTTCCATTTAGAACCGATACTTCCATTGGATGTCAGGTAGGGCCGGTCCATCTGTACTTTTAATGTCCTGGCAAAATAATCATTCAATGCCGCCGTATAAGCAGCATCAATACCATAACTGGACGGATCCCCCAGCGTGGGACGGTCTGCAGTCTGATCGCCTTCTTCACCCAGGTACCTTCCATCCAGTGTTCCAATCGTTTTTCCTTCCTTTCTCAAAAGTTCTTTCTTGAAACGTGAAGTAAGGATCCTATTATCTGACCTGAGTACATACTCGGGATCAAGACCAAGAAAATAAGCAATCCTGCTTGACAAAACTTTTTTATTCTCTGTGGATAATTGATTACCTTGATACAGTGCAGGCAAATAAACCTGATAAGCAAATTCCCTGGCTTCCTGTACAAAATCCTCTAATTTTTTTCCCTGTCCTGCCTTACCATGATACCAGGCTGTGGCAGCCATAGTGGGGAAATAGGTAAAATAAGAGGCGATATTATCATGTACGGAAGTACTGCCCTGATAATCCAAAGCCTGTGAAATCAAAATCAACCCATTCAAAGCCATGGCCTGTCCCCCACCTTCAAGCGCAGCGGTCACCGCAGCAGCCCTTGTAGTACCAAAACTCTCTCCAGCAATATATTTGGGGGACTGCCAGCGTTGATGCTGGGTTATCCACATTCTCATAAATTGGGCTATGGATCTGGCATCTTCGGTCAGACCCCAGAAGTCTTCATTTTTTCCTTTACCTATAACCTTTGAATAACCTGTTCCAACAGGATCAATAAAAACAAGGTCAGTGATATCCAATAGGGCCAAATCATTGTGGATAACTTCAAATGGCGCAGCCCCATCATCTTTTTTGGCATCAGAATCTACATTGACCACTTTAGGTCCAAACACGCCCATATGCAACCAAACCGAAGCTGATCCAGGTCCCCCGTTAAAAATAAAGGTAACGGGTCTTTTGGATGGATTAGGGTCTTCCTTGATATATGAAGTGGACCATAATGCGGCTACGGGCTCTCCTTCGGCATTCTTCAAATGTATCTCCCCGGCAATGGCCTTATACCGGAGTTTTACTCCATGGAAGGTTCCTTCATGATGGGTTTCGAATACAAGCGCTTCGGGAATGTCTTTTTTGTCTTCCTGAGCTTTAGCACTGAAGTTTTGGATGGACAGTGCGAAAAAGATAAAGAAAATGGTGATTTTATTGTTCATGATGTCTTGGATAAGTGCTTAATTAATGATTTAATCGATGGATCTTATTACAATTTGTCCTGAGACTGTTTTCAAGATTTATCCGCTTTGACCTCATAACTCCGCCTCCGCTTCTATCTCAACCAGATAGCCTTCTCCTACAAGCTTGGCTTCTACTAGTGTGTTGGCAGGCTGAATTCCTACAAAGCGCTTTCCGTGCGCCTTTGCCACGGGTTCCCAGCTATCCACATCATTGACAAAAATTCTGGTTTGGATTACATCCTCCAATTTTCCTCCCAAAGACACGATTGCGCCTTCAATCTTATCAAGCACAAAAGTAGCTTGGGCAGCAGGATCTTTACCACCAATCATTTTATCCCCATGCGTGGCCGTAGTCCCTGAAACCGAAATCCGGTTTCCTTTTCTCACCGCCCTGCAGTAACCAGCCATACCTTCCCAAGGGGTTCCACTGAATACTTTTACTGTGCCGCCCGGTCCATGTACCATTTCGTAAGGTTTGGGCATGGCATCCAAATGATGGCTTAGGTCACCTGAAGCAGTCAAAAATGGGGGTTTACGGTATTCATCCCCGCAATCTCCGGGAATAGGATCAAGTGCCTGAGCGGCAATGTGGATAACTTTCCTGTCTTCCTCATCCAGTTCAAAAGAAAACAGTTGTAAAGTCTCTTCAATATGGGCGCTTTGACCTAATCTGGCACCAATGATGACACCTCCTACAAAATCCTGGTCCATGATATATTTTGTCGCCACATTGGCTATGGATACACCATGTTTCCTGGCAACTTTTTCCACATCCTGAAGCAAGGACTGAAATCTGTCCCAACCTCCTGCTGCATCAATAAACCGCATATACTTCATCTGAGACCAGGTCGCGCCATTATCAATGCTGGGTTCCTCCCTTCCAAGCCATTTATCCGAAAGGAATCCGCCCGCCAAAGTTCCAAAAGCAAGAATTTTGACCCCAAACTCCCTACAGACCTCCGCCATCTCACCGGCTGCCCTGCCATCTATCAATGAATGGCAAACCTGATTGGAAACAACGGGAATTCCCGTAGCACAGACCATGCGCAAATGGGCGGCATCAAAATTGGTCAGGCCCAAGTACCCGATCAGCCCTTCTTCTTTCAATTCTTGTAACCAGAACAATTGGTCCAGCCAAACGGGATCCAGGTAATTCCAGCAATGAAACTGCAACAGATCGATTTTGGCTGTCTGAAGGCGGTCAAGTGCATGCTGTACCGCTGCCCTGACTTCCTCCTTAGTGCATTTACCCGGTTTGGGCACCCATTTGGTTAGCATTTGGCAGGGATACTGCAGTCCATATTTCTTTTGAAAAGTGCCGGCAATGACCTCTGCCGAACCATAATGGTCTGCCATATCAAAGGTACTGAGTCCAGCTTGTACATAAGGCAACATGGCTTCGGCAGTCCTGTGCGGATCCAGCAACTGACCATCCCTTTCCATATCGGCAATTTGCCATAATCCTGTAAGTACTTTAGAAATTCTTAGTCCAGGAGCCAGTTCAGTATATTGTATTGCTTTCATTTTCAAGGAAGTTGTTGGAAAAGTTTTTTTGTATCTACTCCATTTTTTTTCATGCTGCTGAATTTAACATAGAAAATCAGGGAAGCCAAAGCCATCACAATCAACCAAATGGGTGTAGAGTGAAAATACCAGGCTTCTGTCTGACTTTGAAGGTCTTTCAAGGTGTGGATAAACAGGAAAAACAGCAGCACCAAGGTGCCGGTAAATCCGATAAAGCGCCTCTTCGCCTTGCTTTTAAATATGGTAATATCTTCAGCCAATTTGGGGTTTACTTTTTCAATAAACAGTAAAGTAAGGCACATCAGCAGGAAATTAACCATCATGGAAGTGACCATAATATCAATGCCCAAAAAGAAATTTCCCGCAAAATGGCTGCCCAAGATGCCGACACTCGCCATCAAGCCGCTCAGGATAATGGCCAGATAAGGCGTTTGGAATCTTGGGTGGATTTTGGTGATCCCATGGGGAAATATACCGTCCTCTGCCCAGGCAAACATCAGTCGGGAAACAGACAATAACATGGCAGGAAGGTCATTGACCAGGGCAATTGCTGCCCCACCTACTATGATGACGGTGAGCCAGGATGGTAAAAGGTAGGACAATAAACCTGGAGCGGTGATATCTCCCTGCATGGCTTGTTCGGCTACAAAAGACCAGGGCACAGTATGATATACAGCGGCAGTGAACAGCATGTAATAGCCTCCCACAATCAAAATGGTCAATCCAATGGCCAATGGAAGTTTTTTGGTAGGTTCCTTCGCCTCTCCACCTGCCTGCGCTATGCTATCAAAACCGATAAAACTGGCAAATAACAAGGCTGCTGCCGATAAAAAAGTGGGGAGATGGAACGGTTGCTTTCCTGCATCACTGATTTGTTGGCCTGTTTTTTCAAAAACACTTTGTATAAAATCTGTGGAAGAAAAAATAAATCCGGCAATGATGACCACTCCACCCATCAAAAACATCAGCACCATCAAAGGGATAACCGTTTTTTCATAGGATTTGGCACCACGGATATTTACCCAAACAAAAACCCAGACCAATATCAAGGCCAAAGCTACCCGGATTAAACCGGTGTTTAAGGCACTGGCCATTTCTTCCCATTGCAAAGCCAGGGCAATATCCCTCAAAAAGGGAATGGTTACATAAGCCACTACACCTATTACGATGGAAAGCCCAAACCATTGGGAAAAACTGGCCACAAAACCTAAATAGGGATTAAGCCCCCTACTGGCATAAATGTAACTTCCGCCTGCCCGGGGCATGGCGGTGGCCAACATGCTGTAGGCTACTGCAGCCAGAATGGCCGGAATGGCAGCAAAAATAAATGCATGGAGGACATAAGGACCTATGCCAGGTACATGCCTTTGAATCATAAAGGGCACCACATTGATAGATGCTCCCAACATGGAACACACACCAGTTGCGATAAGGCCCATCAGACCAAGTTGTCTGCTGAGTGAAGAATTGCTCATCTGTTTGGAATTTGCAGATAAGCAAAATCTGACTTATTTCAGTCAATTCAAAGTGTATTTTTATTAAGTCCGATATTGAATAAGTAATTCCTAAAATCCGCAGGATTTTAGTTTGGAGATTTGAATCTGCTTGTTTGTGTTCATTTTTGGTCTAGTTCGGGAATTTCTTCCCTTTGATTGAAGAGTGTTCATAGTTTTGAGACAATGGATTTTAGGTTTGAGGATAAAATGGACGGTTTTTTTCCTCAATTTTAATGGAAAAGGCATACCTCTTCCCTGTAAATCTTTATTTTTTGAGCTCCTGAGGGGTTTTTATCTGAATTTAGTTCAAAATCGGCTTGTAATCCTTACTCGTGAACAGTTTGAGCACTTCTCTTCTTCCCGTTCTTATCCACTTGGCTGAAACAGTGATAAATCTGAAGATAAACTTCTTGAGCCTGTCGGTAGGCTTAAGCCAATCAACTTTTCTGGAATACTCTCCAATGATATAGGTGTAAAAATTGGCATACATAGCCGTCATAAGCATAAAGGAGGTATTCTCTGCAAGGAACGAACAGGGCAACTTAGACCAGCCAAAGTCATTGTTGAGTACATCAAACAAGCGTTCGCTTGCACCCCGGGCGTTATAAAACCTTACAACAGCTTCATTGGACGATGTATGTTCATTGGTCAGAATAGCCCTGTAAGTAAATGCATCTCCACTAAACACATCTGCCTGCCCGTCTTTACGCCTGATTCTGGTAATGACCAGCCTGTAAGACCTGTCTTTACCGAAAGGTTTGTAGTCGGATAGGTCAGTAACTTCCATTTCCTGTACACCCAAACGTATTTTCTGCCACTTCTCAGGGGCTATACTTCCAAGGATATTATCCAGTTTGGCACATCTGTTTGCCCGTATATAAAAGCTTTCGGTATGTGCTTCCAGTGTGCGGAGAACTTCTTCCTGATAGGATGCTGAATCGGCTCTGAACCTTCCGATACGGATATTTTCATTGGTAAGCTGCCCAAACATGCGTGTAAGTGTATCAGCCTGCAAATATTTGGCCTGACTGTTGCCATTTCTGCCCTCTACGTACACAGGAATGGCCTGTGAAAATTCAGGATGTGCTATGGAAGCTACACCTGGCTGATATCCATAGACGTGTTTATATGTCTTTTTTGAATCGTACTTTTCAGTTGGAATGACGGTGTTGTCATAATCGAGGTCGTAAGCAACACCTGACTTGAGTAATCCGGTCTTACAAGCTGATTTTAACAACAAGCTGTTGAGTTTTCCATTGATATTAAATTCATGGCTTACTCCACTGGACGGATTTATAAAGAGTTCTGTATCAACAGCAAGCTCTTTGATACCTCTCAGAATTGTATCGGCACTGCATACTGAAAATGAAGGGACCTGTTCAAGTGCGTCTCTCAAGTGAACATTGATATCTTCAGTACAGTCGCCACCATTAAAGAAAATAGCCATATGATTGGCGAAAATGTCACTGTATGAAAACCCTCCCCTTAAGGCTCTAACCCCCAATTGATTATCAATGAGTTCTGGGAGACCAGAATTTTTGAAAGAGTTAAAAACAAAATTAAAACCTCCGAAAGGTGTGATTTTTTCTGTCGAATTCGTAATTTTCATACCGCTTATCTAGTTTGAGTGGTATCATCTAAATAAGTGAAAAAAAACGAGCCGGAAAAGCCTGAATTGAATAAATTCAGCCACTTTTTCGGCTTTTTTTAAATCCGCCCTGCGGATTTAAGGTAATTATTAATTTCAGAGGGATTCAAAGATAAGCTTAGAATGTAAGCACTGCACGAAGCAGCAACATCTTGAGGTATTTTTAACTCAATAGTATCCCCATTCATTACTTACTGATCATGGTTTTCGGCTTCAGATGAGCATTGCTGACTTCAAACTTCCTTTGATAATAAATGATAACAGGAGTGAAAACAACGGTAGGCAAAAGCCAGGCAACGAAAACAGGGTCTGTCTGCCAGTTTTGTACCAGAAAGGCAGTGCAGGTTGCTATAAACGCCCCCATCATCCTGCTGATATGCATATTCAAAAACCAAGCCCTAGGATATGTGGATAACTTTTTTCCAATTCTCAAATCCCCAAGTAGCATTCCTGTTAACATCAAGCCAAAAACAGCAAATACGACTCCAAATCCCCCAATATTATGCCATCCAATCTGTGTGAAATAAATGGTAGGAATAATCAAGGTAATAAATCCTATCACAATGAAGGTATAATCCCAAAACCCAAACTTAATGCCCTGATTCCGCCTTAACTTCAAAAACCGGTATCCTGTCAAAGTCATATATGTACTAAATCCACCGATCATGAGGAGAAACATATTTCCCTTTGGAATGGCAATACCAAAAGCAGTAATACCAATGATTAACATGGACCAATAATAGATCTTACCACTTAGGTTATGGCCCTTCATGCCTTTTTTGAAAACTATTGCAGCGATTCCCGCAAGCAAAGCTATACTTCCAGCAGCAATGTGGATAACTAATAAGGTGTGCAAAAATTTTTCCATGGTTTTTTTATTTCAAACATAGCATAATCCCTGATGCCCTGCTTGAAATAGGGTTTTTGGACAAGATTTAGGGGTAAATGACAAGCTAACTTTCCAGCCAATCCTTAATTTGTGGCGCGTATTTTCTGGATACGGGGACTTTCTCTTGAGTCTCCTCAAAAATCAGCTGATATCCCTGGGCATTTCCTTCAATATGGGATACCTGGTTCAAATTGGCCATATAAGAGCGGTGGGTCCGCAGCACACCTATTGTGGATAAGTCTTTTTCCAAGGCCCCGAGATTATTCCTAACCAGGGTTTTCCTGAGCTGTCCTTTTTGTTGGAAACAAACTTCCACATAATTGTCCGCAGCACTGATCCACAATAGATCATCAAGGGGAATTTGAAGGCCTTCCTGTCCATATTGGGAAGGAATAATGATCCATCTATCCATTTCGTAAATTTCCTCATGCTTGGTGGAAAGCGATCTTTCCATTTGCTGGGCAACCTTCAGGTTTTCTTTTAATTTTTTCGTATAGTTCAAGAACACCAGCCCAATTATTGGAAAAACGCCCACACTCAGGGTTGCCCCTAACAAAAACAGGAATCCTTTGATGGACCAATCCGCACCTCCAAGAAAAATGGTGTAGAAATAATTGCCAAGACCAATCAACAAAAGAATGGATAAGTTTTCCACAATTTCCCTTCCTGTGGTCCAGGACTTCTCTTGAAAAAAATTGGGGAAGAGCTTTTGAGCCCCCTGCTGAAAAACAACTATGGAAGCAAATGTAATCAATCCATAACCTGCTATCCACCAGGCCTTATAGGGGGAAGGGATGACATCCAAACCAAAAGGTTGAAATACCAGAAGAAACACAAAAATAAAGGATCCGATAAAGAAACCGTGTTGTAAGCTTTTTCTAAAAGATGGTATTTCATAGGGATAGGGTTGTTTTAAAAATCCCTTCATATTGCTCAGGTTTGTTACTTAAATTTTTTGATTGGTATTTATTCCTAAATTTACAGCTTGATTTGGTACTATTTTATCTTCCGGTTCAATTTGAAGAAAGAATTGGGATTTAGGTTTGTTAGTACAGGATTCATTCCTCTTCATCCAGGTACCAAAAAAGGCAACCCAACGAAATGAAACTTATTGTATGAAGTCCATCACGGTAATTGTTCCCGTGTTCAATGAAGAGGGAAACATTTTTAGGGTCCAAAGGGCCTTGGAGGAATATATTGAGCAATCCACTTGCAAGGTTTATGTCCTCTTTGTCAATGATGGATCTTCAGACAGTTCTTTGGAGCGGATACAGGAAGTCTGCAAGGAAAACCCTCATTTTGGCTTTATTTCATTTACGAGAAATTTTGGGCTTAGCGCGGCCATAAAGGCTGGTTTTGACCAAGCCCAGACGGATTGGGTTGCTTATATTGATGCTGACCTGCAGACATCGCCAATGGATTTTTTGAAATTTGAACCTTTCATAGCCGATTACCAATTGGTAGCGGGTGAGAGGCAGGGCAGAAAAGATGGTCTGGGCAAAAAGTTTTCATCAGGTTTTGCCAATTGGGTAAGGAACAGTTTCCTTAATGACGGTATAAAGGATACGGGTTGTCCCTTAAAGATTTTCCAAAGGGATTTTGCGATTAGACTTCCTTTCTTCAATGGTTTCCACCGTTTTTTCCCGGCACTGACCCAGATTTATGGTGGCAAATTAAAAATCATTCCTATTACGCATTATCCCAGAGTGGAAGGCCAATCCAAATTCAATGCATTTAACCGCATGGTACAGCCTTTTTTAGACACTTTGCTGGTTTACCGCCTCAAAAAAAGGAATGTTCCCTATCAAACAGCCATCGTCCATAAACCTTTAGTCAATGGATAGTTTTTTGCTTATCGGAATGGGCCTGATCGCCCAAGGGCTGTTTGCTGCAAGGTTCATCGTCCAGCTGCTACAATCAGAAAAAGCCAACCGGGTGGTTTCCCCTGCCATATTCTGGCAGCTCAGCCTCATGGCTTCCTTCCTCCTCATCCTCTATGGCTTTTTCAGAAATGACATTGTGATTGTGGGAGGACAGGTAGTGGGTTATCTGATTTATATCCGCAATTTGCAGTTAAAGGGGGAATGGGAAAAACTACCCTCCGCTATCCGCTATTTTGCTTATTTTTTACCCTTATGCATGGTGATTTTCCTCGTTTTTGGTCTTGAATACAACTGGGGCAAACTTCTTGAAAACCCAGAAATAGAAAGCATGCTATTGACCTGGGGCACTTTGGGTCAGATTATATTCACCTCCAGATTTGTTGTTCAGTGGATTCATTCGGAAAAAATCAAAGAATCGGTTTTCCCCGCTTCATTTTGGTACATCAGTATTGTAGGGGCGGTGATTATTGCTGTTTATGCTATTTTCCGAAAAGATGCTGTTCTTTTCATTGGACAATCCTTTGGACTGGTTGTATATTTCAGGAATCTCCATCTCAATTTCCATCACAACGTGAAAAGATCCATTTCTCTTTTTCAAAAATTTAAGCCTTATAGACTTCAGGCTTTGCTGATTTTCACCGCTATGGTACTCTTTTTCAACCTTGGCGAATGGGGGGTTACCGAAAGCAGCGAAGCCAGGTATGCCCAGATTCCCAAAGAGATGTTGGAAACCGGAGATTATCTCCATCCTCAATTAATGGGAATTTACCATTACCACAAACCACCCATTACCTATTGGATCACAGCACTTTCTTATAAAATCTTTGGCGTCTCTTCCTGGTCAGCCAGGTTTTTCTTGCAGTTAGCCATATTACTGCAGATTTGGCTGGTCTTCAGGATCTGGAAACTGATATTTAATGAAGAAAATGGCGCTTTTTATGCGGCATTGGTCTATGCTTCCCTTCCCACGGTCATTATTGCCGGAAGGGGTCTGACGACGGATGGCTATTTGGCTACTTTTATCTTAGCGGCTTTGTTGTTCTGGTTCAGGTATTTAAAAAGTTATCAACATAAGGACTTGCTGCTATATTATTTGTTATTGGGTCTGGGTTTTTTGACCAAGGGACCTGTGGTTTTGATTGTCCCGGTAGTGCTGATGGTCGCCCAAAAATCCTTTCTTAAAGTTTCCTTTGGAAAGTTATCCACACATGTTTTGGGTGTTTTTATCTTTCTCGTGATAGGATTCAGCTGGTTTGTCATGCTTTTTCTGGAAGACAGACAGTTCCTGGATTACTTTCTATTCAAACATACCGTAGAGCGTTTTGCTTCTGATACTTTCAAAAGGAGTCAGCCCTTCTGGTTCTACATTCCCATTATCATTGCCACCGCTTTTCCTTGGTTTTTGGTGATTTTGTCCCAAGTGAGGTCAGCATGGGTGGAAAATAACAAAAAGTTGCTCAGCTTAATGGCCTGGGTTATAGTCCCCATTGTATTTTTCTCCCTTAGTCAATCCAAATTGGTTCTGTATGTCTTGCCGATTTACCCGGGAATCGCACTAGCAGCGACGGCCATCTGGCTTAAAATGAATAAAAAAACCCAGAAAAAGTGGGATAAAGCATTGTTCATATTTCAGATGCTCATCCTAATCGGGTTAAGCATCAGCTCTTTCATTGAGCCCAAACTCGTTCTGAATTATAAGTTTTATTTTGTCCTGGTAGTTACCTCAGCCGTGATTTTATCGGTCAGGTTTTTCCCCATGAGGGTGAAGGACAAAACGGTTTTCAACGCCTACATATTTATCATGGGCATCACGGCCGCATCGACTTATGTATTTATCAACAATGCAGGCATGGTAAATGATGCAAGGAATATCGTCAGTTTTATTGAAACGAATCTGCCGGAAAAAGAAAATATCCTTATATATGACAGTAGGATGCCTTCCATTTCATTTTTGTCAGACAAAAACATCATCTCTTTGTACGATGGTTCGGATGACTTGAACAGGGAAACACAGTTCGAAAAAAACGAAGAATGGAAAAAAAACCTGATCAACCTCAAGGACAAACCTGAATGGTTAATAGAAGAATGCCCTGAATCTGCAGTACTTCTGGTAAAGAAAAGCAGGTTGAACAAACCCATGGTGGCCATCCCCATGGAGCGATTTAAAAATCAATATGAACTGGATGGCTGGGTGATCTTTTATTGACCAAAAGGCCTTTAAAAATGAATTAATAATGGCAGGAAAAGCCTTTTTCCCTCTCTCTGCCTTTTTTATTGAGGATTTTTTTGAGTAATTTTCGAACTAATTTGATTTCTAAACTTGAGTCACCGATTGATTTTTGTTGGTGATTGATTTGCAGCACCATGAAAGTTTCAGCAGAGCAGCCTTTTCAGCTTGTTTACTCTTTGTTCAGCCATGAGTTCCTTGGGCTCTTGTTTGAATCCTTTGTTGTCCAGCTTGATGAAAAAGGAAGATTATCCTTTGCCCATCAGAATATTTCCTCCATCAATGCTCCAGAGTTTGGGTCTGGTCTGGATGAAACAGATTATAAGCTCATCAAGTGGATGGATGAAATGCAGCAAGATGCAGTAGTTAAAAGGTTTAACCATAAAAAATTAAAGCCAAAGGAGTTTCTCAGAAAAATATATGAGCCGAAAATGGAAAATAAAGCCATTCAAGAATTGATAGAAATCAAATTGGAAGGCTTGAGAGCAAAAATTTTGGAAAACCTCCGCGGAAAAAGACTTTTTGAAATGGGCAATGATGGAAATCCCATCTGGAGGGAAATAGAAATCATGCCTCAAAAAGCATCAGTGCTATTTCATTTCAGGAGAAATGAGGACAATACCCATTATTTCCCTACCGTCAAATACGAAGGTGAAAAACTGGAATGGCAGTACAAAAATGCCTATCTGGTCTGCTATGAACCCGCTTGGTTGGTGGCTGACTATAAGCTTTACAGTTTTAAGAAAGGGGTAGATGGTAAAAAATTACTGCCTTTTCTGAACAAAAAATTCATTGAAATCCCCAAAAAGGTAGAAGAACAGTATTTCAGGAAATTCGTCACTCAATTGGTAACTTCTTTTGATGTCCATGCAGTGGGTTTCGATATCAAAGTGGAAAAAAGCGAACCACAAGCCATTCTTTACCTTAGCGACCTTCCCTCTGCGCCAAAAACTGACCTTTTTGGCCATGCTTTAGAAGAGGCGGAGGAGGAAAAGATTGTTTTTGATCTCCAATTCCAATATGGACCTTACACATTCCGATCGGAAGACCGAAAGGATACTAATGTGGAGCTGGAAAAAATCGGAGACCATTATATTTTCCATAAAGTCATCAGAAATCCTGAAAAGGAAAAATCCTATGGGGAATTCCTCAAAGACCTCAACCTTCCTGTCAAATCCGGCAGGTATTCGCTGTATAAATCCATGGCCTTTGGATGGATCAATACGTACAGGGATAAATTGGAGGCCCAAGGAATAGCCATCCACCAAACAAGCACAACGAAAGGGAAAAAATATTTCCTTGGAAACGCCAGAATTTCAGTGGAAGTCAAAGAAAACATTGACTGGTTTGATGTACATGCCATTATCAAATTTGGTTCTTATGAAATTCCTTTTCAAAAACTTAGGAAACTACTGCTTCAGGGCAAAACTGAATTGGAATTACCTAATGGAGAGATTGCAGTGATTCCCAATTCCTGGTTTGTCAATTATTCCGAAATGTTTGCCTTTTTGGAAGAGCAGGAGGATGAAAAATCATCCGGCCTTGTCCTAAAAAAGCATCATATTGCACTTGCCCAGGAACTTCAAGAGGGTAATTTGCTCCAATTGACACTGAGCAGGAAACTGCAAAAGTTGAGGGATTTCAGCCAAATAGAGGATTATGATTTACCGCTGACTTTCAAAGGTGAACTGCGCCCCTATCAAAAAGCGGGTTACAATTGGCTGAGATTCCTGAATGAATACCGTTTTGGTGGCTGTCTGGCAGATGACATGGGTCTGGGAAAAACCGTTCAGACCCTTGCACTTTTGGCCCATGAAAAAGAAGCACATCCGGAATCGACTTCCTTGCTGGTCATGCCTACCTCACTGATTTACAATTGGGAGTTGGAAGCAAGAAAATTTACCCCAGGTTTAAGAATTTTGACCTACACAGGAACCCAAAGGATAAAGGACAGCAGCAGATTTGCCAAATACGACCTGGTCCTGACTTCTTATGGCATCGCCAGGATGGATGTGGATATCTTAAAAGAGTTCTACTTCAATTATATCATTTTGGATGAATCCCAGGCCATCAAAAACCCGGGAAGTATTATTTCCAAAGCAGTCAATGAGCTCAATTGCAGGCAAAAATTGATCCTGACAGGCACTCCTGTGGAAAACGGAACCATGGACCTCTGGTCCCAGATGAATTTTATCAACAAGGGACTGCTCGGAACACAGGGCATGTTCAAAAAGCAGTTTTTACAGCCTATTGAAAAGAAAAATGACATGGACAAGGCTGCCAAGCTCCATGCCATGATCAAGCCTTTCATCATGCGTAGACTGAAAAGTCAGGTGGCTACCGATCTGCCTGAAAAGGTAATCAATGTCAAATATGCAACCATGACCCCAGAACAGGAAAAAGCCTATGAAGAGGTCAAAAGTTACTACCGGGAAAAAATTGTCAGCGAAATGACACTTCCAGGCCTTAGAAACCAGCAGTTTACCTTATTGAGAGGTCTGACCCAGTTGAGGCAGATAGCCAATCATCCCAAGCTTGTGGATAAACATTATAAAGGGGATTCAGGTAAACTTGAGGATGTTATCCACATGTTGGAGGCTACAGCAAGTGAAGGACATAAGGTGCTAGTTTTTAGCCAATTTGTCAGACACCTAGCCATTGTCAGGGAATACCTGGACGGTGAAAATATCCCTTATGCCTACCTGGATGGGGCTACCAAAGACCGTCAGGCTCAGGTTAAGGCCTTTCAGGAAAACGAGAAAATAAAAATCTTCTTGATTTCCCTCAAAGCAGGAGGAGTGGGGCTTAACCTGACCAAAGCAGAATATGTGTTTCTCTTAGATCCTTGGTGGAATCCTGCGGTCGAAGCACAGGCCATAGACAGGGCACACCGTATCGGACAGGAAAACAAGGTTATGATTTATAAATTCATCACCCACAATACGGTAGAGGAAAAAATCATGGCTTTACAGGAAAGGAAAATGGCATTGGCAGGTGAATTGATCAGTACGGAAGAAAGCTTCATGAAGAGCCTTAGCAAGGAGGATATTGAGGCTTTACTTTCCTAATTTGATTGATAAAGGGCTTAACAACCTTGAAAACCCAATTTTTTTTGGATTATTTTTAACAGTGAACCTATTTACTTATGAAAAAAGCAATTTTGATTGTCCAATGCCCGGACCAAAAAGGCATTGTAGCCCATGTGTCAGATTTTTTGTACAAATATCAGGGCAATATTTTAGAGGTGGACCAACATGTAGACGAAGAGATCGGCATGTTCTTTATGAGGGCGGCATGGGAACTGGAAAGTTTTGGACTTGAAAAAGATGCAATAGGTCCAACCTTTGAAAAAGAAGTGGCAGGCAAATTCAGGATGAAATTCGATCTGTATTTCAATTTTCCAAAACCGAGAATGGCCATCTTTGTATCCAAACTTTCACATTGCTTGTTTGATATTTTGAGCCGCGTTTATTCCGGACAATTTGATGTGGATATCCCATTGGTCATTTCCAACCACCTTGATTTAAAAGAAGTAGTAACTGCCTTTCATGTTCCCTTCTTTCATATACCTGTGGATAAGTCCAACAAAAAAGACGCAGAAAAACAACAAATCGCTTTATTAGAGCAAAATAATATTGATTTTATTGTGTTGGCAAGGTACATGCAGATCCTGTCCAGTGATTTTATCAATCATTATCCAAATCAAGTTATCAACATTCACCATTCATTTTTACCCGCATTCGTAGGGGCCAAACCTTACCATGCCGCTTATGAGCGAGGGGTGAAAATCATTGGGGCCACGGCCCATTATGTCACCGAGGAATTGGATGCCGGTCCTATCATCGAACAGGAGGTGGCACGGGTCAGACACCACAATACCCCCGCAGATTTGGTTCAAATCGGACAGGATGTGGAAAAAGTAGTTTTGTCAAAAGCCATTAAATACCATTTGGAAAGAAAGGTCTTGGCTTATAGGAATAAAACCATCATTTTCTATTAATGAGAAAAATTCTTGACGTATTTCGCTTTCTGAAATCCTGAAAAATATATAATCAGCAGGGTTTACAGTAAAATAGAGAATTTCCAAAAAGTTTTGTGCCACTATTTTTTTGCATCTCATTAGCAAAAAAACATATCTCATGGATTTTTGTTTTGTTTTTGCTAATTTTTTATCAAATAAATTTTGGGATTATCAAAATATCACCAATTTTGTGTATAATATTTTGTAAAAAGCTGCTTGACAAAAGCGATGGGTAATTGATCCAATGCAAGATATCGTAACTGTTTTTCTTGATTGGAAAACCCTAAATAGACAAAAAACTTAATCACCAAACATAAAGTTATCCACATTTTTGGAAAATTTAGTCAGACACTACATCACAGATGTTAAAACTGGTTTGTGCTTTTATTGATGATATACCAAATAGATTGTTGAAAACCACAAAGAATTAGGCTGTTAAAATAATGATTATGATCAAATTCAGATTTTTGAAATCATTGATTTTTCATTCCATCAGAAAGGCGTTAACCCTTATCGCCTTTTCAATTTTTTTTATGTTGTTTTTTCAGCTTAACTCCCAAGCGCAGATTGCCCTATTAAGATATGCAGACACGCAATTTGATTTGGAAAATTATTATAAAGCCTCAAATGCTTACAAAAAGGCTTATGACAAGAAAGCCAAATATGAAACAGCCGTCAAAATAGCCAATACCTTAGAAAAATTTGGTTCTTATGATGAAGCTTATGAATGGAGGACAAGAATACTGGACCATCCTGAATCTACCAAGCAGGATTATCGGGATTATTTAGTTGCAGCGGTAAAGATTCACAACTGGGAAGAAATAGATGAACTTTTGGAAAAAGGCGGATATGCATCTGCTGATTTCCCTGAATTGAATCTTGACGAAGTAAGAAAACTTTCGAAAAAATCATCAAACTTAAAACTGCTTTCTGTTGAAGAAATTAATTCCGACGCATCTGAATTAGGAATTTCGTTTGGAAAAAACGGCAATATTTTATTCACAAGCGATAGGGGTGCAGTAGGCAATGAGCAATCCATACCAACGTTAAGGTTAGATGCGAAAAACAACATTTTTAGTAAAGAGAAGAGCAACTATAACGAGCGTGAGTTTTACAAGATTTATAGTAAAAATCCAAAAGGTGAGATTACTGTGGTAAACTCCGATTTACAAAATGTATTTCATATCAGCGATCCTCATTATTATCCTGAAAAGGACCTGGTGTTTTGTACCGCTTTTGTAGCAAAGACCAAAGTGAGAGGAAGAAAGGATATAGTCAACCACGCCGGTATTTATTTTGGTAAAATTGATGATTCAGGAAACATCACGAATAGCAAAGCATTTACATACAATGAGCATTTGTCTTATGGAGTGATGAATCCTTTTGTGGATAAGTCTTCTAAAAGGCTTTATTTTGCTTCTGACATGCCCGGTGGCTATGGAGGTTTTGACCTCTATTACTCGGAATTTGATGATAATTTTAATTTTTCAAAGCCGGTAAATCTTGGTCCAATTATCAATACGCCGCACAGCGAAAGCCATCCTTTTATCCATGACAATCAGCTTTATTTCTCATCAAGAGGACATGTGGGTTTTGGAGGTATGGACATTTTTGTAGCTGAATTCAGCAATGGCAATGTGAATAACTTACGAAACATGGGAATTCCCTATAACAGTAACCGGGATGATTTCTTTTTGGTAGTTGCGGAAGATGGTAAAAGATATTTTACTTCTGATAGAAAAGATGGTCTCGGACTCGATGATATATACGTCGTTAGGGAATTAAACAAAGTGTTGAAAGTTATGGTAGAAGATTGTAACGGTGAATCCATTAAAGAATATGATTCTCACATTGTGGATAACTCAGGAAACTCTCTTGAAACTGAACTTTCTAAAAAAGGTATTTTACATGCAAGCCTGGATCCTGAATCTGATTACCGCCTGCAAATTTCAAAAAATGGATATTTTGGCTTGGAACCAAAGTCTTTCAGTACGGTTGGATTTGAGGGTGATACCCTGGTGATGACTTTCAAACTGGCTCAGATTCCGTACAACACCAAAATATTTTCAGATAATATTTACTATGATTTTGATAAATCCTACATAAAAGAAAGTGAAAAACAAACCCTTAAAAAGATAGCGGCATTGATGAAGGACAATCCACATACCGTCCTTTATGTCAATTCACATACCGATTCAAGGGGAAGCAATGCATACAATGAAAAACTCAGTGAAAGGAGAGCCGGTTCAGTTAAAGATTATTTAACCGGTCATGGTTTGAGTGCCGATCGCATCAGTACGGAGTGGTTCGGAGAGGAGAAATTGGTGAATGATTGTGGAGATGGAGTTCCATGCCCTGAGGCAAATCACCAAATGAACAGAAGAAGTGAGTTGATCCTTTCGGCGTACCCTGAGCAGCAAAAGCAATATGAGTTGCCAAAGGGAATAAGTGATCCATGCGATCTAGTTCTTTCTTCTACAGCTTCAGATATCAACGCAGCGGATAAGTCCAAAGATCTTCCTACCATTTATTTTGATTTTGATAAGAGCACGATCAGGCAAGTGCACCAAAAAGAGTTGGATAAAGTAGTAGATCAGATGAAGAGTGATCTCAATTTAAAAATTACAGTCGAAGGCCATACTGACCAAAGAGGAAATGAAATCTATAATGAACATCTTTCCCAAAGAAGAGCTACTGCGGTTGTGGATTATTTAAAAAGCAAAGGCATCTCAGCCGACAGGATCGAATATGCCTATTTTGGAAAAACCCGTCCAATCAACGATTGCAATTCACAGGCATGTTCCAATGCACAGCATCAAGAAAATAGAAGGACTACTTTAAGTTGGTCCAATAAGGGGCCATGATGGCTCAAAAGTTTAATTCCAATTTTTTTAAGAAAGGCAAATAATGTAAACAAGGAAGTGGGATTTTAGATGTCACTTCCTTTTTCATTTCAAGGCTATTATTGAAAAATTTAGAGTTATCCACATGGTATGGAATACCACTTTTTTATCTCAAAATATCTGCATAAGTTAAGGCTACGATTTCAGAGCATGAAAACCTTCAAGTTCAAGGAATTGCAAAAATGATCCAAATCAAATTTCGTCCAAGGTGATGAGTTAAAACTGCCTGCACTCCATAAAAACGAATCAACCAAGCCCAATGACCTATGAAAAAGCGCCTTGTTTTTATCCTTTTAATTTGCCTGAGTACTTATGCTGCCCTTGCCCAAAAAGGCAGTAAAGAACGCATCAAAATCTATAGCGCTGCCATTGATGGAAATTTAATAGGGGATCCGGCGGAAAGGGAGGTGACTGTTTATCTCCCCCCATCTTACCAATCCAATCCGGAAAATGATATCCTGTCCTTTACATGCTTCATGGCTTTACTGATACCGATTCACAATGGTTTGGTTGGGAAAACCATTGGATAAACCTTCAAACCGTCATTGAGCAATCTCTGGCAGAGGGCCTTTCTAAGGAAATGATCGTGGTGATGCCCAATGCTTATAACCGTTTCAAAGGAAGCATGTATGCGAGCTCGGCCACTATCGGTGATTGGGAAACATTTGTAACCAAGGAATTGGTAGGCTACATAGATGCCAACTACCGCACCCTAGCAGACAAAAAGAGCCGGGGATTGGCCGGTCATTCCATGGGAGGTTATGGCACATTGCGATTGGGGATGAAATATCCTGAGGTATTTTCTGCCATTTATGCCCTGAGTCCTTGCTGCATGGATGGTGGGGCAAATACCAATCCTGAGTTGATGGCCAAGCTTGAAACATTTACCTTAGATCAACTGGAAGGAGCCAATTTCTTCGAAATTGCAACATTGGCCACTTCAGCAGCCTTTGCCCCGAATCCCCAAAATCCGCCTTTTTATCTGGACCTTCCTGCCATGAACGGGACGCCCCGACAAGAGGTTATTAACAAAATCATCGCCAACCGGACGCTGAATTTTGTAGATCAATACATCATCAATCTCAAAAAACTGAAGGCTATCGCATTAGATGCCGGATTACAGGACCGGGGAATCAGTGAAGCCACCAAATCCCTTCATGAGCTCTTGGAATCTTACCAAATTCCACATTTTTATGAAAGCTATGAAGGAGATCATCTCAATAGGATTGCAGAACGGATCCAAACCAAGGCGCTTCCATTTTTCTCTGAAAATTTGGTTTTTCAAACCAAAACCCTTTCGGAAATAATCGAAAACGGTGGTACTGGAAAATACCCTGCCATCATGGTTTCAGAAAGTTCGCTTCCTACCCATACTATATTTAAACCCCAAGACCTTACAAAGTTTGGCACGAAAAACAAGCTTCCGATCATTGCTTGGGGAAATGGAGCCTGTTTTGATTCGCCCTTTGAGCACGTTAATTTTTTGAATGAAATAGCCTCCCATGGATTTTTGGTGATAGCGATAGGCACCATGCCCAAACAACCAGAAGTACGCTCTAAGTCCCAAAAACTCTTGGATGCCATTGACTGGGCTATTGCCCAGAATAGTGATCCCAAGAGTCCATATTACCAAAAACTGGATACTGAAAAAATCGCTGTCAGTGGGATGTCCTGTGGGGGACTGCAAACCCTGGAAGTGGCTGGGGATCCAAGAATCACCACCATAGGGGTATTCAATAGCGGTGTATTGGCAAATCCACGTGGAGGGATGCCTGGAATGCCACAAGTGACCAAAGAGCAACTGAACAACATTAAAGTTCCCACCCTTTACCTCTTGGGAGGGAAATCTGATATTGCTTACGCCAATGGTATGGACGACTTTGATCGGATCAACCATGTACCGATTTTCGTTGGCAATTTGGAGGTAGGGCATGGAGGCACCTACGCCCAACCATTTGGAGGTGAATTTGCCCGTGTAGCTACCCATTGGTATCAATGGCAGTTGAAAGGGGACCGTAAAGCAGGGAAGCTCTTTACTGGAAAAAACCCTGGACTTTCCAAATCTGCCGGCTGGACCGTGGACAAAAAAAACATGAATTGAATTTTCAATAAACGAGATTGCTAAGAGACCAATTTTTTAGCGGACAGTGTAAGATACTTTTTCAATTTTGCCCCTAAATAAAAGAAAGCGGAGGGATAAAATTTCCTCTTTAAAGCCCTTCCCAAAACCCAAGCTTACCCTGTATGAATAATCCATTTCAACTCTCCATAAACTAGGGTTTTGCACTCCAAAAATTTTATACTTTAAGCCCTAAAAAAATTGCAAATCAATCTAAAAGCCCAGAAAAAAAACCGTAACTTTCTTTTATGAATTTAGGCCAAAAAAGGTACTGAACAACAGGTAATATGGACCGGAGTCCAGCAAAGTTCTTGGTTTTTTCAATTCCTTTCACGGCCACTTCATAATTTTATTTTTCCCCAGCTTATGTTAGAAAAAATTATCAGATGGAGTGTAGGAAACAAAATCATCGTTTTCCTCCTGGTCATCGGTCTGATTGGATTTGGTGCTTATTCTCTCACCCAAATTCCTATAGGGGCCGTCCCTGATGTCACCAACAACCAAGTCCAGGTCATTACCACTTCCAGAAACCTTTCCACCGAAGATGTGGAAAGGTACCTGACCTACCCCATCGAACTGGAGATGGTCAACCTCCCCGGTGTCAAGGAAATCCGCTCGGTATCCAAGTTCGGTCTTTCGGTGGTGACTATCGTTTTCGAGGACAACATGGGTTCCTTCCTGCCCAGGCAATTGATCGCGGAGAAGATCCAAAGTGCCCAGGAAAACATCCCGCCAGGGTTTGGGTCCCCGTTTATGGGTCCCATCACCACTGGTCTTGGGGAAATATTCCAATATATCATCGACGTGAAACCCGGCTATGAGGACAAATACAGCCTGACTGACCTAAGGACCATTCAGGATTGGCTGGTCAAAAGACAGTTATCAGGAATTGCCGGAGTAGTGGAAGTCAATACTTGGGGAGGATTTTTGAAGCAATATGAAGTAGCGATCAATCCAGAGCGTCTCAAATCCCTGCAAATAGACCTCAGTCAAGTATACCGCGCCCTAGAGGAAAACAACTCCATTGCCGGAGGGGGTTATATTGAAAAGACCGATGAATCTTATTTCATCCGGGCGGAAGGACAGGTCAAAACCTTGGAGGAGATCGGTTACATTGTGGTGGATGTCAGACAGGGCACCCCCATTTATGTCAGGGATTTGGGTACGGTGGGTTTTGGACATGCCAACCGCTTTGGTGCCATCACAGCCAATGGTCAAGGAGAAAAAGTTCTTGGACAGGTCATGATGCTGAGAGGGGCCGACTCCAAAGCTACCATCGACCGCGTCAAAGAAAAATTGGCCCAAATAGAACCTACCTTACCAGAAGGAATTGTCATCAACGGCTTTTTGGATAGGAGTGACCTGATTGGAAAAACCACTTTCACCATTGCAGAAAACCTGATTTTAGGTTGTTTGATTGTGATTTTTGTGGTGGTTTTGCTCCTTGGAAATTTCAGGTCAGGCCTCGTAGTCTCTTCTGTGATCCCCCTTAGCTTGCTCTTTGCCCTTTCGATGATGAACATATTTGGGGTGGATGCGAACCTCATGAGTTTGGGGGCCATTGACTTTGGTATCATCATCGACGGAGCGGTGATCATCGTGGAATTCATTGCTTTTCAGCTTTCCAAAGGTTTCCGCGAATTTTCCGGACTTTCCAAGGCACAGATAAAAGAAAAAAGGGATAAGATTGCGATTGATGCTGCCTCCAAAATGATGCATTCCGCTGTATTTGGACAGATCATCATCATCATCGTCTTCATCCCCATTCTTTCCCTGTCTGGCGTGGAAGGCAAAATGTTCCGCCCAATGGCCCAGGTGTTTAGCTTTGCGCTGATAGGCACCATGATCCTTGGGCTGACCTATGTGCCTGTGGTTTCCTCGCTGTTTTTGAAAGCCACAGATCCTGAGAAGAAAAACATCACTTCCCGTTTGCTGGATTTCATCTATCGCTTTTATGAGCCAACCCTCCATTGGGCACTGCAACATAAAAAAACGGTACTAGGGTTAGCAGTAGGTGTTTTGGTTTTTGCCTTTGGCATTTTCTCCAGGATGGGTGCCGAGTTTATTCCTACTCTGGACGAGGGGGACTTTGTGATCCAGCCCGTCCTAAAAACCGGCACCACCCTGAGCAATACCATTGAAATGACTACAGAAATCGAAAAAATTCTGTTGACCTTCCCGGAAGTGGATCAGGTGGTGAGTAGGATCGGTGCGGCCGAAATCCCCACTGACCCCATGTCCATGGAGGAAAGCGACATCATCGTGACCTTAAAACCTCCCAAAGAATGGCAGACCGTCAGTACCAAAGATGAGCTGGCAGACGCATTCAAAGAGGCGCTTTCCATCATTCCGGGACTGGAATTTGAGTTTACCCAACCCATTGAAATGCGCTTCAACGAACTCATTACAGGTGTTCGTGCAGATCTGGCCATCAAGTTGTTTGGCGAAGACCTGGAAATCCTCAACCAGAAAGCGAGGGAAATTGAGATGGCTATCCAGGGTGTGGAAGGAGCGGCAGACATCATTGTGGAAAAAACTGCCGGACTACCCCAAATGAAAATCAGGTACGATAGGGAAAAAATTGCCAAATACGGGATCAACATAGCTACTCTAAATAATATCATCACCATGGGCTTTGCCGGTATGAAAACAGGAGTAGTATTCGAAGGTGAAAAGCAGTTTGACCTGGTCATTCGTTTTGATAAAGATTACAGGCTTAACTTGGACAACATACGCCTCGCCTCAGTAGGGCTTCCTGATGGCAGCTTCCTACCTTTGAGTGAGTTTGCAGAAATCTATATGGACCGGGGGCCAGCCAAGATTTCAAGGGATGCCTCCAAACGAAGGGTGGTGATAGGGGTCAATGTCCGAAATAGGGACCTTCAGTCCGTGGTGGATGATATACAGGCAAGACTAAAGGAAAAAGTCAAACTTCCAGAAGGCTATTATCTGGATTATGGCGGGCAATTTGAAAACCTCAACATGGCTAAGGCAAGGCTGATGATTGCTGTTCCTATTGCCCTGGCTTTGATTTTCCTCTTGCTCTTTTTTGCCCTTTCCTCCATTAAGGAAGCTTTGATGATCTATACCGCCATTCCTTTTTCCGCAGTAGGAGGTATTCTGCTCCTATTTATCAGAGGCATGCCTTTCAGTATATCTGCCGGAGTGGGCTTCATCGCACTCTTTGGTATTGCAGTACTTAATGGGATTGTTTTGATAGAGCATTTCAAAGAGCTGAAGCATGTGCACAAAGGAGATCTAAAGTCCCTTATTTTAAGGGGTACCAAAGAACGATTGAGGCCAGTCTTGCTTACCGCTTCAGCTGCTGCCTTGGGTTTTTTACCCATGGCCATCTCCACTTCCGCCGGTGCGGAGGTGCAAAGACCTCTGGCTACAGTAGTGGTAGGAGGACTGGTTTCCGCCACCTTATTGACCCTTGTGGTACTGCCAGTTCTTTACAGCATGTTCCATTCTAAATCAAGTTCCCATGAATAATATCCTTAAAATAGGCATTGCCCTTGTCTGTTTCGGTTTTTTCCCATTGGGGGCAAATTCCCAAACCACTGTCATTGATCTCGAGGCAGCGATGCAGGCCGCCATTGAAAATAACCGGGGTCTGAAAGCCTCTTACCAAAACCTGGAAGCTACCCGTGCTTTGGTGGGTGCGGGTGTAAATATTGAAAAAACACAGGTTTTTTATAGGCATGACCAAAATGATATTGCGGAAAACGGCATTTCCAATAGGGTTTGGGGTCTAAGCCAAAATGCACAGTTCCCGACGGTTTACGGACTTCAAAAAAGAGTGCTAAAAGATTTGTCTGAAGTCCGCTATCAGGAGTTTGAAATGGAAAAAACCCAGTTGCTCAAAGAAGTATCCCAAACCTATTACACCATCCTCTACTGGCAGGAAATGGAAAATAACTTCCGCTTTTTGGACAGTCTTTATGCCCAGTTTTCCAAAGCCGCCAACCTTAGGTTTACCACAGGAGAGACCAATTACCTCGAAAAAGTAACTGCCGAAACCAAAAAAAGAGAAATGGCAGTCAAATTGGCCCAGGCAACAGAAAGTAAAAAACAAACCTACCAAAGATTAGAACAGCTGATTCAGACAGACGGCCCTTTTGTAATCAAGGAGATCCCCTTAGAACCTTTGGCTGTACAGGATGCCATTTGGACCAATCATCCCGGTTTGGGACTTTTCCAAAGGAACCTGGAACTGAGGAAAGACAATATGCAACTGGAGAAAAACCGATTGCTCCCGGACCTGAGCGCAGAAGTTTTCAGGGGAACCAATAATGGTATGAACGCAAAAGTCTATCCCGGCGTGCAGTTTGGTGTAGCTGTACCACTTTGGTTTGGGCCTCAGAAAGCCAAAATCCAAGCTTCCAGGCTGGAATGGAACCAGGCAACCTTTGCCCTGGACAACTATAGTTTTCAACTGGAAAACAGAAGGCAGCAGCTGGAGATTGAACTACAAAAATTCCAGGAAGCGGTTTCCTTCTACCAAAATGAGGGCAAAAATCTCAGCCGTCAGCTGATCATCCAGGGAACCCTTGCCTTTCAAAATGGGGAAATTGACTTTCTCCAATACGTACTCCTTATAGAAAACTCCAGAAATATCGAGTTGGATTACCTGTTCAATCTTCAAGGTTACAACATGACTGTTCTGGAAATCAACTACCTGATCCAACCCTGATTATGAAAATACCATCTTACATCCTATCGCTTGCCTTAATTGGAATTTTTGCTGCTTGCGGTTCCAAAGAACAAAAAACATCGGTCACTGAAGAAACTGCTGATGCTGATCTGATAACCATTACGCAGGAGCAGTTTGACAAATTCAATATGGAAATGACAGGTTTTCAGGATTATCCCTTTACCTCATTTATCCTTTCCAATGGGATTGTCAATATCCCGGCAGAGGGACGCTTTGAGGTAAGCTGTTACTTTGGAGGCAATATTGTTCAATTTGACCTCCTGGTAGGGCAAAAAGTCAACAAGGGACAGCTACTTTTTGTCATGGAAAATCCGGAGTTTGTGCAGATGCAGCAGGATTATTTGGATGCGTCCAGCCAGCTGAGTTATCTGAAATCAGATTACGAAAGACAAAAAGCCCTATATGAGGAAAATGTAACCTCACAGAAAAACTTTCTGAAAGCAGAATCAGATTACAAAAGCATGTTGGCCAAAGCGGAGAGCTTGAGGAAAAAGCTGGCTTTGATCAATATCCCTGCTGACAAAATCACGGCTTCCAACATCAGTTCCAAAGCGGCTGTATATGCACCGATTTCAGGCTATATAGAATCCATCAAAGTCAATCAGGGCACTTATCTCAATGCCTCGGATGTCGCTTTGACTTTAGTCAACAAATCCCATTTGCATATAGAACTGAACGTTTTCGAAAAAGATGCCATTTCCCTGGAAATCGGACAACCCGTAACCTTCTACCTACCAGATAATAAGTCGAAAGTTTTTGAAGGGGAGATTTTCCTGCTCGGTCAGTCCATCAATGAAAAAAGAATGCTGGCCATCCATGTCCATTTGAAAGATGAAAAAGATGGGCAGGCCCTGGTACCGGGCATGTTTGTGGAAGCCAAAATTGCACTGCCTTCAGTCAATCAGCCTGCCTTGCCCAATACAGCGGTACTCAATGCTGAGGGCAAAAATTATGTGCTGCTTTTAGAGAAAAAAGAGGGGGATGTTTACCAATTTAGAAAAAAGGAAGTGGAAGTACTTTCTCAAAACGAGGAAATGTCATCGATTGCAAATCCGGAAAAATTCCCCAAAGGAAGTCAGTTTTTGTCCAAAGGAGGATTTCAGATTGTCAAGTAAAAAATGCTCTTTCTAAAAAAACATTAAAAAACCAATACACCACATAGCATCCCTCACCATGGAAACAAACAAAAAACTCACCATAGACAACTACTTGGAAGCCCACTACATTCACCGCAGCAATTGGCTGAGAGCGGCAGTTTTGGGAGCAAATGATGGCATTATTTCCATCTCCAGCCTTGCCATAGGCGTGACAGCGGCCAGTACCACCAAAGACCCCATTGTATTGGCCACGGTGGCAGGCTTGGTGGCGGGAGCATTATCCATGGCAGCGGGAGAATATGTCTCGGTTAGTTCCCAGACAGACATCGAAAAATCGGACATAGAAAGGGAGATACAGGAACTTAGAGACATGCCTGAGGAAGAGGAGAAGATTCTTGCCCAGATCTATGAAAAAAGAGGACTGACCAAAGCAACAGCCAAGCAGGTGGCCAAAGAACTCACGGCTGCGGATGCACTTGGCGCCCATATAAGGGATGAATTGGGCATCAATGAAATCAGCCAGGCAAAACCAATCCAGGCAGCCTTGGCTTCTGGAGCCGCATTCACTGCGGGAGGGATTTTACCCCTTTTGGTGATTCTGTTGCTCCCTGTGACCAACCTGGAGTATTTGCTTTATGGCTTCACCATATTTTTCTTGATCATTTTGGGTGCCGTTTCTGCCAAGACAGGTGGTTCAAGCATCAAAAAGGCTGTCCTAAGGATCACCATTTGGGGGACCATTGCCATGGTCCTTTCCGGATTGGTGGGGTATCTTTTTGGGGTAAGTGTATAGAGAAATATGGTAAAAGGCTTAACAAGTGCAGAAGCTTCCGAAAATTTAAAAAATTACGGCTACAATGAATTGCCCTCAGCAAAGCCCAAAAATGTATGGCAAATAGCGCTTGAGGTAATCAAAGAGCCCATGTTTCTTTTATTGATCAGTTGTAGTTTGCTTTACTTTGTTTTGGGAGACTACACGGAAGGGATCATACTTTTTTGTTGGGTATTCATCATCATTTTTATCACTTTCTACCAGCACCGCAAAACTGAAAAGTCCTTAGCCGCATTGAAGCAGCTTTCTTCTCCCCGTGCTTTAGTAATAAGGGACGGAATAGAGACCAGAATTGCAGGTAGGGATGTGGTTCCGGGGGATATTGTTGTCCTACATGAAGGAGACAGGGTACCTGCAGACGCCTTGATATTGGAAAGTAACAACCTAACTTTAGACGAATCCCTATTAACAGGAGAATCTATTCCAGTCATCAAAACCGAAAATTCCAATAATCAGATTTTTAGCGGAACATTGGTGGTTCAGGGTAGCGGAATAGCCAAAGTGACCCTTACCGGAACAAAAACGCAGCTTGGAAAAATAGGCGTATCGCTACAAACAATCCAGCAAGACAGCACACGCCTACAGCTGGAGATGAAGACACTCATCAGGAATTTGTTTTTAGGTGGTGCGGTCATCAGTGTTGGGGTAATTTCGGCATTTTACTTTTCAAGGGGCAATATTTTATTTGCCCTCCTCAATGGGCTTGCCGCGGCCATGGCTTTGCTACCAGAGGAATTTCCTGTTGTGCTAACTATTTTTCTGGCTTTGGGTGCCTGGCGATTATCAAAAAACAAAGTTTTGACCCGAAAACCTTCAGCTATTGAAACGCTTGGTTCAGCCACAGTTTTATGCTCTGATAAGACCGGGACCATTACACAAAATAAAATGGACATAGCAGCATTGACATGTAATGGCAACATTTATTTTAAACAGGATTTCAAAACCCATAGCCAAGAGATTCAGGAATTATTGAAGGTTTTGTATCATGCATCGCCGGGCAACTCCATTGATCCGATGGAAAAAGCAATTACCCGCACATTGAATGATTTGGAAATTACTTTGGATAAAGGTAAACTCTTGAAAGAATATCCCTTATCCCAAGAATTTACCTCCATGACCAGGCTTATTGAATCTGAAAACAATCGGGTTTTAACCGCTTATTGTAAGGGGGCTCCTGAAACTGTTTTTCAATTGTGCGGTTTCTCTGAAGCTGAAATTGTCCGGCAAAAGCGGGTTGTCCAACAATTTGCCGAACAGGGATTTAGGGTTCTTGCGGCTGCAAAAAATGTAGTTCCTTCCGGAAATCTTTTTCCTGATAAGCAGAATGGATTTAATTTTGAATTCACCGGATTGGTTGCATTTGAAGACCCCATAAGGCCTGAAGTTCCCAACGCCATAAAAGATTGCAATGATGCTGGGGTAAAAGTCATTATGATTACAGGTGACTATCCTGCAACTGCAAAAAGTATTGCCAACCAAATCGGTTTGATCCATAATGATAATGTACTTACAGGTACTGAGCTCCAGAATATGAATACGGCCGAGCTAAGGGAAAGAATAAAGAATACCCATGTATTCGCCAGAATTGTTCCCGAGCAAAAACTGCAAATAGTTCAGGCCCTTAAAGCAAATGGGGAAATTGTAGCTATGACAGGGGATGGCGTAAATGATGCGCCTGCGCTTAAGGCCGCTGATATTGGGGTCGCTATGGGTTTGAAAGGGACGGATGTTGCCCGCGAAGCCTCTTCTTTGGTTTTGCTGGATGACAATTTTGCTTCAATCGTAGGTGCCATACGTTTGGGAAGGAAGATTTTTGACAATTTGCAAAAAGCAATGTCTTACATTATTGCTATCCATATTCCCATTATCGGACTGGTCCTTCTACCGTCATTTATTCCTTCTTTACCCATTCTTTTGATGCCTATCCATATAGTATTCATGGAATTAATTATAGATCCTGTATGCGCTATTGCTTTTGAATCTGAACAGGAAGAGAAAGGAATCATGAGCCGGCCACCTAGAAACCCAGAGGAACTGTTTTTCGGATGGGGAAAAATAATATACAGCCTGATAAAAGGGTTAATGGTCTTGGGTATGGTAATCATAGTATATTTTTTGTCCATCAACCAAGGTCACTCAGAAGGAGAGGTAAGGGCTATTGCCTTTTCTTCCCTGATCATAGGGAATGTGTTTTTGATTCTGTCTTCTTTATCCGATTCAAGAACCTTTTGGTCCGCAATTTTTGAAAAAAATATTGCAGTTTGGATCATTTCACTCACTGCTTTTATCATGTTGCTGTTGACCATCAAGCTTACGTGGTTACAAAATATTTTCAAATTTGATTTTCCGGGTTATCAACATTTCCTTCCATCTTTAATTGGAGCCGTATTGTTGCTCTCTGCTCTGGAGTTAATCAAAGTTTTCAGGAGGAAAAATGCACATAGAAAAGTCTATTAGTATACGTGCTTTTTCTTTCGATAACCAAAAAGAAGCATTATTTTCAATTTGTTTACCTCGAAATGGTAAAGCTTTATGTTTAACAAACATGGAACCTGGCCAATGAAATCCTCCCTTCTCACCAGAAATGTCATCATCCTTTCCATGGTCAGTTTCTTTACGGATGTGGCCAGCGAGATGCTTTATCCGGTAATGCCCATATACCTGAGCAGCATAGGGTTTTCCGTTCTTTTAATCGGTATCCTTGAAGGGGTTGCCGAGGCAACAGCCGGACTGAGCAAGGGATACTTTGGCAAGCTCAGTGACAATCAGGGCAAGCGACTACCTTTTGTACAGTTGGGGTATGCACTGAGTGCCATTTCCAAACCTTTGCTTGTGGCTTATGTGTTTCCACTTTGGGTATTTTTTGCCAGAACCTTGGAAAGGTTGGGGAAGGGTTTGAGGACCGGTGCCAGGGATGCGCTTTTATCCGATGAGGCGACCGCCGCCACCAAGGGGAGGGTGTTTGGTTTCCACCGGGCTATGGATACCCTTGGGGCAGTCGTGGGTCCCCTGTTGGCTTTGCTGTATCTGGCTTTTCGTCCAGAGGATTATAAAATGCTGTTTTTGCTTGCTTTCCTTCCAGGCATCCTGGCCATTGGGTTTACCTTCCTGATAAGGGAAAAAAAGAAGGAGAGACCTGGTTTTATTTCAAAAACCAAGTTTTTTGACTTTTTCCGATATTTGAAAGAGAGCCCCAGTAATTACAGAAAATTGCTTGTTCCTTTGTTGATATTCACTGTATTCAACAGCTCGGATGTATTCCTTTTATTAAAGCTGAAAGAATCGGGACTGGGGGATACCCTTGTTATTGGCATGTATGTTTTTTTCAATTTGGTCTATGCCTTATTTGCCTATCCTATGGGTTCTTTTGCTGATAAATGGGGGATGAAAAGGATCTTTGTTTTTGGTCTCCTGGTATTTGGAGGAGTTTATTTAGGCATGGCTTTCGCTGAGCAAATATGGGTTTTTGCAGTGCTCTTTCTGTTTTACGGTTTGTTTTCAGCTGCAACGGAAGGCGTTGCCAAAGCCTGGATTACCAATATCAGTCATGCCAAGGATACTGCTACGGCTATTGGAACCTATACTGCATTCCAAAGCATCGGTACCCTGATGGCCAGTTCATTGGCAGGTCTAATTTGGTACAGTTTGGGACCTGAATATATGTTCATTATTTCTGGTATTGCAGCGTTGCTGATAGGTCTCTACCTGTATTTTTCCAAATTGTAAGCCATTAAGGTAAGGGCTCTATCATAGAATTGCATCAAGCATTCTCTTTGGCATCCCCGATGGGTGCGAAAAATTTTCATGGCCGTACCCCTTAAGTGATTTTTCTCACGCAGCATTTTTGGCCAATTGGAGAGTTTTGTTAAAAAACTTCAGCCTAATGATCCGATATACAAAAAAATACACCCAGCTGATCTGGCTTTTTCCCATAGGAATCATCATTTTCCTCTTTGGTTACAAAAAACCTCCCATTGTGCCCTCTGCCGAAGAAGTGCCTAAGGAGCAGATTTTGGATTTTTTGTTGGAAGGGAATGAACGCTTTGCAGCCGATGAACCCCTTCATCCTGACCAGACATTGGAAAGATTAAGGAACCTCAGTATGGGTCAACACCCGGTCGCTGCAATTGTCAGCTGTTCGGACTCGAGGGTTCCCCCAGAACTGATTTTCGATCAGGGATTGGGAGACCTCTTCGTCATCCGTAACGCCGGCAACATCGTCAGTGATTACGAAATCGGAAGTGTGGAATATGCAGTTGAAGTATTGGGCGTTCCACTGGTGATTGTAATGGGGCATACCAATTGTGGGGCCATCGGGGCATTTGTGGACCATGACCATGACCACTCCCACGTTTTCCCCGAACATATCCAAAAAATTATTGACTATATCGATGCAGAGGAGGAAGAAAAAGCGCTTCCCAGAAATATCCCCAACTTCTTTGAAAAGGCCATTGAGGCAAATATCCTTCATGGAGTTCATGAACTTAAGAAAAATATCCCGCATGCAGATTCTTTAATGGCACATAATAAGCTTAGAATCATCGGTGCGCTCTACGATATGGAAACCGGTAAAGTCCATATCATTGAAGATAAATAGTCAACTGGCTTAAATTATCAGATAATCCAGTCCCTGTTAAAAATTAGAAAAGAGGCTGTACCCGTTCATGACACAGCCTCTTTTCTTTATTCAAACCTATTTTTTTATAGTCCTTAGGCTTTTTTGATTGCTTTTCTTGCTGAAAAGGAATGGTCGCTGAGTTTCTTCATATGGTCCATTCCCCGCATTTCAAACTTACCTCCCTCATGTTCATAATCATGCTGATAATGATGGAGATTTTCCATCACCGTATGATCTACCAGGTTGGCATTGGAAAAATCAAGGGTAAGGTGTTTGCCTCTTGGAAGGGCATCCAGAGATTTCTTCAAGAGGATATAATTGCTGAAAACGGCTGAATGGAATACGTCCACCACATATTCGTCCTCCTTTACACTGACTGTAAACAATGGTTTGAAGACATGTTTGAGGGGCAAGCCATTGATTAAATGGAAAACAAATTTCAGTAGTATTCCGGCTGCAATTCCCAAAAGCAGATCAGTACCCAAAGTTACCAGAACGGTAACGATAAAGATCAAAAACTGCTCTTTACCGATTTTATAGGTGTTATAAAACTCTTTGGGAGAAGCCAACTTGAATCCTGTATAGATCAGCATGGCTGCCAGGGCTGCCAAAGGAATCTGATGGATCAGCAATGGAAAGAAAGCAACGAAAATCAACAGAAACAAACCATGGAAGAAATTGGACCAGGCTGTTTTTCCACCATTGTTGATGTTGGCAGAACTCCTTACAATCTCGGAAATCATGGCCAATCCTCCGATAAGTCCTGAAATAATGTTTCCTATGCCCACACCCACAAGATCCTTATTCATGTTTGCTTTCCTTTTATAAGGATCCAAGGTTTCAGCAGCTTTGGTACTCAAAAGTGACTCCAAGCTGCCGACCAGTGCAAACATGATGATGTATTTGATGGAAGTTATGGAAAAAACCTGGCTGAAATCCGGAAAAGTTATGGCTTCAAAGAGGTTTTCAGGAAGAGTTACCAAAAATTTTGGTCCGATGGTATATTCATGGCCATCCAGAAATAGGTATTTATGCTCATGCTCCAGATCAAAATACAAACCCATGGGTATGGCGACCAAAATCACTATGAGCGGGGCTGGTAACATTTTAAGGTATTTGTTTTTGAATAGGGGAAACAAAAACATAATCAGTAAGCTCACGATTCCGATCAGGGCTATTTCCGGATTGATTTCCTTAAAAGCATGGGGCAGTTCCGCAAACAGTTCCAATGTTTCACTTGCCTCAGGTTTCACTCCGATAAGGGTGAAAAGCTGCTTGGCAAAAATGATGATACCTATCGCCGCTAACATGCCATGGACAGCTGCCGAGGGGAAGAAATCGGCCAAAACCCCCGATTTCACCCAGCCAAAGATCACCTGTAGGATACCCGCAGCGACAATCACCGCCAAAGTAAGTTTGTAGCCTAACATGGCATCTCCCTGACCGAGTTCTGTTACCGCCCCAAGGGCGATGACAATAAGGCCGGCAGCAGGCCCCTTAATGGTAACCTGCGAGCCTCCCAAAAAGGTTACGATTACACCGCCTATGATGGCGGCAAATATACCTGCCACGGGAGGAAAACCAGATGCCATAGATATACCCAAACTCAATGGAAGGGCGATAAGGAATACCAAAAAACCAGAAACAATATCAGATTTCCAGTTTTGACGAAGTCCAGCTAAACCTGTTAGAGGTACTTCTATTTTATGCTGTTTCATAACGGTTAATGATCAGGAAGATTTTAATGCTGTAGGATGGTAATTTTTTACATGCGGACCCAAGAAAAGTCTCGCATAGATTCTGATAAGGGCGATGCCCCCGAAGATGAAACTAACGGCATCGAATGCGGCCAACAAGTATTGGTCTTCACGGATATGGCTGAAAAGCAGATCCACGCCGATGAAGGTAGGGCTGATCGGAAAGCCCATCACGCCCAAAGCTGCCAAGAGAAAGACCAAGGCAAGACCGGGATATTCATAGACGTGGCCATAATATTGGTTCAGATCGAAAAATGCAGATTCCTTTCTTCGAAGACGCTCCAATACGGCATATCCAATGATGCCTGCCACCGCAACCCCGCTCAAATAGATGAGGGTTTCGCTGTAATCAAAAGCCTCATTGAAGGACACCGCAAGGGCAATCCAGAAATGGTTGGCCATGACCAGCATCAGGGCCAGCCTGGGGTAAATCCTTTCGGAAAAGGCCTTGAAGACCATAAGCAAACCCAAAAAACCAAAAATTTCAGGCAACCATTCCTTCACTTCTTCAGGGATCAACTCCTGTTGAAAATAAAGAAAAAGGCCCAAGGCATACACCGGCAGGAAGTACAGTAAGAGGTTTTTGGGGGTAAGGAAATCCAACTTTCGACCCAGCTTTTTGATGGGATGGAAAACATACCTGTTCAGGAAATAATCGGTATTCCATTCCTTCAGGGAAAGCAGGTAAAGGCTATACTCCAGCCGTTTGGGCATGGTATCCTCCACACTAATTTGCCGGGGTTTGAAATGGTAAAACTGATCCCTGATCATATAGGCCACCACTGATGGGGAAACCAATAACTGGTAAGTTCTCAGGAAGGCATTGCCTGCAAAGTGAATCAACGCCAAGGTCTCCAAGCCCAGGGCCACTTCTATAAACATAAGCCCTATCTGAGCAATGGAAGCATAAGCAATCTGTGTCTTGATGGTTGACTGCACCCTGGCTATAGGATAGGCGATCACCACCGTAAGCAAACCTGTCAAGCCTATCAAGATCCTGGCAGCTAACTGATGCTCCCAGAAGGGATAGGTCCTTAACAAGAGAAACACCCCAAAATGTACCGACAAGGAACCGTAAAAGATGGCCGAAGAAGGAGTGGGCCCTTCCATAGCACGGGGTAGCCAGGAGGAAAAGGGCAACTGGGCGGATTTGGCGGCAGCCGCAATAAGGAGGCTTATGGCAATGAAAAGCCCTATTCCGCTATGGCTTGCCAAGTGCTCAGATACCAATTGCTCATCCAATAGCTTGATGAACGTAATGTTCTCATGCCAAAGGTGATGGCTTGCCCACATGGCTAAGATGATCCCTATATCCCCAATTCGGTATATGGTAAATACCTTCACAGCATTCCTTACCGGCAGATACCTTTCCCTGTAAAAGGCGATAAGAAGAAAAGAGGAAATCCCCAGCATCTCCCACCCCAGGAAAAGGGTCTCGAAATTGCCTGCCAAAACAGTCAGGTTATAGGCCAGATAAAAGAAGAGCAGCGTATTGAAAAAACGCTTATAGCCCTCCTCCATATGCATGTAAAACCTGCTGTATCGGGTGATCAGGAAGGTCACAAAGGCTCCCACCCAGAGAAATACGGCTGTTGTTTTGTCGAAATAGAAATCCAGCAAAAACTGATAATGCTTATTGTTATAGATTTCCATTTCAGGAATATTGAGGGGTTTCATCCCTCCCCATATCCAATGCACGATAAAGCCTGTGATGGCCAGCAATTGCACCGTGACTGTCCCAAAGGCCAGGTTGGAAAAACCTGTTTCCTTTTTTTCGGGAAGCAGCAGGGCAATGGCAAAAGCCAGGAAAGGCAAAAGGACGAAAGCACTGATGATCATTTGATTTTCCATGGCTTAAGCGATGATGTAGACAGGTAGGTTTTCTGAGCTGGATTCCAGAATGTCATCCAGGTTATGCACGGATTCGATATGCTTTGTCAGTGGTACATAAGGCACAAAAGACCCCTGCTTAAAGACAAAAGCTTCCTTGGTTTCAGGATGGATACAGACCAGTTTGACCCAATCGTTAGCAAACCACTCATAGGTAGGT
Source organism: Cecembia calidifontis (assembly GCF_004216715.1). Classification (NCBI taxonomy): domain Bacteria; kingdom Pseudomonadati; phylum Bacteroidota; class Cytophagia; order Cytophagales; family Cyclobacteriaceae; genus Cecembia; species Cecembia calidifontis. The sequence goes on from NZ_SGXG01000001.1 coordinate 882,692, forward strand.
GCATGGGACTGTATCGTTTGTAATAAGACCTCTGGAAAATGTTCCACGGTAATCAGGATGCGCAAAGGATCATGGATATTGACCATTTGCAGGGGAAGACCGGTACGAAGGTCTCCGTCCATGCCATTGGCTACCCCAATCAGGCCCATAACATTATGGGGAAGTTTACTTCCTGCACCGAGGCAGTCATTATCCACTTTCGAGAAATAATATTCCAAATTGATCCCTCCACATACTGGAGCGACGGCCTTGAGGATACCAAAAAGGTATTTTCCATCAGGGTCTATGCTATGGTCATAGGAATTGAGGAAAGCCCTTTTGTCAAAGAAAAGGTGTCTATTATTTTCCCTCTTCCCCACTACACAAAGCGCATTGGTGGCATGGTTCCATTCGGGACGGGTCACGAAAAGAGACAGTGCCCTTTTCTTGATCTGTTCATGGACTTTTTGCGGCTCTTGACTGGAATCAATTGTGTGGAACCTTCTGGATCTTTCTTTGGCATTGTAGGCCAGGGCAATTTCAAAAGTCTGTACATTCCTTTCATGCAGTAGACGATGAGATTCGTCCAATTGGTCCAGGTCGTAAAATTCCATCTCATCCCGGGTGGTATCGTGGAGACCTCCCACAAAACTGGTGTCTGCCGGAATGAGCAGCCCTCGTTCTGCCAGCAATTGGCGGACTTCTGGGTTATTTCCAATGGATGCTGCTACACGGGCATTGACCGAACCCGAACGGCCACTACAGGCCCCACAGTCATAACCGGCATAGTGGGTATTATTGACAGAGCTGGCCCCATGTCCAAGTACATATACCAAAGGACCAAAGTCTTTGACAAGCCCGATACTTTTCAATAATCCCTCCAGTGCATCTGCCATCTCTGTCAGGGTGAACCCAACCTGAAGGCCATGATGGGTATGCTCAGGATGATGACAAACAATGCTCAATTTTCCTTTGGGATCCATGTGTTTAAAGGAAGATACCATAGCAGGCGTCTCGGAGGGGTAGAAAATACTCTTGGCCATTTTCAATGCGGACCAAAAACCCATAGTTTGGGAAATGGCCCATCCTCCAAATACTCCTTTACTGTGCTTGCTGAAATGGACATCCTTTTCATGCCTCATTTTGGATTCCGTCTCTTTGATCACATGCTTGGGACTGACAGGAGCGGGACAGACTTTGGTCATAAACTTGCCATGCTCCGGTTGGAAATAGAAGGGGAGGTTGAAGAAACCCGCCGTACCAAAGGTCTGAGCGTCCGGTGCAAAGCGCTCAACATAGCGACGAATGGAACAAGAACGGTCATCTATACAGAACATGGCCTGGAAAGAGGGCCTGCTTTTGATGAAGTCCTCTGAATGGCTGAGCTGAAGTCCTCTCACCACCTGGTCATAATAAGTCCATTCCATAGCTTCCTGCCACAGGCGGTGGATATCAAACCATTGGGAATACTTACTTTCCTCGAAGAGCCGTGGAAGATCAGCAGGAATATGCGGAGCCAAGGAGGACCAATTGCCGTCCCTTCTACGGTCCAAGGCATCGATCTCCAAGATACATTCTATAAATACCAGGTCATGTAGGGAAACCTTTCTTTTATCAAGTAGGGAAACTTCCTGGTGCTCAAGGACAGCGACCATACCGGACCAACCCGGATGGGCAAATTGCTGGTCAAAGAGGTATTGCCCGTACCATTTGGAGTCCCCTACCAATAATTGGAGTAGATCTTCCAAGCGGGTAGCCCTATCAAGAAGCAGCTCTCTGGCCCTTTCGCTTTTGATCAAGGTACTGAAACTGTTCTTTTCTAAAGTCCTTAAACTTGCCAGTAGTCCTTTTCCCTCCAAAGGAAATTTCCAGATGGCTATCCCTTGGTCCAAATAGGCAGAGACCAGACGGAAAAGTGTCTGATGTACTTCTTTGTCCAGGTTAAGGTTATAGGCTTTTCTCCACAGTTTGCGGATTTGTCCGATCCTAGGCTCCGGATAATCTTGTATGGGATAATCAAGCAGCAATTGCTTCCAATAATCGACTTGCTCCTTTCCTTTGTGTTCCTCTATGACCCTATCAAGGATCTTGGGATGGATCTTATTCTGATGATAAAGTTCCCTAAAGTTCTGCAGGTTCCAATAAACTTTATACCCGAAATTTTCTGCAGCCTGCTGCAAGGCTTCATGAAAGGGCAGATGCTGAAAGGCATGCAGGGTATTGTGGTGCACAAAATCCTTCAAAGGAGCCTGTGCGGGAAGATAATGTGACAGTTCATGCAGAACGGCATGAATCCCGTCATCGGAGGTTTTCCTTGTCATGATAATAGCTATTGCTTATTTTTAATTGAGGCTAAAATCGGGTATAAACTCCTTCAGCGCTATTAGCCTTCCCTTTGGATCTTCAAACACTGTCCTTACCTCAGGAAGACAAAAAACAAATAGGGGGCTGTATGACTTCAGGTAAGCATTTTCCTGAAAAATCAAATCCTTTCCTAATTTATTCATTTTTTCTTTCATTTATAATATGTACTGATATTCTTTCTGGGCTATCTTTTGGATCCCAAAACAAATTTTTCCCTGATGCATCAATTGCCAGGAAATCAGGCCAAAGCCCTCAATTAAAATCTGGAGAGAAAAAGAAGGGCAATGGGAAATATTAAAATGAAAGGGGTATTTTCAGGTTATGGTACAAAATAAAACCTGGGACTTTTTGAAAATAAATTCCAAAATAATGTGCTGAAACAATATTGCTTAAATTTCTAATTAATTGTTTTGTTGGATTTTGAAGTACGAAGAGGTTGTTGGGAAAATCTGATTTTTCCTCTTTCTCATTGACCTGCTCTTCAACAATCAGGGCGCTGGTTTCAGAATAAACATTTAAAAAGTCCTGATGGGCTTTATCAACCTTGGTTTCCGTTCCAAAAAATACCTGGCCTAATTCCTGATATGTATTGGCTGATAAAATATTATAAGTGCAAAAAAGTGCCAAAATGAACATTTGGACAATCTTCTTATTCATCAGAAATCTGGATTGATCATTCATTTTGCTTTCAGATACCATGCAAAGGTACGTCATTTTGATATTCAACAAATTTTGTACCGAAAATAATTTCAAAATATCAATAAAAATTTTCAAGGGTTTAAATCTGTTTAGATTTTGATCGAATTCTAAAGGTATTTGCCATTTATTTCTTAATTTGATACAGAAATGAATATTGTTTTCTGCTTTAATCCTGTTTTTATGTTCAACAAAGAAGATCTCCTCCAGGTAAAGACCAGAAAGGAACTGGTTGAGTTGGCCAAGAAGAAAAAAATAAAGCTTAAAAAATCCATAAAGAGGGCCAAGTATGAAGATGAGTTGCGATTACTACAAATAGAACTGGCACATCTACAAAACCATATAGAAAAGAACCAGCTAAGGGTAGCCGTCTTGTTTGAAGGAAGGGATGCGGCAGGAAAAGGGGGATCCATCAAAAGGTTTGTAGAGCATCTAAATCCCCATACCTCAGGAGTAGTGGCCTTAACTAAGCCCACAGATGTGGAGCGTGGACAGTGGTATTTCCAAAGGTATATAGAAGTACTTCCCAATAGGGGAGAGATAAAATTTTTTGACAGGAGCTGGTACAACAGGGCTGTGGTAGAACCGGTGATGGGTTTCTGCACAACTCCCCAATACAAAACATTTATGGCGCAGGTGCCCAATTTTGAGCATATGTTGTATGAGGATGGCATTTATATCATTAAGTTTTGGTTTGATATCACCAAGGAGGAGCAGAAAAAGCGTTTTGAAGCCAGAAAAAATAACCCCCTCAAAGAATGGAAGTTCAGCCCTGTGGACATGAAGGCTCAGGAAATGTGGGATGAAAATACCAAGTACAAAGAAAAAATGTTTACCAATACCCACACTGCATTCTGCCCTTGGATCATTGTCGAAACCAACGACAAAATAACTGCAAGACTTGAAAGTCTACGGTACGTTCTTTCCCAGTTTGATTATGAAGGAAAGGGGAGTTCGGGAGCCAATTTACTCACTGACCCAAATGTGGTGTACCGTTATTTCAGGAAAAACAAAAACCTTGACTTATAACCATGGAACTGACTAAAGAAGATGTAAAAATTTTGAATTCGAATATAGGCCTCAAGCACTTGCTTGCCCATAAAAAAATCAACCTGCAAAAAGCCTTGTCAGTGGCAAAGTATGAGTTGGCCTTGCGGGAAATTCAGGCGGAATTGGTACGGATGCAATTGTGGATAATTGCTAATCAAAAAAAAGTCATGGTCCTTTTCCACGGAGGCGATTCTTCTGAAAAGAGTGGGGTCATTCGTAAAATCCTCTCCCACAATAATCCCAGGCATTATAGAGTTGAAGTAAATCTGCCCCATCAACAAAGCAACTCCAATGGGGAGTGGTATTTTAAAAAATTTGTGGAAAAACTTCCCCAAGGTGGGGAAATGGTATTCTGGGACAGAAGCTGGTACAATAGGGCCATCATTGAACCTGTGCATGGATTGTGCACGCAAGAAGACTATGATCTTTTTATGGGGCAGGTCAATGAATTCGAAAGAATGCTCTATGAATCAGGAATACAATTGATCAAATTTTACCTCAATTTCAGTAAGAAGGAACAGGCCAAAAGATTGGAAGAAGTCAAATCAAGTCCCCTGACCAAATGGAAAATGACCCCATTTGACGAGCAATCGAAAGAACTTTGGGCAGAATACAAGTCTTATAAAGAGCGGATGATTGCCCATACCCATACCGAAATTGCACCATGGATAGAAATTAATAAGGAGAAAAGGGAAGAGGAAATGATAGAAGCAGCAAGGCAACTCCTCAAACTTATTCCGTATGACAAAGGCTAATCAGGTGAAAACTCATTGACCCAATATCCAAGTTAAAATGGAAGCAGGAATAATTGGATTTTAGGATTGCAATGATCTTCAGGTAGCAAAGAATTTCTGGGCAATTTTCAGAGGCCTTAGGGTAAAGCGCTTCTTGACCCGATGGGTTGAGGTCCTGTGGATAACATCTCTAAGGGTCTCCATCACCTCTATCGTATAATCGCCTTTGTTGATCATGACGCATTCTGCCATAGCAGCATGTCCGGCATCTGTGATTTCTGAGCGGGTCGCCATTCCGGACTTATGTAGATTTTCCAACACCTGAGTGGCCCAAACCACCGGTACATGTGCCGCTTCACATATCCACAAAATCTCTTCCTGAATTTCTCCCAAGCGCTCAAATCCAATCTCTACTGCCAAATCTCCCCTGGCAATCATCAGGCCAAATACCTGTTCTTTCATTCCCTCGAGCAAAAGGGAAGGAAGGTTTTCCACAGCCTCCAAAGTCTCTATTTTTATGATCAAATGTGGATAACTTTCAGAAAGCTCCCGAAGCGCCTGACGCAGTTCTACAATATCCTCAGCAGTCTTTACAAAGGAATATCCGACCAAATCAGCATTTTCAAAAATAAATGGAAGACATGCCTTATCAAAATCCGTCAATGCCGGAACTTGTAGAAAAGAATCCGGGAAATTGATACCTTTACCTTCCTTCAGCAGCTTCTTTTTGGAAGAAATTCTCACAATTCTAAGTCCAATTCTTTCTTTTTTAACTTTTTCCACAATACAACGGATCGCCCCATCATCGATGAAAATACGGTCTCCCTTCCTCAATTGGTGGATAATTCCGGACTCATTCGGACTTATTACAATTTGTGACTTATCTGCTTCTGATTCATCTTCCACCAACCAGATTAGCTGACCTTCCTTGATTTTTACTTTCCCTTTATCCCTGCCTTTACCTAGAATTTGGGTCCTGATTTTAGGGCCTGCCAAATCCATATAAATCTTGCAGGGAATCCCAGTCTGTTCCATGGCTTTTTTTACCTGATTGATCATTCTCGACCAGGTATCTTCATCATCGTGGGCACAGTTGATCCGGGCTATGTTCATCCCATTCTGCAGAAGACTTTTGACTTTGGCATAGTCATCGGCAAATTCCGCATCAAAGGTGACCATCAAATAAGGCATATTGGCTTCGGACTTCTGACCAAAAAGCTGCCGACTCTTTTCTCCCATTTTGAGTTTGCTAAAGGCAAAAGTGCATTGGTCCAGGTCCCGCTCCTTGTAAACATAGCCCAGCCTCTCCCTTATCGCCTGAACCTGCCTCAGGATATGTCCTTCCGAACTCGCTAATGATGAAAGCCCATAGATATGCAAAAGGTCCTGAAGTTCCCTGATGTCAAGATTACGAAGGGTTAAATAAGACAAAAGGTTTTTGGCAGAAACAACCTGACCCTCATGCAAAGAATTCAAAAGGCTTTGTTTGGAGGCAACGGTTTCATTCATGCTACTTTCCAAGTGCATGATCTGGGTTTTGATGAATTCTAAATCAGAAAGGGAGTCCATGGTACATAAAAAGCATGTACTAAGGTACCGATAATTCACTTGCCCCTGAAAAATATCATGTTAACTTTTTAGAAAATTAAAAAACAGTCAGAAACCTAAAATCAAGTTCAGGTGGTTCTGAATCAATATAACTTTTGCAGCTGATTGGTAAAATATAGCAGGTCTTTGCTGATCAAAGATAGCTGAGATTCCAATTGATCTAACATTTCAGCCCTAGCCTTGAGTTGTTCTGGTGAGTAGGCTCCCCCATCAGACAGCACCACAGCAATTTCTTCCTCTTTCAAATTATATGTTTCCCACCTTTTAATCAGTTGTTCCTTCAAAGAAACTTTTTCATCACTGTGCTTTTTGCTATTGAAATAATACCAAGTGGAGGGAGGAAAATATTCAGGTCTTTCCTTTGAAAAGTAAACATCCCTCAAAATATTCTTTGGGTGATTAATGAGGATTTTTCTATCCAATTTCAATATAGAAAGTCCAAGAAAAACCTCTGTCAGCCCCCCTGCTATCCCTAAATACTCTGCCCAATCATTTTGGGGATTATCTGCCATCAAAATGATGCCTGCCCCAACACCTACAACAGCACCGGTAACTATAGCAGCCACAGTCAGATTTCTCTCTTTTCTCCTTAGCTCTTTTTCCATATAAGATGCAATCTGACCCGCTTTTTCTTCCTCACAATCAATAGCTGCCATTAACGATTGAAGTTCAAGGTTCATTTTCAAAACTTTGGCCATCATTCTAGTCTTGAGTTCCAGCTTTTCAAATGACTCTAATTGATTATCGAGAAATTTTTCTAGGTCATTAACCAAATTGACAGCAATAGCCATTTCAATCACTTTGCTATCAAAATTATTCCTAAGATTCGGTCCGATCCTTAGGGAATCGGACAAAAAGCTACCATCATTGCCCTCAAAATATAGACCCTGAAGACATTCTGCTTGAAAGGGTGTAGGACTTGTTATAACCTTATTGCCGCTACAAGAGCAGAATAGAAGGATGGAAAGGAATAAAATTGGTCCAAAAGTTATGAAAAAAGAAAAACAGCTACCTCGTTTCATCATGGATACAAAGTAGCTGTTTTTTAGTAATCCGTTCAACCCGTTGACAGTAATTCATTTAAAAAATGTGCCCAAAACCGAAGAAAAATTGCCCACCTTCCCTACTTTGGGCATAATCCAACCTCAAGATGGTAGACTGATTCCAGGCAATCCTTCCGCCTATACCAGGAGCTCCTCTAAAATTGTTCAATTGCACATCACTTAAGCCTTCCCAGACTGTTCCAAAATCATAAAAAGGCGTCAAACCCAAGGCAAAATGCTGGTTGAAGGCATTGAAGTCATGAAGTCTTGCCCTCATTTCCAAATTGACCAATCCGACAGTGGGCGCTAAGAACCTGGCTTCCCTAAATCCCCTAACTGATCTTCCTCCTCCCAATACTAAAATCCCTCCGGCCTCTGCCTGAGAGGAAAGGTCCCACATCTCAATAAAATTTATCCTTGGCCCGAAAATATGCCCAAAGGCAGCAAGTCCTGCAAAAGTCAGTCTGTTACGTTCATTTTTCCATCGATGGAAAGTGTGGATAAACTGGCCCTGAAGCATAAACTTGTTGAAGTTGAACTGTGACCCCAGCCAAGGAGCGGAGTATTCATGGGAATATTGAAGAAAAACCCCTTTGGAAGGATCCGGTTCCAAATCCCTGGTATCATAAATGATTGCACCGGCCAGCATGCTGGTAAATTGAAACCTGTCCTCAAATCCGGCAAGATTGAACCTGTCCCAGGTACCGTCATTTTTCTGCCTGTTGACCAAGGTCTCTCTTTGGATGGCTTCAACCTCTGTTCCGTTGGGAAGGAAGGCAGTCTCAGCAATCCTTCCGGTATAGTCCTCAAAAGCTGTGAACAACATCTCATATCCAAACATCAACCTTAACTTCCCTCCCATTTCTACACGTTCTCCCAATAAATTGAAGAGCTTCTCCCGCTGGATAAACTGGTTGAAATGGGTATCGGTCTGTAGCCTTCCACCATTTCCGGGAACAGCAATTTTCAGGTTATCTTCGTAGGCATTGACCCTGTTGAATACCCGGACAGGACCATCACTTCCTTCGGATTTGTCCGAAAAAGTCAGCCGATCTAAAAACTGACGTCCAATCCCCCAATATTGGGCATTGGGATCTTCCCAAAACACGGCATCAGCCCTGAATCTCCATTTAGAATTTAGGAAATAAGGAACATCAAGATTTAAGGCAGCTTTTACACGACCATTCTCAAAAATAAAAAATTCTGTATTTAAACTATAGCGATAAGGAGTGTAGTAAAAAAAAGGGTCATTTTCCGTCTTATTCTGAAAGAAGAATAAATTTCCACCTACACCAAATCCCCTGATCGGGTCAAATTCAAACCTAGGCAATCCTGTGACAAAAAAGCCCTGTTTCTTGTTGAGAATATCTTCTTTAGAAAGTCTTTTCTCGGATGAGATTTCAAAGGGTAGAGAAATTGTGTCCAAAATGCTCAACCGATGAACATTTTTATGCTCAAAAATTTCCCTATTTGTTAATTTTTGCTGGGCAAATGCAGTTCCGCTTAACAGCAAAACCCAGATTAGAATTAGCTTTTTCATGAAATGGAAGTTTAATAAATTGGTTTATAGTTCTAATAATGATACTGTTACTGTGAAATAGATCAACAGACCGGTTATATCTACTACTGTTGTGATTGCAGGTGAAGCAGCTACCGCAGGATCACCCCCAAACCTTTTGACCAACAAAGGCAAACCTGCTCCAATACAAGTAGCTGTAATTACCTGCAAGGATAGCGCTGTGCTGATGACAAGGGCAATTTGAATCAAGGTATATTGCTCGGGAATACTTGTTTCCCAACTAAGAAAGAGCACTTTTAGAAAAGCCAGAACTCCCAAACAAACAGCAAGAAGACTGGAAATTTTAAACTCCTTAAATACAATTGTGAACCATTGATTTGGGCTAATTTGTCCTAAAGCCAAAGCCCTTACAATCACGGTGGCAGCCTGTGATCCTGAGTTACCCCCTGTATCAGCAACCATCGGCATATATAGAGCTAGGATGATTAAAGCCTCAAGTGTAGATTCAAATCGATGAATAATCATACCAGAGATAATACCAACAGCAGCCAATGAAATAATCCATACTACCCTTCTCCTGAAATGCTGCCAACTACTTGTTACCATGTAATCCTGCTCTGCATTTTCGGCCATGATTCCCATGAATTTTTCCATATCCTCTGTATGTTCTGCACGGATTACTTCAATTGCATCATCTTGAGTAACAATTCCAACAAGTTGTCCGGAATGATTCAAAACCGGAATAGCCAAAAGGTCATGGTCTTCTATTTTTTTTGCAACAATTTCCCTGTCTTCATTTACATACGTAGCAATAAATTGGGAATGAAGAATATCTTGTATCAGCTTATTAGGAGCAGCCAAAATTAGATCCTTAAGTGAAATAAAGCCTACCATTTTCATCCTGTGGTCCACTACATAGATATAATAGATCATTTTCTTTGAGGGGCTATCCCTTCTCACCTTAGCCAAGGCAGACTCTACTGTCATTGTAGCCAAAACTGTGGCAAAATCTGTACTCATGATTCCGCCCGCAGTTTCAGGAGGATAGGCACTTAGTTTTAATACATCTTCTCTTGCCTCTTTACTCAGGTAAGGAAGTATTGCGGCCTGTTCTTCTTGACTCATATGCTGAAAAAGGTCACATCGGTCATCAGATGCCAAATTTTCAAAAAGAGGGGCAAAACGCTTTTTGCTTACTTTTTGAAAAAATGAAAGTTGCCTCCTGATATCAAAATGGGAAAAGATCTTAGATTGACTTTGAAGATCAAAGTAGTCCAAAGCCTCTAATATGGTGGCTTCTTCTAAGGGTTCTAAAGCTTCCGATACCTCTACCAAAGTCATTTTTTGAAGTAATGGGATCAATTCCCTGACTTTTTGTTTTTCTGCTGATAAAATCCAAGTTTCCAGGTCCTTTTTCATAGATTTACTGTTCGTTTTGCTGCCCTTGGATTTCCCAACTTACTTCCAAGACGCCGTATTCTAATGTCAGTTTACCTGCCAGATTTTCCATGATACTATCCCTGTTGCCATTGGAAACAACCTTAGCCTCTACATAAGAATGCTGTGGATTACCATTGTCCCTACTTTTGAGTGATTGGAGGCGCAAGCTGTTATCTGACTTGATAGTTTCCAAGAGCATTACCCTGAGGTGGTTTTCAACTTTGTCCAAGCATTTGATCTGAAAAAGGTAAAAGAATGTTCCGTTAGCGTCCTCTGCAGGAGTATTGGGAATCCTGCTAATCTTTCTTCCAAGTGGTCTAAGTCCAAGGTGGGCAAGCATAACTGCTCCAGCGGTAACTGCTGATTCGGCAAAAAGCCCAACTCCTGCCAAAGACCCTACTGCCGCAGAACACCATATAGTTGCAGCTGTATTCAGTCCCTGAACATTGAACCCGTCTTTCATAATAACCCCGGCACCCAAAAACCCAATACCGGTCACAATCTGTCCGGCTACCCTGGAAGGATCACCTGAATCTCCTGTTAAAGAAACGGACAGTAGGATGAATGCTGCTGCCCCCATTGACACCAAAGTATTGGTCCTAAGTCCCGCACTTTTCTGTCTCCATTGCCGCTCAAAGCCTATGGCTGCTCCAAGCAATAGGGCTAAATTTAACCTGATGATAAACTCAAACAATGACATATTGACCTCCTTTCTGGATTAGGAAATTGATTTTTACCTAAGCCTAAAAGGCAGGTAAAAAATCAACAATTACACATTAATGATGGGGGAATGGGTTCCATTAACTTGTCTATTGAAATCTTTTACAAAGATACGGACATTGGGCTGCTGACAGTTTTAGAAGACTCTTAGAAAAAAATTAGAAAACAATTAGAAAGCTATTTCACTTTGGGCAGGCTGAGGGTAAATGTAGCCCCTTTTCCCGTTTCGGATGCTAAGCTGATCTCTCCATTATGCTGCTGGATAATCTTTTGGACGAGGGTAAGACCGATACCTGTTCCCTCGGTGTAGCCTTTGTTTTTTCCCCTGAAAAATGGCTTGAATATATCTTCCTGCTCTTCTTTAGGAATCCCAATGCCTTTGTCTCTGAATTTGATCCTAACCCCGGAAGGGCCTGCAGCTATTGAAATCTCACAGCTTTTATCCTCTGAAAATTTACAGGCATTTTCCATAAGATTGGAAAATGCAATGCCCAGGAGGTAACTGTTGCCCCAAACCGTGATGGCTTCCTCCTCCACTTCTCCTTCAAAATCAAGGTGGATCCTGTAAGCTGGATTTTTTTGCATGACCTGCTGACTGGACTCCAGCAATACCTCGTCCACACGCACCGGCTTGAAATGGATTTCAGAACGGTCATAGCTGGCCTTGGCAAAATCCAGCAAGGTACTCGCCAAGCGGGCAACTTTCTGACTGTCCGACAATACCTCCTCTATGGTCTGTCTGTATTGTTCCTTGGTTCTCTCCTTATCCAGACTCAGCTCCAGATCTGTGATGATGGCCGTGAGGGGAGTCCTCAGTTCATGGGCCACATAGGAGACAAACTGCTTTTGGGCATCGAAGGATTTTTCCAACCTTTCCAACATCTGATTGAAAGTTTGGGCCAATTGACCCAGTTCATCCTTTGAATTATATTCCTGAATCCTCAAATCAAGATTAGAAGCAGATATGTTCTGGGCCTCCCTGATTATCCCTGCGATGGGGGCCAGTGATTTTCTTGAAAAATATTTCCCGATCAAAAAGATAATCGCCAGACCAAGGAAAAAGCTGACCAACATGGTATCCCTCAGGTTTTCAAGTTTATTGAAACCATAAAAATCATAGGCCGCGGCAGTTATGATGTAATGCTCTTGATCAAATTCAAAATCAAGGCCTATGACCTGCCATTTGTCCTGGATAAACCTGATTTTCTTTTTATTGCTTATTTCCTGAAGCATTTCCGGGGTTTCCTTCACAAAGTCAATATCTACTGCATCATGATAAATCAAATCCATTCTGGAATTGTAGATGGCTACCTCCACTTCATAAAGAATTTCCCTGTTTTTCCTGTAAATGGTTTGGAGTGTTTCGGCATCTAACTGCGTATCCAATAGCAAATTGGCTTTGGTTATGGCTTCTTTTTCCAGAATGTTATAAAATTCATTCAACCGGTTGGTATAAGCAGAAAAATAAACAATCCCAATAAAGAGCAGGAGTATTCCGGCTGCCAAGGCCGTAAACATCAAGGATATCTGTTGCTGTAACCTCATGTTTTCTGTAGCAAAAAGCCCATTCCCGAGCGGGTATGGATCAGTTTATCTTCAAAGGGTTTGTCCACTTTTTTCCGGATGTAATTGATGTAAACATCTATAAAGTTGGTACCGGTATCGAAATTTACTCCCCATACTTCGCGGGCAATCTCTTCCCTGGAAAGTACACGCTCTGGATTTTTAACCATATACTCCAAAAGACTGTACTCTTTGGGTGTAAGGTTGAGATCAATCCCTGCTCTGCTTGCTTTTTTCAACTGGGAATCTATTTGAAGATCCGCGTACACGAAAATGGATTTCTCAGCCTGTTCTGCTACTCGGCCGGATCTTTTCAACAAGGTCCTTATGCGGGCATGAAGTTCCCTAAAATCAAAAGGTTTGACCAGGTAATCATCTGCCCCCGCATCAAACCCTTCAACTTTATCATCGGTCGCTCCCAATGCCGTCAACATGATGATAGGGATTTGGGTATCTTTTAACCTTATGGATTTTGAAATATCCAGTCCATTGACTTTAGGTAAGATGAGATCGGTAATGATCAGGTCAAACCCTCCATTTTCAAACAATCGGAGACCCATATCTCCGTCAAAGGCTTGGGTCACCCCATATCCTCTCTCCTCCAGACCCTTTTTAAGGACTGTGGATAACCTTTCATCGTCTTCAATCAGTAAAATCTCTGCTTTAGACATAAGGGTATTGCTGAAGATTTATTCCAATTAAGTCAATTTGTGGATAATTTCAAGCGCTTCCGGCCATTTCTCCAACAATTCTTCTTTAGGCACTAACCTGAAATCTTCGAAATCAAACCCTGGGGCTACCACACAGGAAACCAAACTATAGCTTTCCTCCTGATCCACTGTTGATCCAAAAATGATTCCCGTTTTTACCAGTTGGTAGGGCAGGTGACCCTCCTTATCCGATGGCCCGACCAGGAGTTTTTCATAGCCCTTATCAGAAAGCACATGAACAGTAAGGGGGCTTCCCTCATGAAAAAACCACATTTCATCACTTTTTATTTGATGGAATTTGGAGGAGTTATCGGAGGTCAACAAAAAGTAAATACAGGTCATCAGACTCCGGCTTCCATGATCTGTAGAAACTTCCCAATCAGACCGGTACGTTTCAGCATAATACCCCCCTTCTGGATGGGGCTTCAACTGAAGTTGCTCCACTAATTCCTTTATCCTCTGGTGCATTAGCTATAAATTTCAATGATTTTACCCACAATTCTTTCAGCCGTTTTACCATCCCAATAAGGGATCCCCTTGTACTTTTTCCATTCGCCACGCATCAGTTTTTCCAAATAAGGTTGGAGGTTTTCTGGATTGGTACCAACCAATTCGTTTGTGCCCAATTCAATTGTTTCCGCTCTTTCTGTATTTTCTCTGAGGGTAATGCAGGGTATGTTCATAACAGAAGCCTCTTCGGTAATCCCTCCGGAATCAGTAATGACACCTTTTGCATTTTTGACCAGATAATTGAATTCCAGATAGGACAAAGGTTCTGTCATCAACAGATTAGGGTCATTGATGCCCAGATTTTGGAGGTTTTTGGCTGTCCTGGGGTGTACAGGGAAAATAACCGGAAGGCCTTGGGTGCCTTCCATGATGGCATTGATCATTTCTTTGAGTTTTTCTTCCTGGTCCACATTGGCGGGTCTGTGCATGGTCATGACGAAATATTGCCCCGGCTGAAGCTTGTCAAAGGCTTCCCCATCCGGCTTACGGAACTTTTCCATATTTGCCATCAGGGTATCAATCATGGTATTGCCCACAAAATGGATACGGCTTTCGGGAAAGCCCAATTTCCTGAGGTTTTCATTGGCAATTTCTGAGGTGGTAAAGAAATGGTCTGTGATGCTGTCGGTAACCATCCTGTTGATTTCTTCGGGCATACTTAAATCCCCTGAGCGGATACCTCCTTCCACATGGGCCACATCGATCACCAATTTTTTGGCTGCAATCGAACAAGCCAAGGTAGAGGTTACATCCCCAACTACAATCACCAAATCCGGCCTATTGGCCATCAATTCTTTTTCAAAAGCCACCATAATGGCCGCAGTCTGTTCGGCCTGCGTGCCTCCACCCCCTCCTAAATTGGCGTCTGGTTCAGGGATATTGAGCTGTTCGAAAAAATCCCCAGACATTTTTTTATCATAATGCTGACCTGTATGGACAAGCCTGTAAGAAATGGGGAAACCCTCTTTTTGCTTCGCCTTAATGGCGTGCACGATGGGAGCGATTTTCATAAAATTTGGCCTGGCTCCAGCAACCAACGTGAGTTTGATCATCAGAAAAACAATTAATTAATCAAGCGCAAGTTAATCAAACCTCTTTGTACCGCCAATTATCCATATTGAAAGCGCATCCTGAGCTGATTTTCGAGAATATTTCGTTTATTTGCAGACGTTGGGTAGTTTTGGAACTGACGTTCCAACACGTATTAAATTTATTTCCAAAATGTTTTTAAGATTTTTCCGGACTTCATTGCTGCTTTTATTCTTCTTATGCATTGGATTTTTCCATTCATCTTGTTCTGACACCCTGGAATCCCAGGTTGTGGTTTATTCCAATAATTTTGGCCTATTGGATTTAAGGGGCTTCGAAAATGGAAGGCTTTTTATTTTTGAAGGGGATACCTTACTGGGGTTTTACAATAATGAGGAGGTATCTGTTACCATCCCCGATCTCCCCAATCACAACATATTGAAAATTGAAGTGGAAGTATTCGTTCATGATAGTTGGGACGGGAATCCAGATGATGGATTAAGTGGGCCGGATTTTTGGTACATGAAAGTAGATGAAGAGGAAATTTTCCGTACGACTTTTTCTAACTCACCCTGTGAATCCACTTTTTGTTTGAGACAATCTTTCCCTCAGGAATATTTCAGGCAGAACTTCCCCAAAACCGGAGCTATTCGGACAGACCTTCCCGGACTTTGTCTCTTCGGTGCTTTCCAAAACTACACGACTGTTTATAGGATCAGCAGGCTGGTGCCCCATGTCACTAACAGCGTGAAGGTTACTTTGGGTGATGAACTCAAACAATTGAACAGCCCTGACCCATTATGCGATGAAAGTTGGTCTGTGGGGAAAATTGAAGTAACGGCAATGGTTGTGATATGAGTAGGAACATGAAAACACTGAATGTCTATATTTTCTTCGCTCTGTTGCTTTTTTTGGGAAATTGGGCCTATGCACAGACCATTCCGCTCAACACCCCTGTATTGGAAGAGTACATGAGGAGGCAACAATTGTTGGGTAGACTGAATGAAAATGCATCTTTTGCCATTAGACCCCTTCATCCAGCCTATGCTTTTGACCGTCAAAATGGTTTAGATTTGGACAGCACTTTTACTGATTTGAATACGTCGCAAGTACATCAAGTATTTGGAAAGGATAAGAATGACTACCTTTTTGTTATGCCTGTCACTTTACGGACACAGTTCAATTCTGATTATGCTTTTGGTCTGAATAATGGAGCGATGATTCCGAACAGGGGATTTCAACATTTGGTAAGTGCCGGTGTATTTTTAAAGGAGGGAAAATTATCCATACAGTTCCAACCGGAAATCTTACATGCCCAAAACAAAGACTATTTGGGATTTCCCATAGAACATCAGGCCACCATTCTGTATTACTATGAGTATATGAACCGGATTGATATGCCTGAGCGCTTTGGTACCGGGCCTTATACCCGTATCCTTCCAGGTCAGTCCAGTATACGGTTTAATCCCGGTGATTTCTCATTTGGGGTTTCAACAGAAAATCTTTGGTGGGGGCCTTCCCGCCGTAATTCCCTTATTCTGAGTAATAATGCCCAAGGTTTCCTTCATTTCACGGCCAATACCTTGAGACCTGTGGAGACGGGCATTGGACACATTGAAGGGCAGATGATTGCGGGTCTTTTGAACAGCAGTGGATTTCTTCCGCCACATCCGGGATACCATATTCAGGGCAACCCTGTTCTGATGCCCAAAAGGGAAAATGGGGACAGGTACTTATCTGGTATTATCTTAAGTTATCATCCCAAATGGGTTCCAGGCTTGTTTTTAGGCTATTCAGCCACCAACCATTTGTATATGGAGGACATGGACAGATTGGGTGATTATGTTCCTTTTTTCAATGGGCAAAAAGGATTGAACAATGTAAGGAATCCGATAAGGGATAAAAGACAGCAGTTCAGCTCCGGCTTTTTCAGATGGATCAGCACTGAAGGTCATTTTGAATTTTACGGGGAATATGGCACCAATGGCAATAGCAGGAGGTTTTCAGACTTTATCGTTACTCCGGAAAGGAACCGGGGCTTCACCCTTGGATTCAGTAACCTGATGCCATTGAAAAAGCAGGGGCAGTTCCTACAGATCAGCGCAGAAATGACGCAGACCGGTCAAACCATTAGAGAAAGCATCCGAAACTTGGACACCTGGTATATTCACAACCATGTACGTCATGGATATACCCACAACGGACAGGTACTGGGGGTAGGATACGGTCCGGCAGCGAATGTGAACTGGGTAGAAATCGGTTGGGTAAAAGATTTCAGCAGGATTGCACTTCATTTTGAGAGGATCGTTTACAACAACGACTTCTACTATTTTAGGTATGAGGCATCTAAAGACTGGAGAAATAAATATGTGGATCTGGTGCCTTCTTTAGTCGCAGATTGGAGATTTGGAAACCTCTTGGTACATGGCAACTTCCAATATGTCAATACCCTGAACTATATGTGGTTCTTGGAAAACCAGCCCGACCAGTATTTTGTGCCGGGACTGGATAGAAAAAACTTTGTGGCAACTGTGGGAATTAGCTACATTTTCAAATAATCATTTCTTCTTCAATACGAATTTCATCCCCGATTGGGACAAAGTCAGCTGATCATTTTCCGGCTGAAATTCAATAGAAAGATTGGCCAATCGGAAGACAAAAGTAGTTCCCTCATCATGCTCCAATAAAAATTCAGGTTGGCCGGTGGCCTGTGCCATGAGTGCCAGCTTCTGTCTTCTGATGGTAATATTCAAAGGAAAACCAGGAGCCCCGTAAACCCCGACAAAAGCATCCAATTCCTCTGCCGTAAAGGAAACATCGGAGAATTGTGGAATGTCAAAATCCTTTCCAAAAAATGCGCTCAACACGGCAATGGAAATCTGATTAGGATCCATATTGGCCCCGTTCAAGGTAAGTGAATAGGCGAGGTCTTTCTCTGGAAAGTAACTTAAAGAAGCCATGAACCCATCTATGCCCCCATCATGGCCATAGGCAAATTGATCATAAAAAGGAAATTTAAATATTCCGCGTCCGTAATCGTCCCTCAATTCTGTCATTTGGGATAGACTGGCTTCACTGATTAATTTTCCCTCAAATAATGCCCTAATAAAAACCGCCAAATCTCTAGTGGTGGAAACAAGCGCTCCAGCCCCTAAAGGAATGGACATGTCTGTAATACTTTCCTGTTCCCATTCCCCCAAGAATTTATAAGATAAAACCTCCCCTTGGTCAGGTGAAAATTCCTCACCGATGTAGGTGTTATTCAAATCAAGGGGACCTAAAATATACTTTTGCAATAAAGAGGGGTAAGACTCCTGATAGATATCCTCCAAAATCCAGGTCAAAAGCACATAGTTCGGATTAGAATAATTGGCTTTTGTGCCAGGTTCAAATTCACTCTTTCCTTTAAGTATTATCTGATACAATGCTTCTCTTGACTTAGGGACTGTATTCCAGGTCAGGTAATCCTGGCTTGAGGTAAAGCTATAAATACCACTCCTGTGGCTTAGCAGATCACTCACTGTTATTTTTCCGGCATTGGTCAACTCTGGGAAAAAGCCTTCAATACTTTGCGCCAAATTGATCCTTCCCTCCTCTATGGCCTTGAAAACAAGGACCGAAGTAAATGTTTTGGTTATAGAACCCACCCTAAATTTACTTTCTTTGGTTAAGGGAATTTTTTTGCTACGATCTGCATAACCAAAGGACTTCTGGTAAATGGGTTCCCCACGATAATAAAGTAACACCGAACCCATCACCCTATCATTGGTTTCCAAAACATCAAAAAACTCATCCAATTTGGCCCTATTAAAGTCTTGAGCAATCACTGAAGCCATAGTGACTCCGATTAGGGTAAACATTACAATCGCCTTTTTCATAACAGTAAATATTAGCTCCAATACTCTAAATTTAAAAACTCCTCCCGATTGGCGGGAGGAGTCCTAAGATTAATCCAACCTGTTTCTTTCTTCAGTGCTTCCGCTTCTATTGGACACCCTGAAGCTTTCTCCTTTGGCAAACTTATACCTGAGGGTGAATCTAACTCCCTGTGTATTGCGGTATTGTCTGAACTGGGTATCGATATTTTCAAACTGAACATTTGCCCGGATCACCTGACTGGCCAATAAATCTGTTCCATTGACCGTCAGGGTCAGTTTATCCTTCATCATACTTTTGGTAATTCCCAGATCTACCCATCCAAATCCTTTTATTGTTGCCTGTCCATATTGTGCTGGGCCGATGTACATCCCCATCAATTCAGCTCTGAATCCGGCTGGAAGATTGAAATTGTGTTGTGTCCTCAAGGTAAAGGATGTCTGTGATACATCCAACAGTGCATCACCAATCAAAGATTTCCAAGCTGAGTTGGTTACCTGAACCATATTGCTGGTATTCCACCAAGGGCGAATTTCAACCGGGATCATGGCCCTGAAATTCCAGGTCTGCGCCTTGTCCAGGTTGGCGGTATAGGTGGTCGTGGTCCTTGTTTCTTCATCTTGGGTAAATATCTGCTGGAACACATCATTGGTCAGGGAATAGCCCAAGGTGAACTGATAGGAACCTTTTACCACGTGGTTCATCTCCAGGTTATGGGCGTACTGAGGGCGCAGAAGTGGGTTACCTTCTTCAGTGGTCAGTGGGTCTATGTAAAACACAAAGGGATTCAATAACCTATAATTTGGCCTGGTAATCCTTCTGTTGGCATTGTAGATGATCTGATAATCTTTGCTGACCTTTTGCTGAACACTTAGGCTTGGGAATAGGTCAATATAATTTTGCTTATTGACTTGATCCAAAGTCACAGAGTTTCCTGTGATATCAGAATATTCAGTTCTCAAACCTGCCTGGAAACTTATATTTTCAGAAAATTTGCTTTTATAAGAGGCATAAGCGGCCAATACGTTTTCTTCATAAATGAAGTGATTGGAGTTGGGGTCCCTTTGGAAAGGCTCATCTTCTATGGCTTTACTCAGATCAAGGTTATTGTCAGACTTGACCCAGCTACCTTTCAAGCCACTTTCGAAAATACGGCCTTTACCTAATGGCCGGATGAAATCCACTTTTGCAGTAAATATGGTATAATCCATTTCATTCATGGTCAGGATAAAATCCCTTGCAGCGAGAGGTTCATCGTCATTTATCCAATTCCTATTACTAAGAAGCGAGTTGGAAGAGGAGGCCATCTTGGTAAAATCGATATCCGATGTCAACTTGGTTCCTAAGGAATCCAATACGCCCACATAATGGAAATTACCAAAAACTCTCCTGTTTCTAGATGCTCCATCATTAAAGGATCTCAGGAAAAAAACATCCTCCGTTCCGGGATTATTGATATCAGTCAAAGACCTGCCGATATTTTCCCCATTGTATTCAGATGCCTGAACCGTTACGCCAACACTGTGATTGGAATTGATTTCATAATCACTTCCTCCGTTAAAGAAAAGGCTCTTGTTGTATGTAGTTATCTTTCCGTCTTGGTGAAAACTGGAAACCCCCTGCTCCAACTGGAAATTGCGGTTGATGTCCAACTCATTGACAAAGTTGAATTCATTGTAGTTGAGGCTGGCCTGATTGGTCCATTTTCCTTTTTTGATATTGAGTGAAAGGCCGGCATTTGGACCAAAGATACCATTGTACATACCACCGGCACTGATATTACCGAACATGCCATCAATATTGTTCTTTTTCAGCCGGATGTTGATGACTCCTGCTCCACCCTCTGCATCAAATCGGGAAGGCGGATTGTTGATGATTTCAATGCTTTTGATATTATCTGCAGGAATAGATCTTAAGAACTGGGCAAGATCAGCTGCACTCATGTAAGTTTGTCTGTCATTGATCATCACGGTGACCCCTGGTCTTCCGTTAAGATTGATTTGATCATTTTCATCAACATAAACCCCTGGTGATCTTGCAATTACTTCCAATGCCGTATTGCCATCAGCCAAAACAGAGCCTTCCACATTCACGATGGTTTTATCTGCTTCCACAATGATTTCCGGTCTTGTGGCCCTTACGGTTACTTCAGATAGATTTCCCGCCTCTTCTTTGATGGTAATCAAACCAAAATCCTTATTAGTGCCCGGCTTGATATCAAATGGTTCGGTCTTGAAGGTTTCGAAACCTATGGAAGAGACCACCAAATGAACCTTTGCAGACCTTGCAGATTCGATCAGAAACTTTCCGTCATCACTTGTAACCGCACCGGTCAATAAGGCTCCGGACTCGGTTTCGACCAATGCCACATTGGCAAAAGGAAGGAATTCTCCCTTCTCATCAGCCACACGGCCTGTAATCAGGGAAAACTCCTTCGCTGCCAAGTTGCTCATTCCTAAAAAGAAGGCCAAAAGCGCTACAAATACTTGGGTTGAGATTTTCATAAAATAGTTGGTTTAGTGTTCATCGTACTATGCCAAGTCACATGAAAATCTAGTGCCATTTCAAAAAAGCAGTTGTAAATCATTGATTTACAGCGTTTTTTGAATTTAAAAAAATCACAGGTGTATCATTAGCGAACACTTGAACCGTTCGGTAAGGGTACAAAAAAAGAAGCCTTGGGGTCTTCCCCAAGGCTTGTATCAATCAACTAACAACATCTATTTATTATTTTGCGGCAGCGTATCTCCTGCTGACTTCATCCCAGTTGACCAGGTTCCAGAAAGCACTGATGTAGTCAGGTCTTCTGTTTTGATAATGCAGGTAGTAAGCATGCTCCCATACGTCAAGACCCAAAATTGGTGTTCCTTTTATTTCAGCCACATCCATCAGTGGGTTATCTTGATTAGGGGTAGAGCTAATTGTAAGGCCATTGGCAGTAACCGTCAACCAAGCCCATCCTGAACCGAATCTTGTGGCAGCTGCTTTGCTGAACTCCTCCTTAAAAGCTTCAAAAGAACCGAATTTTTCATTGATCGCATCCGCCAATTCGCCTTGAGGAGTACCTCCTCCTTTTGGAGAAAGGATGGTCCAGAACAAGTTGTGATTGTAGTGACCGCCACCGTTGTTTCTTACAGCAGTATTGGAACCGGCAACTAGCATCAACTCCTCCAAGCTTTTGTTTTCCAAATCTGTACCAGCAATGGCATTGTTCAGATTGGTAACATAGGCATTGTGGTGTTTTCCATGGTGAATTTCCATCGTGCGCGCATCAATGTATGGTTCCAGCGCATTAAAATCATAAGGTAGTTTTGGTAGTTCAAAAGCCATTTTTATCTCTTGTGTTTATGGTGAAACATTAAAATTAAAAATCCATCAGGATTTATAGTTATTAAACCAAATTAATGGAAAAATAGTTCTCCAATGCCCAAAAAGGATTCATTTTCTCAATTTTTGAAAGAACGCATCCAGTAATTCTTTTGATTCTTTCCCCATCAACCCTTTGGTTACCTTGGTTTTAGGATGCAATATCCTTTCCTGAATGAGCGAAAACCCTCTCTTGGGATCCGATGCACCATAATGAAGTTCTCCTAATTGGGACCAGAAACTTGCTCCTGCGCACATCACACAGGGTTCAAGGGTAACGTACAGTTTGCATTCTGGAAGGTATTTAGCGCCAAGTGCATTTGCTGCTGCAGTTATGGCAATCATTTCGGCATGTGCAGTGACATCTGTGAGTTTTTCTGTTTGATTGTATGCCCTGGCTATGATTTTGTTCCTGCAGACAATAACAGCACCCACGGGTATTTCATCTTCTTCAAAAGCAATTTTAGCCTGCTTGAAGGCCTCGTTCATGAAGTAGGCATCTGAGAAGAGTTCCATGGAAAGTATTTTGTTCAAAAATAGCAAAAAAGGAGACGCAAGAGACGAGAAGCTAGAGATTAGACTGGATTAGACAGAAGAAACAATAAACAAGACAGTTTTGAAGGATCTATTTGAAGGTAGAAGCCGGAAGGCAAATTTCGGAAAATAAAAACCCCATGCTTTAGAGGCACGGGGTAGCATTTATGTTTTACCTGAACAAATCCAGAATTTCATTTCTTACCCCCTCATTGATGATCAATGCGAGAATAAGAGATACGATCAGACCAATAGTTGCTTTAAAGATGTCTTTTCTTGCCAAGGTATAGGCCCTATAAATTTTTGCTCTCCTCTTGCTGAGTTTTTTGGACTTGGACAAGGCAATGGCCAATTCCCTACCGCCCAACAAACCGATAAATACCCAAGTGGTACTCATTGGAACATTGTTGAGCATTTTGAAATAGAACAGGATAATAGCATACACAAAGTCCACCAAAGTCGCTGCACGGACATCGGTGACTTTCGTTTTTTCATTGACAATGCCCTGAATTCTATCTCCTTTGAGGTAAAATAAGAAACCCAAACCAAGGAAAATAAATCCTGTATAGCCGACAAATTCCCATGTATTGAGCTGTCTGGGCAAGAACACTGCTATGTTAGCGGCATCCTGCATGATCCATACAGCCCATAGTGTACCGGAGGTAATCCACTGCAATACAAACCAGTAAGGTTTAGCTTCTCCTTTTAAAAAGTCTTTTACAAATTTTTCGATTAAGAACCAAACAAGGATCGCTATGACAAAAGCCAGGAGGTATCCCATGAAGCTTTTTTTCATCACATCCAGAATTGTCCCGGCTTTGTAAGTAAATACATTCAACAAGAGAAAAGTGGTTGATACCGGCATCCGCAACCGCGTCATCACCAAAAGTACGATAGGCGCTGCCAGTTGAAGAAATACCAGACTCTCCGGTGCTTTATCCAAGCCGGGGACCTGAAGCCTCTGATAACTGACATCTCCCTGATAGGTAAACCAGCTGAAGGTAACTGTTGCCACGAATATCAAACCCATAAACAACCAAAGCCAATACCATTTTCTTTCCTGATTGGAAGCGATGAATGTGCCTATGGTCTGAATACTGTCATTGGCAATGGCAGAGTATGCGGCCAAAGCAAAACCAAACCACATCGCCAAGTAGGTATAAGGGGTAATGATTCCTGCTATAGAAATCAAAATACAGATTACAACTAAGAAAGTTTTTTCTTTTTTGGTAAAATCAAAAAGTGAATAGGCAACTTTGGACAGTGCGTCCTGATTGATGTTTTGGTCTTTAAGTTTGGCCATAAAGGGTGGTAAGTTTCTAAGCTAAAGCCGCTGCAAAGTTAAAGAAGATTATCCCGATTTGATGTTAACAAATTGTTAATTAGAGCCTAAACTGTCCCTTTTCTTATAAATTTGAATGAAAAGGGCTTCAATATGCTCTAAACACAGTTCAAATTTAGGCAAAAAAGTGCAATTTTTTATCCATAGAACTTTAAGGAAAGCTCATAGGATAAGTCCATGTGATTATTATTAACAAAATCTTCACATCATGGAGCCATTAAATAAATTCCTGTACATTTATTTTGCACTTTGATAAACAGATCCCCCAATTTCCGGGGATTTTCCATAAATGAGCAGCATAAATTTAGACCCAAAAGGTTCAAACCGCTTAGTTTCAGTTTTAATTACAGTTTTGGGGCTGTTGCTCTTCATGTTCTCCATTGATTTGTTGACGGTGAGCATGATCCGCCTCAACAGTGATTTCGCCTCCTCTCTTTTCCTTGCTACCAACAATCCATTTGTGGGCCTTTTTGTAGGTCTCCTGATGACAGCCCTGATCCAAAGCAGTTCTACAGTTACAGCCATGATAGTTGCAGTAGTGGCATCAGGCTCGTTGACGCTGGGGCAGGCGGTTCCTCTGGTCATGGGAGCAAATATCGGCACCACCATCACCAGTACTTTGGTAGCTTTTTCCTTTATCATGAAGAGAAATATCTTCAAAAAGGCCTTAGCTGCAGGAGTGCTGCATGATATATTCAATATCCTGACGGTTCTGATCCTTTTTCCTTTGGAAGTATATTTTGGATTCCTCAGCAACGCAGCTTCCTACATCACTGCCACATTTTTTAACTTGGGTGAAGATTTTAATGTCGATTACCAATACAATGTATTGTTCACCAGACCGGTGACATTATGGCTTGCTAACCTTTTGGATCAACCGGTGCTTCTTCTTCTTTTGGCAGTCATCCTGGTATTTACCTCAATCAAGTTGTTGTCCAAATTTGTGCTGAAGTCTTTCATGTCCACCAACCTGAACAAAATCAACAAGCACATTTTCCAAAAACCTTTCTTTTCTTTTTTGTATGGAGCTTTTTTCACGGCAGCCGTACAATCCAGTACCGTTACCACATCCATCATTGTACCTGCTGTTGCCAACAGAAAAGTCTCCCTTGTTAAAGCATTTCCGTTTATAATTGGGGCAAATATTGGAACTACGATAACTGCTGCAATAGCTGCTATTTATAAGACTGACGCTGCCATTAGCTTAGCGGTTGTCCATTTCCTGTTTAATCTTATTGGCGCATTGCTTTTTATGCCCTTCCCTTCCGTAAGAAATATTCCCGTAAAAATTGCCACATTCTTGGGCAATGAGTCGACCAAAACTCGCTTTGTGGGGTTTGCCTACATCCTGTTGACTTTTTTCATTATCCCTTTCTTACTGATTTATTTCAATAAAAATGAGGACATACGGGAAATGGGACATGCGGACAGGTATCACAAAACTGAAATCCAAAAATAAAGGGAGGTTTAATCCTCCCTTGATGCCTCCACAATCTGAACTCCGGAGCTGGTACCTATCCTATCGGCCCCGGCCTGAATCATCTTCACTGCCTGTTCATAGGTTTTGATTCCACCACTGGCTTTGATGCCTACACTGCTGGGCAGATTTTCCCGCATCAATTTGATGTGTCTTTCCTTGGCGCCTTCTGGAGCAAATCCCGTTGAGGTCTTTACAAAGTCTACTCCTGCTTCGGCACATAGCTTACATGCCTTGATAATTTCCTCTTCACTGAGGTAGGCTGTTTCAATGATCACTTTTAAGATGCGCTCATGGTCATGACATACCTTTGCCAATCTGGCCAATTCAATTTTTGGCCAGTTCATCCCTGCCTTAAATGCGGTAATGGACCAAACAACGTCGATCTCATCAGCCCCATCCTTGATGGCTTGCTCGGTTTCAAAAACTTTGGTTTCGGTCATATTATACCCCAAAGGAAAACCCACTACCGTTACCAGCTGGATAGGAGCATCCCCGATTTCCCGCTTGGCCTTTTTCACCCAGAAAGGAGGTACGCAGATCCCTACAAAACCATATTTTTTGGCATCCATAACCAATCCTTCAATATCGGAATCCACCGTCTGTGGCTTTAAAATGGTTTGCTCAATATATCTTTCAATGTTCTTCATCATTCGACAATTTCATTCACATAATCCTTCAAATACATAAACTCCAAAGTTAAATCTCCCTCTTTGGCGATGGTAGCCTTATCTAAAATTTTTGAACTGGGCTTCAATAACTCTGGAATCAGGTTTTCAATCAATTGTTGCCCAAATTCTTCAGACGCATTTCTGGGAAGCTCGGTTGGCAGGTTATCTATTGCCATAACAGAGATACTGTTCTGCTTGCCAAATGCCGGCAATATTTCGAAACTATCTCTGTCTATATCATAAACCGGATCCGAAATAGTGGATGCCTTGACCGTAGTAGGGACAGAACCATGAATATCACAGGTGATGTCTGCAATCACGGATATATTGAAATCTTCTGAGCTAATATCTTCCAATTCAAATAACCTGGGTGCACGGCTATCCCAATAAGCTGCCGCCATCAGGATATCACTGACTTCGGCATATTTCAAAAAGTGACTTTCATACTTTTGAGGATCTGCATAGAACTCCTCCTTATCAAAACCTCCGTCTGTTTTTCTCCTATTGAAATCAGCGGAAGACAGAACGGTAAAAACAGCCTCATCGTAATATTGATGGAGAAATTCCTTTGGGGCCACCTGTTTGATTCCGACCGTATGCAGAACTTCCAGGACCCCTTTGCCTACCCTTCCTGTTCCTGTAACCACAATTTTGATGGGGGGAAGCTGCACTTTTTTAAGTTCTAGGTCCATCTCAGACCTATCAAAACATTCAAAGGCCCTTTTGAGATCAAATAGACCGGTCTTTTTCCCATAGGTCCAAAGCCCATTATAAGCCCCAACTATTCCGGCCCACCGGCCAAAAGCCACGGTACGTTCTCCCTTCTCATTTTTTAAGACTTCATAATCTATAAGCTTGATGTTCTTTTTAAGAACTGCCTGCAATAGCTTCCGATTATAAACTTGTTTTTTGATGGTATGGGAGAAAAAAATATAGGTCTTGTTTGGAATGAGTTGGTCTATGGGTACTTCTTTGATCCCCATGAGCACATCGCAATCTGACAAATCGCTATCCACTTGGATATCCAATTCTACAAATTCATCATCAGAAAAACAGCGAATAGGACTCGGTTCAACCTTGAATTCCAAGTCATTAGGGTAAAGGTCCAAAAGTTTCCTGACCTGCTTTGGAGTAAAAGGCACTCTTTTATCGGGGGGAATTTTTCCCTCTCTGATCAATCCAATTTTCATTATCCTGGGTTTAGCATGTCAAATTAGAAAAAGACTGGCAATCAAAAAACTCCTTGGCATAAAAGTAATACTTAATGAACTAACTTATTTATTTTGGTGATTAAATGATGAACCTTTGACAAATTCAGATGACGGCTTATATTTTATTGGCGCTATTTTGGGGAATCTACTATAGTCTTCATACCCTATTGGCCAGCCTTGCTTTCAAAAATAAGATAAGAAGCAAAATGGGTACGGCTTATCCATGGTACCGACTGCTATATTCCCTATTTTCTGCTGTTGGATTACTGGCAATTTTGGTATATGGGGCTATGATTGAAAAAAGAATACTCCTGGCAAACACTGATTTTACCACTTATTTGGCTTACATGTTTGCCGCATTTGGAACAATTATCATAGTGAAGTCCATGAAGCATTTTTCCCTGTCTTCTTTTGTGGGCTTAAAGCCTCATGATGACCTGGAAGAACGGCCTGAATTTGTCAGAAAAGGGATGCACGCTTATGTTAGACATCCGCTATATGCCGGCTTACTTCTGATTTTCCTCGGCTTTTTCTTCTTTGATCCGGTTTTGGCTTCTTTGATACATTTGATATGCCTCATCATTTATTTGCCAATGGGAATCTACTTTGAAGAAAAAAAGCTCATTCAGCTTTATGGTAAAAGTTACACCCAGTATAAAAAGGAAGTGCCGGCTTTATTCCCAAGAAAATTCAGAGGCTAAATTCTCAAAGTAAGGGACATTTCTATCCCTGGCTATACAACCCGATTAATTCTGTACGCTTCAAAGACTCATGACGGTTGTTCTGTGATGAGAATCAAAAGCTTGAAATCTTATCAAAGAAAAGAGGCTGTCCCATAAATAGGGACAGCCTCTTTTGGATTTTATTTATCAAAGAAGTGATCTGTTATAAATCGGGGCTATTAAATTAACCCTCTCACTCAATTCCAAGAAATTCCACCTCAAACATCAGAATGGAATTCGCGGGAATGCCATCCCTTTCCTGATCCCTGTAAGCCCAGGGAGAGGGAATAATAAGGACTGCTTTGGAGCCGCTTCTTAACTGCCTAAAACCAATGTTGAAGCCTTGGATAGCTTCTCCCGAACCTAAAACAAATTGGAATACCCTATAAATACGGTTTTCATCCCATACGTTATTATCCTTTGCTACTTGTTCAAGATTGGTATCGAATACTTTTCCGTCAAGGAATTTCCCGATGTAATTGGTATAAATCAAACGGAATTCTCCGGGTTTGGCTCCAGTCCCTTCCTCTTGTACAATAATGATTACACCGTTTTGGTCATGAATCCTTCTTACACTGTCAATCTGTGCAGTTTTCAAAAACTCATCAATGATCTTAGCATCTCTGGCCAGGTTGCCCTCTAGGTCATAGGTAGGCCCAAAGGGGTTATTTGGCTCACAGGAAAAACCAATGATTCCAAACAACACTAACAATAAAGTACTTAATCTTTTCATTCTTACTGGTCTTCAGGAGTTATAAGCTGAATATAATCCAACTCGAACATTAATATTGAGTTACTTGGAATTCCTTGGGAAGCCTGCCTTCCATATCCATACAAAGAAGGCATGATGACTGTGGCCTTATCTCCCTCTTCCATTTGGGAAATACCAAATAGAAAGCCTTGGATTACCGATTCATAACCGAAAGCAAATCTAAATGGCTCATAAGGTCTGTTCGGAAAGAAAATATTATTCGCCCTTGCGACACTTTCGATAGAAGTATCAAATACATTGCCGTTGAGCAATTTACCTACATAATCCACCACAACTGTATCACCTAGAAACGCTTTCCTTCCGCTGTTGGAGACCTCCTGCCAAAAGATACGGATACCAAGGGCGGGGTCAGAAAATTCCTTTACTGAAGGTATGGGATTTTCTCGGACAAATTCTTCAATTTTTTGCTTGTCCCTTTCGAAGATAATCTGGGCATTTTCACTGTCAGAAATACATGATGACAGCCATACCGATAAAGCTAAAATCCCAATACTTAAGTACTTCATTGATTTGTGTTATTTTTGAACATCAGTGACTTCTACGTCAAAGATCAGGATAGAGTTTGGTTGAATTGGCCCACCTGCATTTCTATCTCCATAAGCCAACGGGGAAGGAATGATGAATTTAGCTTTATCACCTTTTTTCAACAAAGCCAATCCTTCGTCCCAGCCTTTGATTACCTGTCCCATGCCCACCCTAACTTCAAGCGGTGCATAGCCATCGTAATTGTCTCTTTGCTCATTGTACACCCCTTTTTCCATAGCCAGGGATTTGATACTGGTATCAAAAAGCGTTCCGTCCAACAAGTAACCTGCATAATGAACGAAAGCCAAATCACCTTGTTCAATCTGAGGTCCTGATCCTGCTGATTCTATGACGTAATAAAGACCGGATTCTGTCCTGATGGCATTGATATTTTTTTCAGCAATGTAATCCTGAATGATCTGGGTATCGATTTCCAATTGCTTCACAGCGCCTTCAGCCTGTCTTTTCATTTCTGCTTCCTGCAAAGCATTGAAATACGCTTCCACACCTTGGTAATCCAAAACATCTATCACTCCGATTCTTACTTTGACTTTTTGATCATCCTTCAGGAAGAAAGGAACGTTTTCTGCAAAGATTTTTTTGGCAGTAGCCTCAAATGCTATACTGTCCCCTTTTTTAAGGCTCAAAAATATTTCATCCATGCCTGTTTTTCTTGGGATTGAATCATTGAACTGCAGGTATGCAGGCATGCTTTGGTCATATGTAGAAATGAAGGTAGAATCTTTGTCCGTTTTCACTATCAAATGGTACAAAACAAATTCACCGTTTTTAGGTGCTTGGCTACCTTCTCTGATATAGGTATACTCAATGCCGTCTGAAGTTGTCTTAGTCTTGTTACAAGACATAGCACTGAAAGCAATCACCATCAGGGCAACCGCAAATAATAGAGATTTAATTTTTTTCATGGATGGGTTCTAATTGATTGAAAAGCGTTTTTTGATTTTCTTTTATTAATTTTTCGAATTTTTCAATGGTTTCTTTCAGGGGTAGGGTAGACCTTCCGCCTGATGCGTTTTTGTGTCCTCCTCCTTCAAAATAATCAGCTGCAAACTTATTGACAGCAACATCCTCTGTGGATCGGAAGGAAATTTTTACACCGTCCTCCCTTTCGGTGAAAAGGGCAGCGATTTTGATTCCGTCCAAAGAAAGGGCATAGTTTACTAAGCCTTCTGTATCCCCGGTCTGCGATTGGTATTTCTTAAGGTCCCTTTTGCTGATTGCGAAATAGGCTGTTTTCAGATCCTCTAAAATGGTCAACCTGCGTGTAATGGCAAATCCAAGAAATTTCAGGCGGTTAACCGAGTTGGTATCATAAATCAACCTTGAAATCCTCGTATTGTCTGCACCCAAGCCTATGAGTTCTGCTGTAATCAGGTGTACATTTTTAGTGGTATTGGGATGCCTGAAGCCTCCCGTGTCAGTCATAATCCCCGCATAAAGACAATCGGCAATGTCTTTATCGATCAAATATTGATCACCCAATTCAACAATAAGTTCATAGACGAGTTCGCAGGTAGCTGCCGCCTTCGTACTCCAATACCTGAAATCTGCAAAATCTTTTGGATCCTGATGATGGTCAATGTTGACGATATATGCCTTGGATTTGGTTACGAAGGAAGCCAGTTCATGCAGCCTTTTCAAGCAGGAAAAATCCAAACAGAAAATAGTATCCGCTTCCAATACTTTTTCTATGGCTTTTTCCCTATGCTCCGGATTTTCAAAGTTTAGTACTTGTTCATTTCCCTTCATCCAGGTAAGGAATTGGGGATAATCTGAAGGAGTAATTACAGTGACCTCATGACCCTTCTTTTTCAGGTAGTTGGCCATTCCCAAAGAAGAACCCAATGCATCTGCATCCGGCTTGTGATGGGTAGTAATGACAACTTTATGGGGGGATGATAATCTATTTTTAAATAACTCTAATTCCTGCATTATATTGCTTTTGTACATTCCTCAAAAAGGAATATAGTTTGCAAATGTCTGTAATATTTTTGAATTTTCCCAATTTGTCTAAGCTGCTAAGGCTGAAAGAGATAATAGAGAATTCTCGGGCTTTCTATGTAGTTTAACCGATTTCCCCTATTTTTGCAGCCAAATTAGATTTCAGAAATAAATTCCAAAGAAATGGCAGGAAACAGAACATTTACCATGATCAAGCCTGATGCTTTTGCTGCAGGCAACTCAGGAGCAATATTGAAAATGATCGAGGAAGCAGGCTTTAAAATTGTTGCATTGAAGGCCACTCAGCTTACTCCAGAACTGGCAGGAAAATTCTACGCGGTTCATAAAGAAAGACCATTCTATGCTGACCTTTGCAAGTATATGTCATCCGGGCCGATCATTGCCGCTATCCTTGAAAAAGAAAACGCAGTAGAAGATTTTAGGACTTTGATCGGTGCTACCAATCCTGCCAATGCAGCAGAAGGAACCATCAGAAAAATCTTCGCTACATCCATCGAGGCCAATGCCGTTCATGGATCTGATTCAGATGAAAATGCAGAAATTGAAGGTAACTTCTTCTTCAATCAATTTGATAGGGTAAGATAATTCCTCTTATTGGCAATATTAAAACCCACCACTTACTCGGTGGGTTTTTTTTTGGATTTCCAAAATTATCTGACTGAGTAGCTCAGACGCATCGTGATGGAAGCCGTCTTTTCTTTTGAGGTAGTGTTGAAGGTGCCCCCCCAAGAATATTCCTCCGTAGAATACTGTCCGGTAATCTGAAAAATGCCCATATTGGCTGCTATCAGTTTACCCAATTTAGCCCCTGAATTCTCTGCGATCTTTTCCGCCCTTACCCTGGCGTCTTCAGTGGCCTTGGATATCATTTCAATTTTCAGACTTTCCAGTTCCGTGTAGTAGTACCTCGGAGGCTGGGAATAAAACTTTACGCCCTGCAACAATAACTCTGTGATTTCCCTGGAAATCTGGTCTATCTTGTCCACCTCCTTGGATTCTATCTGAAGACTTTGGTTGAGTTCATAGCCCAAAAAAGTCTGTCCCATATAATTACCCGTGCTGCTGTAATTTTGTCTGTAAAGGGGATTGGTATTGACGGCACGGAAAATAATCTGATCTTTGGGAATGCCTTTGGCCACCAGGTAATCTGTTACCGCTTTTTTATCTTTTTCCAACTCTGCGTATGCCACCCGGATATCCATGTTTTCCCGGCTGAAATTCCCCTCCCAAACCACGAGATCCGAAGAGAAATTCTTCTGCCCTAAACCTGTGACATCCACAGTGCCGGATCTTTTATTTCTGTTCAGAAAAGCATTGCCCAAAATAGCAGAAGCGATGACAATGGCCAAAGCAAAAATGATGGCGGTTAGGTTTTGTTTCATAATCGTTAAGGTCAAAAGTTTCTATTTTGAATTTTTAGAAATTTAAACAAAAAGCAGGAAAGATGCTGGAAAAATTACCAACCGCCTCCGCCTCCGCCGCCTCTTCCTCCCCCTGATGAACCTCCGCCAGAGGAACCGCTTCCACCGCCTCCCCTTCCGGCTGAATGATTGATGGAGGTTCCCAAAGCTTTATTGATATGATTGCCCAATAAATGATAAGAATAAAACCTTGATCCTGAATACCATGTGGTCTGATGTCTTTGGTTCAAACTTGACCGTTCCATGAGGTTTTGGAATTTCTTTCCCCAAATTTTGTCCACCTTAAATGCCATGGCAAAGGGCAGCAGTTTTTCAAAAATCTCAGGGGTCATTTTGGGAGGATTGAACATTTGCAATTGTCTCTCCTCTGCGGCACTCAGGTATTTCTTAAACCCTTCAATCCTGGATTTTAAATCCAGCTTTTCAATACTTGGCTGTCTGATAAGGTAGATATAGGAAAAGTAAGAAACTACAGCAAATAGGATAAAACCTATTAACACCAAATTATTGAGGGAAATGGTGCTGGACTGATAGAGCATATAGGATCCAATCAAAAATGAAAGCAAAATCAGGATTAAAAAGACCCATCTCCCCATCTCTTTTCTGACAATGGAAATTATGACCAAAACTGCAATAAATATGACAATCGGAAACGGAGAAATATCCACTAAATCAAAACTCAGATTAGGCTGGGCATAGTTGTAAAAATCAAATCTACTGGCCACAATTGCATAAACGATAAAAATAAAAATAGGGGGAATCCATAATTTCCAGTTGCTTCCCTGGTTCAAAAAAGGCCTGTGCTGGCGCATTAAATTTTCTACATAGCTATCATACATGGATTTCAGTTGACTGTTATAACTCCCGCTGATGCTGATCTGAACACTGTTGTTGGGAAAAAGCTTGTCCATCAGGACCTTTTCTTCCTGAGGAAGGAACGCATCGGGATTTTTCAATTTGATCAAGGTAAAAGAATTGCTGTGGAACAAGCCGAACATGACAGGCTCACTTTTTTCCACAATTCGTAAATATCCATTTACGGCCAAATGCACAATAGATGCCGAAATCAGGTCTCCCCCAAAATAACCCCTGTGGATCATACCCAAAGAGGCAGGGGAAATTCCCGAAGGCGGATCAAACTCAGGAATGACTGTTGGCTTGGGAGGATCAATTCCAAACTTGTACCAGGTAATGGCATAATATAGCAAAAGAACCAGAAAGGTTATCCCACTAAGCACCAAAAAGCCAAACTGCTCCCAGAATCCCAGCGGAGGGGGTGGGCTCACCACACCTTTCGTAAAGCCTGCAGCAATGGTCAGGTTTTGATAAGCAGACAGGTTTTCTGCCTCGAAGAATAACCTACCATCTGCCAACTTTTCGATCTTACAATTTTGTTCCGTAGATCCTGAATAACCCGTGTAGCAGGCATATTCTTTAAAATCTGCCTCGATTGGAATGCTGACAGTAGCAGATATTTTTTCCACCCTAAAATCCCAACCAAAGCCGTTGACATTCCAGTAGATTTCATCATAGTCCTCAAAAAAGCCTAACTGACCCTTGGCAGCATAGGTAATGGTAAACGTGTAATAACCAGGATCCAAAAAAACATCCTTATCTCCTATGTAAATAAAAAGGCTTCCCTGTTTTTTTTCGGTGTGAAAAGGCTCCGTAGAACCGTCCCTTTCCACTGAAATAATCTGGTACTCATTTTTTACCTGTCTGTATCGGTAATCTATACCCTGCAATGGCAAACTCCTGACTATGCCTCTTTTGATCTGATTTCCTGAGGCAAAAACTTCAATGGTCTCAGTCACAGAAAGCAAACCTGAAGTATCTACCTTCAGGTCAGTATGAAATGAGCGGATATATTCCTCTTGCCCTAAAACCTGAAGGGAAAGAAAGAAACCAATGAAGAGGAGGAAGTTCTTCATTTGAAACTGACCTTTGGCAAAGCTCTCTCTGCCTCTGTTTCCAATTCAAAGAAGGGAGATTTCAAAAAGCCAAAGGCATTGGCAACCAGGTTACTGGGAAAAGAATCAATAAGTATATTCTGATCCCTCACTGTTCCATTGTAATACCTTCTGGACCGCTCAATGTCCTGCTCAATGGCGGACAGGTCATGCTGCATCTGAAGAAAATTGGTATTGGCTTTGAGCTCCGGGTAGCGCTCAGCTACCGCAAAAAGTCCTGAAATGGCCCGGGTCAATTGATTTTCTGCCTGTTGCTGATTTTCTATCCCTTTGGCATTGATTGCAGCCACCCGAGCTTGGGTGACACTTTCCAAGGTTTCCCGCTCATGGGAAGCATAGCCCTTGACCGTCTCGATGAGGTTGGGCACAAGGTCATACCGCTTTTTGAGCTGTACATCAATCCCGCTCCAAGCCTCAGAAACATGGGTCCGCAGCTTGACCAAGCGGTTGTATATTCCGATTACATAAAAAGCAAGGGCCAAGACTACGGCTACAATAATCAGTGCTGTCATAACATGTGGTTTTGGGTAAACAATCCTAAAAGATAGCAAATAAAATGCTTATTATGAAGGATTTAAACCAATAACCTGCACCCTATTGTACACGCTGCATCAAATCTTTTGGACTATTGTCATTCAGGTCTATCAGGTAGCCATTGACAATGGCATAGCGGAGTTTGCCCCCTTCAGCAAGGAAGAAATTGGGATTGCCCCCTGTCCGTATGCCCGTAGGAATCGAATTTCCATTTTTTAACACCATCAGGGGCAAATTATGAAGTTCCCTGTCCAAGGCATTTTGAACCTTGACACCGAGATACCCCATTCTGAGAAGTTCCATCGCCTTGTCCCAAGTAATATTCCCGACATTGGCTAAAGGAGTTTCAAAAATTTTGCCTTCTACTACTTCCATTCCTTTGGCATCGAGCTCTTCAAAACCATAGAAGACCGATAAATCTCCCAAATCATCTACCACACCACTAACAAAGAAGGAACCATGGGCATCTGATTCCCTTCTTCTGATTCCCAGGTCAATTTCATAGGTGAGCTGATCTTTGCTTTGGGAAAGGTTCCGGATTACAAGGTCCATCAGGCGGAGTGCATTATCGGGAATACTGTAATAATCATCCAAACTGTACTGGGTGTATTGAACCTCTGCAATTTCCAATAGGGCATGCAGCATGATGATAAAATTCAGTCTGCGAATTTCCTGTTTTTCTGGGTCATTGGGATAGCCTCCGGACTCAATCAGGATGGTGCTGGTGCCCCATTTCTGGAAGTTGTCCCCAAAAGCCCTTGGTTCAAAGGCATCGTCATACTTACCCACATGTCCCGGTACAATTTGCTGGATGACTTTGTTCATTCCCACAATGACCTGCATGGCCCGTTTCCGAATATCATTAACTTCTGTCTCGTAATTATAGGCAGGAGCGAGGACAGAAATCGTGGCAGGAGTGGCTGTCTCACCGGCTGTATAATAAATTTGCTGGTCATGAAGGTTAAAGCCAAAGTCGGGAGAGAAAAAGTCCCGGGCATTCTTCAATATAGCCGCTTCAGGTGAAGTCAACTTAATGGCATCACGGTTCAGGTCAATGTCCAGTGAATTTCTTCTGATCCATTGGTCCATCCCATCAGGATTGACCATAGGAATAAATCGGAGGGTCAATTTTTCCAAAAGCTTTTTCCGCAAAGGGTCGAAGCCATCATTTTCCCCTTCCAGGAAATTGAACAGGTCAAACAAAGCCATCGTAGCGGTGCTTTCATTGCCATGCATCTGTGACCAGAGCATGACCTTGGTGGGACCTTTGCCCAAGGTCATTTGATAAATGGATTTTCCTTCTACGGACCTTCCTATTTCCTCCACAAAAAACCCCTGCTTTCTTTTAGTGACCAGGTGAATTACCTCATCGTACTTAAATCTCCTTTGGTTAATGGACTGCTCTTTGTACAATTCATAGGCCCTTTCCAATTCAGAGACTTCTACGACTGGTGTTGAGGCCTTAGGTTGACAGGATATCAAAATAAAAAACAAACCGATGATAGCGGAGTAAGGATCACAAGGAAGAAATCTTTTCATGTTTTGGGTTTGGATAGAAATTATAGGACTAAGTTAGGAACTTCAGCAAAAAAATAAATTTACTTTTGTACCAAAACCAAAATAATCTCCATGAAGCTTTCATTCTTTGTCCGTGACCTTCCTTTGAAACATACCTTCACCATCGCCCATCAAAGCCGGGATGTGCAAGATACCATTATTGTAAAATTGGAAGAGGATGGCTTATTCGGTTTGGGGGAAACCACCACCAATCCCTTTTATGGTATGACGGCAGACAATATCATGGAGCGACTTGAGGCTTCCAGAAGCTTGGTAGAACACGGAAATTGGAACAGTCCGGAGGAATTATGGGAAAAGGGAAGGGACATCTTCAGGGACAACCCTTTTGCCCAATGTGCCCTGGATATGGCAGCCTGGGATATTTTCACTAAAAAACAGGGGAAAAAGCTCTATGAATACCTGGGACTTGATCCCAAAAATATCCCACTGACCAATTTCACGATAGGCATAGACACCATTGAAAAAATGGTGGACAAAATGAAAGAAGTAGACTGGCCATTGTACAAGATCAAATTGGGTACAGACCATGACCTGGAGATC
This sequence comes from Cecembia calidifontis, assembly GCF_004216715.1. Lineage (NCBI taxonomy): Bacteria > Pseudomonadati > Bacteroidota > Cytophagia > Cytophagales > Cyclobacteriaceae > Cecembia > Cecembia calidifontis. The sequence goes on from NZ_SGXG01000001.1 coordinate 920,179, forward strand.
ATCCGGGAACTCAGAAAACACACGTCTTCTACATTCAGGATAGATGCCAATTGTGCCTGGACGGCAGAACAGGCCATCCGCTATTCCGAAGAATTGGCCAAACTGAATGTGGAGTTTATGGAGCAGCCTTTGGGTAAAGACGACCTTGAAGGGATGAAGGAAGTCTACACTTATTCCAGACTTCCCGTGATGGCAGACGAAAGTTGTATTGTGGAGTCAGATGTGAAGAAGTGCCATGGTCTTTTCCATGGTATCAACGTAAAATTGGTCAAGGCAGGCGGTATCACACCGGGTCTGAGGATGATCCATGAAGCAAAATCACTGGGGATGAAAACCATGGTAGGCTGTATGACAGAATCTTCTGTAGGCATTACAGCAATTGCCCATATTGCTCCCTTACTGGATTATGTGGATATGGATGGGGCCATGCTCTTGGCAAAAGACATTGCCAAAGGAGTAACAATTAGCCCTGAAGAGGTAACTTTTCCGGAAGGCAATGGGATAGGAGCGGTTCTGCTCGACAAATAATGTAAAATGAAGGGGGAGGAATGAAGAATGGTAGGGGAATCCATTCTTCATTTACCTGTTCAAAATTTCAAGCCTCAAAAAGGCCATTTCGTCATCTATATTTTCAAAAATCCAGATTTGCCCGTCTTTGATAAAATGCTGGCCTGCCCTTTTGTTCAACTGTGGCACCACAGATTCAGCCATCAAATTAAAATCCTTATCGAATACACTTAAAAATACCTCAGCACCAATCGCCTTGTAGCCCCGGTTTTCAATGACCTCATCACCAAACTTTTCTTTGAAGGACAACCTTAGGTAACGTTGGTTTTTAGCATCCCAAAGAATTCTTCCAAAATTGATGTCCTCTTTTTGCTTTTTTTCTACCTCCCAGTGTTGACTGGAGGAGATATCTACCTGCTTGGGTGGGATGTAGGTTTTTTTACTTCCAAGCAATCGCCCTTCCAATTCTTTTAAGTAAAGACTGTCCTGAACGGCATCATAGATATAAACTTCATTGAAGCAATTGTTAGAAATTAAAACCCTTTCCCCGTTGGCCAATGAATTTGCCCCTGTACCCAAGGCTCCCGCCCATTGTCCATCATATAGTAAATCAGTAGAAAAATCTTGAATTCTTTTTAATTCAGGAAGCGGGATGATATGGAAACTTTCTTTCTGAAGGTCTATGTCAACAATCACATAACTTTTATCCTCCCATTTGATGTAAAAGCCTATCAGGCGGTGAGGATCCCCTGGAATTTTGAAAAAATCTATGGGTTGGGCATCGAATTGCGCGAAAGTCCCCTCCAATATTTTATCAATTTTTAAGTCCTTGACCAATTTGGCATTTTGGTCAAACACCTTGCTTAAGCCATAATACCAAAACATGAACTGATCTTGGTCATCAATGGTAAATTTAGAGATGTAATTACCAAGCCCTTCAGGCCCCTCTTTATCAAATTTTATTTTAGATACCAGAACCTGTTGGTCCAGGTCAATTTTCTCCATTACCGCATCATTGATGTTGTAATTGAAAAGGTACTTGCCGTCTTTGGAAATATCAGCATGCCATAAACTTTGGCGGAGGTTTAAAATTTCATCTCCCGGATCGATCATTACCGTATCCAAGGCAAAGGAGATCTCTATAAAATCAGTATTTCCTGAACCTTTCTCTTTAGAACATGCCCAAAAAGAAAAGACCAACAAAAGACCTGGAATGACTTGGTTAAGGTGTGAATTCAATCTGATCATTGCTCAAAAATTTTTAATTAAGGAGGAAACTCAACATCATCATGTCAACTAAGATAATACTAAAACATATATTGACCTAATTTTTAAATTCAAAATCCAATGCCAATCTTAAAAATCCCGAAATACACCTTTCGAAATCTCCATCAAAAAGCTTCTCCTATAAACAGATAAAACCCATTCCCCTCTTTGGTAAAGGCTACATCCAGTCTGGTATAAATATCCTTTTTAGGGAAAAGTAAAAACTTCAGTCCTGCTCCCCCCGCCCAAACGGCTTTGTGGATACTGGCATTGGAAAAATCGGGAAAAACAGTCCCTGTACTGGCAAAAACACTTGCACCGATTCGGTTGGTAAAGTTTAGCGGAAGAGGCAACATCCTAAATTCCAGCTGTGAAGCCAAGAGGTTCTTGTCCCTGAACCTTCCCAGGTAATAGCCCCGCATCATCGAATCGCCGCCCAGCAGGCCCAACTGATTGAAAGGAACATCACCCGAGTTGAATTCCCCCAGAAGTTGCCAGGCCAGGACATTATTTTTTCCCACAGGCCTAAAGATCCGTGTATCCAATACCACTGTGTTGAATTCAAAGGTACTCAACCCTATGGGATAATGCAGGAAAGCCAGTTCTGCAAAATTTCCTTTTCTTACATTCAGTACATTGTGCCTGTCATCATATACAGTCCCTAAACCGATGCCAAAGTTGGTAGAACCTTCATAACCCAAAGGCAAATCAAATACAGGGCCATTTTCTCCAGGTTTAAAAGCTACTCTAGACATTTTCTGGTAATCCAATTCTACGCCTGCATAAAAGTTGCGCTTTACCTCCCTCAAAACCCTTTCTTTGATAATAACCTGATTGGCATCCACCAAAGCCAGGTAATCCTTTGGGGTGTTCATGCCTATGCCGTGATACTTCAGCGGAAAACTCTGCAACCTTATCCTGCCGAGAAAGAACCACTTGTTTTGGTCAGAATAAATGGCATGGTCAAACCAGATACCAAACTGATTTTCCAAAGTGACAAAAGTAAAACCGTTGATTTCACTCAGCCTATTGGCCGTATCGCGGTTTGCATAATACACATAGAGTGAAGAAAAACCTATCTCCCAACTGGTCTCCGGGGCATAGGCAAGGGTAGGATAAACCAAAAATTGGGGTCTTGAAATATCCGTAGTATCATTGAATATACCATTGAGGTATTTTTTTACAAAACCTTGGGAAAAACCCTGATGCGTGAACAGCATCAGCAAAACAAACAAAATCCTTTTGATCATTTGATTTTTCAGACAGCCACGAAATTAATCAATTCCCCTATCTGAATTGTTTGGTCCAAATCAAAAAATTATTTGAATCTGACGACTTTCCCATGGGCCTTGGACGTCATTTCATGGGGAATAGATTCGCTGATTTCTTTGAACAGCAATTCTACCAGTTTCTTTTTGAGGAAACTCCTCGTGAGCACAATGCTGACTTCCCTAATGGGTTCCACACCTTCAAATCTCCTCAATCTGGACTTTTCTTCTTCTCTCAAATCCAAAGTGGCCAATTCCGGAAGCAAGGTGATGCCTGTATATTGATTGACCATATTGCGCAAGCCCTCAAGGGATCCGCTTTCATAATGAAAGTTCATCCGTTCAAATTTGGACTGATTGCAGAGGTTAAGCACTTGGTCCCTGAAGCAATGTCCCTGTTGCAACATCCACAGGTCGTCTGTATTGAGGTCTTCCACCTTTATTTTTTCCTTCTTTAGCAAAGGATGGTTTTTGGACATGTAAGCAAAAAACTTTTCATAGAAGATGGGTTTCTCCAAAATCCCGTTCTCATTCAAAGGGGTCACCACAATGCCAAGGTCAAGCTCATCATTTTTCAATTTCCTGAGGACTTCCTCAGTCACTGTTTCCTCCACTTGCAATTTGACATTGGGGTATTTTTCCAGGAAACTTTTGATAAACCGGTGCAACAGATAAGGCGCCAAGGTCGGAATAATCCCAATTTTGATTACCCCGCTGACATCTCCCTTCAATTGGGCCACCAGTTCATAGATACCCTTGCTTTCAGAAACCACCTTTTTGGCCTGTTCGATGATCTGAGCCCCGATTTCGGTAGGGATTACCGGCATTTTGGACCGGTCAAAAAGGATGACTTCCAACTCCTTTTCCAGTTTGCTCACCTGTGCACTCAAAGTCGGCTGGGTGACAAAACAGGACTCCGCAGCTTGTCCGAAATGCCTGAATTTATCTACTGCAATGATATATTCCAGTTGCTGAATGGTCATGTTTATCCTTAAAAAAACAAAGTTCAGAATTACAGGCCAGTCAAAATGTGCCTTAGGGCACAAAGATAAAAATCTTTTTCTTTTTATTTAGATTTGATTTAAATAATGCATAATTTCGCCCCTGTAAAACATCAAAGATATGTTTAAAAACATTCTCAAATCCACCCTCTTTGCCTTTGCAGGCATGATTTTGTTTTCCTGTGGTTCAGGAGAAAAAGAAGAAGTCGTCAATGTTTATACCCATAGACATTACGAAGCTGACCAAAAACTATTCGACATGTTTACAGAAGCTACAGGCATCAAAGTAAACGTGGTATCCGCTTCCGCAGACGAATTGATACAGAAATTGGAATTAGAAGGAGCCAACTCTCCTGCAGATGTCCTGATCACAGTAGATGCAGGACGGCTTCACAGGGCTAAGTCCAAAGGTTTGTTGCAAGCCATCAATTCTGAGGTTCTCAACACCAATATTCCGGCAAAATTCCGTGATCCGGAAGGATATTGGTTTGGCTTGACCTACCGTGCAAGGATTTTGGCTTACAGCTTAGAGAGAGTAAAACCTGAAGAATTGAGTACTTATGAAGCCCTTACTGAACCCCAGTGGAAAGGAAGAATTTTGACAAGGTCTTCAGAAAATATCTACAACCAGTCCTTATTGGCTTCCATTATTGCACATCATGGAAAAGAAGGTGCTGAAACTTGGGCGGCAGGTCTTTTGGCCAACATGGCCAGAGAACCAAAAGGATCTGACAGGGACCAGATTAAAGCAGTAGCCGCTGGAGAAGGTGATGTGGCTATCGTCAACACCTACTACATCGGAATCATGCTGAATGATGCCAATGAAGAGGAAAGAAAGGCTGCGGAAAAAATCGGCGTTTTCTTCCCCAACCAGGAGGATAGAGGTACACACATCAATATTTCCGGTGCCGGTGTGACAAAATATGCGCCAAATAAGGAAAATGCGGTTAAATTGATCGAATTCCTTTCCAGTGCCCAAGCCCAGGAATTCTTGGCAAATATCAATTTCGAATACCCTGTAAACCCAAATGCTGAATTCTCAGACTTATTGAAAAAATGGGGCAGTTTCAAAGCGGATGATCTTCATCTTTCTGTCCTTGGAGAAAACAACAGCGATGCTGTGGTTATCTTTGATAAGGTGGGCTGGAAATAATCATAAATCTTGAAAGCAGTCAAACGTAGCTATTATTGGTGGAATAAGTGGACCGGCTACTCGCTACTGATCTTGTTGCTGGTAGCCACTCCACTTTTCACCATTTTGATCAAATTATTTGATAGCCCGGGTGGGAGTTGGACACATATTGCCAATACACTCCTTTTCAGCTATTTTCAGAATACGATTTTGTTACTTTTAGGTGTTGCTGCGTTGACTTTTTTATTGGGTGTAAGTACTGCCTGGCTGGTCTCCAATTATGAATTTCCCGGAAGGAAATACTTTGAGTGGCTATTGATCCTTCCCTTAGGGTTTCCGGGGTATATCATGGCCTACACCTATGTGGGCATCCTTGATTATACAGGACCGATTCAGGTCTTCCTCCGCAACACTTTCGATATCCATTTCAAAGGAAGCCTGATGGATATCATGAACCTTCCCGGGGCTATTTTCATTTTGTCCATTACCTTATTTCCTTATGTTTTTCTGATCACCCGGTCTTCATTTTTGCAGCAATCCAAAACTTTACAGGAAGCCTCTTTCTTGTTGGGGGCCAATCGGTTCAAGACATTCTTCAAAGTAGCCCTGCCCATGGCACGTCCGGCTATAGTAGCAGGAATTGCTTTGGCTTCCATGGAAGTTCTCAATGACTATGGAACAGTAAAATACTTCGGCGTAAATACCTTTACTACAGGTATTTTCCGGGCATGGTTTTCTATGGGAGATTCCAATACCGCCATTTACCTGGCTGCCATTCTTATGGTCTTTGTTTTCGTGATTTTGTTTTTGGAATCCATTCAAAGAGGCAATAGACAATATACCGCGGTCAACGGTCTGCAAAAACCCACAGCCAGGATACAGCCCTCCTTAGGGAAAAAAATATTGTACTCAGGAATCTGCCTGACGGTTTTCCTGCTGAGTTTTTTCATTCCTTTTTTACAATTACTGAACTGGGTCAGCATGACCTGGGAGAAAGTCGTCAATAAAGATTTTTTCCTGTTGATTTACCGGAGTTTTGGTTTGGCAGCGGTCAGCGGATTGTTGATCGTGATATTCTCCGTGGTGATGTTGTATGCCCTCAGGCTAAGCCCTTTTAAATGGGTAAAAAATATCACCAAAGTAGCTACCTTGGGCTATGCCATTCCTGGTGCTGTGATTGCGGTAGGCATCATGATTCCATTTATTGCCATTGACAAATGGATCTATGGCACGCTCCTCAGCTCCAAAAGCGCCGGACTTTTTTTCTCAGGGACTTTATTTGCCCTTGTTTTTGCCTACATCGTGCGGTTTATGGCGGTTGGTTACAACCCGGTGGAGGCAGGTTTCCAGAAAATCGGGATCCATGTCAATGAGGCCAGCCGATTATTGGGAATCAGGAGTACCAAGACACTTTGGAAAATAGACCTGCCACTCATCAAAACCAGCTTGGTATCGGGGATAATACTGGTGTTTGTGGACGTATTAAAGGAATTACCTTTAACTTTGATCCTGCGTCCGTTCAACTATCAGACTTTGGCCACCAAAGCCTTTGACATGGCGACCAACGAGATGATTGCCGAATCATCCAATGCAGCACTGATCATTATCCTGACGGGAATCATACCCATCCTGTTCCTGAACAAACTGATCGAAAAAAGATAAGTAGAGCAAAAGAAATCGACCAGATGAGCATTTTAACACTCCAAAACGTCAACAAGAAATACAACCAGGCTATGGAATTTGCCATCAAGGATGTATCCTTTGATGTCAAAGAAGGTGAAATATTGGCTTTGGTTGGAGAAAGTGGCTCTGGCAAAACCACCCTGCTCAGGTTGATTGCTGGCTTAGAGCATCCCGATTCAGGGATCATTTCCCTTTCAGGACAAAAAATCGTGGAAGGGAAAAAATCCGTTCCTGCCCATGAGAGACAGGTGGGGATGGTATTCCAGGATTATGCGCTGTTTCCTCATTTGACCATTTTGGAAAATGTGAAGTTTGGACTGAAAGGGTCCAAAGAAGAGGTCAACCGCATCGCAAAAGAAACCCTGAACTTGGTCGGTCTTAAAGAAGATTTCAATAAATATCCGCATCAGTTATCCGGAGGACAGCAACAGCGGGTCGCCTTGGCAAGGGCCATAGCCCCCAATCCGAAAATCCTGTTGATGGACGAGCCCTTCAGTAACCTGGATGCCATGCTGAAAGATCAAGTAAGGGAAGAAATCAGGCAGATCATCAAGAAAACAGGCATCACCGCCATCTTTGTAACCCATGATACCAAAGATGCCTTATCCACTGCTGACCGGATTGCCATTTTGCACAAAGGATACCTGCAGCAGATCGATATCCCAAAAGTGCTCTATGAAAATCCCGTAAATCCTTATGTCGCCAACTTTTTTGGTAAAAGAAATGAAATAATGGCCATTCCGACTGAGGAGGGTTATCACACTTCTTTTGGTTTTATCACTGATCCGGAGGCGAAAAAATATAAAGGAAAAGTTAAACTCCTTTTTAGACCCGAACACGGGGAAGTTGTACAGAGAGACGGGCAACAATTGACCGGTAAAATTGTAAAAATCTCCTATTTCGGCAGTCACCAAATGGTCAAATTGGCGGACGATGAAGGAAAAAGAGTTACCATACGGACCAATCCGGGCAGATCTTTTGAAGGGATGGACAGGGCATGTTTCTATTTGTGGAAGTATGATGTGGAAGAAGCTTTTTAAAGGCGAGAGATTAGTAGCTAGGAATCAGACACAAGAGGCAAGAAATAAGAATCAAGAAACAGGAATTTGAGAATCAGATGCTGGAGATTGAAATTTTGGGACCATTAATTTTAATGGAATACAGATTTTACTACATATTCGTCTTCTTTTGATTTCTGCTCACTATTGGCTGAGGCCTCTATTTGTCATGCCGACATCAGGAGGCATCTATTGCTTTGAGGTAAGATATTTATTTTTAATCAGGCTCTACAGAATCGACATTTCAGGATTATGCCCCTGCATACACAATCAATCCCAAACCGAGAATAAATAGGACAAACATCCCTGACAGCAACAAGTTCGTGCCTTTTGGGGCAGCTTTGAATTCTCTCCAGATAAATACCCCCCAAAATGCGGCGACCATGGTCGCTCCCTGACCCAGGCCATAAGAGATGGCCGGGCCCGCTTTCTCGGCCGCAATGATGCTGAAGGACATGCCCACACACCAGATTATCCCTCCCAAAATCCCAACCAAATGGACTGGGAGGCTACCTTTGAAATAATCTGCGCCATAGAGCTTTGATCCCTCAATGGGCCTTTTCATCAATATGGTATTGAAAACAAAATTGCTCATCAGGATTCCGATGGCAAATACAAATACCGCTCCGTAGGGTGTGAATTTTCCTCCCTCAGGGTTGTTGAAATCCAAAGACATCGACTGGGCCACAAAGAAATAGAAGAAAGACATCAAGAATCCACCTACCAATGCCAGTATTAAGCCCACTTTGGGATTTTTTCGTTTGCTACCCGCCAATTTCCTGTAAGCCAAAGCATCCATGACTATGGCAATGACTACCAGGACCACACCTGTAAACAACAAAATGGGATCTCCTTTTTGTGTGGCAACATAATTGACGATAACACCCAAAACCAAAGCCAAGCCTATGCCAACCGGAAAGGCCACGGACATACCCGCATAGGCAATGGCAGCTACGATCAGTATATTGGCCAAGTTGAAAATAACCCCTCCAATAAAGGCCAAGGAATAACTTTTCCTGTCAGCTTGAAAAAGATCATCTGTAAAGCTTCTTCCGGCATCCCCTGTACTTCCTAAAGTGTAGCCAAACAAGAGTGACAAGAAAACAATTCCTATCACATAATCCCAATAAAAAAGCTCAAAGCGCCATTGGCTTCCTGCCAACTTTTGGGTATTGGCCCAGGAACCCCAACAGAGCATGGTGATGATACAGAATAGAACCGCAAGGGAATAGGATTCAATGATGTACATGTTGACCATTATTTAGGGTTGACCAATTGATAATTTTCGAGGGTATGGTAGAAATCATTGATGACTGCATCGCGGTCAAAGTTTTCCCAAACAATGATTTTTCTTGGATTGCCCGGTCTTTCTACCCATTCATTATTGATCAGAATAGGAGCTGGAATTTCTTTTTTCTCTCCCCAATCTGGATTTTTAAGGATAGCAGCGGCCACCATATCGAACAGTGCCCGGGCGGGAGGATCTGAGTAATAATCAATGTGCTCAAAGAGGCTTACCGCATAATCTCCAAAATTGAAAAACTCCCCGCCGTGACGGCCTATAATTGGCAATTCAATCTGAGGTCCCATGCCGGGCATTTTTTGGTTGATTTCTGCTTGGGTCACCTTTACCGCGTCTGTACCGCTTGGTTCTCCATACCGAACTGTCACCATTTCAAAAGGTACCTGGGTATTCAGCACATAATTCACCGAAACGGTATCGTTGTCCTGATTGTATTCACCCGGTTTGGGGTAATTGGAACCCAACCAGACCACCCGCATTTTGGATGCAATGGAGGGGTCTTTTTCCAAGGCCAAAGCCACATTGGTCAATTTTCCCACCGCAAGAAGGATCAATTCCTGATCATGGCTTTTGTTGGCCTCTTCTATGATGAAATCCACTCCTGCCTTTCCGTCAAAATCAGTTTCCTGCACATGTGCCCGGATGGCTTCAAAGGAAGCATCTGCTCCTTTCAGGAGGGGGATTTGCCCAAAGCGTTGTCCCAGCTGAAGAATCCGCTTGGCCTCTTCATAATGCTGATCAATATTACCTCCGCTTTTGGTGGCATTGACAGTTACACCTTCCAAATCAAATGTGGGACCATTGACCAAAAGGTACATCAGGGCAAACTGATCATCCAGTTCATTGTTGGCATCGGTATCATAAATCAATCTGATTTTAGGATTTTCCACATTTGGTTCAAGTCCGCTTTCCTGTCTAGGGGAGGAACAGGACCATACTATACAGCATCCTAAGAAAATGGCGAAGTAGATGATTTTCTGTTTCATTTGTTGTTAATAGTTTTGATTTCCTGGATTGATAGAAGAAAACAACAATGCTTCCCTGACATTCACCTGATAGCCCTGAGGGATCTGTTTGGCTTGCAACCTTACTTCATGATCACCTTCCTCCAGGTCATAAAACCAAAAGATTTCATGTTTTCGGCTTTGAAAGTTGGTGGGCATGCGGACTTCTTCCATTAATTTTCCATCAATCCAAACATTAAGCAAGAGGTTATCATGGCTCAAGGAGGCTTCCTTTACTGCCTCTCCGGTGATTACAAGACCTTTCCCCTGAATTTTGAAAGCAACCTCCTGATTGGCCGTATTCAGGTTTTTGGCAAGATTCATCCTTTTGGTAGGATAAATGCCTTCAAAACCGACTTCCAATGGCAGGGTTTTGGGTTTTTGGTAAGATATGATTACCTGATCACCCTCAATCCTTCCGCCGTTCCGGGCAGTTATTTCCAGGGCATGTTTCAGCCCAATTTCATATACTTTGTTGAGGGACATGTCAGTGTATTTGAAATTCATATCCTCCACTTTGTCAATTCCCTGTTTCCAATAATCCGGGATTTTACTGTAGCCGATCATGGTTCCCAAAATGCCCCCTGCATTGGCGGGATTACAATCCGAATCCTGACCACAGCGGGTAGCTATATCAATCGTCTTCCCATAATCCCCTTTGCCGTACAGTAAGCCTATCACAATGTAGGCTGCATTGATTTTTGCATCGATGTTGAAGGCTTTGAAAACCCCATCCGGGCAGCCTTTGTCGAAGCTCCATTTTTTCTGCACTTCAAACCAGTTGCGTTTCCAATCATCCGGATATTGACTGTACCATTGGATGACATCTGTGATGCATTGGTGAAATTCGCTTTCCTTAGGTATAGTTTTTAATGCTTCCTCGACAATAAATTCCATGTCATCATGGACAAAAGCGAGTGCATACATCCCAGCCACATAAATTCCCCCATATACCCCATCCCCATAATTCATGATATGTCCGATACGGTTGCCGATATCAGCTGCAGTATTGACCATTCCCGGTGCCATCAAACCAGCAAAATCAGCTTCAATCTGAAAATCAATGTCGTCAGAATGGGGATTATTTTTCCAAAACCCGGAAGCAGGGGGCATGATACCACTCAATATATTGTACCTGGCTGCTTGATTGGCATGCCATAATTGGTATTCCGCATGGGCAAAAGCAAGGGCATGCAGGGAATCAGGGGCATCTATTCCATATTTTTCAAAAACATCCACAAAAGTCAGGTCCATATAGACATCGTCATATAGCCCTGGCACATTTTCATACCACCACTTCATTTGGTTTTCATCCCAGGGAATGGGAATATGGTCCCCTATCATGGTCCCGTTGAACCTGAATTCTGTAGGGCCACCATAGGTACATCCGATCACCTGACCTGCCCAACCACCTTTGATCTTGTCTTGGAGGGAAGTTTTGGAAAGAGAAATTTCCTGAGCATCCTCAAACAGGCTTTGGGAAGACTGGGGATTTTGGCATGAAAAAAGCAGAAAAGAAAAGACTATAAAACATGTCAGGAAAAGGCTTGATTTCATAATGTGGGAGGTTTGTTTAGGTCAAGGGATGGACAATTCATGTATATAAGGGATGGAGGTCTGTGCCCCCATCCTTTGCACGGAAAGCGTAGCTGCTTTCATCGCAAAGTTTACCGCATCTTTTATGGGTAATCCTTTTCCAAGCGCCACGGCGAGGGCGCCGTTGAAAGTATCCCCGGCCGCGGTGGTGTCTTTGGCAGTCACTTTGGAAGTTGGTAAAATTCCTTTGAAATTACTGCTGTGAAGATAGGCCCCCTTGGATCCAAGGGTAATGATGACATCCTGTACTCCTCTTTCAATGAAAAACTTGGCAGCTTTTTCGGCTGAAGCTTCCCCATCAATAGCAATCCCCGTCAAAAACTCAGCTTCCGTTTCATTGGGTGTTATGAGCTGAAGGTATCTGTAAAGCTTGTCCGGCAGTTTTTGGGCAGGGGCCGGATTTAGCAGTACTTTTTTACCCAATTTATTGCCCAATGCCGCAGCAGCCACCACTGTTTCCAATGGGATTTCCAGTTGCAACAAAATCAATTCAGTTTCCTCAAAGCGCTGTTCAGAAGCTTTCATATCTCCTACCGTCAAATGGGCATTTGCTCCCGGTGCCACGATGATGGTATTTTCTCCGCTTTTATCCACCGTAATCAGGGCCACGCCGGAAGGTACTTCCGGTATCTGATGGATGTAACTGGTATCTATGCCTTCTTTTTGGAAATTGAGCAGGTTTTGACTGCCGAAAATATCTTCCCCTAAGCGGGTAATGAAGCATACATCTCCGCCTAGACGTGCTGCCGCCACCGCCTGATTTGCTCCTTTGCCCCCTGGAATCAGTGAGAAATCCCCACCGATGATCGTTTCACCGGGAACTGGGAAGTGATCGGACTGAATCACCATGTCCATATTGGCGCTTCCAATGACCAATATTTTGGGTTTTTGGGTCATACCTATCATAATTCCATCCTGCCTTTTATCAAACTAAGGTCTCTGGAAAGTGATTTTTACGTTTTGAAATTTTTAACAAAGGACAAATTCGAGTAATATTATACTGATCTTATCCTAAAGTAACAAATAATCAACCGATTATCTGAAAATTGCTTGGGAAGTATGCCATTAACCATAAACCCATTTCACCATGAAAAAAAATACCCCGGTTTTTTCCCGGAGAAAATTTCTGGGAACCAGTCTGCTCAGTGCGGCCAGTCTTTCCTTTATTCCCGGGCTGAGTTCTGCAAAAAATTCTCTTTTAGCATCAGCAGAAGACATCCATCAAATCAGGCTTGGTTTTATCGGAGTAGGAAGACAGGCCATGGGCATATTGAATGGCATGATGCGCATCCCGGGAGTGGAAGTATTGGCCTGTGCGGATGTTTATGAAATCAAAAGGGAAAGATTCAAACTCAGGGTCAACCGGATTGCGAATGAATTGGGTAAGGCAAGCCCCAATGTCAATGTTTATGCAAATTACAAGGAGCTTTTGGAAAGACCTGATATCGATGCGGTAGTAATCGCTTCCCCAGACCATTGGCATGCCCTGATGGCCATAGATGCCTGCAATGCAGGGAAGGATGTCTACCTGGAAAAACCGCTTACCCTTACCATCTATGAAGGTCAGAAGTTGGTCGAGGCAGTAAGAGCAAACAGCACGGTACTGGCCGTAGGCAGTCAGCAGCGCTCTGACCTGAATTTCCAGCATGCAGCAAGGATGGTACTCAGGGGGAGAATTGGAAAGGTACAAAAGGTTTTGGTGCATGTAGGACAGCCTGAACACCCCCGACGGTACGACCTGGAAAAACAGCAGGTTCCCAAAGGACTGGATTGGAAAGCCTGGTTGGGACCTTTACCTGAAATGCATTTCAATGAACAGCTTAACCCTCCCATTTCCCTAGATCCGGAAGAAAATGAAAAGCTTTGGGGTGCCTGGAGATGGTTCAAAGAAACAGGAGGGGGGTATATGACCGATTGGGGAGCGCATATGTTTGATATTGCTCAGTGGGGCTTAGGGATGGACAGAAGCGGTCCCATCAAAGTGATTCCTGCTGCGGACGGCAAGCCTCTGACCTATCAATATGCCAATGGGGTGGAAATGATCGTGGGACCCTTTGATGAGGGAAGACAGGGCGTTAAATTTATTGGGGACAAGGGCTGGATTAAGGTCTCCCGTGGAAATTTTGATTCCTCGGATGAAAGCTTAAAACCTACCATGGAAAGACCCGCTCTGGGTTATCCCCCACATTATTGGGATTTTATTGATTCAGTGATCAAAAGAAAAGATCCCATTGTACCCGTAGAAGTCGGACACAGTACCTGTGTGGTCTGTACCATTGGAAACATTGCACATGAACTGGGCAGGCCTCTGGATTGGGATCCGGTCAATCAGACTTTCCCAAATGATTGGGAAGCCCGGGCACGGCTGCATTACAACTATGAAAACGGATATAAACTTTAAACCCAGCAAAATATGAACAATAGAAGAGATTTTCTGAAAATATCCAGCGCCTTCACTTTGGGTGCCCTTTTGAAACCCCAATCATTGTGGGCGGAAAGTTTGGCTAAAAAACCCATCGGTCTGCAACTCTATTCTCTTCGGGAGGCCATGCGGGAAGATCCGCAAAACACCCTGAGGTTAGTAGCTTCCATAGGGTACAAAAGCCTGGAAACAGCCAGCTATGCAGACGGAAAGGTCTATGGGATGGAGCCTGTCTTTTTCAGAAAATACATTGAGGACTTGGGAATGAGATTGAGATCGGCCCATGTGGGTGGACCAAGAACTTATGATCCTGCCAAAAAAGGGGAGGCTTTGGACTGGTGGAAAAAAGCAGTAGCAGACCACAAGGCCATGGGTGCCAAATACCTGATCAAACCTTCTATGCCCATCCCTACCACTTTAAAGGAACTGGATAACTGGATCGACTATTACAACAGTATCGGGGAAATTGCCAAAAAATCAGGAATGCTATTTGGATTTCACAACCATGCCAGGGAATTTGAGACCATTGAAGGAAAAATCATGATGGATTACATGATCGAAAATACCGATCCCAAATTGGTCTGCTTCGAATTGGATGTTTACTGGAGTCAAAAAGGTGGTCAGGATCCGGTAGCTTATCTGGAAAGGTATGGAGGAAGGTTTCCCCTGCTGCACATCAAAGATGAAGAGGAAATCGGGGCAAGTGGGACCATGGATTTCGAGGCCATCTTTAAAGCAGCCTACAAACAGGGGATGAAAGATTATTTTGTTGAAGTAGAAAGGTACAATTTTGAGCCCATTGAAAGCGTTCAAAAAAGCTTTGAGTATTTGAAGCGTTCCACATTTGTTAGGTAAATCATGGTTTACAGGCAACTCCTATCTCTTTCCTTGCTTGTTTTGTTATGGGTATTTCTGGGTATTGAAATGCCTTTGGCAGAAGCCCATTCCTCTTCTGATGTTATCCTACTGTCCACTCCTCCTTACGGGGAATCCATAAATATGGACAGTAATCCTCAAGCAACTGGACCTGCAGGACAAAAGGAAGAACAAAGGCCCGGGCCGGAATGGAAAGCCCGATGGATCAGCTTGCCGGAAAACGAGTTGCCCCGCTATGCGGTAGTACAGGCAAGAAATGAGATAGAATTGAAAAGCATTCCTGAAGAACTGCTCATTGATGTATCGGCGGTTATCCGTTACAAACTCTTTGTGAATGGAAAATATATCGGTCAAGGGCCTGCCAATAATGACCTGAAACATTACAGTTATGATACCTATGACCTGGCTCCACATCTTCAGAAAGGAAAAAATGTGATTGGATTGACCGTATTTTCCTTGGGGGAAATGAACCCACTACGCTATCATGACCTGGGTTTGAGGTTTATTGTCCGAACTGAAAACACGGAATTTGAAAGGACAATCAATACAGGGACAGGTTCTTGGAAATTAATGGTCAATTTCGCCCATCAGCCAACGTACAGGGGTAAAGATTTTGAAATCTATGGCTATTTTGCCATGGGAGGAGGAGAGGCGATCAGCGGGAATCAATATCCCTGGGGCTGGCATCAGGTAGGTTTTGATGACAACATGTGGAAAAGTCCCAGAAACCTCGATCCGGGAAGACCCTACGGCCATTCCCATTCTTATGGACATGCCGAAATCAGCCTGACCAAAAGGGACATTCCCTTGATGAATGAAGAGACAGAGAAACATCCCAAAATCCGAAAAACAACAGGATATTGGGATGAAGCACTTTTCAACCAATGGCAAAACCAACAATCTTTGAGGATACCAAAAAACACCAGCACCACCATCTTGTTGGATCAGGGTTACATGACCAAAGGACATACCCATTTTACTTTTTCCCGGGGAAAAGGAGCATTAGTGGAAGTAGCCTATGCAGAAGCCCTTTTTGGACCGGACAGAAAACAGGGCCATCGGGATGAAATAGAAGGAAAAAAGCTGATTGGCCAAAAGGACCGGTATCTATTGGATGGAGGAAAAAGCAGAACCTACTCCCAGCTGTTGCCACGTACCTGGCGCTTTATTGAACTGCACATCCAAACAGGGGAGGAAGAGCTTATTTTAGATAATTATTTTGCACACAAATTTTATTATCCCTTTCAACAGGCAGGAAGCTTCAAAACACCTTTCAAAATCCATGAGGACATTTGGGAAGTGGGTTGGCGCACAGCACTGCTATGTGCCGATGAAACCTATATGGACTGCCCTTATTACGAACAATTACAATATGTTGGGGATACACGGGTACAGGCCTTGATTTCCTTATATGCAGCAGGAGATGACAGGTTGGTGAAAAATTCTATCCGACAGTTTGCCCACTCCATCACAGATGAAGGAATCACGCAAAGCCGTTATCCTTCCAGTTTGCCACAAATGATCCCTCCCTATTCCCTGTTTTGGATCAATATGCTTCATGACTATTACCTCCACAGGGAAGATCCCGAATTTATTAAAGCCTATATACCGCAAGTTGTCTCTATTCTCCATTGGTTCGAAAACAAATTGGACAAGGATTATATTTTAGGCCCTATGCCATGGTGGTCCTATACCGACGTTACTAGATGGGAAATGGCTTCTCCCCCAGGGTTTGCAGATGGCGGTTCCCTGGTTATGACCCTGCAATATGTTTACGCCATTCAAGAGGCCATCCCCCTTTTTGAAGCATTCGATAAGCCATACCTCGCCAATCACTTTAGGGACTTATCCACAAAAATCAAAAAACAAGTGCTTACCAAAGGATGGGATAAAAATAGGGGTTTAATGGCAGACAAGGAGGACAAAAGCAGCTTCAGTCAGCATGCCAATATCTTTGCAATTCTGACGGAAACAGTGGATAAGTCCCTTCAAAGTAAGCTTTTCCAAAAAATCATTTCAGAGGAAGGACTTGCCCAGGCCAACATTTATTTTAGGTTTTACCTTACCCGTGCAGCACAAAAAAGTGGAAATGGCGATTACTTTATCAACAACCTACAGACTTGGGAACAGATGTTGGAAGAAGGGCTGACCACTTTTGCAGAGCATGAGGTACAGACCCGCTCAGACTGTCATGCCTGGAGTGCCAGTCCCAATTTTGAGTTTATCCACACCGTATGCGGTATTCAGCCGGCAGAAGCTTACTTTAAATCGGTGCTGATCGCTCCCAATCCAGGCAACTTATCCACATTTGAAGGGAGCATGCCCCATCCAAAAGGAGACATCCATACCAAATATGATTTCGGAAAGCAGCGTGCAGAAATCATATTGCCGGAAGGACTGAACGGGAGATTCGAATGGAAAGGAAAAAAGTATAACCTAAAATCAGGAAGCAATACAATCACATGGTAAACAAACCCAGAGCAATATGAAAGCAAGTCATTTATCCACACTATTGATCGCAGGTATATGCCTGATAGCCTCCTGTGGGCCTCAACAAAGCATGGAGGGGGCAAAGCCCAACGGAGAATTTATACCCAATCCGCAGGAAATGGCAGAACAGCCCGTAGGGAAATTGGCTATTGGAGATAAGGCCCCCTATTTCAATTTGCCCAATGTGGACGGAAAATTTGTATCCATTGATGATTTCAAAGAAGCAGACGTCCTGGTCATCAATTTCACCTGTAACCACTGCCCAACGGCTCAGGCTTATGAGGAAAGGTTTATCAACCTGGTAAAGGAATACGGTCCCAAAGGGGTCGCCTTTGTCGCCATTTCTCCCAATAGCCCAATTGGGATTTTGCCAGAGGAATTGGGCTATACGGACCTGAACGATGATTACCATAGCATGCAGATCCGCTACAAGGACATGAATTATAACTTCCCATACCTTTATGATGGGGACACCCACGAATATTCCTTGGCCTATGGACCTGTAGCCACCCCCCATGTTTTTGTTTTTGACAAGGATAGAAAACTTACCTATTCCGGAAGATTGGATGCTTCCGAAAAGCCGGGAACTGCGAATGCAGAAGATCTGAGAAATGCCATTGACAAAACCCTGGCAGGAGAGGCCTTAGAACCCGACAAGGCCATTACCCCCGCCTTCGGCTGTTCTACAAAATGGGCCTGGAAAAATGAGTTTGCCATTAAAACCAACGAAGAATGGAAAAAGAAACCTGTCACTTTGGAAAAGATATCCACAAGTGAACTGGCAGAACTAATGGAGAATAAGACGGATCAACTCTTGTTAATCAACTTTTGGGCGACATGGTGCGGCCCTTGTGTGGTGGAATATCCTGAATTCATTGAAATACAGCGCATGTACGGTGCCAGGGATTTCCGATTTGTGTCTTTAAGTATGGACAACCCCGAGCATGAAGATAAGGTGCTGAAGTTCCTGAAATCCAAATATTCCGCAGTGACCAATTATCAGATTGATACAGATGATAAATATGCGGTAATTGATGTGGTGAAAAATGACTGGGATGGAAGTTTACCTTTAACCCTATTGATCGAACCGGGAGGTAAGGTGGCTTATAAAGTTCCGGGAACGATCAAAACACTGGAGCTTCGTAGGGCTATCGTGGACCATCCCATGATTGGAAGGTATTATTGAGAAGGGAGAAATGAGAAGTTAGAGACGAGACAGTGGGATTTCGGTAGACAGATTTCGAAGCCATTTAGGAGTCAAGGTTTTAAGGGATTCATTAAGGTAATTGCTTAAAATAGTGACAAAACCACCCCGATGGGGGTTTGATCCCTTAAGGGTATTTGCCCCGGGTATAACCCGGGGCTGTGAAGCAATTATAATATTCTTGAATCCCGACTCCAAAGGAGTCGGACACAAGGGAAGAAAGTATAACAAGTGTCAAGTATTTTAAGGTCGGGTCTTGGAATCTATAAGCAAGAAGCAAGACTAAAGAGTTTTTTATTTTCTTTTGTCACTTTTGCGGTTCAAAAAAAAATAGCCACAACGACACGAAGGATCTTTGTGGATAAACAGTGGCCTAAGCCAATACCCTTGCGCTCTCTGCAGTGAAAAATGATTGAGTTAAAAACAACAATATCCTCATTCATCCCCATTGATCAGTGGCCAAAAACACTCCTTCAATTCTTGAGGCTGACATCCGTTTACAGGCGGTTTACAAATCCGCAGTATCGCTTCACGAAATTTCAAATTCCGAGAAGCCTCTGCGCCCTTCGCGAAAACCATTGCATTCTCTGCGGAAAAAAACAGAAACTTATCCGAAAAACATATGCCTTAGTTCACTCAGGGGAAGTTCTTCCATGACTTCCCTCTTGGGTTTGCCATCCCCTTCCTTCCAACTTACCAAGCGGACAAAACCATCGGCAATCTCAATGCCCGTAATGCTGTGGTCACTGTAACAGCAGCATCCTGCATTGAAATAGGTAGGCTTGTAATGCGATGTAGGTTTTGGAGAACCATCACACTGACTGGGATGCCTGGCTATTTTTTCCTTAATTTCCCTGACCAAGTCATTTTGGCTATTGGCAATGGCCTCTTCCAACTGCGATTTTAGCGTTTGAATATGGCTGTAGGAATGAAAAATCGGTTGATGCGTGTGTCCGGTGACCAAAATCAAGTTTTTCTGCTGTTGACTCCATTCGTACATCAGGCGGTTATGCAGGGTTTTTTCAGTCTTTACATTTGCCGGTGTATTGATGTTGATATTCAAAAATGACTGCAAAGGGGCCCATATATAAGAGACAAACCATATAGAAAACTGATTACCATCAGACCTTTTGTCCCCCTGATGCCCATGGGTACAAAATACATCGATGTGATTTCCGTCCTCAAACCTGACCCTGACCACAATACCCCCATAAATATTGATGGCTTTGCCATAGACCTCACGGAGAAACATTTTGGCAAAAGGATCGATTTTCCAGAAAATGTCATGGTTCCCATAAATCTTATAGAAAGCATTTCTTTTGACAAACTTTTTCTCTGCCTCAAAAGTAGCTTGGTTATGTTTGATAATGGAAAAAATATTAAACTTCCAGAATTCTTCTGCATCGCCCAAATTGATATAATTGGCTTTTTGCTGCTCATAATATTCCAGGGCTGTAAGGTAGTTTTGCTCTGAAAACCGAAATTCATCGCTACGGCCCCGGTTGCCTTTATGATGATCGGAAAAAATGATAGTAGTTCCATTTTTTAAATCCAAATTGTATAGAGCCCCTTGTTTGGTTTTGGGATTATCCACAATATCCTGGTATAATGCTGTCAACCTTTCAAAAACATATTCCCTATCAGGTGAAGCCGATACTTTTTTGGAAATCCACAATGTAGGTTTCCTTAAAAGAAAAACGATGGGCCATTTGAGGATTTCTAAAAATCTATTGCGCATTTAACAAGGATTCATGAAACATTGAAAGAAATATAATCAAATAAATCCTTAATTCAAGCCGAGCGGGATTTACTGAGTTTTTGGACAGGTTTTGGTCCATTATAAAAGCCACAAAGGGACTAAGGAACCAAGATCGATTGTGGATAATCAGGAACCTTGCTGTACGGGATTTGCAACCCGAACCGTGATACCAAGGATTTGGAATCCTTAATTCCACAAACCTGCAAATAGAGATTGAAATTTGACATTTTCAGAAAAATAATGACATCACTTGATCCGTCATCCTGAACCGGAGCCTGCAGAGTCGAATTCCTACCCAGCAGCATTGGGGAGTATCTCCTCTTTTTTGTGAGACTCTTCCTTCGTCAGATTGACATTATAATATCACAAAAATTTGCTTCAGCATTAAGATTTTCATAAATTGAATTGTTTGCAATCAAAAATATGGCTATTCAAGAAAAAGAACCCGGATTTCCTTTTTATGTGGCATCAAGGCTGATCTCCCAAGCCTACCGTGAGCCTTTGGAAGCTCTTGGGCTGACCTATCCACAATACCTGGTCATGCTCTGCCTTTGGGAAGAGGATGGGCTGATGGTATCGCAAATTGGGGATAAACTATCCCTGGATTCCGGGACATTGACTCCTTTGTTGAAGCGCCTGGAAGCCATGAACCTGGTTAAAAGAGAAAGGAGCGAGGAAGATGAACGTAGGGTAGAAATGTCACGTCCTGAAATAGCTTGACAGATTAAGTCAAACTAAAAACAGGAAAAAAATGACAAAAACGGTTCGGGAATTTAACAGGTACAGTATTAGCTTCAAGAAGCAAGTAGTAGAGGAGGTGGAAAATGGAAGTTCCTATTCTTATCTTCAAAAGAAGTATGATATTAGAGGAGCGGAGACGATCCAGAGGTGGGTCAGGTCCTTTGGCAGGGATCATTTGTTGAACAAAAGGGTTAGAATAGAGACTATGGATGAGAAGAGAAGACTTAAGGAACTGGAAGAGGAGAACAAGAGGTTAAAACTTGCCTTGGCCGATTCGATAGTTGCCAACAAGATGCTTGAGACGCTGATAGATGTTGCAAATGATGAATACAAGACGGATTTAAAAAAAAACTTTGGCAACGGACTGTTTCAAAAAGGCCTGAAGAAGTGAGCGTTAAGTCCGGTTGTACTTACTTTGGTTACAGTAGGTCAGCATATTATGGTTGGATGGACTCCAAGTTGAAGGAGGAAGCGCAATACGACCTGGTATTGGAGCTTGTCCGGGATTACCGGAGGACGCATCCGATGATGGGCACAAGAAAGCTTCAGGAGTTGATCAGAGAAGATGCGGTGAGGTTGGAGATCAGCATAGGAAGGGACAGGCTCTTTGAGTTGTTGCGTTCTGAAGGCTTGCTGGTCAAGCGCAAGAGGAAGTATGTTGTTACAACGCAGTCATTTATGCGCTACAGTAAATATGAGGATCTGTTCAATGGCAATGTCTGGACCACTGCCCATCAGGCCTGGGTTTCGGACATAACCTATATCCGTGTCGGGGATTCCTTCAGGTACCTGTATCTTATTACCGATGCATACAGCAGGAAGATAGTAGGATGGTATTTGGGGAATACGCTTGAGTCAAAATGTGCTGTAGAAGCCTTAAAAATGGCGATAGAACAATGTCCGTCAACAGAAGGCATTGTTCATCACTCAGATAGGGGCTTTCAGTATTGCAGTAAGATTTATACTGAATTACTGGAAAAGGAAGGTATAAAGTCCAGTATGGGAGAAGCAGGGAATTGCTATGATAATGCAATGGCAGAGCGGGTTAACGGGATTCTGAAGATTGAATATAAACTTGGGGACAGGTTTAAGAATCTCAAAGAAGCGTTTGCAGCAGTAAGGCATGGAGTATGGGCCTACAATGAAAAGAGGCCACATTGTTCATTAAATATGAAGAAGCCGATTGAGGTACATGAGGGACTAACAGTGTTTTCATCTCTCAAACGCAAAAGTAGCCCAAGACAGAGACCTGTCAAGGCTATATAAACGTCGCTTCGCTCCGGCCTTGACAGGTCTCCTTACTTGGGCTCTAGGGCATTTAAGAGGATTGAAAATAAAAGAAAAAACAAAGAAAAAAGTGTCAAGTAAAATCAGGACGTGACAAAATTCAGTTGACCTATCCGGGAAAATCCCTACAGTCCAAAGCATTTTCCCTTTCATCCAACCTGCAAACAATCTTTGCAGATTGGACAGAAAAAGACAAAACCAAACTGCAACAGTTGATGAATAAACTGTTGGAAAGTTTGAAGTCTTCTTCCCAAAAGACTTAATTTTTTAATGTTTTACGAGCTTTTTGAAAAACCAAACCTTAAGGAAGTCTCCTGTTAAAATATACAGTGCCACAATAGAAAGCATCAATCCCAAGGTCAGACTATCCAAGGGAACCAAACCCAGAGAAGAAGCCATCGGCAAATAGGGCAGGGCAAGGGTAAAGGCAAAAGACAAAAGGGCAAAAATCAACAGGTATTTCCCCGGCCTGCTCTGATAGAACTTTTTATGGGTTCGGATAATAAATAGGATAAGGAGTTCACTCATGATGGATTCTATAAACCAACCTGTCTGAAAAGTAGCCTCATCCGCCTTAAGGACAAACCAGAGTACCAGAAATGTAAGACCGTCAAAAAATGAACTATGGATTCCAAAGATAAGCATGTATTTCCGTATCACGGAAATATCCCATTTGCCGGGATTCTGGATCTGACTGTCATCCACATTGTCGGAAGTAATGGAAAGATAAGGCACATCCGAAATCACATTGGTAAGCAGGATCTGTTTGGGTAGCATGGGCAAAAAAGGCAGCACCATGGAGACAAATGCGACGGAGAACATATTGCCAAAAGTACATCCTGTGGAAATGTAAATATACTTCAAGGTATTGGCAAATGTCTTTCTGCCCTCCTGACTTCGACACTGGGACACCCAAAATCAAAAACCGAACATTTTTGCGAGTTTTTGTTGACTTTCGTTCAAAAATAGGGTCTTTCTCAGCTTTTTACCTGAAGATTTGAGCTGTATTTCAACAGTGTAAATCCCTTTTGCTATTTCTATGGCTTTCTGAGGAGAAAGTTTTGGTCCTTTTTCCAATTACTGCCTTTCCAGTTCCTTAAACACTTTGTAAGCGACGAATGCGATGCTTATATGTGCTTCGATCCTGCGTTGTTTATAATGGAAAACAGGCCTGACTTTGATTTCATTTTTGGTTATCCTGAAGGCCTTTTCTATTTTCCAAAGGTTGTTGTAATTCTCAATGACCTCGTCTTTGTCAAGGTTTGTGTTGGTAATATACCCTTTGAGACCGTCCCATTTCCCATCCTGTTCAAACTTTTCAATATCAAGGGCAATCTTTACCTCCCCTTCCATTTTAAGATACTTGTTATAGCCCCTGTTGTTGATGTGGCTTTTGTTGAGCTTTCCTGATTTTAACTGTTTCTCGAGCTTTTTAAGACCTTTCTCCCTGTTGATCCTGTCTTTTTTGGCTCTTCTGTCTGAATAACTGACAACCATTCTGAGCCCGTCCTCCCAATCCAGCAGCCTGCTCTCGCCGTTTTCAAGTTCAAAAGCCAATATCCTCTCTTTACTTTTATCAGGGGAAGCTTTCAGCCTTGCTCCCAGAATAAACTCGTAACCGTTGTCCCGTAACTCTTTTACATTGCTTTTTGACAGTAAACCTGAATCGGCAACAACAATCGGAGCAGGTAAGCTATACTTCTTTCTAAAAGCTTCTATCACAGGGATCATCGTATGCCCTTCAAACTTGTTTCCCTCAAAAATCTCATAAGCCAGAGGATATCCCTCTAGTCCAACCAGCAGACCCAAAACAATCTGTGGATTTTGATGCTTTCCCTCCTTGGAAAAACCACTCTTTCTAAGATCATCTTCATGATCCACTTCAAAATAAAGCGTAGTAACATCATAGAAAACGATATTGATACTCCCTCCGAGTATTCTCTTGGTATGTTCAAAGCTGATCAGCTGGACCGTTTCCTTATAGTTGTTGTAAAGCTTGTCCATGTACCTGTAAAGGTCCTGAACCTGGAATTCGAGGCCGTGGTAGGTGAGCAGGTAATCACAGGTTTTAAGCTTGCTGGCAGGAAAACAGATCCTGGAATATACCAGCCACCTGAAGATATCATCTTGGATTGCGCTGAACCCAATATCATTGAAAATCCTGTCCAAAAGCAGCTCGGTACCTGAAACAGTGATGTTTTCAACACTTTCCAGAACAGAATCGGCAATCCGTTCTTCATCACTGAAGGGGATTTCAAGTGCTCCTTTATGGTTTTTTATCCATTCCTCCCCAAGAATAAAAAGTCTTTCAACCTCAGATCGATCAGAACTGCTTCCGATCGTTTTTACAACCTTGCTTTTACCTTTGATCTTCTCAATTACCTGAACACTGATCTTGCCACTTTTATTGGGTTTTCTCCGAACAAACATGCCTAAAAGTACAAAAAACCACCCCGGGACACCCAAATTGAGAATCTGAAAATTATAATGATCTATATTTCAATACTTTATGTAAAAATGGGACTGACGACTGTCGAAGTCAGGAAAAAGACAAAACCAAACTGCAACAGTTGATGAATAAACTGTTGGAAAGTTTGAAGTCTTCTTCCCAAAAGACTTAATTTTTTAATGTTTTACGAGCTTTTTGAAAAACCAAACCTTAAGGAAGTCTCCTGTTAAAATATACAGTGCCACAATAGAAAGCATCAATCCCAAGGTCAGACTATCCAAGGGAACCAAACCCAGAGAAGAAGCCATCGGCAAATAGGGCAGGGCAAGGGTAAAGGCAAAAGACAAAAGGGCAAAAATCAACAGGTATTTCCCCGGCCTGCTCTGATAGAACTTTTTATGGGTTCGGATAATAAATAGGATAAGGAGTTCACTCATGATGGATTCTATAAACCAACCTGTCTGAAAAGTAGCCTCATCCGCCTTAAGGACAAACCAGAGTACCAGAAATGTAAGACCGTCAAAAAATGAACTATGGATTCCAAAGATAAGCATGTATTTCCGTATCACGGAAATATCCCATTTGCCGGGATTCTGGATCTGACTGTCATCCACATTGTCGGAAGTAATGGAAAGATAAGGCACATCCGAAATCACATTGGTAAGCAGGATCTGTTTGGGTAGCATGGGCAAAAAAGGCAGCACCATGGAGACAAATGCGACGGAGAACATATTGCCAAAAGTACATCCTGTGGAAATGTAAATATACTTCAAGGTATTGGCAAATGTCTTTCTGCCCTCCCTAATACCATATGCCAATACGGAAAGGTCCTTTTCTATCAGCACAATATCGGCTGCCTCTTTGGTCACATCAACCGCATTGTCCACAGAAATACCGGTATCTGCGGCATTGATGGCCGACACGTCATTGATGCCATCACCCATATAAGCCACTGTATGTTGGCTTTTCAGGGCCCTGATGATTCTTTCTTTTTGCTGTGGTTCTATTTCCGCAAAAATATCGACTTCCTTGACCTTTTGTAAAAGGGCTTCAGGGCTGGTATGTGCCAATTCCTTGCCGGTAAGCACTTTTGGAGAAGCAATCCCAATCTGCCTTCCGATGGATTTAGCCACATTTTTATTGTCCCCTGAAATAATTTTCAAAGCCACTTTCAAGTCTTTCAATTCCTGAATGGCTTCTATGATTCCTTCTTTGATAGGATCCTGAAGCAGGACAAATCCAGCAAAAATCATGTCCTTTTCATCTTCCCTCTTAATCTGTCCATCATTCAGGTGTTTGAAACAAACGGCAATAGCTCTTAATCCATTTTTTCCAAAGCTTTCGAATGTTTGATCAAGCCTCCTTTTCCATAATTTAATGTCTTCTACCTTTCCATCTTCTGTTTTGATCCCAGTGCATATTTCACTGATCTGTGTATATGCCCCTTTGGTAATGAGCATTTTCTCTCCTTCCAAGGCAATGGCAATGCTCAGTCGCTTTCGGATAAAATCGTAGGGAATCTCTCCGAATTTTTCAGGCTTTGGAGATGAAGGAGGCTGAAGACTGACAAGGGCTTCATCGATGGGATTGGAATATCCTGTCTGAAAAAAAGCATTCCAGTAAGCCAAATTCCGCACAAAGTCATCACTTTGGTCCGATCCGTTGACTATACGGTCTACCCGAATCAGTCCCTCAGTGATGGTGCCTGTCTTATCGGTACAAAGGAGATTGACCTCGCCGAGACTTTGTATAGCAGAAAGTTTTTTGACAATTACCTGTTTTTCCATCAGGCGTTTGGCTCCCGAACTCATGGCAATAGTGGTAATGGCAGGAAGGAGCTCGGGGGCCATACCCACAGCAAGGGCAAGGGCAAACAAGGCAGAGTCCAAGATGGATTTTTCTACCAGCAAGTTGACTATCAAAATAAATACCGATAATACCAAGGTGATCTTCATCAAAAAATAACCGAACTCCCTGATGCCTTTTTCAAAAGAAGTTTCTACCACCCGGCCTGCACCCTGAACTATTTTCCCAAACTGAGTATCTGTGCCGGCCCAAACCACTACTGCTTTCGCTGTACCGCTTACCACATGGGTACCTTCCCAAAGGCTGTTATTACGTGCGGCAAGAACGGTATTAGCGGGAAGCTTCCCCGCTTCTTTTCTTAAGGGAAAAGATTCCCCGGTAAGACTGGCTTCATTGACATGCAGCTCATTGGATTCGAGCAACAAACAATCAGCGGGAACCATATCTCCCGCATTTAAAATAAGTATATCACCCGGTACTACCTGTTCATTGGGAATATCCACATTCGCTCCCTCTCTGAGCACAGTACTTTTCAATGCCATCAAGGACTGTAGCTTTTCAACAACCCTTCCCGCATTGCGTTCCTGAAAAAAACTCATCAGTCCTGCTAAGATCAAGATCACCAGGATGATGATGACATCCGACCTTTCTCCTATAAAAGCAGAAAGGATCACTGCGCCCAACAAGAGCATTACCAGTGGGCTTTGGAACTGCCTGATCAATAAACGTAAGTCCTTTTGGAAACTGCTTTGCCTTTTCTTTTTGGACAAGGTGGATAAATAGCGTTTCTGGGCTTGGGAAGAACTTAAGCCCTCTAAACTGCTATCGAGCAATTTTAACACTTCCTTTGGGTCCTGTGACCAAAAATTTTCTAATGAAGCCATGAATCCTGTTCGGAAATTTTTCTCTACAATTTAATGATTTACAGCTAAAAAAACTGGAGTAATATAAACGAAAAATTAAAGTTATTTTGGTACAGCCTGCCTGTTCTTCAAACTTTCCTTCCAACCTGAAAAAAGCGGAATCCGGTATCCGTGAAGCGGTCCAAAAAGGTGCACAGTCGGCCGGCATAAAGATCAGGACGAAAGCACCAACAAAGAACAGCACCATGCCTGACAGACCGTTAAGAAATCCCATGCGGTAGCCAATGGGGTTTCTGTGGTCTCTGCAAACAGGGTTGGTATTGAAGGGAATATGAAGTTTTGGGGAGGTTCTTTTGTGACCAATGTCTTTGGTTAGGTGACTTATCAGGCCGACCATAAAAAAGAACTGGTGCATGTAGAGGAATTTGCCAAAGGACATTTGCTGAAAGCAGAAGTAGACATTTCCAAGGTATTTTCCCATCACTTCCCCAGCAATGATGCCTGGTGCAGTGATCATGGGCCAGCCTTTTTGGTAAATGGGAAGGGAACTTTGATGATAACAGCAAACAGATGAACATCATAGAACTGCTTGTACCTTCACCGGTGGTCTATGAAGACATGCGCCTGCCTGCTTCCTCTGCCAATTTTTATATTGCCAACAAGTATATGATTGTCCCCACTTTCCGGGATCAAAATGATGAAAAGGCTTTGGATATTTTACAGGCTTGTTTTCAGACCGAAACGTAATGGATTGTCACTTATATTTTCTCTTTTCCGGAATCACAGCCCTTATTCCCCCTTCAGGATCATCTACATCCCCTGCATACCTGGGAATTAAATGGATATGGACATGGGGTACAGTTTGTCCGGCTTTTTCTCCGATATTGATTCCAACATTGAATCCGTCTGGATTAAAAAGATTTTGAAGCTGGGTTTTTTAACTGAAACAACCTCGATAGCTTGCTTTTGAACATTGAAAAAATCATCAAAATACATCTCCAAAGAGGGTAATTTGTTTCCTTTTATTGAAAATAATAATTGTCAAACCATCCCCAACCTTCCTACTTAATTTAACCGATTAATTTTTGGCAAAAAATTTTGACATACAATTTGTAGCAATTTCTCCCTATTCTTCGTCTATTGTGAAAAACCAAAGCCATGAAAAAGCTACGCAATGCCCTTTTTATGCTTCCTTTTTTGGTATCCACCGCCTTTATGTGTGAGTCGGTGCAGCCCGAACCTGAGATTGTACTGGACAAAGATTGTTTTGATGCCAGTAAAATAAAACGGGATACCATGTGCGCAGCCATCTACCAACCTGTCTGTGGCTGTGATCGAAAAACCTACGGCAATGCCTGTGAAGCCAATGCCCAGGGTATCCTGAAATTTACAGAAGGGGCTTGTGGGGAGTAAATCAAATTCCCCTTTAAGTCCCTATTCTTCAGGATAAAAATCCATTCCGCCAAGAAATTTTATCGCATCAAATTCTCCTTGCTATCGGCGCTGCAATGCAAGTTTCAGGGATATCAAATGCATCAGTCAGCGCAAGGGCATTTTTCCTGATTTCCCAACAGAGTTGGTTGACTTCTTTTCTGATAGCTTTGGTCTTGACCCCTTCCATATAGCCTTGTTCCAGGTACCAAGTACTGTTTTTTTCAATGGTATGCAGCGCATACAACTGGCAAAGTTGGGTCAATGCATCTTCGATCCTTTTGTCCTTCATTTCCTCAACAGCCTTTTGGAACTCCTCCAAAATAATCCTTTCAATGAATGCTTGCCCCACCTGGATCAAATGGTGCTGCACGATATTGAAAGCATCAAAGGAATCCATGCCGCTGTCGATATGTCTTTTGATCCTTTGGGCTGCACTCGCAAGGATCGCTCTTTCCCTATACCTGAAGGCATTCAGGTGGAAATCCATGTCCAAAATGTGGGCTTGATCCGTATTCCGGACGATAAGCGGGTTTTTTTCGGTAATACTTGTTTTGGCCTGATTGACCACGTAATTGAAAACAGTAAACATGTTCATATCGCTGAACTCCTGCCTAAATTCCGTCAACCTGTTTTTTGCCACCAATTGCATCAGGACTACATTGTCTCCTTCAAAGGTGGTGTACACATCCGTATCGTTTTTCAGGGCATCGATCCTGTTTTCCGAGAGGTACCCTTTGCCTCCACAGGCTTCTCTACATTCCTGTAAAGCAGCGGTTGTAAACCAAGTGGTATAGGCCTTCATCCCGGCGGCGAGGGCCTCAATCTCTTGGGCATCATCCTCGTTCCGGTTCAAAAACCTTTGGGTAAGGTAGCGCAAAGCAAATTGTAGGGCATAAGTGGTAGCCAAAGGTGGGATCAATCGTCTTTGGTGCATCCTGTAATTCATAATCGGCACCTCTTCCCCTCCTTCCGGTCCAAATTGCCTGCGTTTCTCCGCGTAGCGGATGGCAATGGTCAATCCCGTCTTGGCAGCCGATAGGGCCGACCTCGGAATACCGATTCTACCGCCCACCAAAGTTCCCAACATGGTAAAAAACCTTCTGTTATCAGAACTGATCGGACTTTCAAATTCCCCTGAATCATTGATGGAAGAGAACCTGTCCAACATATTTTCTTTAGGAATTTCCACCTGATCAAAATATATCACCCCATTGTCTACGCCATTAAGGCCCATTTTTCTGCCACAGTCTTCAATCCTTACGCCTGGTACCATATCTCCTTGGGCATCTCTAAGTGGAACAATAAAGGCATTGACACCAAAATCCTCCCCATCGATAATTAGCTTGGCAAAAACGGTGGCCATTTGCCCATGCATGGCGGCATTGCCAATGTACTCTTTTCTGGCATCCGGATGAGGGGTGTGAATGGTGAAGGTTTTTTTGCTGTGATTGTAGGTGGCTGTAGTCTCCAAACCCCGGACATTGGAGCCATGTCCGGTCTCAGTCATGGCAAAACAGCCGGGGAGTTTTAGGCTGCCCACGTCTTTGAGGTACTTTCGGTGGTGTTTTTCGGTACCGAGAAAATAAATACTCATACCCCACAAGCCAAATTGAACCCCAAATTTGATAACCATGCTCAAATCGTGATAGGAAAGGGTTTCCATAATGGTAAAATATCCTTCCATATCGTCTTTACCATCTGCAAAGCCCGGATAAGCCCAGGCACCGAAACCTTGCCTGGCAAGCTCCTGACACCATATCAGGGTCTGTTCCCGCTGTTCTTTGAGGCTTTCATACTCCCTAAAAGCAAAAGTAGGGTCTGAAATGATTGTCTTGACTTTTCGTATGAGCGCTGCTTGATTACCATCAAGCACTTTAGTCATTTCATGGACATCAAAATTTTGTTGTGCTTGATGGTCTGTGGTCAGGGTTTGATGTCCCGATTTGAAAGCATAACCGGCTTCTTTTCCCAAAAGCCCTAGGTTACGCTCGGTGTTATAAAAATCAATGATTGTCTTTTGGCTGAAGGTAAGCTCTGGATTATACTTTCGGACAAGGGCTATTCCTATGCTGGTGAGACTTTCCAGCTCTTTGATTTCCAAAGATCTGATTTCTTTTCGAATGGTTTTAAGATCTTTGGGGCTGGGTGGTCGTGTAGGGTTCAGTTTCTCCAGAAGCCAAGCCTTTTCTTCTACACTCAACCATTCCTGTCTATCTATCAAGGCTTCCATTTCTTTGATTTCAGTGGGTGTCAGGATACTATCTGTCCAAAGCGTGTAGTATAGCGGAAGAAAAATATGGAGCTTGGGATTGTGATGGATAAAATCTGAATGGATCATGGGGTATGATTTGGTTTAATAAGGTATACTGAATAGTGATATTCAAGGTTCAAAATCAAAAAGCAGGATGGCCTTAGGCCTTATCGTTAATTTACCAGACTATTTATTAAATCTCTTTCGGATTTTCTTTATGCAGGACCAACTCCGGAAGCAGTACCAAAACATCTTTTTCGGTCTCCGGATTGTGCCAATAGACCAGCCAGTTGACGGATACCTGCTGTACGGTATAGCCTTTTTCCATAAACTGAGCCAAACTTTGCTGGAATGCCATAGAAAATCGAAGAACGGTCTGACCCTGATCATTTAAGCAGTCATTTCCTTCCAAACTTAACAGGTCCCCGGTCCTTAGGCGGTGAATAAGCTTTTGTCTGAAGGCACAAAAACCCAAATTGATATCCTTCAAGCCCAACTGTAGAAGCAAAGGTCCATGATCTTCCTCAAGGGCCTGAACTTCAATTCTTTCCATGGCTTCTGCGGTGATGCCATCCAAATAATTACCGCGATAATGAATAGAAAGTAAGGACTTGGCCCGGGTCATTCCTACATACAATAGGCGGCGCTCTTGGTCTTCCTTACAGTCTGACTGGGTAAGCATCATATACACCTGGTCAAACTCTTTGCCCTTGGCTTTATGGATGGTAGAAACCAAGGCAGTACCATACTCCTGATCAGCAAAATCCTCTATTCTGGATTCCCGGATAAATTCTTCCAAATCCGTCCGGTACCTGATTTTGGGAAAGATCTGTTCAAAATCGTCCAACATGCGTTTGACAAGATCCCATTTGTTGCTATGGCCGAAAGCAGTTTCCAACTGCTGCCTCGATCTTTTCCATTTTTCTTCAGGGACGGTATATTGACCTGGTCCGAGAGAAAGGGAATTGAAGAAAAATCGGATTTCAAAGAGTTGCAGCAAATGGAATTGCTCATGGCTTTGAATCAGCTTGGCGGAAATATTTTTTTGCAAAAGCCGACTTAAAATACTTAAAGCTTCCTCATTGGTCCTGCATAAAATTCCTATAGTACCCTTAGGTTTTGAGGAAAAAAAATCATCCATCAGGGCAGGCAAAAGATAGGGTCCCCTGTGTTGGTAAAAACGCAAAGAACCTAATCCTGAATCATGGGCTATAATGGGGTTTGTTTTCAATCTTTGGCTTATGGTTGCCGCCCATTGATTGGAGAAATCGACCAGATTGGATTTGCTCCTGTAATTTTCCACCAACTCATATTTCTGGGCCCCCTTTTCTGTAATGAATTTTTCAAGGTATACTGCACTGGAACCCCGGAATTCATAGATGTTCTGGTCATCGTCTCCCACGGCAATGACCCGCACGTCCTCATTTTGCTCCATCAATGCCTCTATTAAGGCAAACTCTTGACTGCTGATATCCTGTGCCTCATCAATCACCAAAACGGTCCGTGTAACCTCCTTAGGCTCGGTTTTATTTTCTCTGATCATTTGGGTGGCCTGTTCAATGACCTCATCGGTTTTGTCCAGACTACCCACCTTTCCAATAATTTCAAAACAATAACCATGAAAGGTTTTGATATCCACAAATAGGGCAGCATTTCCTATCAGGTCCATCAAGCGTTTTTTGAATTCCGTGGCCGCAGCCCTGGAGAAGGTCAACATCAGCAACTGCTCTTGTTTCACATCTTCCATCAAAAGGAGCGCAGCCAATTTGTGGACAAGTATCCTGGTTTTTCCACTTCCCGGCCCAGCGGCCACAACAATATTCCTGGAATTTTGATCATTGATGATCTTCAGTTGGGCTGGAGATAACTCTCCAAAAAGTCTCCTGAATTTGGCAGGGGTAATGTTACGGCTGATTTCCTTTTGGCGGTTGCCCTTGAAATATTTGTTGAGAAAAGCCGTGTAATTCATCTGAAAGTAATCCTCTACGAATTGTAAGGCATCCTGATAGTCTGAAATCATCTTTTTGGCATATTCCCCAACAATGTGGATCTGCTGCACCTTGTTTTCATAAAACCGTTCCAGCTTCTGGTAATCTTCCTGCTTGTAACGGGCCTTATTGTCTCTTTCGGTACGCTCTATGGTCAGGCGGTTGTAGAGTACCAAAAATCCCCCTTCGATTTTGAGGGCATCCATCCTGGAAAGGTAGAAAAGAGCATCCTCCACATCAGCGGGGGTACAACTTCTTTCAAAAAGACCTGCTTCAGCTTCGTATGATTCTTTCAGTTCGAGTACCGAAAAATCCACAGGCATTTCCCCCGAAAACAAGGGCAGGTCAGGTGCTGGCAAAGCTGCCTTTCGGTACAGATAATCCAAAATAAAGCGGGCCAAGTCATGCCTTTTGCGGAATTTTTCTTTCAACACTTCTGTGGATAAGTTGGCTTTCAGTTCCACATGGTTTTTAGAGGAGGTAGAAAATTGCTTGCTGACCCAGTTTTTGATGGACCAGTAATTGATCACAGTTCGTATTTTGGCAGGCGTTATGCCCTTTAAGCCTTCCAGCGCGGCACCTTCATTAAGGCTTTTGATCTGGAAAACCCTAGCTTCAGCATTGATTTGGCCCAAAAGGTAATTTTCAAGCAAACCAATGTTTTCCACAACATCCATGGGCTTTTGGATGGCATCCGATCTTCGGATATATGCCTGCAGGTCTTTGGAATCGGCCAGGATTTTTTCTTCTCTCAGCAGGTGAATGATTTCAATGACCTCTTCTTTGACCATAGCCAGGTGGTCAGCGATATAGTCAATCCTTGCCTCTGCCTCATCCTCCAGGTTTTTCTGTCGGCTTTTGGAGGAAAAAAGCTTTTTGATAATCCGGACTGCCTGAATCTTTTGGTGTTGGGAAAATCTTGGGGAGGATTCTATTTTTTGGATGGCATCCTGGGCATTGTTTACCTGAATGCTGCTGGCAAAGATTTTGGGCATGTTTTGTCCACGCTTGAGGTAACCGGCATCTTCCAGGGCGGCTATGGCCGTAGTTACCCGGGTTTCAATTTCCCGAATGGAATCGTCCCAACCTGCCTGACGGGCAATTTCCAGGGCGGAATTGCTTACCTGACTTCTGTAACGGGTGAGATTTTTGATCGCTTTCCAGACCTGTTGGATTTCTTTGAGGGTAATTTTGGTTTGATTCAAAAGGATAAAATGCTTGCTGAGATCTTCTTCATCAAAGAGGACAAAACACTCCGCTTCGATATTTTCATCCCTTCCTGCACGTCCGGCTTCCTGTACATAGTTTTCCAGGGAATCTGAGATTTCATAATGCACAACCAAACCCACATCTTTTTTATCTACCCCCATACCAAAAGCAGAGGTGGCCACCATGGTATTTATCTCTCCTGCAATAAAAGCATCCTGGTTTTGGTTTTTTTCAGTTTTGTCCATCTTGCCATGGTAGGCACGTGCAGGGATACCGTCTTTATTCAGCCTTTGCGCTAAGTCAAATGCTTTCCTTGTTCGTGAAACATAAATGATGCTGGGGCAGGCTTTGGCTTCAAGTAAGTCACGGAGTGCAAGATATTTTTCCTCTTCCTTGTTCCTTTCGACCACTTCAAAGCGCAGATTGGTCCTTGCTACACTTGAGCGGAACATTTCAAGATTAAGCGAAAGCTTTTCACGAAAAAAATTCTGGATATCTTCTATGACTTTTTGCTTAGCAGTAGCCGTGAAGCAAGAGACAGGTATTGGTTCAGAGAGATTTTTTATTTCCTGAAGCTTTTGAATAAAATCAGCAATATATAGGTAATCAATCCTAAAATCCTGTCCCCATGCAGAAAAGCAATGAGCTTCATCAATAACCACCCTATTGATTTTTCTTCCTAATAGTAGCTTTTCAATACTTTTTGAACGAAGGGATTCCGGTGAAATGTAAAGGATAGATGCAGTACCGTCTTCAACCCTTTCGAATGAATTTGACCTTTCTATAGGATCCAAAAGGCCGTTAATGGTAACTGATTCGGTAATGCCCATTTTTTCAAGGTTATCCACCTGATCTTTCATCAAGGATTGTAAAGGGGAAATAACTAAAGTAAGGGCCTTCTCCCTTTCTCCCGCCATAAGCGCAGGTAGTTGGAAAGTAATGGATTTACCTCCACCTGTAGGGAATATGCACAAAATTGATTCACCTTTTATGGCTGCTTCTACAGCTTTTTCTTGCAAAGGCTCATTTCCGTAAGTTCTGAATTGTTCGAAGCCAAAAATCCGCTTTAATCCAGCATGGATATCAAATGTTTTGGAGCAATATGTACAGCCGGTAAGGCAGGGCCTTCCCCTTAACATAGTCATCAACCTATCTGTTTCCGGGAAGCGTTGCAAGACCCACGGAGGGGTAATGCTGAATCTATCTCCAACATAAATCAAGGAAAGGGCATAGGCAAGAGGGATCGGTTTTCTTTTAACAAACTCATAAATATCTGCATGAGCGCATATTTTCCCTCTAAAAAATTTGTGGATAAGCTCAGAGATGTTATCAGTAGTTGCTTCAAAATCAAGATATTCAAAGAATCCCTTAAAGGCATCTGATTGAGCTAGCAGTCTATAAAAAATTTGCTGTAAATCCTTTTCCAAATCTAAAAAGGCACTTACTTGATCATTTAAAAGATCTCTGGCTTTTATTGCATCATTAAGAGGGTTGCTGAGGCTTTCAGTTTGAAGCTTATCATCCTTAACGAGGTTATGGTACGGTTTTTTAGGGAAAAGCAGAGGCGATAAAAATAAGGTATCAATAACATTAGAAAATTGAATTCCCTTTTTTTGAAGATAGGGAAGATCATGCCCCAAAATATTATGACCGCATACAAATTGCGGTCTATCCAAAAACGCCTCAAATTTTTTTATGTTATTGCTGTGGAAAGTGCTTCCATCAGATTTCACAGCGCCAAAGTCCAAGAGCTTTTCATTTTGAGGATCTACCTCAATATCTAAAAAGCAAATGTGTGGATTGGAGTCTTTCATCAGTGATTCAAAATATCCATAAATTCGAATTATTCATCAATATTCGGAAAAGAAAGCTTCAAGCATAATTCTTTCGACTTTACAAGTAATTGGAATAAAAACATGAATTACAAGTCAATCTTACCGACTAGATATTTAACAATTTATCTTTGTCAATTCTTTTCTTGATAAAAAAAGTAGCCAGAAAAATCAAGAATTTCGAATCCTACTCCTCATAAGGCCAACGCCGGACAGGACGAAATTCATTACCTCCCGCCCTACTTAGACGATAACGTTGTCAAAATATCATAATATTTAGTTGCAATTTTTTAAAAATCTTCTCAAATTATTTATTAAGCACAACTATTAAAATGTCTTGAAATTCAGGGTAAACCAATTCCAGAAACTTTACCATTCACACAATAATATTTAATTTAGGTGAAAACATCACCAAAATTGCCTGAAACAATGAAAAGATTGGTTTTCCTTCCTTTGTGTATTTCGTTATGGTTTATATCCTGCACCTCAACACCCCCCTCTATGAAACAAGACGCCTTTATAGAAATCCTCGACGAACAGGCAACGCAACTCTTCGATCCAAAAGCTCCTTTCCATATCATGGCACAGGGCTTTTCCTGGACAGAAGGGCCGCTTTGGCTGGAAGGACAGCAAAGTCTGATTTTTACAGACATCCCCAACAATTCCGTTTTCCGGGTCGACTCCAAGGGCAAACTCAGTCTTTACCTGAAACCATCAGGTTATACCGGAGAGGCTCCTCGTGGTGGGGAAGTGGGCGCCAATGGTCTGACTTTGGACCCACAGGGCCGATTGGTACTCTGCCAACATGGGGACAGGCGTATGGCACGCATGGACAGTCCCTCAGATCAGCCTCAACCTACCTTCATCACCCTTGTGGATAACTATCAGGGAAAGCGCTTCAACAGCCCCAATGATGTGGTCTTTGATAAGGCAGGAAATATGTACTTTACCGATCCACCTTATGGACTGGAATTCAATATGAATGACCCTGCAAAGGAACTGGCCTTCCAGGGAATTTATTGCCTGAAAGCCACAGGAGAATTGGTACTGCTCGATACCATCTCCCGGCCCAATGGCTTGGCATTTAGTCCGGATGAAAAATACCTTTATGTTGCCAATTCAGATCCCGAACAGGCAGTTTGGTTCAGGTATGAAGTAGGACAAGATGGACTTATCCACAATAGGGAATTATTTTATGATGCCACCGAATTGGTGGGAAAAGAAGGTTTCAAAGGCCTGCCGGATGGAATGAAAATCCACAGTTCAGGGATAATATTTGCTACCGGCCCGGGGGGAGTTTGGGTATTTGATCCAAGTGGAAAAGTCTTAGCAAGACTGAGAACCGGGGAAGCTACCTCCAACTGTGCCTTTTCCACTGATGAGAAAAATTTTTTCATGACCGCGGATAATTATGTGTTGAAGATTGAAATGAAATAGCTGGAAATAGATATAGATATTGATGGATATTGGATATTGGTTGAAATAGAATGGTAATTAGAGAAGCAGATATTGAACGGGATTATGATGGGGTTTGGGAGATTTTTTTGGATGTAATTGCCGGTGGAGATGCCTTTTCATTTGTACCGGATACCCCCAAATCTGAACTGAAAAGGCTATGGTTTGCGGACAATATGGATACTTTTGTGGCTGTGGATAACTCAGGAAAGATAGTTGGAAGCTATTACGTAAAGCCCAATCAACCCGGACTTGGAAGCCATATTGCCAATGCAGGTTATATGGTGCATCCCAATGAAAAAGGAAAGGGAATCGGCACCCTTTTGTGCAAAGACTCCATTGATTTTGCCAGAAAAAAAGGATACCTCGGCATGCAGTTCAATATTGTCGTCAGTACCAATGAGCCCGCAGTAAAGCTGTGGAAAAGTTTTGGGTTCTCCATCATCGGCACTATTCCCCAAGCCTTCAGACATCAAAAGTTGGGATTGGTGGATGCCTATATCATGTACAAAAGCTTGTAAATTTACCTTGTATAAATTTTTTTAATTCCTTCACTCCTTGTTGTATAAAAAACCAACCGCAGATGAAAGCGGATTGACACAGATTACTTTGGCCTAAGGGTTTTGTTGTGGATAACTTTTGGTTTCTTTTGTTCCTTTTGTGATTCTATAACTTTGCCACAAAGGCACAAAGTTCTGTTGCACAAAGCTTAACGCTCAGGTAGCAATCTTTGCGTACAACAAAAAAACCTTTGAGAGTACTTTAGTACTCCCAAAGGCCTAATTCATACGATTTAGGGAATTTCCGAAATCCTCCTTCCGAAATTCTATTTTCTAACCTCTCGTCTTTCGCTTCTCAATTTCTATTCTTCACATACTTTTCCAACCACACATGTTGTTCCCAGAGGGTATGCAGGATGGATTCTTTGGCAGCATAGCCATGGCTTTCATGCGGTAAGAAAACCAGTCGGGTGGTAGCCCCGTGTCCTTTCAAGGCATTGTAATAGCGTTCAGACTGAATGGGGAATGTACCGGAGTTGTTGTCCGCCTCTCCATGGATCAAAAGGATCGGAGTTTTCACCTTATGGGCATTCATAAATGGAGACATCGTATTGTACACCTCGGGTGCTTCCCAGTAAGTGCGCTGCTCATACTGAAAGCCAAATGGGGTCAAAGTCCTGTTGTAAGCACCACTTCTTGCGATACCCGCGGCAAACAAATTTGAATGTGAAAGCAAATTGGCCGTCATAAAAGCGCCATAAGAGTGTCCACCGACAGCAATCCTGTTTCTGTCACCGATACCGGCATCTACTATATAGTCAATGGCTGCCTCAGCATTGGCCACCAACTGCACCACAAAAGTATCATTGGGTTCTTCATCCCCTTCCCCCACGATAGGCATTTCGGTTTGATCCATGATGGCATAACCTTGCGTCACCCAGTAGATCGGAGAACCCCAGTTCAATCGGGTAAAGGTATATTTCGATCCCCTTACCTGGGCAGCAACGGCAGCAGACTTGTATTCCCTTGGATAAGCCCACATCAATACAGGAAGCCTGCCATCTTTAGCAGGATCATAACCTTCAGGCGTATACACAATAGCCGAAAGGTCAAGACCATCGTTCCTTTTGTACTTGACCAATTCCTTTTTGATACCCTTGATGGACTCATAAGGATGCGCAAATTGTGTGATTTGTATAGGAGCAATCCGTTTTCTGGTATTGACCAACCAATAATTAGGCTGTATATCTGTGCTTTCTTTGATGGTGACAAATTCCGTAGCATCTGCATTCAGGACTTTGGCCACCCGCTCATAGTACGGGGCCTGTGATCTCCACAGGATTTTTTCTGTTTTTGTTTTGGTGTTGAAAGCTGAGAGATAAGGCATACTGCCTTCCGGGCTTCCCCCTTCGGATGTCATGAAAACATCATCTCCTTTTCTTAAAAGCACTGATCTACCAAAGGAATTCGTCGTGAAAACCGGGGATCCGGGATCATTGTAAATGTCATCTGAAGAACGCTCAATGATAACAGTCCCTTTTTCACTTGGTTTTGAAGGATTGATACGGGTTACTTTTTGCTGCCTGCTCGCAAACCATCCTTCGTTTAACAGTGCAAAATTGTCATCAGACCAATAAATGCCTCTGAAACGGTAACCAATACCGGCCAATTTGCTTGGCTGGGCAGAAAATGGAGCATCCAAGGTGTAAATGATTTCCCTTTCATCCATTTTCACCCTAGGGTCACCGCCATCCTGTGCCTCTACCCAGAAGAGCGTGGCGGGTTTGTCGGCTCTCCAGCTGATAGAACGTGGACCTGTAACTGTGGCATCGAAACCTGTTGGACGGACTTCATCCAAAGGAATCTGGGCAAGTGTTTTGACGTGCTTGCCGTTGATATCCCAGATTTCCACATCATAGGGGAAGCGGGAAGCAGGAACAAGGTAGGAAAAAGGCTTCTGGATCAGTTCAACGGTGATATATTGACCATTAGGAGAAAGATCCATGGATTTGATCATGCCCGGCTTACCAATAGGTTTTTTGTTGCCCTGCAAATTGACAAGCATCAATTGGGAATCCATAAAATACTCCAAAAGCGCCTCATCGTAAGGATTAGTCAGGAGATCCTGATAGGTTCTGGAAGGGGCAGCGTTTCCGGAAGTTTCCTGCACGGTAGGGCCTTTTGGCGCTAGGGGAGCTTTAGGCAAGCCTCCTCTGTTTGGGTTGATGGCGGTGAAAAGGATTTGGTTATCGGGAGTCCATGTGATTCCCGTACCATATACTGCATTGACAATTTCATCCGTAAGTTTTCTGGCTTCCAGTGTGGATAAGTCCACTACCCAAAGACTGATGCCTGTATTGCTGGTATTGGTCAGGGCTACATATTTTTCATCTCTGGAAAGGGAAAAGCTTCCCAACCTTGCATTGGCAGGTAACCCTTTGACCTGCTGCTCCTGACCGTTTCGCGTGTTTTTAAGGATCACATTCTCGAATGAACCTGTCCGGCTGGGACCATTGGTGGCCGGATTGATACGGATGCCACCGATTCTAAGCTCAGGCTGGGCCAATTCCTCTATAGAGGGATTCCCTGATCTCTCCAGTACCAACATAAAATCACCAGAGCGGCTGAAACTTACCAATGGAGTAGGGGCAGCATTGACAAGGTCAGCGATGGCTTTGGGAGGGGTCTGATAGCTCAGAGCTTCCTGTGCCTGAACCTTAGCAAGGAAAGGCAGAGAAAGCACCCAAGCCAATATGGCTATAGAATAAAACTTTTTTATCATAAGGGTAATAGAAGTTTAGTTTTGTGGGAATTTAAGGGATATTTTCAAAATTCGACCTGACTTTTGGCTATTTGGTCTTAAAAACTGCTTAGTGGTCGCTTTATTAAGGAAGTAATACCAAAAAAGTAGAGAAAAACATCATTGTGGGCTTTATATTGAATCAATTTTTTAACCGCCAAGGAAGTAAAAAGCAATAAAAAAGGGACCCTTTCAGATCCCTATTCTTATATTGTTATCATTGGTTAATTACTTGCCTTGTTGCCCGATGGCAATCATTGCACATCTGAAACCAATGTGGTTGGTCGCTGAATCCTGATGCAGGAACCTTCTTGTACCTGGAGCCAACCAATAAGCCACATCTCTCCAGGATCCGCCTTTGTACACACGGAACTCGTCTGTGATCAAAGTAGTGGAATAGGTATCCGCTTCATCGAATATACCGTCTTTTCTCAATGGGTTCAGGTCATCAAAATCCTGATAAGAGAGAGGCCTATAGACGTCATTTACCCATTCGTTGACATTGCCGGACATGTTGTACAATCCGAAGTCATTTGGTGGATAATCATATACGTTGGTCGGGATGATATCCCCGTCATTGGAAATGGAACCAGAGATACCGGCATAATCACCTCTACCTCTTTTGAAGTTGGCCAAGAAATCCCCTTGTCTTCCTTTACGCTTGATGTTGTAGGGATTTCGTACACCTCTACCATCCCAAGGATAGATCCTGCCCTGCTCCTGATTCTCGTCCATATACTGCGTACCGATCATGGCTTTGGCAGCATATTCCCATTCAGCTTCTGAAGGCAGACGGTATTCAGGGAGAGAAACACCTCTTTCAATCAACTGATTCTTGTTCAGTGTAGAATCAATTTTGTTTTTTTCACGCATGAGCTGACTCACATACTCGGTCCTCCATTTGGCATAGGCTGTGGCTTGGGACCAAGTGACACCTACAACCGGATAAAAGTTAAATCCCGGGAATCTGTAATAGTAGGTATCATACACGTCATTGTAGGAAAGTGATCCTGCCCATACTTTTTCGGAAGGTTCCAACTTCAAAATGGAGTCGGCGCTCACTTTTTTCCTCATGTTAAAAATAAACTCCCTGTAGTCGTTATTGGAGATTTCAGTTTCATCCATGTAAAAAGAAGCGATAGTCACCGTTCTTTCGACATTGTCTCTGAAAGCCATAACGTCCTGCTCTTGGGAACCCAAAACGGCTCTACCACCCTGGATATACTTCAAGTTCGGGCCTACAATCTGCTTGGCTACTCGAGTTACCCTGAAGCTAGTGGTATCCTTGTCGTTAAAACTAAAAGCTGCCCCGGTTGTAGGACTTACTTTACCCGGCTTAGCCGCCGTTCTCCTACCGTAACCGGTCTGTTTGTTACAGGATGAAAGGATGGCTCCGCCAACAATCAGCAAAATAGCTGCGATCAATCCTAATTTTCCTTTTCCAAAAACCATTGAACAATACTGTTTTTTTGTGCAAGTTTAGAACGCTAATATATACGCATTCATATCTTTTTTCCAATAAAATTTTTTCCCGACCTTTTGACCAAAAAATCCTTTTTGGTCAATGGAAGCAGAATAATACAAATATGTCTTCAGGAAAAGCAATTATCGCGCCATTAATTTTTTTCAAAATTTTATGAATCTTTTATGTCCTGAAGCCATTTTTTAGCTGTTTGTATACTTTTTACCCCAGAAATGTTCAGAATGAGCCTCCCTTTAATCTCCTTGATTTTGCAGGATTTGGGCTGGGTTTGTATATAACGAAGAATCTTTCCAAAAGTATCTGACTTATAATAACTTTCTTTGGAGGAAGGTACAAAGTAACATTTCATGACTTCACTTTTGAGGGAAAGTTTCTCAAATCCTAGTTGCTCGGCCAGCCACCGAAGCCTCACCGTTTCAAAGAGATCATTGACAACATCGGGAACCGGACCAAACCTATCCTGAATGGAATTGGCAAATTGCTGCAGCTCCTCTTCTTTTTTGATATTGTCCAATTTGGAATAAAGATTCAAACGTTCAGAAATATTGGA
Organism: Cecembia calidifontis; assembly: GCF_004216715.1. Taxonomy (NCBI): domain Bacteria; kingdom Pseudomonadati; phylum Bacteroidota; class Cytophagia; order Cytophagales; family Cyclobacteriaceae; genus Cecembia; species Cecembia calidifontis. The sequence goes on from NZ_SGXG01000001.1 coordinate 963,396, forward strand.
TACATATTTTTCAGGAATTAATAACTCAAAGTCTGTCTCGATCACACAATCCTGTACCAATACCTCAACTTTTTCTTTAAGATCCACTTCAAACAGTGCGACAAACTCATTTTCCTTGAGTTCCTGCACCGCTTCATCCAAAATTTTATGGTACATATCGAATCCCAGGTCCGTGATGAACCCACTTTGCTCTGCTCCCAGCAAATTGCCGGCACCCCTGATATCCAAATCCCGCATAGCCACTTTGAATCCGTCCCCCAAGTCCGAAAATTCCTCCAATGTCCGCAGTCTTTTTCTGGCTTCAGGCGTCAAACCTGAAGTAGGTGTTGTCAGCAGGTAACAAAAGGCCTTCTTATTGCTTCGTCCTACCCTTCCCCTCATCTGATGCAGGTCACTCAGCCCAAACATATGTGCCCTGTTGATGATAATGGTATTGGCGTTAGGGATATCGAGACCGGACTCAATGATATTGGTAGATACCAAGACATCATATTCCCCTTCGATAAACTTCACCATGATTTTTTCAAGTTTTTTGCCATCCATCTGTCCATGAGCTCCCGCTACCCTTGCATCAGGCACCAGGCGCATAATGAGGTTGGCAATGGAGTCGATTTCACCCACGCGGTTGTGCACAAAAAATACCTGCCCGCCCCTGCGAAGTTCAAAAGCAATAGCATCACGGATGATTTCCTCATTGAAAGTATGAATCTCTGTGGTGACAGGCTGTCTGTTGGGCGGAGGGGAGGCAATCACCGAAAGGTCCCTGGCCCCCATCAAAGAAAAATGGAGGGTGCGCGGAATCGGTGTAGCTGTCAGGGTAAGTACATCCACATTGACCTTGAGTTCCTTGAGCTGATCTTTGACTTTTACCCCAAACTTTTGTTCTTCATCAATGATCAAAAGGCCTAGGTCTTTGAATTTGATATCTTTGTTGACAATTCTATGTGTGCCGACCAAAATATCTATTTCGCCTGTGGAGACCTGTTTGGTAATTTCTTTGATTTCTTTAGCCGTACGGAAGCGGTTGATGTATTCCACTTTTACCGGAAAATCTTTCAATCTTTCCTTGAAAGTCTGATAATGCTGCATGGCCAAAATAGTGGTGGGAACCAATACGGCCACTTGCTTTCTGTCATTTAAGGCTTTGAAGGCCGCACGGATAGCAACTTCCGTCTTTCCAAATCCCACATCTCCACAGACCAAGCGGTCCATAGGATAGGGCTTTTCCATATCGCTTTTGACATCAGCCGTGGCAGAGGCCTGATCCGGAGTATCTTCAAAGACAAAGGAGCTTTCGAGCTCCACCTGTAGTACAGAATCCGGTGAGAAGGCAAAACCCGGGGCATTTCTCCGCTTAGCATAAAGGGATATCAGTTCCTTCGCTATGTCCTTGACTTTGCTTTTGACTTTTTTCTTTTTGTTTTCCCATTCGGGAGATCCCAATTTGGACATAGCAGGGGCTGTGCCTTCCTGTCCGGAATATTTGGAAATCTTGTGAAGGGAATGAATATTCACATAAAGCAGGTCATCATCACGGAACACCAAACGTACTGCTTCCTGCATTTTGCCTCCTACATCCACTTTTTCTAGTCCGGCAAAGCGGCCCACGCCATAATCCACATGGACTACAAAATCCCCGGGATTGAGGGTATTCAATTCCCTTAAAGTCAAAGCCTTGCTCTTGCTGGCTTTTTGTTTGGTTTTATAACGGTGAAACCTTTCAAAAATCTGGTGGTCTGTGTAACAGGCTAGCTCCAGGTTTTTATCCACAAATCCTTCCCTGAGACCGATCAACAAGGACTGGACCTTTAATGTAGGATCAAGCTCATGGAAAATATTCTCGAGCCTATTGATCTGTTTGTCACTTTCCGAACAGATGATATTCATCCTGCCTTTCTTTTCATTCTCGACCAGATTTTCTACCAAGAGTTCAAAATTTTTGTTGAAAGATGGTTGTGGCTGGGAATCAAACTGAAATGATTTTGCCTCTTTGAAATAGAATTTATGGCCAAATTCTATCTGTGGATAAGTTGAAATGATATTCAAAAATGTCTCGGAATTATCAAACAAATCCTTCGGCCTGATCAGGAGTTTTTCATTTTCTGTGCTTTTGACAATCTGGTAAAATTGTCTCTCTGCCTTCTGAAAGCTTTCATCCAAGCTATCGAGTGTGTAATGGTAATCTTTGAACCAGATATAGGTGCCTTCCGGCAAAAACTCCAAAAATGATTGCCTGACTTCCTGGAGCAATTTGGTCTGAACATTCGGGATGATGCTGATCTGCTCGATACTGTCCACTGAGAGCTGGGTTTCCGGATCAAAAGTCCTGATGCTTTCAATTTCTTTGCCAAAAAGTTCTAGCCGGAACGGCAGGTCATTGGCATAGGAAAAGATATCCACAATCCCGCCCCTTATTGAAAACTGACCGGCCTCATACACAAAATCCGTTTTTTCGAAATCATAGGTAGACAGGAGCTCGGCGATGAATTCCAGGTCCACTTTTTCTCCTACCTTGGCCTTGAAGGTATTGTCCTTAAGTGCCCTTTTGTTGATTACTTTTTCGTAAAGCGCTTCGGCATAACTCACCACAATCTCCAGCTTTTTTTCCCTTGCCAGGATCCTGTTAAGGATTTCAGCCCTCATCAGGATATTGGCATTTTCCACTTCATCGTATTGGTAGGGTCTTTTGTAAGAGGAGGGGAATAGCAAAATTTCCTGACCGGTCAGCAGTTCCTGAAGGTCATTGTTCAGATAGGCCGCTTCTTCCTTATCATGAGCGATGATCAGGTGATATCCTCCCAATGCTTTTACCACAGCGCTGAACATGACCATGTCCAAACTTCCCGAAAGTCCCTTGATCTGGAATTTTCTATGTCCAGCAGCCTGCAGGCTTTCGGTTAGGTTTTTGACAAAAGGGTCATTTGTGTAAAGTGATAAGAAATCGGATTTTTCCAAAATGTTTGATTGATGTGTTTTTCAGGCTGTAAATTTAGGAAAATGATTTTGTTTCCTTGTTTTAAATGAAATCATCAAATTGTTTCCAAAAATCCTGAACCTAGTCCATCTTAAAATGTTTACAGATTAAAGAATTTTCACTCCATGAAAAAAACCAAAACTACCTGGTTTCAGAAGATTGAAAAAATGCACCCTTACCAAACACTCATGTACCTGGGCATGTTGGGGAGTGGACTGATATTTTTGTTTATGACAGTTGCCTTTTTGGCTTCGGGTACGGGAAATATGGAGGGCTTGGGCTTCAAAATGCCAAAATCTTTTATCATCAGCACCTTGGTCATTCTGATCAGTGGATACACTGTTTCCAAAATGTTGCTTCACTTCAAAGAAGAGTCCCTGAATAAACTTAAAAACAGCCTTTTGAGTACTTTTTTATTGGGTGTCCTGTTTACGGCCCTTCAATTCTTGGGCTGGAGGGAACTGGGTACTATGGGGATAGATTTCAGGGGCCTGCCCAGTGGCAGTTTTCTATATGTTCTCAGTGGCATCCATATTTTCCATCTTATCGGGGCGATGATATTTGGGATAATCATGCTGGTCAAATACAACCGTACAGAAAAAGACGATATACAGCATCTCCTTTTACTGACCAATCCCTATGAAAAAATGAGGATCACACTTTTTACCACCTATTGGCATTTTATGGACCTGATATGGCTGCTGCTTTTTTTGATTTTTGTGCTGACATTTTAACCAACCCTTGTCTATTCAAAAAATATGAAAATAATCATTTCCACACCGGTTGAGCAGGATTACCTTACCGTAAAAGAAGGCTTCAATGAAAATCTTTTTCTTCAGCTCAGTCCTCCATTTCCTCCGGTACGATTGCTCCGTTTTGATGGTTCGGCTAAAGGTGACAGTGTCATTTTGGAATTGGATTTTTTGTTTTTTAAGCAAAAATGGATTTCAACAATTACAGATGACCAAACAGATGAAAAAGAATTCTATTTTATAGACGAAGGTGTGGAATTGCCTTTTTTCCTGAAAAAATGGAAGCACAAACACAGGATTATACGGGCCGGCAACCAAAGCATCATAAGGGACGAAATAGAATTTCAAGGCCCCTTTGGTTTGATGACCTTGCTCTTATATCCTGCCTTGTTCCTTCAGTTTTTGTACAGAAAACCGATCTACAAAAAAATATTCAGGATCAAATAATCCTCATGTTTTCGCAATCGGGGATTTTACAGTCGCCATACAAGACCAGGGAATGACTCGTAATGGAAGATTGGAATTCACTGCCCATGGCTTCTTTGATCAAATTGATGCGCTCGTCGGAAAATTCCCGGATTTTTCTGCATTGGTTGCAGACATGGTGGTCATGGTGTTTGTATGTCAAAGCCTGCTCATACAAAGCCACTTTATCTTTGAACTGATGTTTTACGGCAAGCCCACATTCTACCAAAAGGTCAAGGGTATTGTATATTGTGGCCCTGCTGATGGAATAGCCTTTGTTTCTCATCAACAAAAACAAGCCTTCCACATCTATATGCTCGTCCTGAGGCAAGGCATAGAGCTCATCTATTACGGAAAATCTTTCAGGTGTTTTTCTGCTTCCCTGTCTGGCCAGGAAATTTTCAAAAATCTTCTTCGCTTTTTCTACAACTGATTTTTCTGCCATGATTATCTGTATCAAAAATTAAATATGCAGGATTTTTAGATTTTTTCAAAAAATATGACCTGGCTTGGCTGATTTGGTGGATAATATTTACTTCAGACCAATATTTTTAAAAAACTGCCAACAAGAAGCCTCTTCTGGTAGTATAAGCAATATGTTACATTGTTTTTATTGCTATATTCCATAAATAAACCCGAAAAAAGCTTTCATTCATGGTCTTGAAGTCATTGACAGCTGGATTTATCTTCTCATTGTGTATTTTCCTGACCGCAGAAGGGCAGGTTCCGGGATTTTACATGAAAGAACCCAAGAAAAAAACTGAAGTTCCATTCTACGCCTCCAATAACCTCATCATTCTGCCTGTATCTATCAATAACGGCCCTGCTGTAAATTTTTTGATTGATACAGGGGTTAAGACGAATATTCTTTTCAGCAAAACCATCGGAGATCAATTGAACATGACCTATACCCGGAAGCTGGATCTGGTAGGAGCTGATGGGAGCACTGTGCTAACAGCTAATGTTTCTCCCAATAATCACCTGGACTTGGGAGTACTGGAGGGGGTGATGCAGACGGTCCTGGTATTGGATGATGATTTTTTTGAACTGGAAATGGTGATTGGTGTGCCTGTTTTTGGTGTCATCGGCTTTGAATTTTTTAAATACAATCCGGTAAAAGTGGACTATGATAAAAGTGTCATAACTTTTTACGAAACCGATGGCTTGAGATGGCGGCCTTTGGGTTTCAGAAAGACAAACATGAAAATTGAAAACAGTAAGCCTTATATTACAGGAAAAGTAAGGCAATTGGTTGGAGAGGACCTGGATGCAAAATTGCTCATTGATTTAGGGGCCAACCACGGACTGTTGCTCAACATGGAAACCTCGGAAAAGATCAAACTGCCCCCCAAATACATTGAAAGCGATTTGGGCAGATCCTTGGGAGGAGAGCTGTTCGGTTATGTGGGCAGGGTAAGATCGCTTAAATTTGGCGGTTTGAAATTCAATGATATCATCACCTCCTTCCCGGAGGAAACAGAATTCAGTTATGTGATCAAAGAAAGTGGGAGGCAAGGAAGCATAGGTTCTGAATTGCTAAGCAGGACAAAACTCATATTGGATTACCGGAAAAACCGGTTCTATTTCAAAAAAGGCTCCACCTTTTCCAATCCCTTTGAGTTTGACATGAGCGGCATCACCCCCAAAATGCTACCCACAGATGATAAAGTTTTTATTGTAGGGAATTTGAGGAAAAACTCCCCTGCCGAAGAAGCCGGTATCCAACAAAACGATGTATTTCTGGAAATCAACAAGATTCCTTCTGATTTTTGGGAATTGTCAGATTTGATCAAACTTTTCAGATCTGAAGAAGACCGGAGTATCAACCTGAAAATGAAGAGATACCGAAGCAATCAACTGGATGATTATGAGGTCATTGAGACAAGTTTTCTGTTGAAAAGACAGATTTAAAGCGGGTTTTCGAGCGGGAAAGAAGGCTATATTTTTAATTAAACATTTTGTTAGGATTCATTATATTTGGAAAGTAGAATTAAGGCCTTTACAGTTATTTTCGGTTTTTAATCAGGATGCTGCCCTTATGTCCAATTCTTCCATCCATCATTTTCAAAACATCCTGCTAACGCTCAAAAAGTATCAAGAGGGCAACTTTGAACTCTTGTATATTTCCTCGGAGATAAGAAATATCTTGCGAAAGGGGGATAAATTTTATGAAGAATCCTTCTTTAACTCAATCCTTCCTACCTTGCCCAAAAAGCTTTTTGACTTCTTTTTTCAAAGCCTTGGAACGGGGGATAAGATTATTTGTCCGATTGTACTAAAGGACGGGACTTTTCAGATGGTTCAGATTGAGGGGTATGTAATTTCGCAAGAGGACGCTTCTTATCTGATCAATGTGCTTATCACGCCTTTGAAATGGAAAAGCAATACCAGGTTTTCCTGGCTTATCAATCAAAACTCCGGACAGGTTTTTGAAGGGATCAGCGGAGAGCAGAGCATCAAAAACACGAAATCGCTGGAGGAATTTATTTCGGGGAAATTTGAATTCATAAAACCGCAGATTCTTAAAGATTTCTACCTCCGTGATGGGTCGGAAATGCTGCCGATTTACCCAGGGCATTTATACCTGTCCAAAAACTCACTCAATGATCACTATTGCCTGCTGGAAGTGATCTATTTAAGCACAGATTTCACCAAAGCAAAGAGATATAAGGAAGAGCTGCCTGATCTTATATACTTTGAGTTTGATGTAAACAAAAATAAAATGTCCCTTTCAGGCTCCCTTGAGGAAATCACTGGATATCCTACCGCTTTTTTTGAAAATATCACTGTGGAAAAATGGGAAAGTCTGGTGCATCCCGAAGACCTTCATAACTACAGGAACAACATCTTCAAAAATGGGAAAATCACCTACCGCATGCTCCATAAAAACGGGCATTACATTTTTGTGGAAGTGCAGATTTCCAAAATGGGGGAAAAAGAAGAGAGCTGGGTGGGGGTGATCTCAGACGTCACTACGCTTAAGGAAATAGAAAAAGACTTATTGGCCAAAAAATCGGTATTGGATCAGCTCACCGGAGTTGTGCCCGGTATGGTGTACCTGATGAAGGCATTTCCTGACTATAGTCATCAGTTTTTGTTTGTCAGCGAAGGATGTAGGGCACTCACCGAATTAGAACCTGAGCAGATAATCAAAAATGAGCAGAGCCTTGCTGATTTGATACATCAAGATGACCGGGAATCCTTGGCAGCGGCAGACAGGGAAGCTTACCTTCAGGATAAGAAATTCGAGGCCTATTTCAGACTCATTACCCCAAGTGGTAAAGAAAAATGGGTGTATGGGGCATCCAATCGTTTGAAGCAATATCAGAACGAATCCATTTGGGCAGGATTTTTTGTTGATTTTAGCTATACCAAGCAAAAAGAACTGGAATCTTCACTCAACTTGCAGTGGTACAAAACACTTTTTGAAGAAAATCCCCTTCCCATCTTCCAATACGACCACAAGGGAACTATCCTTGAAGTTAACCGAAGCTTTGTGGAAAAAATTGATGTCAAGGATAAGTCCCTTCTTATAGGAAAGAATTTGTTCGATTTCTTAGGGAACAATCCTATCAGAAAAGCTTATGAGGAAAGTTTGGTCAAAGGAGAAGCTTATTACGAAGGTCCTTATGTCAGTTATTTTAACAACAAACTTTTTCATTTGAGGATGACAGCCAAGACCCTGGACAGGGGAAAAACTTTTCAGGCCATTTTGGAAGACATCAGCGAACAGGAGTTTTTGCAGAGCATCATTTCCCAATTGACAGAAAAAACCTCCAGGTTAAGCGGAAAGGATTTTTTTGATGGACTCACAGAACTCTTGAGCCAAAAACTTCAGATGTCTTATTGTTTCATTGCAGAAATAGACCTCGAACTGGGCAAAGGGAAAGTTATTTCATATTCCAAAAATGGAAAAAAAGGCGAATCGTTTGTCTATGAACTTAAAAACAGTCCTTGCCTTGACTGCATGAGTAAAAATGAACCCCACATCATTTTGAGTGGGGCTAAATCCCTCTATCCAAAAGATAAAGCACTACAGGATAAGGACATTTCCTGCTACATCGGTGTTCCCATCACAGACCTGGATGGTACCAAATTAGGTATTTTGGTGTTTTTGGATGAAAATGACAGGCCGTATAATACCCATATGTCCAGCTTGCTCAAAGTATTGGCTGACAGGATAGGGGCTGAAATGGGCAGGATCAATTATGAAAAAAAACTGATAGCATCAGAACAACTTTTCAGAAGTATCGCGGAGAATTTTCCAAAAGGTACGGTAGAAGTGCTGGACAGAAACCTAAAATATGTCTATGCAGAAGGAAAAGAATTTCATGACAAAGGCATCAATCCTAAAGAGCTGATTGGAACAGCACATCTTTCCAAATATGGAAGTTATATTTCCAATAAGGTACGGAAGCATCTGGATAAGGTATTCCAGGGAGAATCCGTGATGTTTGAAGTGATCACAGATAAACAATTCTACCTGAAAAGTGGCGTTCCTCTTTTCAACAATCAAGGAGAAATTGATAGGATCCTATTGGTAACCCAAAATATCACGGAAACCAAATTGGCCGAGGAAGAGAGGGAGCAACTGATCAGGGACCTCAAATCACAAAATGAAGAATTGCAGCGCTTTGCTTACATCACCTCACATAACCTCCGGGCGCCCATTGTTAATATTTCCTCGCTTTTGGAGCTTTATGATGTTAACAATCCTGAAAATCCTGAAAATAAAGAGGTTATCGAAAATTTGAAAGTTTCTACCTCCATCCTCAACAGTACTTTGGAAGACCTGATTGAGGTAGTTTCTATCAAGAAGAATAAAATTCCAAAGGTGGAAAGGATAATTTTCAAGCAGTTGGTGGCCAATGTGGAAAAAAGCCTATCCAAGCAGATTGCGGATTCCCGGGCTGTGATACACAAGGATTTTTCCAAAGTTCCCGAAATCAACTATATCTATTCTCATTTGGAAAATTTCCTTATCAACCTGACTACCAATGCGATCAAGTACAAACATCCGGAAAGGAACCCGATAATTCATATCAGCACCCATCAGGAAAAGAATTTTGTTGTGCTTACTTTCCAAGACAATGGAATTGGAATCGACCTGGAACGCTATGGGGACAGGTTATTTGGTCTGTATCAAAGATTCCATTCTCATGTAGAAGGCAAGGGTCTAGGCCTGTATCTTGTCCGCGAACAAATAAGGGCGCATGATGGCAACCTTAAAGTAGAAAGTACCGTTGGAGAAGGCACTACATTCAAAATATACCTGAGGAACCTGATTTCCCCAATGGATAAAGTAAGCAATATACTCAAGGGGAATCCTACGTAAATATTTGAAACCATTTAATTTTGTAATAATAATCTAACACAACTCGGATATGAAAAAAGCACTAATTCCTATTTTGGTGATTGCCTTGATTGGACTTTTCATTTATGTAAAAGCCGTAGGCGTATACAACATGTTTGTTCAGAATGAAGAAAGGATCAATGGTAACTGGGCCGAAGTGGAAACGCAGTACCAGAGAAGGGCTGACTTGATACCCAATCTTGTCAATACCGTTAAAGGTTATGCCGATTTTGAACAGGAAACTTTAACCGGGGTAATTGAAGCCAGGGCAAAAGCAACTTCTATCAATTTGAGTGTTGAAGACCTAAGTCCGGAGAAAATTGCCCAATTCCAGCAGGCACAGGATCAATTGAGCGGTGCATTGAGCAGACTACTGGTAGCAGTGGAAAGGTATCCTGATCTCAAAGCCAATCAAAACTTCTTGGAACTACAGGCACAGCTGGAGGGAACAGAAAACCGCATTGCGGTAGCCAGAAGAAATTTCAATCAGTCTGTTCAGGAGTACAATTCTACTTTGAGGACTTTCCCTAACAATATTTTTGCGGGCTGGTACGGATTTGAAAGAAAAGGATACTTCGAAGCAGCTCAGGGAGCAGAAAATGCACCAACCGTTCAATTCTAATCGGAATGGCAGAAAGATTATTCTCAGAAGCAGACAGAAATAGAATCATTGAAGCCATACAAATGGCAGAAAAGGAAACTTCCGGGGAAATCCAGGTCCACATAGAAAACCATTGTGGTGAGGATGTAATGGATAGGGCAGCGGAAGTTTTTGAAATGCTTAAAATGCATAAAACCGAAGAAAGAAATGCCGTTTTGTTTTACCTGGCTGTAGAAGACCATCAGTTTGCTATTCTAGGGGACTGTGGGATCAACAGGATTGTTCCTGAGAATTTCTGGGAGCAAATCAAGGAAGAAATGTTGCATCATTTTAAAGCTTCTGCCTTTACAGAAGGACTGTGCAGGGGAATATATCTTTGCGGACAACAACTAAAAGCCCATTTTCCTTATAATGAAAGTGGGGATATCAATGAATTGCCAGACGAAATATCTTTTGGATAATCCCCATGTACTATAAATTCTTACTTTCCTTTCTGATCAGCTTTCTAATAACAACCGGGATTTGGGCACAGGGGGATTTCCCTCCTGCTCCAAATCCCCCTAGATTGGTGAATGATTTTACCAATACCTTGACTGACAATGAAAGAGATAGGTTGGAAAGAAAGCTGATAGCTTATAATGACTCCACTTCTTCCCAGGTGACCATTGTCATGATACGCTCTGTAGGTCCTTATGACATCAGTGATTATGCCTTTCAGCTGGGTGACAAATGGGGAATAGGCCAGAAAGACAGGGATAATGGTGTACTGATACTGGCAGCCATGGAAGACCGGAAGGTATTTATAGCGACAGGTTATGGCTTGGAAGGGGCTATTCCGGATATACTTGCCAAAAGAATAGTGGACCAATTAATTGTTCCCAATTTTAAAATGGGCAAATATTACGAAGGATTGGACAAAGCCACGGATATGATTTTCAAGTTGGCCTCCGGAGAGTATAAAGCAGATAAGGTTGCATCCTCCGGCGAGCATGGAGGAGCTTTGGTATTTTTCTTATTGTTTATTTTCCTATTTGTAGTACTTCCCTTGCTTAAAAACAAGAGAGACAATGATAACCATATGGGCGGTAAAGGAGGAGGAATCGACCTATGGACTACCATCATGCTTGCCAATATGCTGAAGGGAAGCAGTAAAGGAAAATATGGAGATTTCCGCTCTGGAAAAGGATCTTTTGGTGGATTTGGAGGCGGAGGTTTTGGAGGCGGAGGCTTCGGTGGATTTGGAGGGGGCTCTTTTGGCGGAGGAGGAGCCGGAGGAAGCTGGTAAGCCTTTAGGCATACTTCATCAGTAGGTTCAGGTATTTTCTGTCCAACTTTTGTCCGTACCAATCCTCATAATCCACATCGGTTCGGCCTGAGTTGAGGACTCCGAATGCTCCGGAAAATTCCCAAATGCCAAAACCGATTTTATTTTCACTTAGAAAATCCAGGACATCTTCAAACCAACGCAGGAAAACTGCATGGGGTGTTTTGCTGTAAGCACCGCACTCTCCACAGTGAACACCGACTCCTTTTTGGAGAAGTTCAATCCAAGGAGCATAATATTGTTCTATCATTTGCCTGCCATGGTATTGACCGTTGAATTCACCGGGCCAAATTGGATCCGGTAGTGAGTCAGGTTCTTTATACACCCAAGAGGCCTTATGGTGGGAAATGCTCATGGGATGGTATCCCCTACAACTCTGTCCAAGTTCCAAATCAGCAAGTTCAGGAACAGCGATTCCGCCTCCCCCGTTTCCATTGGCTATCACCAAGCGATGGGGATTGATGCCTTTGATGGTTTCCAAAGCAGATTTTGCCACCCGGTAATAATCTTCCACAGGAACAGGACCACCCGGTGAATGCTGATCATTGGGATCCTCCCGCATAAAAGGCTCATTGACCAGGTCAAAACTGAGTTTATCAGAGCTTATATGCTTATACCTTTTGGACCACATTTCCCAATGTGCACAAAAAGCATCCAAAGCATCTTGATCCTTCCAAAGGTTAAAGGGTTCTATGAATCCTGCATTGATGCAAAATCCAGGGGCTCGGTGAAGGTTAAGGCTCACGTGCAGACCATGACTATGGGCTAAGTACACCAGCCTATCAATCTGTTCAATTTTGGATTCATCAAAATTCAATACCTCAGATGCCAGAATAGGCCGGCTCCTGTCAAAATCCAGATAGACAGGATAAGAAATGGGAATCCTTACGAAATTGAAGCCCCAATCTGCTATCCAGGCCAAAAATTCGGGAGGGTTTTTCCTTCCCTTTTCCATATCAGGAGAAAAAAAGTCCAGTAGATTGAATCCTCTCCAGTATGGCAAGGCATTTTGAACAGGTTCAAGGTTCAGGCTTTTTGCAGCTAGAGGACCTGCAGCCAAACCTGCGGAAACCAAGGCGGTCTTTTTCAGAAATTCTCTTCTTGAAGGATTCATGAACCAAAGCATTTTATTTTGGGAACAATAAGATAAGTAATTCTCCTTATTCAAAAAAGCAGGGAACAAAAATCATTGAATCCGGTTTGTTTGATCGGGTTTTATGTTTGTGTTCAATTTTTTTGTTTACAATTTTTTAATTTTTTCCAGCTGCAAGGACAGCCAAATCCACTGTTTCCGCTTCACAGTTCCAAAGTACATTGGCACAGGTAGAAAGGGTCGCACCTGTGGTCATCACATCATCCACGAGCAAGACCCTTTTCCCCTTCAGCCTATGGCCGTCTTTGGTCCTGAAAACATCAGCTACATTGTCCAACCTTTGTAATCTGCTCTTCTTGGTCTGGGTTTCTGTGAAATGGATCCTTTCGAGGTCATTTCTAACGGGAATTTCAAGGGACTGCCCAAGCCCAATAGCAAACTGTTCGCTTTGGTTATACCCTCTTCTTTTTTGTTTGGCCGGATGAAGGGGAACAGGTGTAATTTGGTCCCAATCCTGGAAGCCGTGCTGTAGGAGTATTTGCCCATATATTTTACCCAATTCCACCCCGATTTCGGGCCGGTTCCTGTATTTGAGCTGGTGCAGGAGTTTTTGGCTTTCGCCTTTTTTGGTAAACCTCAAAAAGGCAAAAACCAGATTGGTTTTGGTCAGTCCAGTAATTTTTACAGATAAATCATTGTACTGGGGCCTAAGGTGATAATTGGCTACAGGCAGGTTGGCCGTACACCATCTGCAGAGTACATTTTCGAAGTCAAATAGGCTTCTTTTGCACAGGCAACAGGTTTTGGGAAAAACCAGCGATAAAAAATCTTCAAAAATCCGGAAACGCATTTTCAAAAAGGCTTGTTAGAACTGAATGACAGGAAAATACCTGCTATATTTGTAGGTTAAATTTAGATCTAAAAAATTAATGAATTTGATAGAAGAATTCAATACTTACCGAAGCCAAATGAATGAAAAAATCATGGCTTCTGACAACAAGGTGATCAAAAGGTTTTTTAACCTGGACACCAATACCTATGCAGAAGGAGCCTTGGATGTGAAGACCAAAGAAATGATAGGACTGGCCTGTTCCATGGTTTTGAGATGCGATGATTGTATCAAATACCACTTGGGGAAATCCTATGAAGCCGGGATGAACAGGGAGGAGGTATTTGAAGTATTTTCCATTGCTACCATAATCGGTGGATCCATTGTGATACCCCATTTAAGGAGGGCTGTTGAATATTGGGATTTACTCGAAAAAGAAGGAAACAAAAATGTTTAAAAAGGATCTGGACCTGGAAAAGCGTTGGGGCAAGTTACTTCTGGGAATAGAGGAACTGATAGGAAAAAAGCCAAATGACCTGAATGGAGTGCTTTTTCTGATAGGTGTTCAGGAACTGGGTCAGGGCAACAGGAATTTTTCCAAAGAGCAAAAACAGGATTTGATGCACATTGCGATTTGCAAAGTGCTGAGTTATGCGGGTTTTTACGAACTTGACTTTATCGATCAGGACGGATGGCCGCATTGGAAACTCCTGAAAAAATTACCCCATTTCGATATTCTGGAGCAGGAAAAGCTTCTGAAAATCCAGGTATTGGAATATTTCGAAAGAGAATTTGATATAGAAATCAAATAGACTAATTAAAACCAAAAGAAAAGCATCAAAAACAGATGAAAATCGTATCCTATAATGTCAATGGTATCAGGGCTGCACTGAACAAGGGATTAGCAGACTGGCTGAAGGAAACAGATCCGGATATCATTGGGCTGCAAGAAGTAAAAGCTTTGGAAAACCAGGTTGATAAGTCCATTTTTGAAGATATGGGTTATCATATTTATTGGTATCCAGCAGTCAAAAAGGGGTACAGTGGGGTAGCCATCCTCAGTAAAGAAAAACCCAAAAACGTGGCATATGGCATGGGTTTACCCATATATGATGATGAAGGGAGGATCATTCGAGCAGATTATGAAGACTTTTCATTTATTTCTGCGTATTTTCCCTCAGGAACGACAGGAGATGTCAGACAGGATTTCAAATATCAGTTTCTGGATGATATCTATGGATACAGTCAGGATTTGATCAAATCATATCCGAATCTCATTTTAAGTGGGGATTACAATATCTGTCATAAGCCTATCGATATCCATAATCCAATATCCAATAAAAACTCTTCCGGTTTTTTACCGGAGGAAAGGGCATGGATGGACAAGTTTACGGCTTCCGGATTCGATGACAGTTTTAGGATATTCAATCAGGAACCCCACCAATATACCTGGTGGAGTTATCGGGCAGGATCAAGATCAAAGAACCTAGGTTGGCGGATAGATTATCACATGAGCACCACACCTATGAAAGATAGGATTAAAAGTTCTGTGATATTTCCGGATGCACAACATTCGGACCATTGTCCTATAATGATAGAAATTGACAGTTAAAAAAGGAAAATTAAATAACCAATTATCCATAAAATTTTGATGAATTCTATTAAAATTTCTATACCTTCTCTGATAGAGAATATAAAGATCATAGAAAGCTTCATTGACAATGCCAGAGAAAAGTATGCCATCAATGATGATATCTATGGCAATATCATGATTTCTGTAACAGAATGTGTGACCAATGCCATTGTTCACGGCAACAAGCTGGATGGAAATAAAACCGTAGATCTGGAATTGCACCTGGATGAAAATCAGGTCCAGTTTGTCATCAAAGATGAAGGCTCTGGTTTTGACTATGAGCATTTGGCGGATCCCACAGCTCCAGAGAATCTGGAGAAAACAGGAGGAAGGGGAATTTTTATAATGCGCCACCTGACTGACGAAGTAAAGTTTGAAGATAGCGGAAGGATAGCGGTTTTAACATTTTACCTTTGATATGGCAATTTCTTTTTTCGAAGAAGACATAAAGTTCCCTCTCAAGGATAAAACCAAACACAAAAATTGGTTGAGAAAAATTGCAGCAAAGCAATCCTTAAAGATCGGGGATTTGAATTATGTCTTTTGTTCGGACGAATACCTGTATCAGATCAATGTAGAATACCTGAACCACAAAACCTATACAGACATCATCACCTTTGATAATTCAGAAGATGAAAAGACCATTGAAGGGGATATCTTTATCAGTATAGATAGGGTAAAGGAAAATGCAGAAAAAGAAAAGATTTCATTTGAAAAAGAACTCCTCCGTGTAATGAGTCATGGGCTACTACACCTAATGGGGTATAAGGATAAAAAAGAAGAAGATAAAAAAATCATGCAGAAAATGGAAGACGAATCCATTTCAGCATTTTATTCCTAATGTTCCACGTGGAACATTTAAATATACAACTTAAAAAAATCATCAACCTAACAAGTGTTCCACGTGGAACACTCCAATAAATAGGAAAATATATGTTTCCAGAATATGATGTGATCGTAGTGGGCGCAGGTCATGCAGGCTGTGAAGCTGCACATGCTGCAGCCAAAATGGGAGCGAAAGTCCTCCTATGTACCATGAATATGAATACCATTGCCCAGATGTCCTGTAACCCAGCCATGGGAGGTGTGGCAAAAGGTCAGATTGTAAGAGAGATTGATGCCTTAGGGGGAATGTCAGGTATCATATCTGATAAATCCATGATACAATTCCGAATGCTCAACCGGTCCAAAGGTCCGGCTATGTGGTCTCCAAGAACACAAAATGACCGAATGCGTTTTGCTGAGGAATGGAGATTGGCTTTGGAAGCTACACCAGGTGTTGACTTTTGGCAAGAGATGGTCAATGGCATAGTAGTTAAAGACAATAGGGTAGTAGGTGTCAGAACAAGCATTGGACTGGAAATAAGATCAAAAAGTGTTGTTCTGACCAACGGAACTTTCCTTAACGGAGTCATCCATATTGGAGAAAAACAATTTGGAGGAGGGCGAACAGGAGAATCTGCAGCTAAAGGTATTACTGAACAGTTGGTTTCATTAGGCTTTGAAGCGGGAAGAATGAAAACCGGCACACCTCCAAGAGTAGATGGCAGATCTTTGGACTATAGCAGAATGGAAGTTCAGGAAGGTGACGAAAACCCCGAAAAATTCTCCTATTCAGATGAAACGAGCCCATTAAAAGAACAGAGAAATTGCTGGATTACCTATACCAATAAGGAAGTCCATGAAACCTTGGAAACAGGTTTTGATAGGTCACCTATGTTCAATGGAAGAATTCAGGGCCTTGGCCCTAGATATTGCCCATCTATCGAAGACAAAATCAACAGGTTTGCAGAAAGGGAAAGACATCAGATTTTCGTGGAGCCAGAAGGTTGGAATACGATAGAAATCTATGTCAATGGCTTTTCTACATCCTTACCTGAAGATGTACAGTTTAAAGCGATGCGGAAAATACCCGGATTTGAAAACGCCAAGATGTTCAGACCAGGTTATGCCATAGAATACGATTTCTTTCCTCCTACACAGTTGAAATTAACTCTGGAAACTCACCTGATAGAAAACCTTTTCTTTGCTGGACAGATCAACGGTACCACCGGTTATGAGGAAGCTGCTTCCCAAGGATTGATTGCAGGAATCAATGCAGCATTAAAAGTAAAAGAAGAAGAACCATTCATCCTCAAAAGATCTGATGCTTATATTGGTGTACTGATTGATGATCTCATCAATAAAGGTACAGAGGAACCCTATAGAATGTTTACTTCCCGGGCGGAATTTAGATTATTGTTGAGACAGGATAATGCTGATTTAAGGCTGACCCAATTGGGTCACCAAATAGGCTTAGCTGATGATACAAGATTAGAAAAGATGCTGGACAAAAAATCCGATACCGCCAAATTGATCAATGACCTCAAACAAAAAAGATTGTCTCCTGATATCATCAATGAAGGACTCGAAGGATATGAAACAGCTACCGTCAAGGAAAAAATAAGTGTAGAAAAACTGCTAAAAAGACCACAGCTAGGCTTAAACGAAATCATGGAACTGGATAAGGAACTCAAAACTTACCTCTCCAAATATTCTAAAGAAGTCTTGGAACAGGCAGAAATTCAAATCAAATACGAAAGTTATATCGAAAAAGAGCAACAGATGGTGGAGAAATTGAACAGCATGGAAAATTTCAAAATCCCCCCACATTTTGATTACCTGGCTGTCCCTGCACTCTCAGCAGAAGGAAAACAAAAACTCCATAAAATCAGACCAGAAACATTGGGACAGGCTTCAAGAATAAGTGGAGTTTCACCAGCTGACTTATCCATATTAACCGTCTACTTGGGAAGATGATGAACCAAAGAGAAAGATTGACCAAATGCCCACTTTGTAAAAGTGGGCTTTTTCTTAATCTCCATGAAATAACAGACTATGCCATCAGTAAAGAAAAATTCCTTCTTTGCCAATGCAGCAAATGTGATCTGATATTTACCAATCCAAGACCTCAACAAGCATTCATACAGGACTATTACGAATCTGAAGATTATATATCCCACCAAAATAAAACCAATAACCTGACCAACCTGCTGTACAAATTGGTCAGGATTTTTACCATAAGACAAAAAGTTGCTTGGCTCAATTCCTTTAATGTAGCAAAAGGAAACCTATTGGACATTGGTTGTGGTACGGGGTATTTTTTAAAAGCTGCAAAAAAAAGTGGTTGGAAAGTTACAGGCATAGAACCCAACAAAACAGCCAGAAAAACAGCCAAAGAAAAAGGATTAAAAGTCATCACAGACCTTGATAAAATTAATGACAAAAAATTATACCATTGCATCAGCTTATTCCATGTTCTGGAACATGTACACGAATTAAGGAAAACCATCAAGAAATTGATCCATCTGCTCGAAGAAAATGGAACCATAATGATTGCTGTTCCCAATCATAGTTCATTGGACGCACAGCATTACAAAGAACATTGGGCAGCTTGGGACGTTCCAAGACATCTATATCACTTCAACCATAAAAGCATGGCTTATTTGGCCAATGAATTCAAACTACACATTGATCAAATACTGCCCATGAAATTTGATAGCTATTATGTTTCTTTGCTATCGGAAAAATACCAAAATCCAGATCAATCATTCTTGAAACAATTGCAAAATGGATTTATTAATGGAATGAAATCAAACAAATGGGCAAAAAATCATAACAATAATTACTCGAGTTTATTGTTCATATTAAAGAAATCATGAAATATTTACAGCAAATATTGTCATTTATTTTAATTATTACCTTGTTTTCTTGCGCAAAACAAAGTACACCTATGGGAGGTCCTAAGGATGAAGATCCGCCCAAATTACTTTCAATAAACCCTGAAAATGAATCTATCAATACGAAACCATCTACCATAGAACTGCTGTTCAACGAATACGTCAAGGTAGAAAATGCCAACAAACATATAATAGTCACTCCAAGGATCAACAAACAGGAAATGGAGGTGATAGCCAATAGGAACAGGGTCCTTATCAAACTAAACCAAGATTTGGAAGACAGTACTACCTATGTATTCAACTTCCAAAAAACAATCAAGGACATCACAGAAGGTAATGCCCCAGAAAACTTACGCTTGGTATTTTCTACAGGACCGGATATTGACAGCCTTACATTTTCAGGTAAAGTGGATTATTTATTCCTTCAAAAAGAGGTCTTATTAAAAGATGTATATGTAGGACTTTATGAAGTGAATGATACGACCGATGTACTTACAGCCCCGCCCTATTACATAGGGGCCACAGACTCTTTGGGAAATTTCAGATTGACAAATATCAAAGAAGGCAAATATTTGGCCTACGCCTGGCATGATGCCAACAACTCTTTGAAAGCAGAAGAAAAACAAGAAGCATATTCCTTTATAAAAGACACCATTTTAATAGATAAGAATATTGATGGGGCACAGTTTTATTTGAGTAAAGCTGATGTATCAGAATTCAAAGTTAACAGATCCATTTCTGTAGGATCAAATTTTGACATCGTCTTAAGCAAATATCCTGTTGAAATAAGCATTGAAAATGAAGGTTTAAATGAAACCTTATTTTACCGTCAAAATGACAAAACCTTAAGGCTATACCACACTCAGGTATTGAATGACAGTATTCCTGTACGACTACAATTAAAAGATTCTGTAGGTTTCAATTTGGATACGCTGCTCTATGCCAAATTTATGGAAAGTGAAAGAAAAAAAGAAGCATTGGAAACGAAGTTAGAAGGAAAGAAGAATTTTGTGGATATTCTTCAAACCAATTTTAAATTCAATAAACCTTTACAAAAAATAAACTTTGATTCACTTTTGATCAAATATGATACAGCGGGTATTATCCAGGTTGATAAAAACTTTATTTACTTTAGCGACAGCTTGGATAGAACTTCTCTTACTTTCCGATGGTCCATACCAGACAGTATCAGCAATGAATCCTTCACACTATATGCAGGCGATTCCACTTTTATAGATATAGAATCAGAATTCAACCAAGACAAGTTAGAATCTACATTTAAAAGGCTCAAGAAAGAGACTTTATCAGATGAGGTAAAAGTAAAAGTGAATACTTCGGAATTACCTTTGATCGTTCAGATAACAGACAAAAGGGATGAAATAATTGCTGAAAGGTATTTAACTGAATCCAATGTGGCAACATTTCAATATGTGGAACCGGGTAGCTATTACATAAGAGCGATTGTAGATAGAAACAAAAACAAGCGCTGGGATACCTCTAATTTAAGAGAATGGAGATATGCAGAACCAGTCTATTATGTAGAGAACCAAAATGCTGAAAATAGCAAGGATGTAACGGTCAGAGGAGGCTGGGTGTTGGAGCTGGAAATAAATCCCAGAAAAGAACAAGGACTTATAAAAGATGAAAAAATAGAAGAAGAAAAACCAACCGAAGGAAAAGAAATTGAAAAAATTTCTGTAGATAAGTAATAAAAATATTGTGGATAATGGTCGATAACATGGGTACAAATTGGCCTTTATACCCAATGATAAAGCCAGCATTGAAGCTCATGTGCCATACTATCGGATAAGCACAAAATATTCCACATCTATACACATCCAATTCACGAAAAAGAAATAGACAAATAACTTTAAAGGCCATGTTCACAAAGCGGAAGGAAAAAGTAGAAGAAATCTCATTATCAAGAAATTAAATATGAGAAACCCTGTGAACAAAAAGTGGATAGATCACAAATCAACAGGGAAAACTGTGTGTATCGATTTTTTAAAAAATTTTATCAACAAATCCACAGCATAATAACTTCAATAGTTTTATTTAATTAAATAAAATATAATTGATATAGCACTGTGGATTTCTACAATCCGGTGGTTTTGTTTTAATGAAAGCTTTTTCATATTTTGATTCGCCTAACCCAAAATGATATGCAAATCACCAGATTATTCGATCTCATAAACCACCAAATAGCCACCTACGATAAGGATGTATCTTTGGCCCAGAAGATAGAGGGTAAATGGAAAACTTATTCTTCCAGGGAATTAAAGAAAATTGTTGACAATTTAAGCTTGGCATTTTTGTCATCCGGTATTGATAAGGATGATAAGGTGGCCATTATTTCCAATAACAGACCTGAATGGAACTTTATAGATTTAGCCCTGCAGCAAATTGGAGCCATCTCTGTTCCTATGTATCCGACCATTTCAGCTGACGATTACAATTATATTTTTCAACATGCAGAGGTCAAGAAAATTTTTGTCGGTGACAGGGAAATATTTGAAAAAGCTGTCGAAGGATCTAAAGACATGGAGGTACAGATTTTGTCATTTGATAAAGTCGAAGGCTGTGATTATTGGGAAGATTTTATGGCCAAAGGTGAAGCAAGTAACCTGGCAGATCTGGAAAGAAAAAAAGAAGAAGTCAAATCAGAAGATATTTTTACCATCATTTATACCTCAGGCACTACTGGTAGACCCAAAGGTGTAATGCTGACCCATAATAACGTAATCAGTAATTTGTTTGCCATTGAGGATAGAATAGTTGCTCCAAAAGGGGTAGCAAAAGCACTGAGCTTTTTGCCTCTTTGCCATATTTATGAAAGGGTAGGATCATTCTGTTTTATCTACATGGGCATTTCCATTTATTATGCAGAAAGCATGGAAACCATCGGAGATAACCTTAAAGAAGTACAGCCACATGTGTTCAATACAGTACCAAGGTTATTAGAGAAAGTGTATGATAAAATTGTATCCAAAGGCTACGAATTGACTGGAATAAAGAAATCACTCTTCTTCTGGGCTTTGAATTTGGGACTTAGGTATGAACCAAATAAGGACCAAGGAGCATGGTATAATTTTCAGTTGAAAATGGCCAATAAAATCATTTTCAGCAAGTGGAGGGAGGCATTGGGTGGAAATGTCATGCAGATCAATTCAGGTGCTTCTGCCCTTCAACCAAGATTGGCCCGGGTATTTTGGGCTGCCGGGATTCCTGTTTGTGAGGGTTACGGTTTGACAGAAACATCTCCTGTAATATCTGCTTCTATTTGCAACCATAAAGACATCAGGATAGGTATGGTTGGGAAGATTGTAAAAGATGTAGAAGTAAAAATTGCTGCAGATGGAGAAATTTTGGTCAAAGGACCCAATGTAATGAAGGGTTATTACAAACAACCCGATCTTACAGCAGAGGTAATCGATGCAGAGGGATGGTTCCATACCGGAGATATTGGAGAACTACATGAGGGAAATTACCTGAAGATTACTGACCGCAAAAAAGAAATGTTCAAAACATCCGGCGGAAAATATATTGCTCCTCAGCCAATGGAAAATAAATTCAAGGAATCTCCTCTAATCGATCAGATTATTGTGGTCGGTGAAAACAGGAATTTCCCAGCTGCTTTGATTGTCCCAAATTTTCAGGGTTTGCGTGACTGGTGCCACCACAAAGACATTCCTTACACTACGGATTCTGAGATGCTTCAAAAGTCCGAAATCCAGGAAAAATTCCAGAGAGAGGTGGACAATCAAAATAAGTACTTTGGTAAATGGGAACAAATTAAAAAATTCAAAATCCTCAATACTACTTGGGGTGTAGAAACAGGAGAGCTTACCCCTACCATGAAGCTCAAGCGTAAAGTGATCCATGAAAAATATGCCAAAGAAATAGAGGAGATGTATTCAGGAAATTAAATTACCTTCACAGAGGTCATATTTTATTAAACCACCTGCCTTTATCATAGGTAAGGTGGTTTTTTTATTTGGAATGTTGAAAGGGGAATATCGAAAGTGACATTTCAGGAGCAAGCGTAAAGAAATCAGCCAAAAGGCTGATTTTAGCGAAGGACCAGGTTGTAGAGTTGGTTAAAAACATTAAGGAGTTGAGGAAATTAAGGAATTCATTAAGGGGCGTTGGAATTTGGATGTCGGAAGGCTGATTTTGGAATTAAATGTCACGTCCTGAAATAGCTTGACAGATTAAGTCAAACTAAAAACAGGAAAAAAATGACAAAAACGGTTCGGGAATTTAACAGGTACAGTATTAGCTTCAAGAAGCAAGTAGTAGAGGAGGTGGAAAATGGAAGTTCCTATTCTTATCTTCAAAAGAAGTATGATATTAGAGGAGCGGAGACGATCCAGAGGTGGGTCAGGTCCTTTGGCAGGGATCATTTGTTGAACAAAAGGGTTAGAATAGAGACTATGGATGAGAAGAGAAGACTTAAGGAACTGGAAGAGGAGAACAAGAGGTTAAAACTTGCCTTGGCCGATTCGATAGTTGCCAACAAGATGCTTGAGACGCTGATAGATGTTGCAAATGATGAATACAAGACGGATTTAAAAAAAAACTTTGGCAACGGACTGTTTCAAAAAGGCCTGAAGAAGTGAGCGTTAAGTCCGGTTGTACTTACTTTGGTTACAGTAGGTCAGCATATTATGGTTGGATGGACTCCAAGTTGAAGGAGGAAGCGCAATACGACCTGGTATTGGAGCTTGTCCGGGATTACCGGAGGACGCATCCGATGATGGGCACAAGAAAGCTTCAGGAGTTGATCAGAGAAGATGCGGTGAGGTTGGAGATCAGCATAGGAAGGGACAGGCTCTTTGAGTTGTTGCGTTCTGAAGGCTTGCTGGTCAAGCGCAAGAGGAAGTATGTTGTTACAACGCAGTCATTTATGCGCTACAGTAAATATGAGGATCTGTTCAATGGCAATGTCTGGACCACTGCCCATCAGGCCTGGGTTTCGGACATAACCTATATCCGTGTCGGGGATTCCTTCAGGTACCTGTATCTTATTACCGATGCATACAGCAGGAAGATAGTAGGATGGTATTTGGGGAATACGCTTGAGTCAAAATGTGCTGTAGAAGCCTTAAAAATGGCGATAGAACAATGTCCGTCAACAGAAGGCATTGTTCATCACTCAGATAGGGGCTTTCAGTATTGCAGTAAGATTTATACTGAATTACTGGAAAAGGAAGGTATAAAGTCCAGTATGGGAGAAGCAGGGAATTGCTATGATAATGCAATGGCAGAGCGGGTTAACGGGATTCTGAAGATTGAATATAAACTTGGGGACAGGTTTAAGAATCTCAAAGAAGCGTTTGCAGCAGTAAGGCATGGAGTATGGGCCTACAATGAAAAGAGGCCACATTGTTCATTAAATATGAAGAAGCCGATTGAGGTACATGAGGGACTAACAGTGTTTTCATCTCTCAAACGCAAAAGTAGCCCAAGACAGAGACCTGTCGAGGCTACAAAAAACCCCTTATACAGGCTGTATTTGGGGTTTTTCATTTTTGGGGGACAGTTTGGGGGACAGTTTGCAGGGAATAGGTCTGTTTTTTTGCAGTTTTTTATCATGTCGAAAAATGCAGACTTAACTTAGTTAGTTAGATATGTGCATAGGGGTTTAACCAAGTAACTAAGTTCAAGACTGCTTAACTTCTAAAAAATCCTTTCCAGTTCCATCCAAAATAATCCCCCCGAAATATCCCATCTTTTCAAGCCCTGATTTTAAAAGTAGGTCTGCATCTGTCAGGTCATCTTCAAACAGAAATATTCCTTTGTCTTTCTGTCCATCCCTGATAAGTACCTTTGCTTCATCTTTGGTTATGGTTCCGGAATGCAGGGATTTTAAAACCATCTTTCTAAACTCTGATGGCTTCAATTCAAATAGTAGTTTTTCCGTTCTTTTCATTGTTCAATATGCTTTGATTTCACCCATACAATTTTTGGGAATGTACGTCCCAAGACAATTTCCACCAAGTCCCTTTTTCTTTGGTGTCTTTTTTCGTCTGCCTCAGTTTTAAATTTCCATTGAATGGGTGGGACTGATATTCCAACTTCAAACAGAAATTTCATGTCATCCTTTGTGATGGCTTTTTTCAGATAGGCTTCCAATATCTTTTTTTTATCGTTAACAGATATTTCCATTTTCATCAACAAATATTAGCGGTGTAATGATCCCAAGTCTTTCCAGTAATTTTTTTGTTTTGGAATAGATTTCATCTTCATCATGTTCAGTTAAAAACATGTAGTTACTTGGGTCATCTGCATCCAGTACCATTTTTGCTTCATTTTTGGATATTATCCCTTTTTTCAATGCTTTTAGGACTGTCAGTTTGATATTAAATTTGCTCCATCTGTGGGTTTTCTCCATGTCCCAAGTCAATAATTCTAATAAAATACTGTTTCAAATCAGGCATCCTGTCAATGATGGGACAAACAGGATCAGGCATCCCATGGGTGGATAAATCCAGTTTAATGATCCCTTTACAATGCTGTCCTAAATAATTTACAAGACAGATGTTTAGCTGTGTTTCTGCAATTTCTATTGTGATTTTATCTGTAATCCGGAAATAGAACCCCCTGTTGGCTTTTTTGAGGAGGTTTTTCATGGTCTTCAAAGGGTTTGTCCAGCCACTTTTGCAGCTCTATTTTAACGAATATGTTCAGTCTGATAAATGCAACCAGATTGGACAGATGCCATCCGAATTTAGCGGTTGCCTTCATCACTTTTAGGAGCAGAATGGTGATCAGCGCGGTCCATATCTGGATCATCACGGCATTTTTCGATGTTCCGATAAAGGTTTTGATATGGAGTAACTGCTTGATGTCCCTGAAGAAGATCTCAATCTCCCATCGGCACCGGTAAAGATCACCGATTGTCTTTGCTGACCATTTGAAGTTATTGGTAATCAGTTCGACGGTCTGTCGGTTTTTTTCGTCCCATACAGCCACTCTTCTGAGTTTTCCGGGGTACTTCACTTTTGACTGCGGGTTTACCAGTTCAATTTCTTCGTCTATCAGTACTTCCTGTGCAGTATTTTCAGGGAGTCGACGTTCATTGATTGTGCTGAACTTAAGGTTATCCTTGTGCCTTATGACGAAAAAGACCCCCTTGCTGTCCCAAATGTTGAGCATCGGAAAGTCATTGTAATAGCGGTCCGCCACTATAACGGATCCTTTCTCCAAAGGAATATCATAAGCGCCTTTATTGTCTGCCATACTTCCTTCTGTAATATTCACATAAACAGGGAGTTTCCCGTCATAGTCCAGAAGCGTATGCATCTTTACAGCACCCTTTTTGGTCCTGAAGGTTGCCCAGTCAAACATCGAAAGGCAAAGACTTACCACCGTGGAGTCGAGCAGATAGACGGGAGCCTTGATCCGTAGTTTTACCCTGCTCAGGGACGCCTGCTGTCCTAAATGCTTCAGAAGCCCGTAATACAGCTCCTTGAACAGGTCAGAGTCCCTGCGCTTGTTCTGATAACTGATACTGGACTTGGATGGTGCCTTGGCAATCCCCAGATGGTTGAGGTTCCCCGTGGCCGAACGCAGGCCGTTTGAAATATCCCTTACAGAAGTACTTTTGGCAAAATGGCAAAAAAGCATGGAAACCAAATGCGTCCAGCTGTCAAAGCCTTTGCAGCCCTTGTCCGTTTGCTTCTCTTCAACCAGTTTCTTGAAAATTGAACGCTCGATTTTTTTAATAATCTGAGAAAACAATGTAATATTACTCATGGGAGGTTTATGTTTTTTGGTGCAAACCCAAAATAGCTATTTTGGGCAAAAAACCAGACCTCTCATATTTTATTTAGGACGGTATTGATCCCTTTAGAATTTATCAAAGTCTTTGCCTCCACCTTTGACAGTAGGCCGTTTTTTAAGGCTATCAGGATGCTTATTTTCAGTCCCTTATTCATTTGTGATCCGTTCTATCAATTTGTCCAAATCTTCTTCACTCATGCCATCCAAATCAATTTCTGTGGTGTGGGTGGTGCTTTGTAGTTTGGGCAACAAATAAGGCAACAAGTCAGAAAGAAATTTTAATCTGTCCTTAGGTTCCAATGCCTCCAAATCTTCTTGAATGGTGTCAAAATTGTCATCAAACAGCTTTTGGATCAGTTCCCGTAACTCAGTATTGACTTTGTTTTTCGCTCCCTTGGGTCTGCCCGGATTTCCTTTTTCAAACTTTCCCATATTATCCGTTTTTCATCCGTAATTTACGGAATATTGAATAAATCTATGTAGTATAATATTTCAATCGAAATAATCTATCTTTTCCCTGTGGTTCTTTAATGCATCCGGGTTCAATCCATTCCCATTTAACAAGCGTTGCAACCTGTATAAACAGACTTTCCATTCCCTGTGATTCCTGTTTGATTCTTTCAATATCGCTTCTAAGTCTTTGGTTTCTTTTCTCAGTTTCTCTAATTTCTGCCTCAGTGCTGTCAAACTCGGTTTGGTAGTCATCATGGATTAAAGTTTTTTTTTCAATGATCTGATGGATGGGGTCTGCATCAAAAGGAAATTCTTTCCATGCTGTGGACTGATAGGCGGGCGGTTTCCTGTCATCTTTTTTTCTTTCCTTTTTCAGATAATATTCCAATACATAAAAGCCAAAATCCAGTATTTCAAAGACTGTGGATTTGGGGATATAAAATTTGTCATCCCCCTGCCATATCTTGAATGCCTTATCTGAATAGTCTTTTATATCGGTGAATGCCACAAACAAACATCTGATGGGTGGAGGCGTGGCAGGTGCTTTTATTCCCTCAGCTATCCCATATTTGACGGCCTCTATTTCCCTGTCTTGGATTTCTTTGGTGTCTTCGTTCCCATATTGTGACAGATAACTGTCAATAATGCTTTGTTCCACTGATGCGGGCAAATATCCCCCTGCTATCAGTCCCCCTGCCAGTCTTGAATATTTCAGGCGGGCATTATGCCTGTCCCCGGGCATGGCTTCCGATATCTTGGATAAGATCCAATTTTCTATCCATTGATACTTTCCATCTGTGACAGGTGCAGGATTGATTTTAGGGGGTATTTTAGCCACTGTGACAGGCTTTTTTAAGACTGTGAATGTCTTTGCCTCATGATTAAAATAAGCGTCCAAATCGTATGAATAACCCCTAAGTGATGTAATATTTTTAGGCAATCCATCCAGTTCAATCCCCCATTGATGCAAGAAAATTCCATGTAGGGTGTCAAAATATCCACTGTGATTATCAGGATCAGGGGGGATGGGGATCAGTCCCCAATATCCTTTCCCTGATGCAGACAGTCCGAAATATGCTATCTGTGGCAGTTTGGATATTTCGTCTTTTAAATCATTCCAGTTTGATATTTCAATATTTCCCTTTGCCAAATCAATGTCTATTTGAATAAATCCAGTATGTTTTATTAGTTTTTCATTCAATGGGATTTCTGATATCCTATTTTTTAAAATTGCACTTGGGGTGATGGCAGGCAGTTTGGATTTTAATAACCCCCTTTCTTTCTTGTCATCCAGTGACCTGATAAGATCCACTTTGTCTTTGTACTTGGTGGACGTTAACCATGCTAACAAATTGACTGTCTTGGGGTGATTCACTTCATTGTAATAAGCAAAACAGCTTACTTCTATATCCAGTATTGATTTCATGTCTTTTATGGTGGTTTTAACTTGATTAAACTTGGTTAAACAAGTAGTCTAACCAAGTAACCAAGTCAGGTTTTCAGATTAATTCTATGCTTTTTATATTTATCCAATCCCGCAAAGGCATGATTTCTATTTTAGGATCTTTGCCCTCCACCTTGCAGACAGTTTGACTGATTTTTATATCAGTCCCATCTAAATCAATTCTTTCTTTGATTCCTTTTTCTTTGGTTTTAAGCCATTCAATCAGCTTGGTTTTATCCTTAAGAAGTTCTATTGGGTAATCTGTCCCATAAGCATAAATGAAAGATCCCCCATCAATAATAATTTGGGGTTTAAATAACTGCCTCAACTCTATGCTAATGGATTCCTCTAAAGTCATTTCACAATTGTAGTACCCAAACAGCTGTTGAATTAAGTCTATTAATTCATCCCTCTTAAAATTTCGCTGTGAATTATAAAAGGCATCAAATAGGTCATTGTCTATTTTAAAGCCTGTATTTAGTATGTATAGATTTTTTATTTCAGTCATCTTATTTCTGTTTTTAGTAGGTTTTGAACTTAGTTAGTTAGATAAAACCCTATATGGCTAACCAAGTAACTAAGTAAGTCAAGTCAAATATTTATGGTGTAGAATGCTTTTGGACTGTTTTGGTGACCATTCAGAATTATCCAGTTTTTTCTCTTATAATAAGTCCTGAATTGAATGGCTTTTGTCTCCCCAAAATCAAAAACTGTTTTTATACAGTCTTTTAATTCACCACCTTTAACCTGATCCCCAAGGTCTTTGAATATCCCTTTTAACTTTTCTTTGTGATAGTCATCTGATATGGCATCCGGGGACACTGCTTTTTTCGTGGTGGCCTCCACTTTCTCCCATCCATCCACCAAGACAGGCAGTCCATTTTCATCCACTGTGAATGCAAAAATTTCGGGTTCCCTGTCCCTGCAAAATTCAGGTTCCACCACTGATATTTTTCTGTCCTGTGGATCTATTGAAACGGACAAAACGGTTTCTGCTTTATTGACTAATTCAGTCCCCAAATGTCCCCGGGCGTTTTCATCCCTTTTATTCTGATGCAGGACTGTGACAATATGGATGGACTTGGTTTCTGTCCACTTCAATAAATGGGATGCAGTCTTTGTGGCTTCGTCTTCATCATTGATTGAGTTGACCAAATCCCTGATTCCATCAATGGCCACAAAACCTATGTCAGGATCTGAATTGATATAAAAGTCAATGATTTCCAGTCTTTCTATGGGTGTAAATTGTCTCAGGCAGTATGCTTCAAAGTTGACAGGGGTTTCAATCCCAAGAAGTCTGCAAACTCTGTGATAAAACTTTTGGACGTGGTATCTTGATTGCTCCGTATCAAAGAAAACCACCTTTGTTTTATTCTCAGGCAGACTGCCTTTGAACTTTCCAAATACTGTTTGATTTGCTACTAAGGCAGACAGGAACAAAGAAAGACTGAATGTCTTTTTTGACTTAGCTTTTCCGATTATCAAAGAAAAATTCCCCAAGGTTCCTATTATCCCCTCATGATCCCCATCAATGATGGACAGGCAGACAGGCGGTCTTTCTATCTTCTCGTTTGGATCAATTTTAGCCATTTTAAGCCATTCTTTGACCTGGGACTTATTGTCTATCGGTTTGGGTTCTTCGGGTTCCTGTGGTGCTGTATTTGGGGTGTTTTGGATTGCCTCTGCAAGTTGGTTCAAATCTGTGGAGGGGTCTATTTTCACCTCCCTTTTATTCAGTTCCATTTGCCTGCCTCCTTTCTGAATGCCTTGAATTCCTCAGACTTGAAATATTCATCTATCAAAATATCTGTGGCCTCAAATATTCCCATTTCACCAACTTCACAAAGGATGAATCCAATCAGGTTCTTTCCATGCCAGTAGTCAAATTTTACCACCTTAGGCAGGACTAAATTCGCCACTGCTTCTATATTGACAATCGTTCCACATGGGGACAGTCTTTGAATTGGTATCTTAAAAGTTTTCATCCGGTGCAGGCCTCCACCCCTGTAAAAAATAAGATTTCAATGTTTTGACTAAATAGGTGTCCGAAATAATAGGTATATTTGAATACTGCTTTTGATTCGATACCTAAGGCGGTGCGGGCATTGTTCGGATCTGATCCGGGCAGTGCCTTTTTTGTGATGGCTCCCATGGATCAGTATTTTACAGTTTGGGTTTTATACAGTGATGCTTCTATTTCGCTGTCCTTATACAGGACACGTCCACCAATAAGATAAGACTGTATTAGTCCCCTTTTAGTCCAGTCATTCAGGGTGACAAGACTGATTTTAAGTTTGTCTGCTGTTTCTTTTCGGGTTAACAGTTTTTCACTTGGTGGGGTGGAGGCTTGAATTTTGATATTTTTGACTGCCTCAGTCACTGCATTGTTAATGATCCCTGTAAGTTGCTCAGGGGTGTAGGTAGTTAAAATTAGATTGTCCATATCCTTTGAATTTGTTTTGTTTATTCAAAGGTGACAGGGGGATAAGGCAGGGGGATTAAAGAATATCCCCCTTTTTTATCTTATTTATTAATTCCTTTGCCCTGCTTTTATGGCCATCTGAAAAATACTTGGGTTCACCGTTTTTTATGCCTTTTGCAGTCCTTGGGATGGTGCCTAATATGTATGCTAAAATTTGCTCTTTCTGCTTTTCAGATAGGTTTTTGAATTGATCTGATTCATTAAAAAATTCATTCAGGATGGAATATCTAACTGCTATTGGTTCCCCTCTTTCGGTTTTCTCCACTTCTATTTTTTCGGGGATTAATTCTTTGGTATAACTTTCTGCCCATTCAAAAATGATGCTTTCATCTTTCATTTTTTCTGTCAGGTCATCCCAAGTCAGTTCATTAATTTCATCCCTATATTTTTCTACATACCATTCATAAAAGACTTTCTGCCAGTCCCTTGGTAATACCAATTTTCTGCTTTTCAGGATATGTTTGACTGTCTTAAATGTCTTTTTGAATTCCTTTTGGTTTTTATCATTGTAGGCAGTCATCCTGTCTCTTAATTTTTGGAATGATTCCTTTAATTCAGGGGTAATTTGATTTTTAAACTTTTCCCTGATTTCCTGTATTTCTTTGTCTTCCATATTATCCAACTTTTAAGGCTGTTTTTCTCCAGTGATCCAATAACTGCTTTGCGTTTTCCTCAGGGGTGACTTTGATGTATAGCAAAAAGGCTTTTTCTGTCCTGTGGCCTGTGATCTTCATCAAACTGATGGCAGGGAATCCACTTTTATAAACGTTGGTGGCAAAGGATCTGCGGGCGGTGTGTGTGGTGACAAGTTCCCATTTTTCCTGTCTTGTGATGGCTTTCAGGCCTCCTTTGATGCGTTCCACCTCCACCGGGGTTTTAAGGCAGTCCACCTGTTTTGCAATGTCTTTCAGATAGGCATTCATTTTTTGGTTGGATATGGCAGGGGGCAGACTGTTTGGATATACCCCATCATATTTGGCCATGATTTTCCTAACCATGGAATGAATGGGGATAATGACTTTTTCCCCTGTCTTGAATGTTTTTATTTCCAAATATTCATCTTTGATATTCTCAGGTCTGATGGCTGTAAAATCTGAAAACCTTAATCCAGTCCAACATCCTACTATAAACAAGTCCCGGACACGTTCCAAATGCGGGGTGGATCTTAAATCCAGTTCCATGATCTGATTAATTTCATCCTCATTCAGATAAATGGAAAATCCGGGTGTATTGTGTGCTTTGAATTTCTGAAAAGCCATATTTCTGTTATATCCATTCTCTGTGGCATAGGCTAAAAAAGTCTTAATAACTTGGATATACTTTCCTATGGTGTTGACTGTGTAACTTGGTTTGATAATTACCTTTTTACCATTGACAGTCTTGGAAATTTCTTTATTCAAGTAGGTGACAAACTTGGTATAAAAGTTTTTGTCAATGGTGTCAAATGTCAGGTGATAGGATTTCCCGAACTTTTCCAAGGTGTCATAAACAGTATTGTATTTTTGGATAGATCTTTTATCAAATCTTTTTCCTGATGCTGTCAGGCGGGTTCCCTCTTTGGCCTCTTGGATATATCTGTCAAACAGTTCCATGAAAGTTGGCATCCTGTCAGGATCTTCTTTTTCTGCCTCAGGGATTTCTTTTAAAACTTCATCCAGTTTGGTTTTTAATTCAATGGTGGAGGGGATGCGGTTTAAATCTGCCTCCATTCCCATCAAAGTTTTTTCTGCTTCACCTTTGATGAATTTCAATCTGTCATTGAATTTTTTAGCGTTGGGGAATTCCTTGACAAGTCTTGCAAGTTGGCTGTCTTCATTCCAAAACTTGGGATGGATGCTTTTCCCGGTGGAGTATTTCAGGCGGTGGCCATGATAACTGATAAACAATAAAACAGGGGTGTCCCCATCTTTGGATTTCTCCCTAAGGTAGTAATTAAAGTTTGCCATGATTTCTGTCTTTTGATTCGATACCTAAATATACGAAAAATAAAATCGGGGGACACTTTGGGGGACACTTTTCATTAATCTGATTTACTTTTTTCTAACCTTATTTAATTAGGTGAAAATGTAAATACTTGAAAATCAATGCACATAGATTAAATGCTATTTAATTAAAAAAGGGGGTATGTAGCCCTGTCGAGGCTATATAAACGTCGCTTCGCTCCGGCCTTGACAGGTCTCCTTACTTGGGCTCTAGGGCATTTAAGAGGATTGAAAATAAAAGAAAAAACAAAGAAAAAAGTGTCAAGTAAAATCAGGACGTGACAAAAAGTATTCAAAGTCCTGAAAGGCCATCGGTGGATAGCCTTGGATAAGACCTTGGAGGAGAAATATTCATCAATCCTAAAGGAGTTGAATTACCTGATCATCATCCCTTTGTTAATCAAACCCTATCAAATGGAAATTAGAATGGAAATAAGGTAGAAATAGAATTTCCCTATCCTGCTTAACTATTCCATAAGTAACTAATCCTTATTTACCCATTAAACCAATCAACCCAATCTCTAAAGAAACTTATTTCGACAAATACAGGATCTGAACTTATTTTTAAATATTAAATTTTAGTATTTCAGTTTTCGCAGAATTTTATTTCTTATCTACTTTTTAATCAGGAAATTACAATATTATGCATGCATAACTTTTTTTGAAAATAGTATGCATGCATACAATCTTTTTCTTAAATTGTGCGTATCATTTTTGAAAACCTATGAAACGCGAAGAAACAGTCGATTACCATATCAAGAGTGCCTGGCATGCCATATCGCGTATGTACAACCAAAAGGCTGCGCAGCATGATTTTACCACTGCCATCGGTTTCGTGCTGATCAATATCAACTCTAAGGAGGGAACTCCTGCGACCAAAATAGCTCCGCTGATGGGGCTTGAAGCGCGCAGCCTTACAAGGATGTTGAAGACCATGGAAGAGAAGGGTTTGATATACCGTAAACCCGATCCCATAGATAAGCGCTCCGTAAGGATTTTCCTTACCCCCCCAGGAAAGCGGAAAAAGGAAATATCTGTGCAGACCATCAAAGAATTCAATCTTATGGTGAGAGAACAGGTGACAGAAGAGGAATTGGAGGTGTTTTTCCGAGTATTCCAGAAAATCAACACCGTGATAGAAAATTTGCAATCCGAAACAATACATCCAAATACGTACAACGATGAGT
The DNA here is from genome assembly GCF_004216715.1 of Cecembia calidifontis. NCBI lineage: Bacteria > Pseudomonadati > Bacteroidota > Cytophagia > Cytophagales > Cyclobacteriaceae > Cecembia > Cecembia calidifontis. Next base: position 997,472 of record NZ_SGXG01000001.1, read on the forward strand.
TGTACGGACTTTAAAAAAACCAAAATACATTTTATGATGAAAAGATCCATTAAAAAAGTAGCCGTATTAGGTTCGGGGGTCATGGGTTCAAGAATCGCCTGCCATTTTGCCAATATCGGCGTGCAGGTCCTGCTCTTGGATATCGCACCGTCCGAACTCAATGAGGAGGAAATGAAGAAGGGCTTAAGTCTGACGGATAAGACGGTCAAAAACCGAATCGTCAACACTGCCCTGCAAAACACGCTGAAGGCAAAGCCGGCATCCCTCTATGATGCTTCTTCCGTTTCCAGAATTACTGTTGGAAATTTTGATGATGATCTGCCCAAAATCAAAGATTATGATTGGGTGATCGAAGTGGTAGTAGAGCGATTGGACATCAAAAAATCCCTTTTTGATAAAGTGGAGCAGTACCGCAAGCCAGGTACGCTGATCACTTCAAATACCTCAGGTATTCCTATGCACCTCATGTGCGATGGAAGATCTGAAGATTTTCAATTGCATTTTGCAGGCACCCACTTTTTCAACCCGCCAAGATACCTCCGATTATTGGAAATCATCCCTGGTCCCAAAACCAAACCCGAAATTGTGGATTTTTTGATGGATTATGGGGATAGATTCTTGGGTAAAGAAACAGTATTGTGTAAAGATACCCCCGCATTTATAGCCAACCGCATTGGTGTTTATGCGATTATTTCCGGTATGCATGCCATTGAAAAAATGGGTATGGGCGTCTCTGAAGTAGATAAATTGACAGGTACGGTAATTGGTCGGGCCAAATCCGCTACTTTCCGAACCATGGATGTGGTGGGTCTGGATACCACCGTAAATGTGGCCAATAACCTTTACAAGACCCTTACCCATGACGAATCCAGAGATAAATTCCAGTTGCCAAACATCGTGAAAGTGCTCTATGACAATAAATGGTGGGGCGACAAAACCGGACAAGGTTACTTCAAGATGATCCGTCACAAGGATGGCAGCAAAGAACTGAAGGAACTAGATCTGAAAACGTTTGAATATAAGGATGCTGAAAAGCCAAAATTCAAGGCTTTGGAAGCTTCTAAAGAAATTGATGACCTCAAGCAGCGCATCAAGTTTCTGGTGAATTTTGATGACAGGGCCGGTGAATTCTACAGGACATCTTTTTATGACCTGTTCAAATATGTGTCCCACAGGATTCCGGAAATATCAGATGAACTTTACAGAATTGACCAGGCAGTTTCTGCGGGTTTCGGATGGGAATTGGGTCCTTTCGAAACTTGGGATGTCCTGGGCGTAAAGGAAACGGTGGAGAAAATGGAAGCTGCGGGAGAAAAAGCCGCCGCATGGGTACATGAGATGCTGGCTGCGGGCCATGGGAGTTTTTACAAAGTTGAAGGCGGTCAGAGAAAATATTATGACATTCCAAGTAAATCCTATCAGGCTATCCCTGGTACGGAGGAATTCATCATCCTGGATACGCTGAAGGCAGCCAATAAAAAAGTATGGGGCAATGCAGGTACGACCCTCTATGACATAGGGGATGATGTACTAGGTCTGGAATTCCATACGAAGATGAACTCCATCGGTCAGGAGGTGATCGAAGGCATCAATACTGCAATCAGTATGGCGGAAAAATCCTACAAAGGACTGGTAATTGGTAATGAGGGAGCCAATTTCTCCGCAGGCGCCAACCTCGCCATGCTGTTTATGTTTGCGGGAGATCAGGAATTTGATGAAATCAACCTGATGATTGCTACTTTCCAAAATACCATGATGCGCGCAAGGTATTCTTCCATTCCTGTGGTAGTAGCTCCGCACAATATGGCCCTGGGCGGTGGCTGCGAACTTTCCCTACATGCCGATGCGGTACAGGCCCATGCCGAACTGTATATGGGTCTGGTGGAATTTGGCGTAGGTTTGATCCCTGCCGGAGGAGGTACCAAAGAGATGACCCTCAGATTCTCCAATGAAATCAAAGCCGGTGACGTGGAGCTGAACAGGTTACAGGAGTATTTTATGAATATCGCTACTGCCAAAGTATCCACTTCCGCTGCCGAAGCAAGAGGCTTAGGTTACTTGCAGCCAAAGGACTCCATTACCCTGAACCGCAAGCGCCTTTTGGCCGATGCTAAGGCAAAGGTCTTGTCCCTTTATGATGCAGGATACACGCAGCCTTTGCAGCAGACCAATATCAAAGTTTTGGGCAAATCATCATTGGCCTTGTTCGAAGCAGGTATCACGGGCATGTTGTACGGCAATTATATTTCCGAGCATGATGCCAAGATTGCCAGAAAACTGGCCTGGGTGATGTCCGGGGGTGATTTTTCTTCCCCTACAGAAGTCAGCGAACAATACTTGCTTGATCTGGAGCGCGAAGCCTTCCTGAGCTTAACCGGCGAGAAGAAGACTTTGGAGAGGATACATAGTATTCTGTTTAAGGGAAAACCGTTGAGAAATTAGAAGCGAGAGACGAGAGACGAGAAGCAAGAGACGAGAAGCAAGAGATGAGACTTTAGAGAGTTAAGAACTAGAAAATCGAAAAGATATGAAGCTGAGACATAATTTTAAAAACCTTAATGTTTGGAATAAGGCAGTTGATTTGGCTGTAAAAATTTATGAAACCCCAGCTTTATTTCCTTCAGAAGAAAAGTTTGGTATGACTTCCCAAATGAGAAGGTCCAGTGTTTCTATTCCTTTCAATATCGCTGAGGGAACTGCTCGAAATACTTCAAAGGCTTTTACAAATTGTCTCGATATCAGTCTCGGAGAAAGCTTTGAACTCGAAACGCAAACAATTATCGCAAGAAGGGTGGGATTATTGAACCAACATGATTTTGAGTCTATCAATCAGGATCTCGATGAAATCCAAAAAATGATCATCGGTCTCAAAACAAACGTGGAATCGAATCCCTACTAGAATCGAGTCTAGCCTCTCGAATCTAGTTTCTCGCTTCTCTTTCGCATAAAGGGCAAGTATCAAAGAAATGAAAAAATAACTCAAAAAGAAACCAATACATGGAAGCATACATCATAAACGGATATAGATCAGCGGTAGGGAAGGCCAAAAAAGGTGGTTTTAGGTTCTACCGTCCGGATGACCTAGCAGCAGATGTGATCAAGCATCTGGTGGCCAACACCCCTGGCCTGGAGGCCAAAATGGTAGACGACCTCATCGTCGGTAATGCCATCCCCGAAGCCGAACAGGGCATGCAAATGGGAAGGATGATTTCACTCCTTGCCTTGGGCATTGAAAACCCGGGATTCATCATCAACCGCTATTGTGGTTCTGGTCTGGAAGCCATTGCCCTAGCGGTAGGTAAAATCAAGGCCGGAATGGCCGATTGCATCATCGCCGGTGGTACAGAGTCCATGTCCCTCTTGCCTATGATGGGCTACAAGACGGCACTCAACTGGAAAATTGCCTCCCAAACGCCAGACTACTACCTGAGCATGGGTTTGACCGCCGAGGAACTGGCCAAAGATTACGGCATCACCCGTGAGCAGTCAGATGAATTTTCAGTCAGGTCCCATGACAGGGCTTTGGCTGCGATCGCTGCGGGAAAGTTCAAGGATGAAATCGTACCGGTAGAAGTGGAAGAAACCTACCTGGATGAAAAAGGAAAAAGAAAAACCAGAAAGTTTGTCGTGGATACCGATGAAGGTCCTAGGGCAGGAACTTCTCTGGAAGGTTTGGCTGCATTGAAACCAGCCTTTAAGATGAATGGTCAGGTAACTGCAGGTAACTCTTCACAGACTTCAGATGGAGCAGCCTTTGTGGTGGTGATGTCCGAAAGGCTGGTGAAGCAGCTCAATTTGGAGCCTATTGCCCGCATGATGTCTTATTCTGTAGCTGGTGTGGAACCTCGCATCATGGGTATTGGTCCTAAGGAAGCTGTTCCAAAAGCATTGAAGCAGGCAGGATTGACCTTGGACAAGATCGATCTGATCGAACTCAATGAGGCATTTGCGGCACAGGCTTTGGCAGTGATCAAGTCACTCGATATGGATATCGACAAAGTTAACGTCAACGGCGGTGCAGTAGCTCTTGGCCATCCACTGGGATGTACAGGAGCCAAACTCTCCGTGCAGCTTTTCAACGAACTCCGCAGACAGAACAAGAAGTACGGCATGGTGACCGCTTGCGTCGGAGGAGGACAGGGAGTTGCTGGGATTTTTGAGTTATTAAGGTAGACGTAAGACATGAGACGCAAGACGCAAGACTGGTTTCACGCCAGTACTTACGTCTTGCGGAAAATGTCACGTTTCATTTAGAATTTGTTTTCACAAGTAAATTTTAAATCTTTTTGTAAAACCTAAAATTTTATGCCATGCATAACTACAAAGAGCTGAATGTTTGGAAAAGAGGAATCAAATTGACAACGGAGATTTATAAGATTTCTCAACTTTTTCCCAATTAAGAAAGGTTTGGACTTACTTCTCAAATGAGAAGAAGTGCAGTATCGGTTCCTTCCTATGTTGCAGAAGGCGCAGGAAGGAGAACAGACGGAGAGTTTGTAAATTTCTTAGGTATCGCTCATGGGTCTATTTGTGAATTGGAAACACAGCTTTATGTAGCCTTTGAATTGGGATATATTGAAGAAAAAAAATTTATTAATGTCACATCAGAGCTTACAGAAATTCAAAAAATGCTTTATTCTCTAATACTAAAATTTGAAAAAAAATGATCGTAAGTCTGTAGGACGGAGCTTGTCTTTTGTCTTGCGTCTTTTGTCTAAAGTCTAAAAACATGAACACTGCAACAAAAAAATCAATCAACGGGGGTGAATTCCTGATCAGGGAAACAGAAGCCCAGGACATCTTCATTTTTGAAGAATTCAATGAAGAGCAGAAAATGATGGCTCAGGCCTGTCAGGATTTTATCGATACGGAAATCACGCCGAAAGTCGAGGAAATTGACAGCATGAAGCATCCTGAGTTGGTGCCTTCCATTTTTAAGAAGGCCGGTGAATTGGGACTCTTGGGTATTTCCGTACCTGAGGAGTACGGGGGTATGGGCATGAGCTTCAATACTTCTATGTTGATCGCTGACATCATCGGAGCGGCCGGATCATTTTCCACCACTTATGGTGCACATACAGGAATCGGTACCCTGCCTATTCTCTACTATGGAACGGAGGAGCAGAAATCCAAATATTTGCCAAAATTGGCTACAGGAGAGTGGGCAGCCTGTTACTGCTTGACCGAGCCGGATGCGGGGTCCGATGCCAACAGCGGCAAGACCAAAGCGGTATTGTCAGCAGATGGCAAGCACTATGTGATCAATGGACAGAAGATGTGGATTTCCAATGCGGGATTTGCGGACCTATTTATTGTCTTTGCCAAAATTGATAATGACAAAAATCTCACCGCCTTCATTGTAGAAAAGACATTCGGAGGCATCACCATGAACGAGGAAGAGAAAAAGATGGGCATCAAAGGTTCATCCACCCGTCAGGTTTTCTTCAATGACTGCAAGGTGCCGGTTGAGAACATGCTTTCCGAAAGGGGCAACGGTTTCAAGATTGCCGTAAACATACTGAACATAGGCCGTATCAAACTGGGTGCTGGTGTATTGGGTGGCTGTAGGTCTGTGGCTTCCCTTGCCATCAAGTATTCTTCAGAAAGAAAACAGTTTGGCGTATCCATCAACACCTTTGGGGCCATCAAGCAGAAGTTGGCAGAGATGGCTGTCAGGACTTATGCCTGTGAGGCCTTGTGCTATAGGGCAGGTCAGGACATTGAAGATAGGATGGCTGCATTGGCGGCTGAGGGAATGCCGGATGCCGAGGCCAAATTGAAAGCCTTGGAGCAGTTTGCCATTGAAGCGGCGATTGCCAAGGTGCATGGTTCAGAGGTATTGGATTATGTGGTAGATCAGGGTGTACAGGTTTATGGAGGTATGGGCTACTCTGCTGATGCCCCCATGGAGCGAGCTTACAGAGATGCCAGGATTTCCCGAATTTATGAAGGCACCAATGAGATCAATAGGATGTTGATGGTGGGCATGTTGTTGAAGCGTGCGATGAAAGGTGAAATCAATTTGTTTGAGCCGGCGATGGCTGTAGCCAATGAACTGACTTCCGTGCCAAGCTTTGAGACCATTGATACTTCCGAGTTGTTTGCCGCTGAAAAGGAGGTCATCAAAAAACTGAAGAAAGTTTTTCTGATGGTTGGAGGAAAGGCTGCCATGGCTTTGGCCGATAAGATCGAGTCCGAGCAGGAAGTGATGATGAACCTGGCAGATGTAATGATCGAAATTTATGCAGCGGAGTCTGCCATCCTGAGAACTGAAAAACTGGTATCCATGAGGGGTGCAGAAGCTTGCGGACCACAGATTGCTATGGCCCAGGTATATTTATTTGAGGCTGTTGAAAAAATCCAGACAGCAGCCAAGGAAGCAATAGCTGCTTTTGCCAAGGGAGATGAGCAGAAGGTAATGCTGATGGGTCTGAAGCGCTTCACGAAGGCAGACTTGGTGAATACCAAAGAGCTGAGAAGACAGATTGCGGACTATATGATTGAGAAAGGGAAGTATCCGTTTTCCTGATTGAAGATGAAGGAACTTTTCCAAAGTTTAGAACTTTGGAAAAGTATTATCATTTACAGCCCCTGAGGAATCGGGGGCTTTTTTGATGGAATTCAATTTAATCGGATAAGTTAATTGGGAAGTTTTTTAGGTAGTTAATCAAAGCTTAAATTCAAGCAGATTTTTCATTAGCATTTTTATGAAGAAGCTGGTTTTGAAAAATGACTGGATGGGGAAGGAGCCTATTATTAGGATTGAATTTCCCTATGATTTTGAGTTGAAGGAATATGTCAAGCAATTCCCGGGCTGTAGCTGGGATACCAAGAAGAAAGTGTGGTGGGTAACATACGAAGATAGTATGTTGTCAGCATTGCTTCAGTATTTCAAAGGGAAAGCCTGGTTGGATTACAGTGAGTTGAAGAAGGTGGAGATACCCAAAAAATTTGCTACTCTCCCTGAATTGGATGTTTTTTTGAAAGAAGAAATCAGCAAGTTTGAGGATTGGATGCGAAATAAGCGGTATTCAGAATCTACGATAAAAAACTATAAAGGTGGTTTGGCTTTATTTTTTAGATTCACAGGAAACAAGAGCCCGGATATTATTACTAATGAGGATTTGGAAAGCTTTCATAAAAATTATATAATTAGGAGGAAATTCTCCGCTTCATTTCAGTCGCTGATTATTAATGCTGTGAAGCTTTATTTTTCAAACAGGTTAAAAAAGAACTTAGATCCTAAGGGAATTGAGCGACCAAAAAATCCAAGGATTTTGCCTCATGTTTTGAGTAAAGAAGAAGTGAAGCGGATATTGGAAGTCCATCAGAATGTGAAACACCGGGCAATGTTATCGTTAATCTATGCCTGCGGTCTTCGGAGGTCTGAACTGTTAAATATCAAGATAAGGGATATTGATACCAATAGGGGTATGTTGCTTATAAGGGAGGGAAAAGGAAAAAAAGACAGGATGGTACCTTTAAGTGGAAGGATTTTGGAACTTTTGAGGGAGTATTACAAATATGAAAAGCCGAAGGAGTATTTATTTGAGGGGGAAACCATAGGTTCAAAATACAGTGAAGGAAGTTTGCAGAAAGTGTTAAAGACTGCCTTGCAGAAAGCTGGGATCGGTAAACCAGTTACACTTCATTGGTTAAGACACAGTTATGCGACGCATCTACTGGAAAGTGGCACAGATTTGAGATATATTCAGGAGTTGTTGGGACACAAGTCCAGTAAGACCACCGAGATCTATACACATGTCAGTCAAAAGAGTCTTGGGAGGATCAAAAGTCCTTTTGACGATTTATAAATAAAGAACACCAAAGGTATATCTATTTATAAAATTTGGTTACATAGATGCACCAAAGGTTTATAAATAAACAAGTTACAGGCAAGTGCTACGGACGTGCTAAAATTGAACATTCGTGCCATCTATGCCGTTTTAATAGACACTATCCCGATAAGTGTGTAAACTTCAAATTATGGTTTTATTGTCAGGTATCAAGAAGCCTGACCCTATCACCAAATATAAGCAGGAAACTGTTAAGAATAGCTCCCCAGTCTCTGATAGGCATAGTCCATTTTTTCGATGCTTCTCTTGCAGCCAGGAAAACAGACTTCATTACGGCATCATCTGTCGGGAAAGAGAGCTTGTTTTTGGTGTATTTTCTGATCTTTCCATTGAGATTTTCAATCAGGTTGGTGGTATAGATGATTTTACGGATTTCAGCCGGGTAATCGAAGAAAACGGTGAGTTCATCCCAGTTGTCCCTCCAGCTTTTGATGGCATAAGCGTATTTGGATTCCCATTTTTTGGCAAAATCGTTCAGGGCAGCCCAAGCAGCATCTTTTGTAGGGGCGGTATAAATTTCCTTCATATCCCTTGTAAACGCCCTGCGGTCTTTCCATGCGACATATCTACATGCGTTTCTGATCTGGTGGACGACACATATCTGAGTGACTGATTGGGGGAATGAAGCTTTTATCGTATCAGTAAACCCGTTCAGGTTGTCAGTTGCCGTTATGAGAATATCTTCAACCCCTCTGGCTTTCAGGTCGGTGAGTACCCCCATCCAGAAAGCCGAAGATTCATTCTTGCCAAGCCAAAGGCCTAGGATCTCTTTAAGGCCGTTAGTTCTGAGGCCAACGGCAATATAAACGGTCTTGTTGACCACTTTGGAGTTCTCCCTGACTTTGAAGGATATACCATCCATCCAAACGATCAGGTATACAGGGTCAAGCGGCCTGTTTCTCCATGCAACAATATCCTCCGCTACGGCACCGGTAACCCTTGAGATGGTGGAGGAGGAAACATTGATGTCATAAAGCTCCCGGATCTGTTCTTCGATGTCCTGGTTTGACATTCCCTTGGCATACATGGAAATGATCACGTTTTCAACGCCCTCCGCCATGCTTCTGCGTTTGGGCACAAGGGCAGGCTCAAAGCTGCCGTCCCTGTCTCTTGGGACTCTGATTTCAGCTTCCCCAAATGTGTTTTTTATTGTTTTGGTGGAATAGCCGTTCCTTGAATTGGGATTATCGGAATTCTGATGCTTTTCATAGCCAAGATGGGCATCCAGCTCGCCTTCAAGCATTTTCTCAACGGCTCTTTTCTGAAGCTGTTGAAGGAAGGAATTAAGCTCCCCGGCAGTCCTGAACTGCTTGAGGAAGTCATCATTTAGGAGATCTTCTTTTTTCATTTTTGTAATCTGTGTGTTATAAAGGTAAGAAATTGTCCACACACAGACCGGGGGGCGCCTACCGCGGGTTCCTCAAATTCCCTGTGCGATTTCTTCTAAATCACACAGAGAATTTCGAGGTTTAACTTTAACTTCGTAAGTAGTGAAACCAACTTACACAGTTTGTGTCATAGTCCCTTTTAATAATTTTTTTTCCCTCGCTCTTTGGCTTTTGCAAAGCCATAAAGGAAAAGATATGTGCAATAACATCAACCGTCCATCCATTACCTAACATTCTATACCGTTGTGTGTCGCTTACTATACTTGTATATCCATCAGGCACAGTTTGCAGTCGTTCACATTCGGTTGGTGTTAATCGTCTTATTTTCATTCCTTGCTCCAAAATAGCGTGTGTTCCGCAACTCATTTGAGCCATCAAAGCAGGGCTTATTCCATCAATATCGTAAACTCTGTTTTGTTGGTATGGTTGGCATCCGTTGCTTTCGGTGCTTTGGTTTAGTTGCATTACCAAATTATCCTTTTGAACACTTGTAAGGCAATTTGTTTTACCGTCATATCGTGGCTCAAGCATTTGTTCGGTGTTCAATCCACTTTCACGGCTCTTTGGATTTTCGGGGTTTCGCTCTCTACTTGCCACAATTAAAGTGGTGCTATTATCAATACTAAACTTTGCACTTTGGTTTCCACAGGTTACTGTTCCGCTTTTGTCAGGGTTTATTTTTGGGTTTATTCCAATATCGCTTTTTCTTATTGCAGTTGCAATAGCTTTATCAGATAAGTAGTATTTATCCATTATATCACTTTCCAAAATATCACGAAGCAAAATCCCTTTATCTTTCGGTTGTGGTATCATACATTGCATATCGCCAAATAATCCGTAAGGCTCGTTTGCAATGTTTGTCCAGTAAAGCCTTACCCTGTTTTGTGCTGATAGCAAAGCAGAGTTAATTTCAATCGGTGCAACTCCCATATACTTTGAAATGATTATTTCAAATTCCTTTTTCATCTTCACGTTTTCCAACATAAAGTAAGTAGGGTTGCACTCGTTTTTAAGTCGCACAAATTCAAAGAATAGTTTGCTTCGTGGGTCATCAAAGGCAAGTTGCTTTCCTGCAAATGAAAAACCCTGACAAGGCGAACCACCTATAAGCAAATCAATCTTTGGCAAGTCTTTGGCAAATACTTTGGTTACATCACCAAGCTGTATTGTGTTCGGGAAATTGTGTTGCGTTACCTGAATGGCGTGTTTGTCTATTTCGGCTGCATAGTATTGTTTCACTTTTATTCCAAGTTTCTGCAATGCTATTTGTCCGCAACTCATTCCATCAAACATCGATAACACAGTAATTCCTTCGGCTTCTGAAAAGCCGTTTTTGCCATCGCTCAAAAAATTATTAAAACTACTATTGTGCATAATTGAAAGTTATTGCTACTAAACCGCACCAGCCTGTAACACGGGTTTTACGCCAGTGGCGGTGCAGTGGTAAATTAAACATTTGTGCTTCTATCATCATTAGTGTTTATTTGAAAGTTTGTGCCTTGAAACGCCACCGAGCGTAAAGCCCGAAAACGTTAGCGGTAATTCTAAAAAAACGAGATACATTGAAAATTAAACTTATATAATTTTATAACTTTGGAAAAAAGAACATAATAAAATGACAATTGAAGAGTTTAAAACAAAATTTAAAGAAATTAAAAATAAAGGTTTTATTCCGACAACCCGTAAAGGACCAACAGGAATTGGGCATACTTTGGAAACTCATTTGGGCATTTTTGAAAATAATGATGCACACCCCGATATAGAAGGGGCTGAACTAAAAGCTCATAGAACAAAAGGAAATAGCTTAATAACACTATTTACGTTTAATAATAAAGTTTGGAAGATGCCACCTCTTGAAGCTGTTAAAAAATATGGCAGTTTGGATAAAGACGGGAGACAAGGTTTATATTACACAATGTCGCTTAAACCAAATAGCGCTGGACTTTTTCTGGATGTTCAAAAAACCGAAATTTCAGTAAGACATATTTCAGGCGAAGTAATTGCTACTTGGCAATTACAAACATTAGCTGATAGATTTATGCAAAAAATGCCAGCTTTACTTTTTGTTTCTGCATTTACTGAGGAACGTGATGGTATTGAATATTTCCATTTTTATAGAGCACAACTTATGAAAGGAACTTCTCCTGAATTATTGGCGGACCAATTTAGAGAAGAAAATATTCTTGTTGATTTAAGACTTCACGACAAAGGGACGATGGCACGCAATCACGGAACAGGATTTAGAACATATGAAGATAAATTACCTTTACTTTTTCAAAGCATAATTGACCTATGAAATATAAAGTAGTAAGAAATGAAAAGTATGATTTTATTGGACAATCATACTCAACAAGTTATCCCAACATACATAAGTATCCAGCAACAATGATACCTCAAATTGGGATTGAATTATTTAAAGAATTTGAAATAAAACGAGGGAAACTTCTTGACCCCTACTGTGGTTCAGGTTCTTCCTTTACTGTAGGGCTTGATAGAGGGTTAACAGAAATGTATGGCTTTGATATTAACCCCCTCGCAGTTTTAATTTCAAGAGCTAAATTTACTAAAGTTGACATAGAGAAAGCTAAAGACATTAGACAGCGTCTTAGGAACAGAGTATATGAATTTGTAAAAATTGAAGATAACCTAAAAAAAATTGATATACCTCAACATTATAACATTGATTTTTGGTTTTCAAAAGTTGTTTTGCAAAACTTATCTGTTTTAAAACATTTCATTGATAAAATCCAAGTTGACATTAGAAGATTATTTTTGGTTCCTCTTTCGGAAACAATTAGAGAATGTTCCTATACAAGAAATCACGAATTTAAACTATACCGCATAAAACCTGAAGAATTACTGCAATTCAATCCTGATGTTTTTGGTGTTTATTTTGACAAACTCAATAAAGTAATTGATATTTATGAGAAATACTATTTACCAAAATTAAATGGTGCTAAAATTGATATTAGTTACAGCAAATTCCCTAAAAAAGATAATGAATTCGATATTGTTTTAACAAGTCCGCCTTATGGAGATAGTTTTACAACGGTTGCTTATGGTCAATTTTCAATGTTCAGTAATCAATGGTTTGGAATAAAATATGCAAGACAAATTGACAATATGTTAATGGGTGGTAGTCCTGTAAAAGAGATTTATCCAAATAGTATAATTACAGATTTTATTAACGAAATTTCAAAAAAGTCAACACGTAGGGCTTTAGAGGTATCTTCATTCTATTTTGACCTCGATAAATCGATTAAAGATGTAGCAAACAGTGTAAAGAAAGAAGGTAAAATCATTTATATTGTAGGCAATAGAACTGTAAAAGACATTCAACTCCCAACTGACCAGTTTATTGCTGAAAGATTTGAAAATTATGGATTTAGACACATAATAACTTATGAAAGGCTATTAGGAAATAAGGCTATGCCATTACAAAACTCACCTTCAAATAAGGTAGGACAAAGAAAAGGAACAATGACAAAAGAATATATAGTTGTTTGTGAAAAATAAAAAAGAACTACCGCTAACAGCGGTTTGGCGTAATGGCGGGTGCAGTGCTTCGTATGACAGTTTTGTGGTAGGTTCAAGTGCAGTTCTTCGATTGAACTTTTGTACTAAAAATCCGCCACTACGCCAAGCCGCAAAACGTTATGCGGCAGCTTAAAAGACGACACCAAACCAGAAAAATCATCTTGACAAATCAACTTTAAATTATGAAGGGTGAAACTTTTCGGGGACAACTTCCAGCATTTCCAAAAAACAGTTTTTCCATTGACTTGGCGACAAACAGACAATTTGGGAGTTAAGGTTTATTCCGAACTTTTCCGATATTGACCTGACCTGACTTTTCCTGAAAATCGACTTTAAAGCTGATTTTACAGATAAATCAGGTTTCTGTAACAGACAGGAAATAAAAGCTAAATATTTGGCTTTAAGCTCAAAATCAAAAGAAGACGGATTTCTTTTAATGCGTAACAGAGCTGACTTAACAGTTGGCGGTGGCAAGAAACTTTCAGGACTTACCTCATAGACAAGTTTCAAATCAAAGAAAGTATGATAGAAAACGGTATATGGATTGTAAAGCTTGCTCGAAAACAACTTTTGTGTAGGTTCTAACTGAAGGACAATGGAACCTCCCAGAAAATTTTCAACACACTCGAACATCAGGATTTTGAAAATATCGGAAGTAATTCCATAAGGGATATTTGACACCACTTTGAAAGGAAATTTCGGAACTACAAAATTCCTAAAATCACAACCGACAATTTGAACATTGCGGGCATCAGAAAATAATTTTCGTAAATGTTCAACCAAAGCTGTGTCGTTTTCAATAGCTACGACATTGTTGGCGATTTTTAATAAATGGACAGTAAGAAATCCCTTGCCTGCTCCAATATCCAAAACCGTATCCTGACTATTTATATTTGCTTGTTTTATTGCATCTTCTATGAGCACTTTATCAATGGTAAAGTGCTGGCCCGTGAAACGAACGGGCAATTTCTTTTTTGTCATTAATTACTTCTTACAGGTGAATACTTGAATTCAAATCGTGGAGAAGTGAATAGACAGTATTACCCGACAGAGCAACTATGACAAAGCAACGCCATCAAAAAAATGACGGCATAAACAAAGCATAGCCTGATTGTCTTGACCTAAAAGATTGATTGGAATTTATTCAGGACTGCCTATCACTTAGATAGAAGTCCATAGTCTGCAAAGACAAAACATAGAGATATTCTTTTATAATTATACAACGGCAAATTTAGTAACTTTGCTTGATAAATTAACGAGAAAGAAGAAAAAATGAAAGCCGACCGCATAACATCACCTATACGCAAGCAGGGGTTTCGTGCTTCGTAGGACAGGAAAATGGTAAATTTGAAGTTCAGTTCTTCGTAGGAAGTTTCGTGGTAAAATGCCCTGCCTGCGTATAGCTGAAAAACGTTGTAGGCAATTTTATTAGAGCGGACACCACTAACAAAAACGGTTGAAAAAATGTGTACTTTAACGACTTCGCAAACCGACAAAAAACTTAAATTTGGCGAAATCTTAATTGTACGACAATGGAAAAAATAAAATTTATTGACCTATTTTGTGGCATTGGCGGTTTTCGGATAGCTATGGAAGAAGCGTGCAGGGAAAACGACCTCATTCCTGAATGTGTTTTTTCATCGGACATAGACACATTTTGTCAAGATAGTTATGAAGCCAACTTCGGACATCGGCCTACAGGCGACATCACAAAAGTTGACGAGAAAGATATTCCTGACCACGATATTTTGTTCGCAGGATTCCCGTGTCAACCGTTCAGTATTATAGGACAGATGCAAGGTTTCAATGACATACGTGGAACTTTGTTTTTTGACATTGCAAGAATTCTCAAACACAAACGTCCTAAGGCATTTGTGCTAGAAAACGTAAAGCAACTTGTTGGACACGACAAGGGTAGAACTTTAAAGATAATTATTAAAACTTTACAAGAACTTGGTTATCATGTTCAGTATGCAGTTTTAAATGCACTAGACTACGGACTACCACAAAAACGTGAAAGAGTAATAATTGTTGGACACCGAGAACCTATTATGTTTTCATTTCCATCACCAGTAAGACCATTCAAACCGCTTTCTGAAATACTTGAAAAGAAAGTTGACAAGAAATATTACGCATCGGAATACATAGTAAACAAGCGTAAAGCAAAGCATAAATCAGCATACAAACTTTCTATTTGGCACGAGAACAAAGCAGGTAACATTTGCAGTTATCCCTATTCGTGTGCATTGAGAGCAGGTGCATCTTACAACTATTTGCTAGTGAACGGTGAGAGAAGATTAACACCAAGAGAAATGTTTCGTTTGCAAGGTTTTCCAGATACTTACAAAATTGTTGTGAATGACAGCCAGGCAAGAAAACAAGCCGGCAATGCAGTTCCTGTGAATTTAGTTAAAGCAGTTATTCTGAAACTATTACCGTATGTTGCCTCCTCATTGGATATGACTTCGGTATTAAGAGAATACGAAGTAGAATATGGCAAAGGATAAATCACCGAAACTTCGGACAGTAAACAAATCTGTTTCAGCATTTCCGCTAAATGAATTTCCAAAAGACTTCCCATTTCTTTTAGGAAAAGAGTTGGTTTATCTTTTGGCTTCAAAAGGGAAAGCTGAATTAGAAGGTTCTGAATGGGAGAATATTTTCGCCAATTGCATTGGTGCAGATTGGAAACCATCAAATGTTGGGTTAGATGATGTTGTGATGGGTAACACAGCTTGGGGTGCAAAAACTGTAAAATCATCAAAGCCCTCAAATCAAAAGAAAGTAAGACTAATTTCGGGGCGTAACTCTCCTGTTTATTCGTTCGGTGAGAGAATTGATACATCGGCAGACCCAAATTTAATCGGCAAACTTGTTTTAGATATTTGGAACGAGAGAGTTTCTGCAATCAGAGAGAAATTTAAACATTTGCGTACAGTTGTTTTAATCAAATCAAATGACCTTTCAGAAGTAGTAGTTTTCGAGTTTGAAACTATTCGCTATGACCTCGAACTTTATAAATGGGAATGGAACAAAAATAACAATCTGATTGGCATTGACAAGAAAACGGAAGAGCATCGTTTTACTTGGCAACCGCACGGTTCACAGTTTACAATCATTGAAGAAGTTCCTGAAAAAAGTTTGGTAATTCGTATCAAGCAACCGAAAACACTCGACAAAGAACAGATTTTAAAAGCGCTTGGATTTGATAAATCTTGGATAACTGTAATCCAAAAAAATGGCTGATGTTTTTTCCAAAGAACAGCGTAGCGCAGTAATGCGACAAGTAAAATCAAGTCGCAACAAATCCACCGAGTTAAAACTTATTGACTTTTTAAAAACTAACAATATCAAAGGGTGGCGAAGGAATTACAAACTCTTTGGCAAACCAGATT
Organism: Cecembia calidifontis; assembly: GCF_004216715.1. Lineage (NCBI taxonomy): Bacteria > Pseudomonadati > Bacteroidota > Cytophagia > Cytophagales > Cyclobacteriaceae > Cecembia > Cecembia calidifontis. Next base: position 1,013,648 of record NZ_SGXG01000001.1, read on the forward strand.
TTACATTTCCGACTTTGAGAACAGTTGTTTTTGTTGATGGCTGTTTTTGGCACGGACACAATTGCCGAAATACAAAACCTCAAGTCAACAAAGAGTATTGGAATAAAAAAATTGAGAGAAACAAACAACGAGACAAAGAAGTAACACTGACTTTAAAACAAAAAGATTGGACTGTTATTCGACTTTGGGAATGCGAACTGAAAAACGAAAAGCTATTGACCAAACGACTGAAAGAAAAACTGCCTACAACAGCACCTATACGCAAGTGGGGGTTCTGTGCTTCGAATGAAAAATAAGTGCTAAATTTGAAGAGTAGTTCTTCGTAGGAAAGTTTGGTTCGAGAAAGCCCCACCTGCGTATAGCTGCAAACCGTTAGCGGAAAGTGTAAACAATATAAATCAAAAAAAAAGAAGATATAGAACTTTCTCCTCCCCATGTACACTGCCAGTCAAACCTGTGGCTTTAAAAGTTTGCTTTTTTTTCGTTCCTTTGCAGGATACTAAATGGTATGTTTGCGAAATCAAAATGATTCCGTCTGACCCCATAATAAAAGAGACGATAATAGATGAAAAAAGCAGAAGCAACACGGTCGATGATTTTACATAAAGCGTTTGAACTGATTTATGTTAAGGGCTACCAGACGACGAGCATTGACGACATCATCGCTACCACACAAGTAACGAAAGGGGCTTTTTACTATCATTTCAAAACCAAAGACGAAATGGGACTTGCCATCATCAACGAAGTCCTCAAACCCACACTTGCAAGCAGTTTCATCGAGCCACTTCAAGGCGAACAAGATCCGTTGAATGCCATTTACAACCTCATGGATAGTCTATTAATGAAAAATGAATTTTTGAAGGTGGAATATGGTTGTCCTGCCTCAAACTTCACTCAGGAAATGACCCCGTGGAATTCAGAATTTAATAAGGCTTTAAATGAATTAACCCGGGAATGGACAGAAGCAATCACCGCTACCATTGAAAGAGGAAAGAAAAGTGGCGTCATCCGCAAGGACGTAAATGCGAAACAGGTAACCATCTTCGTTTTGTCGGGCTATTGGGGCATTCGGAATTTGGGAAAATTAGAAAACAGCAAAAAGGTCTATATTTCTTATTTAAAGCAACTTAAAATTTATCTAAACAGTCTTAAATAATTTTTTTGCACAAAAACATACTAACTGGTATGTTTTTATTATTTTTGTCCCGAAAACAAAAAAGTAAAGAAATATGCATACACACGGCATCCAGGAATTTACAATCATCAATGCGTTGGTTGCAGCGTTGATCGGCTTAGTATTCATCATTATCATGTCCTTTGTGAAAGAACCCTCGCGACAGAAAATCAACGCCATTATCATAGCGGGCGCAGGCGGGGTTTACTGGAGCGGCGGCTTAGGCGTCTGGGAATATGTTTTTGGTGCCGTTATGTTGTTTGTGGCCTTCAAAGCCCTCAAGCATTATTATTTCATCGGAATCGGTTGGCTAATGCACACAGGCTGGGACATTATGCATCATCTATACGGTGATCCCATTATTCACTTTGCACCACTTTCGTCCGCCGGTTGTGCCGTGTGCGATGCGGTTCTGGCAATCTGGTTCTTCTTTGGTGCACCTACCATTTGGAACGTATTCAAAAAACAAAAAACAATTACGACGGCATAAAATGTATTCCACTTTATTAGTCTTTCACTCTTTGATTCGTTGGCTTGTACTAGTCTTTATACTGTATTCTATTTACAGGGCCTTTGTCGGCTTGGTCAACGACAGGGCTTTTTCAAAAACGGACAACGCTTTTCGACACTGGACGGCTACGGTTGCGCATATTCAACTAATAATTGGCATCATCCTATATACGAAGAGCCCGCTGGTCAAATATTTTTGGAAAGAAAAGGAAAGTAGTTTTCAAAACTTAGAACTGACTTTTTACGGTTTAATTCATATTATTTTAATGCTAACTGCTATTGTGGTGGTAACAATCGGCTCGGCAAAGGCAAAGCGACAGCAAACGAACAAGGAGAAATTCAAAACAATGTTGGTTTGGTTTTCTATTGCGCTCATTATCATTTTCATTGCCATTCCCTGGCCGTTTTTACCCTTTTCAGGCAGACCTTATTTCAGAATATTTTAATGATGAAGAAACTTTTCAACACATCTATCGGACGTTTACGAATACTTGCCATATTAGAGGGCATATCATTAATTGTCTTAGTTTTTATTGCTGTACCCTTGAAGCACGTTTGGGATATTCCCGGCTTGTCAAAGTCACTTGGCCCCATTCACGGCGCACTTTTTCTGCTGTTTGTGTTTAATGCGTTACGTGTAGGAGTAGAACAACATTGGAAATTTAAAGAGATTACCTGGAAGATTCTTGTTGCTTGTTTTATTCCGTTTGGTACGTTTTATATTGACTATAAAATACTTCGTAAAATCGACGAGTAATGAAGCAGACAAAAGTTTCAAGTTGCCTTCGCACAATCTTTACAAATTCCTGTAAGTACACAATTTATGCTTTCGACATGATATCCTTCAGGTACGGAAAAATGAACTGCCTGTGGCAGGCATTCTATGGTATTGCACTTCTTGCACCGAAAATGAAAATGATTTTGGGGAAAAGCCTTATCATCACATTTAATGCAAACTGCAAAATATTGTTTACCATCTTCCGCCACGATTTTATGCACTTGGCCGTCTTCGCAAAAGCGGTTCAGTATTCTGTAAATCGTAGCCCTGTCAATTGCTACATCAATGTTCTTTTCAATTGCATCACGACTCATCGCCTTCCCTGTACGGGTCAATAGCTCAAGAACTGCATCTTTGGAGGGAGTATTTCTTCTTTTCATTTTAAGCATATTACACAAAGTTAATGCGACTATATTGCATTACCTTAATGCAATATAGTCGCATTAATTATTTTATTATTACCTTTGCCGAAAAAGAATGACAAGACGAGAGTTTATAAAACAGTATGGATTTGCTTTAACGGCATTGGCAATGCCTTTTCCATTGATAACCTTTTCAAAAGATAATAGTATGACAGACAAAAAACAATTCGATGTAATCATCATAGGCGGCAGCTATGCCGGACTTTCAGCGGCAATGGCCTTGGGGCGTTCGTTAAAAAATGTACTTATTATAGACAGCGGGAAACCCTGTAACCGTTATACCCCACACTCGCATAACTTCATCACGCAGGACGGTTCCGTCCCGGGAGAAATTGCGACAAAAGCCAAAGAACAAGTATTGAAATACGATACCGTGAAATTCCTTGAAGGCTATGCTGCTGAAGGAAAGAGAACCGAAAACGGTTTTGAAATTGCCGTAGAGTCCGGTGAAAGATTTTCGGCCAAAAAACTAATTTTTGCAACCGGTGTAAAAGATATTTTCCCCGATATAAAGGGATTTGAAGAATGCTGGGGCAAAACCATTATTCATTGCCCCTACTGTCACGGTTATGAATTTAAAGGAGCTAAAACAGCCGTCATTGCCGAAGGAGACCGGGCTTTTCACGTTGCTTCATTAGTCAATAATTTGACCGATAAAATCACGATTGTAACAAGAGGTAAAGCGGATTTCACGGAAGAACAATCTGTCAAACTAAAAAACCATCAAATCAATATTATCGAGAAAGAAATAGAAGAAATCAAACATCAAAACGGGAATATTACAGCGTTGATTTTTGAAGACGGAACGCAAGAAAACTTTGATGCAGCCTATGCCGCAATTCCATTTGAACAACATTGCAAAATTCCACTGGATTTAGGATGCGAAATTACAGAAACGGGACTGATAAAAGTAGATATGTTTCAACAGACAACTGTTCCCGGCGTCTATGCTTGTGGTGACAACACCAATCCATTGCGTTCGGTGGCCAATGCGGTTTCAAGCGGAAATATAACCGGAGCGATGGTGAATCACCGTTTAACAGAAGAAAAATTTTAATGGATAAAAATAATGGTAATGATAAAACACAAACTTTGTGTTTCTATTTCCGCTCCTTCCCAAAGCTGCGAACTTTTAGGAACCATATTAATACAAATAAAAATGTCAATAACGAAAGAATCAGAATTAACCGGAATGCAAAAAGTGAGCGAAGCGGTTGCTTACACATTGAAGGAAATGCGCAACTATGCAAAACCGGGAATGACAACCAAAGAATTAGACGACTTCGGGGCAAAAATACTTTCAGGCTTCGGAGCAAAATCCGCACCGTATCTGACTTATGGTTTTCCAGGTTGGACTTGTATCAGTGTGGACAATGAGTTTTGCCACGGCATTCCGTCCGAGAAAAGAATACTGAAAGAGGGCGATTTGGTGAATATTGACGTTTCCGCCGAACTCGACGGCTTTTGGTCGGACAACGGAGGCTCATTCGTACTTGGAGAAGACGTCAACCAACATCAAAAATTGGTGGATGCATCCAAAGAAATCCTGCAAAAAGCCATCCGAAATATTAAGGGTGGTGTAAAAATTTCAGAAGTCGGACACATCATGGAAACCGAAGCAAAAAAAAGAGGCTTCAAGGTTGTTAAAAATTTGGGTGGACACGGCATCGGAAGGAGTTTACATGAACAACCCGATGAAATAATGAACTACAAAAACCGATTTGACCAAAGACGGTTTAGAAAAAATTCAGTAGTTGCCATTGAAACGTTTATTTCTACAACTTCAACCTATGCAACAGAGTTAAATGACGGTTGGACCATGGTAGGAAACAAAGGCGGTTTTATGGCGCAACACGAACATACAATCGTTATTACCGATGGAAACCCCATCATACTGACCGAAATGAATGGAATTTGGAATTAAAATGGAATTAAAAACACCTTCCGCTAACAAGGTATTGCCAAAAGCGGGGTTGAACGGCTTCGATTGGACATTTATGCAAGGTTCAACATTCGTTCTTCGATTGAACTTTAGTGCTAAAAATCCCCGCCTTCGGCAATACCCAAAACGTTGTGCGTAATGCTTTCGAAACAACGCACCACGACAGGCAAGACGGATTGACAACAGAATTTGTGTAAAACTTACAGACCTGACTGGACGACCAAGCCGTATAAAATATTAACTTAGCGACATACATTTTTGGCTGTAATGAAAGAAAAATTAACGATAAAAAAACTCATTGAAGAAGCCCACACTTTTTGTGTGGCTGAATCAAAACATAAAAACAAAGAACTTTATGGAGTAACTGACGGCAAAGCCGTTGGCACACACATTGAACACAAATTCAAAAAGCATTTAGATGATAAATACAATCTGACTATTGGTTCATCTGCAAGTGGTATTGACTTGCCTTCTGACGACATACAAACTGATATTAAGGTAACTTCAATCAAGCAACCTCAATCATCTTGCCCGTTCAAGGACGCAAAGCAAAAAATATTTGGGCTTGGCTATAATCTTTTGGTTTTTGTTTACGACAAAACAGACGACCCAAAAACAAAAACAGCAAACCTAAACTTTGTTAGTTGTTCATTTGTTGCAAAAGAAAGAACCGCAGATTACACAACAACTTTCCGCTTGCGGGAAATGGTAAAAGACAAAGCCAATGAAGCTGACATTATTGCCTATCTTCAAGACAAAAATATTCCGGCTGACGAGATTACTCTTTCTCAATTAGCAAAACAGATTTTAACAAGTCCGCCCGAACAAGGCTATCTGACTATCTCTAATGCTTTACAATGGCGATTACAATATCAGCGTATTGTTGATTTAAGCGAGAATGTAAAGGGAATTACCAAAATCGTTCATAAAAAGAAAAATTGATGAAAATATTTGAAGCAAATATTCCACATCAAGTAGCAGACTTGCTTAATAAAAAGCTAAGTCGAGTTAATCTTTTTGAAACTGCCAATGAAAAATTAGTTGATGCCTTCGGCATCAATAATTTCTTTGGTAGTCAGGAAGAATATGAAGTTTTCAAAGATGCAATTTCATCAACACAGAATATTGCAGCTGAACCTGACCGCACCGAATATGGCGACTTTCAGACCAACCAAAATTTGGCAAAAGCTGTTACACATTTTCTTAAAACTCAGAAAAAAGTAAACCCCAAACTTGTTATTGAGCCAACTTGCGGGAGAGGGAACTTCATCGTTGCTGCACTTTCATCATTCAATCATATAGAAACAATTATTGGAGTTGAAATATACAAGCCATACACTTGGGAGACAAAGTTCAATATCATAGATTTTTATATTTCAAACCCAAATGAACGCAAACCTAAAATCGAAATTTTTCACTTCAATGTGTTTGATTTTGATTTTGGTTCACTTGTAAGTAAATCCAAAGACGAAATTTTGGTTTTGGGAAATCCGCCTTGGGTTACAAATGCTAAATTGAGTAGTTTGGAGTCAAGCAATTTGCCTCAAAAATCAAACTTTAAAAAGCATAGTGGTTTTGATGCTATTACTGGAAAAGGAAACTTTGACATTGGCGAATACATCACACTTATGATGTTTGATGCTTTCCAAAATTCAAAAGGACATTTGGCTTTTTTAGTAAAAAATTCGGTAATTAAAAATGTAGTGTTTGACCAACACCAAAGGAAATACAATATTTCAGACCTTGAAAAACTAACCATTGACAGTAAAAAGGAATTTGATGTTTCAGTTGAAGCCGCTTTGCTTTTTTGCAAACTAAATTCTAAACCTGAATACACTTGTAAAGAATTTGATTTTAACCAACCGTCAAAAATTGTAAAAGAATTTGGTTGGGTTGCGGACAAGTTTGTTTCCAACACAAACTTGTATCGTCATAGTTTTGATATTGACGGAGTTTGCCCGTTTGAGTGGCGACAAGGTATCAAACACGACTTGTCAGCCATAATGGAGTTAGAACGTGTAAACGGACATTTTGTGAATGGAAAACAAGAAGAAATAAAACTTGAAGAAGACTTGATTTTTGGAGTGCTTAAAAGTTCCGACTTGAAACAAACTGTAATCAACCAACCAAGAAAATTTACAATAATCACACAGAAAAAAGTTGGACAAGATACTTCTTTCATCAAGCAGAAATATCCTAAGACATTTGGATATTTGCATTCTCACAAAGCGTATTTCGACCAAAGAAAATCAAGCATTTACAACAATAAACCCGACTTCTCAATATTTGGAATTGGCGAATACTCTTTTTCGCCATACAAAGTTGCAATTTCAGGACTTTACAAAACTTTTACTTTCAGTCTAATTTTACCATTAGACGAAAAGCCCTTGATGCTTGACGATACTTGTTATTTGTTGGGCTTCGACAACATCGAATTTGCGACTTACACAACCATACTTTTAAATTCTGACAAGACAAAAGAATTACTGCAAGCCATTACATTTTCAGATGCTAAACGGACTTTCACGAAAGACATTTTAATGCGAATTGACCTTTACAAATTGGCAACACAATTTTCAGACTTGGCTTTACAGACAGAAATCAATTCAATAAATAAAAATTACAACTTGCAGGTTTCACTTGATAAATGGGACGACTTTTTACAAACATTAAAACCAAAAGAATTAGCCAAACAAATGGACATTTTCGCATTGACGGAAGAAGAAGCACTACGCACAACAGCAGTTTGGCGAAATGGCGGGTGACGTTCTTTTATGGCAGTTTTGTGCTTAACCAAAGTGCAGTTCTTCGATTGAACATCTGAGCTAAAAATCCGCCACTTCGCCAAGCTGCAAACCGTTACAGGCAAGCGTAGGACGACAGTGCTAATATCAAAGGCAACGACAAATCCTAAATTTCTGAAATCATAAAAGCAATTTTTCTTATTGACTTTAGACCAAGCCCACCCACCACCCAAATTAACAAGAAAACTCACAGCTATACTTATAGTCCGTTGTACGATAAACTACAAAGTTGAATCTTTGCAATGTGGACATAAGAGTAAAAATTGGACAACGTCTTCGAGAACTAAGAACCAAAAAAGGACTTAGTCAAGAAAAGTTTGCTTTTACTTGCGACCTTGATAGAACTTATATCGCAAGTATTGAACAGGGCAAAAGAAATGTATCTGTTGCCAATATTGAAAAAATTGCAACTGCGTTAGATATGTCCATTTACGAATTTTTTAAATCAGATTTATTCAAGTAACAATGGACATCAAAGACTTTGAAAGAAAAATATTAAACGAACTTAAAGCAGTTGTAGAAACAATTCTTGACAAGAACCAAGAACCAAATATTTCTGCAAAATCAAGAGCAGGTGCAGAAATAAGTTCATTACTTGAAGAGCAGTTTGTAGCCGAAACAGCCAACCATCAGTATTTTAAAAAGTCTGTTGCCTCACCAGCAGGTGCAACCAAAAATCCTTGGGATGCAATGACTTATTTTAATATCAATGGACACGAAGAATTGATATGGATTGACTTTAAAGCAGTAAAAATTTCGAGTGCTGACAGCAATCCAGATATCGGAACACCAGACAAAATAATTGACCTTATATATAGTGGCTTCTTCTACTTGGCTTACGTTTTCGTTTACTATGAAGAAACTCAAAATGGATTGAAATTCGTAAAAAATGCTGACAGCGAATTTGTAAAAATCTATTTTCTGAAAGATATAAGTTCAACTTTCAGAAGAAACCCCAAAAATCAACTACAAGTAAATATTTCAGCAAAACCAGAAGAAAGAAGTAGAGAAGATTTTATAAATGTTCTTTTTGAGAAAATTGAAGAAAGTCATAAAAGACAAATTGAAATTTCTACCAAAGCATTAGAAAAACTTGCAGAAGGAAATACAAAAGCAAAACTGATTGAAATAAATAAGCAATCTGAAGATAAAATCAAAAATCTTTGATACTTGTTAAAACAGTTTCAATTTCATCTCTTGTTAATCCATAATAGTTATTAATTAAATCGTTCATCCTGACTGTTAATTCATTTTTGTTTGACGGACTTTCATAAAGTTTTTTCGTTAAATCAGTGAATTGTTTTTGCAAGGACTTGTTCATTGGAATATAGATTGTTCCTAAATCAGAAATCTTTATTTGTGGCTGCTTACCTTGTGAAAAGCGAATTATATTCATTTGTTGAGCATAGTAAGTCACCAAATCCGTATTTAACCAACCGCATAAAAAATAAAGAAAATCAATAGTTTCATCTGTATTATTTCTAAAAGAAAAAACATAAAGGCTATTGTTAGCAGAACTTTTATTCAAATCAAGAGTTGCAATTATTTCTTTTGCTGATTGGCGAATGTAAATTTTAGGATTTTCATAAATTGCTGTTTCACCCAAACCAATTCTTTTTTTATTCTTTACCCCAGCCTTTTCTAATTCTTGCTTTAGTTTCTCATTTATTTCATCTTGCAAAGGCTTGTTGTAATAGAAATATTTAGAGAAGCTTAGTTCACCGAACTTTTCCGATAACGCTTTAGAGCCTTGATAATAAGGGAATATAAGATTTTCATTTGTTTCAGGTTTATAACTGAAAGTAAATTTATCTTCCATATCAAGCAACATTACACAAGTCCGTAAATTCTTATTAGGGAAAAGCTGTAAAATGGTTTTATCTTTCTTAGAATTAATCTTGTCAATTATATTTTTTGAAACACTACAGCCATTATATCTAAACTTGTACTCATCATCTTTATTAAACCAACTTGATTGTAAAACATCATACGATTTTTGTGTTTTCCAATCTATGATTTTCACTCGATTATTTTTGTTGTTATTGTTTTTAGTTATTTTTAAAATAACTTGACCGCTTGCAACATCGAAATCTTTAATATTAACCTGCAACTCGTTAATAATTGTTTGCTCTAAAAGAAACTTACGTGTGTAAACGTAGGCTGTTTCAAAAAATGAAACATCAATTATGAAACTTAATTTACCATCTTGTTTAAGCAAATCCAATGAATGTTCAATAAAGAGCATCACCAAATTAAGTTTACCGTTTTTCACATAATCTGGAAACTGCTCATAATTTCTGAGGTAATTAACTCTTTGCTCCTCATTCTCCTTTTTATCTCTACGACCATAAAGCGTTACATATGGCGGATTACCAATTATAAAATCAAAAGAGCCATACAAATCAGAAAATGGTGTAGGAGTCAAGTCATCAAATAAACCTTTGGGTGCTTTTTTGTCCGTAAAGTCCCAATTAATCGCATTAAATGAACCTTTAAATTTTTCGCCAAAAAGGAATAAATAAAATGCTGAAATATTGTCAATCGTTTTTTTCACCATTAAACTATCAACATCAACGAAGAATAAATTTCTTTCAATGAAATTTGAAATCAATAATTCGTCAGGATATTTTTCATAAATCCTAGCAATTAATCTAAGGAGAAAAATTCCCTGACCGCAAGAAGGCTCAAGTATTTTTTTGTGAAATACATCAGCATCAATTTCAATTACATCTAAAAGTTTATCAATTGTAGAAATTGAATTAGTAAAGAAAACTCCGTTTTGTTTTCGGCTTCCTCCATTGAGTTTTTGTTCAAAAACGGTCTGACCTGAAACTTTCATTTCAAGGAACTTCAAGACATCGTTCTGACTTTTTTGAACTTTTACAGACATATCGGACTCTATTTTCATTACGCTGACAAAGATACAAATGATACTTATAATCTACAAGCAAACTTATGAACAATTTCAAAAAAACAACGAAAGACAAGAACGCCAGCCTGTAACAGCGGTTTTGCAAAAGCGGGGGTGCAGTGCTTCGGTTGACAGTTTTTTCGTATAATTGAAGTGCGGTTTTTCAAATGAACGGTAGTGCTAAAAAGCCCCGCCTTCGCAAAGCCGCCAAACGTTAGGTGCAAGCCTAAAGAACGACACCATCGAGACAAACCGACAACCAAATTCAAAATTTCTACAAAATTGAAATGGTAACTTTGACGAATGAAAATACTGATTATAGAAGACGAAAACGAACTTGCCGACAGCATCTCCGAATATCTTTCGGAAGAAAACTATTTGTGTGAGTTTGCCCGAACGTATAATCAAGCATTGGAGAAAATCGAATCATTTCATTACGACTGCATCTTATTAGACATTATGTTGCCAGACGGCAACGGAATGAATATTTTAGAAGAACTCAAAAGACAAGACAAACAAGACGGAGTAATTATTATTTCTGCAAAAAACGCATTAGACGACAAAATAAAAGGACTTCAAATTGGTGCAGACGACTACTTGACAAAGCCTTTTCATCTTTCTGAATTAGCAGCAAGAATTTACTCGGTTATCCGAAGAAAACAATTCGGAAATTCAAATACCGTTCGACAAAATGAATTAGAAATAGACTTGCTTGCAAAGACTATTTCAGTTCATAATCAACCTGTTATTCTAACCAAAAAAGAATTTGATTTATTGCTCTACTTTGTCGGAAATAAAAACAGAGTAATTTCAAAAAGCACCTTAGCTGAACATCTTTCAGGTGATTTTGCAGATATGTTAGACAATCACGATTTTGTTTACGCTCATATCAAAAACTTAAAAAAGAAATTGAGTGAAGCTGGATGCGAAAGTTATTTAAAGACTGTTTACGGAACAGGTTATAAATGGGAAGGATGAATAGATTACTAAACAAATCGCTTAAATCATTCACCATTTACGCACTTATTGTATTAGCGGCAAGTGTTCCTGCATACCTTTATTTGGTTGATAGCATTTGGCTTCGTGAATTGGACGAGCATAATGAAATTGTTGCTGACAGAACGGAAAACGAACTCAATAAATTACAACTGTCTGAAATTGAATTAAATCAAAGCATATTACTTTGGAACAAAATTCAACCCGGAACCAACCTCCAAAAGACCACTTTAGAAAAAAACAGAAAAGACAGCACCTACACAGTATCAAGAAAAAACCCCTATGTAACTCACCAAGATATTGACCGATTTCGGGGGCTTTCGAGAGTGATTGAAATAAATGGAGAATATTATTTACTCACCGTAGAAACCAATGTTGAAGAAACCGAAGAAACGGTCGTTGCAATAGCTGTTCTGACCTTTTTGTTTTTTCTGATTATGGTTGTCGGCTTTCTGATTCTAAACAGACGATTATCCGTAAAACTATGGCAACCTTTTAAAAATACTTTGGCGAAGTTGAAAGCATTTAATCTCAATTCACAAAGCAATATTTCGTTTGAAAAATCAACTATCCTTGAGTTTGAAGAATTGAATGTGGCTTTGAATAAATTAATCGAACACACGGTTTCGGTTTACAAATCGCAAAAAGAATTTACAGAAAATGCATCTCACGAATTGCAAACTCCTTTGGCAATCATCAAAAACAAATTGGACATACTGCTGCAAAAAGAAGCTTTAACAGACAGGCAGTACCAAATTATTGAAGACATAAATAAAGCATTGACAAGGGTTTCACGCATCAACAAAAATCTATTGTTGCTTGCCAAAATAGAAAACCATCAGTTTGATGATAGTGAAACAATAAATTTGAGCGAATTGACCACAGAATGTATAGAGCAATTGCAAGAACATTTTTCAAACAAAGACCTGAACCTAAAATCATCAATAGACGAAGATTGTGTGGTAACAGGAAATAGTATTTTGATTGAAATTCTCATCAACAATCTATTGCTCAACTCAATTAGGCATAATTTACTAAAAGGAACAGTTGAAGTTAAGTTGAGCAAATCGGGCTTTATTATTAGCAATTCAGGAAGGACTGCATTGGAGCAAGAACAGCTTTTCAAACGGTTTAAAAAAACTTCTGACGAAAGCTTAGGAAGTGGACTTGGATTGGCTATAGTTGAGCAAATCTGCAAAAGACATCAATGGAAAATTACCTATGAATTTCAGCAGGACACACACACTTTTAAAATCAGCTTCTAGGGCAATTCAAAATTTCTTCTAAATCGCTTCGGAGTTTTGCAGGGTAACTTAAAATTTATCCAATTTATGAAGCGTAGTATAGCAACTCTGTTTATTCTGTTTTCAATCACAATTGTAAAGGCACAAGAAAAAGACAGTCTTTCATTCATCAAATCGAAAAGAATGTCTGATGCCGACCTTGAAAAAAAGAAAGAAGGAACATTTATCACAGGCATTCCAGACTTTTCTTCTGACCCAGTTACAGGTTTTGGATTTGGTGCAAGAACAAATATTTATTGGAATGGCAACCGAGAAAACCCTTTGTTTCCTTACACGCCCTACCTAATGAAACTGACGGCCAATGCGGCTTATTACACTTCAAATGCAAGAGAATTAATTTTAAAATTGGATGTCCCCTACTACAAAGGAACACGTTGGAGATTTAAAGTGGACTTCAAAGCACAACAAAATCCAGCCAACCTTTATTTTGGACTAACTGAATCTACGCTCGGTCAACTTCGCTTACCTTCTGACGAAAACACAACTTTTTCAACTTATCGAGAATTTGACAGAGCGAGAAAAATAGTAAGAACAGGTGGAGTTGGAGAAGCTGATTTTGTAACAGATGCACTCTCAAACCGATTTAGGGAAACCGAATATATGCTCAACCTTAAAGCCGATTATGCACTTGGAAATGGTAAGTGGCGGATAATGGGTGGTTATGAAATACAGCATTTGAGCTACGCCACTTTTGAAGGAATGGAAGCGGATGCAATTGACCCAATTACAGGACAAAACACGACCGCTCCAAACGGAATTTCACTTTTAAGACGTGATTTTGAAAACGGTTTAATTTCGGGCGTTGACGGTGGTTGGGTTTCCATTATTCAAACAGCGTTGATTTTTGACACAAGAGATTTTGAACCCGACCCTACAAAAGGTTATTACTTTGAAGTAGCGAATGAATATTCAAGTAAATACATAGGTTCACAGTTTGATTTTGACAAACTTTTCATTCAAGGACGAGCCTATCAGAAAATACCAGTTGGAAAAAGGACAGTTTTAGCAGGTAGGTTTGGAGTGGGAAATATATTTGGAAACAATGCCCCGTTTTTTGAATTTCAAGACCAATGGAGTCCCGAAGGAAGTATCAACGCATTAGGTGGCAGACAATCATTGCGTGGCTATCGAGCAAACCGTTTTTTGGCTCGTTCAATGTGGTTTACTAATGTAGAATTGAGAGTAAGACTTGCAGAAACAAAATTAGGAAAACAAAGATTTGCGTTTGGAGTAGCACCATTCTTTGATGCAGGAACAGTAAGAGACCGTTGGCAAGAATTAAACTTTAAAAATATTAAAACTTCCTATGGGGGTGGACTAAGAATTGCTTGGAATCAATCCACCATTTTATCGTTTGACTATGGACGTTCAAAAGAAGACAGACTGTTTTACTTTGGCATTGGACAAGCATTTTAGACTTCAAAACGACAGACTTAAAGATAAAAAAAGTATCTTAGTCGGACGAAAAACAAGAAGGCCAGCACCTAACAGCGGTTTGGCGTAATGGCGGGTTCAGTACTTCGTATGACAGTTTTGTGGTAGGTTCAAGTGCAGTTCTTCGATTGAAATTTTGTGCTAAAAATCCGCCACTACGCCAAGCCGCAAAACGTTATGCACAATTCCGCTGGACAGATACGGTGCTTCGAAAATTGGCACTTTTGCTTGCCGCGCATTCCCACGCGACACCAAAGCAAGCAAAAGAGCCAAAAATATGGACAAAATCTATAAAATCCTATATTCAAGTCATAAATGCAACACTAAGGGTTTAAGGGAAGGAACCTAGGTTCCTTCCCTTAGGCTGAAAATATTAATTTAGTGTTGTCATGAATAAATTTAAACATCTCAGCCAGGAACAAAGGTACCAAATAGAGGCTTTATTTAGAAACGGAACTTCCCAGACCAAAATCGCTGCGATTATCGGTGTCAACAAAAGTACTGTATCCAGAGAACTTCAAAGAAATACCGGCAAGAGGGGCCGTTATAGCGGTGAATATAAGGCTGCAGTTGCCCAGAACCGTACAGACGAAAGACATAGACTCAAGAGAAAGCGAATCAAATTTACCGAGTCCCTTAAAGAAGAGGCCCGCAAATTCCTTGTTGTTGACAAATTGAGCCCAGAGCTAATATCGGTCACCTGGAAGAAACAAGGTAAAGAAGGGGTTTGTCATGAGACACTCTACAACTGGATATTTACTGCCAAAAAAAGTAGCCATTGGAGATACCGAAGGGACAGGGAGCTTTACAAGAATCTCCGGCATGGTAAAAGAAAGCGTAAGAGAGGTAATTACAGGCATACCAGAGGAATTATCAGGGAGAGAGTTCCAATTGACCAAAGGCCTCCTGTAGTTGAAAAAAGACAAAGGATAGGAGATATTGAAGTAGACCTTATGATGGGGAAAAACCACAAATCAGCTCTTTTGGTACTGGTGGACAGGGCAACCTTGGTTACTACCATAGAGAAACTTGATGGTAAAAATGCAGATATCATTGAACAGAAAATAGCAAAGAGAATACAGAGAATTGGTGCTTCGTTCTTCAAATCAATCACTTTCGATAATGATATGGCATTCGCAAACCATTATAAAATCAGAGATAAATTCAATATCCCAACATTCTTTACAAGACCATACACTTCACAGGATAAAGGAACAGTGGAAAACAGAATCGGACTTATCAGGGCTTTCCTGCCAAAGGGTACTGACCTCAATCAAATCTCTCGGGAACAGATCCAAAATATAGAAACCAAAATCAATAACAGGCCAATAAGAAAGTTTAATTATCTTAGTCCTATCGAATGTCTAATGAAAAAATTAGGCGTTGCATTTATGACTTGAACATGGCAATTTTCTAAATTTCATAATCCAACTATTCTTTCACAATGAGTGTCAAACAACTAAAATTAGTACCATGAAAACCATACTTAATCTCGTTGTAAGTCTATTATTATTGGCAAATATAGGTGGCTGTGACGATGACGCAGGAATCCAAACTTGCGAAGGTGACAATGCACAACAGGTACAAACCTACTACAATGATGAGTTTCGTGACATTCCCTGTAGTCTTCAAAATATTAATACAAACGACAAAGTGGTAAATCTAGTGATAAAGACGCAAGCCGACTACGAGAAATATTTTATTTGCAGCTTCCAACCGCCTGTTGTTGACTTTGATAAATATTTCATCCTCGCTGGACGTTACCGACATCACCAATGTGCGGTATTTGATAGTCAGCAAACATTAATTTGTGAAAACAAGCTGTACTATAAAGTAAGAATGCTTGAACAGATCTGCGCTGCCTTTACTAATGTACATTATTTTGCTGTCATTGATAGACAGTATGAAAACCTACCCGTTGTATTCGAGGTTAAATTCTCAAATTAATACGATTATGAAAAGGTCATTCTTCATTGCGCTCCTTTTGCTTGGCTCAATCATTGCAAACGCACAGGAGTATTATTATTGGGCTAACGGAGAAAAGTACTTTTTAGAACTGTATGCAGAGAAGCAATACATTTTAATCCAAGGGCAAAATAAAATTGCAATAGCAAAAGAATTGGAAGTATCAGAGCAAAGTATTTCGGAGCTTAAACCGATTATCCTTAGCAGTACAATTAATAATGATAGAGCTAGCAAGCCCGTAGAAAGCAATCAATATTGGGCTTTTGTTAATAGCACAATCGACAAAGCGAAAGTCGAATCATCTGGTATTGTTTATGCCGCACCCTCATTTCTAGTAAATGGTAAAGAGATTGGCTTGTCACAATACTTTTATGTAAAACTAAGAAAAGAAAAGGATATAGAAATTTTAGAATCCTTGGCAAGAGACAACCAAGTGGAAATCATTGGGAATGACAGTTTCATGCCTTTATGGTACATTCTTTCATGTGATAAAAATTCTAAGGGTAATGCACTGGAAATGGCTAATCTTTTTTATGAACTAGGGTATTTCGATTCTGCTGAACCTGACTTAATGGAGGATTTTTTAATGGGTTGCACAAATGATCCATTGTTTGCTCAACAGTGGCACTTAAATAATACCGGACAGGCTGGCGGAACTGTTGGTAATGACATTAGAGCTTGCCAAGCATGGAATATAACTACGGGATGCGCTAACATAGTAGTTGCAGTTTTAGACCATGGTTTAGAGTTTAATCATCCGGATTTTAATAATATTAGTCCGATAAGTTTTGATACTGAAAATGGTACGCCTCCAAGTGTTGTAAGAGGAAATCATGGGGTGGCTGTTGCGGGAGTAATTGGCGCTACACGAAATAATACTTTAGGTGTATCGGGTGTGTCACCTGATGTACAATTGATGTCAATAAGCAATAATTTGGTTCTGGCACCCCTGTTAAGTCAAAGACTCGCTAACGGAATTAATTTTGCTTGGCAAAATGGAGCAGCGATAATTAATAATAGCTGGGGGAGTAATGCCATTGAACAACAAGGGCTGATTAATGATGCTATAAATAATGCAGTAACTCAAGGTAGAGGTGGTTTGGGTACGATCGTGATTTGTATTACTCATAATCAAAGTACCAGTTCAATCGCTTTTCCCTCTAATAATCCACAAACAATAGCAGTTGGTGCTATAAATCGAACCCCAAGTCGTGCAAGCTTTTCAAATTATGGAACCGGGATAGACGTTGTAGCACCGGGTGTAAGTATAAGCACAACAGATAGGCAGGGAGCTTTAGGTTACAATCAAACTGCTGGGCCTAATGGTGACTATACGTCTGTTGACGGAACGTCTTTTGCCGCACCTCAAGTTGCTGGTATAGCTGCTTTAATTCTTTCTGTAAACCCTGCTTTGACTTTACAACAAGTTCGTAATGCAATTGAAAGTTCAACGGATAAAGTCGGAAATTATACATATACCCTCGGTGCCGGTGAACAACCTAATCTAACATGGAATAATCAAATGGGATACGGTAGAGTAAATGCATTCCGGGCGCTTCAAACTGCATTCCCAATTACGGGGCCTAATTTGATCTGCACTAATGGCACATATAACCTTCAAAACCAACCTGCCGGCACGACTATCACATGGAGCAGCAGCAATCCAAATGGATTAGCTATTAATCCCACTACAGGCGTAGCAACACGACAAAATAATTTCAGTGGCCCGATTACATTAACGGCAACAATCAATGGTGGGTGTGCGCCAGTTAACCTTACAAGAAACATATGGGTTGGTAATCCAGGAGCTTCCGTCAGTACATTAATTTACCCTGTAGGTTTACGTGGAGTTAATCCCGTTACTCTGAATGCTAGCGCGATTTATCAATTCCGTGTTGATCAAGTAGAGGGTTTTCCGACATCATGGACCTGGATTTTGCCACAGGGATTTTCATTTTATAGTGGTAGCACTACATCCACACCATATATAATGACAAGTTCATCATATGGAAATTATACTATGCATTGTCGCGTCAATAATGCTTGTGGATTTAGCTATACAAATAGTTTGGACATCATTCTTCAGTCAGGTGGCGGTGGTACTCCACTCCGTGTCCGGAATGATTCTGAAGAGGCTGTTTCTGAAGAAGTAAATAGCTTGGAGGTACAAATAAATAAGAATCCTTATCCAAACCCAGCTACTGACGCTTTCAATATAGAAGTGGAAGAGTTAAGTATTCTGACATTAACGGGCTCAACAGGACAAAAAATACTTTCAGTTTCAGGTGTTGGTAAAATTACAATTCTAGTTGCTGATCTATCCAATGGAATTTATTTTCTGAGCATTACAAACGGAAGTGCTATCGTAAGACATAAGGTCTTGATTCAACGTTAGAAATAAAACATCAACGACTTTCACTTACGACCCATTTGGACTCCTAAAGGCGGATACCGACTTAAAGAAAGATATGTGCTTCGAACCGCAGCACCAATGTCAAAGCCGCGCGCCTTCAACCCACTTCCAAAGCTTTGGCATCCGTGCTGCTTGTAGCGGACAGTTGCGGCACATGTGCATAACATCGTGTTTATGCCAGCTGCGGGTGACACTCTGATATGTAGTTTTGTTTTATTAATTTCGTTTGTCCATTAGGGACAATGACGGATTCGAAAGCCGCAGCCGTCATAAACACTGAACGTTAGCGGTAATGGCAGGACAACCCACACCGACAAGCGGACACCCGACCAAACGACACAGACCGACACGAGAAAAAATAAAAAACCCAACGCACAGGAAAGGATTTTTTTTGACCTAACGCATTTGGCACATTTGGTTTTGCCCGACACACAAGCCAACGCTTCGCAAAACCAAAAGAGCCAAGCCCACCCACCACCCAACAATTCGGATTTGACAGATTTTTTTTAGAAAAAAAAACTTGCACAATATAAAAAGTGTTTTTACATTTGCAGACCAAAATACGTTTTTAGTCAGTAAGTATGAAAGAAAAAAAAGACGAACTAATTGTTCAAGACATAATAAATGGTGCTAAAAAGCTAATGCAGCAGTATGGTTTGAAAAAAACCACAATGGAAGATATTGCCAAAGCTGCGGGCAAAAGCAAAAGCACCTTATATTATTATTTCAAAGACAAAGAAGAAATATTTGACAGGGTTATCAACCTTGAAATAGACGAGTTTTTCCAAACAGTAAAAATTACCGTTAATAAACAGGCAGATGCAATCAGTATGCTGAAAGCATACATTGTAACAAAAGTCAAAACATTAAGGGATAAGACCAACCTGTATAGCTTTGCGATTGAAAATGATTTGCAGGGGCGGATTAATAAAGAGTTTACCAATCTGCGAAACAGGTACGACAATGAAGAAAGGAAACTGATAGGTTCTATTTTGACAAAAGGTGTTGAAAGTAAATTATTCACAAATGAAATCACACCTGAAATAGATACATTAAGCGAACTTTTAGTAAGCTGCATTAGAGGTGTAGAAATGGACATCATTGCACATAACAAGAATAAGGCTTTAGCAGATAAAGCAGACTTGTTGGTTGAAATCCTTATAAAAGGTATCGGCAGATAACCTACAACAAATATGCTTTTCGGAGCATTTTTTTTGAGCCAAAAAACGACCAAAAAACGTATTTAGTCAAATAGTAAAGTTAAAAAACAAAATAATGAACAGGATAAATCATTTAGCATTAGCGGTAATACTTGTGTTGGCAAGTTGTACGCACAAAGAAAATAAACCAACCGCAGAAAATAGCGGTGCATTCAATGTACAGGCAGAACAGCCGATAAATTACAATGGGCTTATACAGTTGGGGTATTCGGGTGTGGTAGAAGCACAAAAAACAACGGCTTTGAGTTTTGCTACGATGGGTACAATCACAGAAATATTTGTTGATGAGGGGCAGGCAGTAACCAAAGGGCAATTGTTAGCAAAAGTAGATGCTTCCAATGCCCAAAATGCCTATCAGATTGCAGCAGCTAAATTACAACAGGCAGAAGATGCTTACCATAGGCTGAAACCAATGAAAGAAAACGGCACACTTCCCGAAATAAAATGGGTGGAAGCAGAAACAGGAGTATCACAGGCAAAATCTGCCGTAGCCATTGCTAAAAAAAATATCAGCGATTGCAACCTGTACGCACCTGTAAGCGGTGTAATTGGCAAAAGAAATGTGCAAGCGGGTATGAATGTAGTGCCTACAACAACCGTTTTGGAATTGCTGAACATACAATCGGTGTATGTTAAAATACCTGTTTCGGAAAATGAAATAAGCCTGTTTAAGAAAGGCGAAACCGCACAAATCACTATCAACGCCATTGATAAAACAGTTACAGGAACGATAAAGGAAATTGGCGTTACGGCTGATATTTTATCGCATACCTACCCTGTAAAAATTGAAGTACAAAATACCACAGGCGACATAAAGCCCGGTATGATTTGTTCCGTTCAAACCGTTGCACAAGATAAGCGTTCCGGTTTGTTGGTTTCCAATAAAGCCCTGCAAAAAGACGTAAACGGCAGTCAGTTCATCTATGTTGAGGAAAACGGTAAGGCAGTAAAAATTGCTGTACAAACCATTGCCCTGATTGACAACAAAATGTTGATACAAGGCGAAGTACCACAAAATGCAAACATCATCACTTCGGGGCAACAAAAACTAAGTAACGGCACACCTGTAAAAATCATCAACTAATTATGACAACCAAAAATTTCAATATCATAGAATTGGCTATGAAGCATAAGCAAATAGCCATTATCATTACATCTATTTTTGTGTTATTTGGCGTGTTTGCTTTATGGGTAATGCCAAGAAATGAATTTCCTGAATTTACCATTCGTCAAGGCTTAATCATCGGTGTTTACCCCGGTGCAACATCTGCACAGGTCGAAGAACAATTAACCACCAAAGTAGAAAGTTTTTTGTATGGATTTGAAGAAGTAAACAGGGAAAAAACCTATTCCATTTCCAAAGAGGGTATGTTGATTGTATTTGTAGAAGTCAATAACAATGTAAAAGACCCTGATGCCTTTTGGGATAAAATAAAATTCGGGCTTAATAATGTGAAAGCAGAATTACCGCCACAGGTTTTAGCCCTGATAGCCAATAATGACTTTGGTAATACATCAGCCATTTTGCTTACGGTACAATCGGATAGTAAGACTTACAAGGAACTTGACCGTGAACTGAAAGTTATTGAAACGGAATTGCGAAAAATAAAAGCCGTTTCCAAAGTAAAACATTTTGGTTTGACACAAGAGCAAATTACCATTTACCCCGACAACGATAAATTAGCTTATTATGCTGTAAAACCAATGAGTGTTTTGATTGCAGCACAGTTAGAGGGTGCTGTATATTATGGCGGGGAGTTAGATAATGCGGAGCAAATTACACCGATACATATTCCTGCCTCTTACAATACCGAAGAAGATATAAAAAATCAAATCGTTTATACCGACCCCACAGGTAACGTTATCCGTGTAAAAGACGTAGCCCGTGTAGTAAGAGAATATCCCAAGCCTGATGCTTATATCAAAAACAACGGTACAAACAGTTTGCTCATTTCTTTGGAAATGCAACCCGGCAACAACATTGTTGCCTTTGGTAAAACAGTGGACGAAACGTTGCAATCGCTAAAAAGTAAAATTTCGCCTGATGTGCAAGTGGCAAAAATTGCCGATATGCCGCAAGCTGTCGGGCATTCCATTACACACTTCCTGAAAGAATTTTGCATTGCCATTATAGCGGTTATCATTGTTACAATGCTGTTGCTGCCTTTCCGTGTAGCAGCCGTTGCGGGAGCAACTATTCCGATTTCTATTTTCATAACCATTGGTATTTTATATGCGTTGGGTGTGGAACTGCATACCGTATCATTGGCAGGGTTGATTGTCGTGTTGGGTATGGTGGTGGACAATGCCATTGTGGTTTTGGACGGACACATTGAAAAATTAGACCACGGTGAAACACCGTGGAATGCAGCCTGGAAAAGTGCCAAAGAATTGTTTGTTCCTGTTTTTTCTGCAACATTGGCTATTATAGCAACTTATGTTCCATTGGTATTTTTCCTTGACGGAATGGTGGGCGACTTTGTCGGTTCGTTACCTATAACCATTGGTGTAGCTTTAATTGCTTCGTTGCTGATTGCCTGTTTGCTTGTTCCGTATATGAGTTATGTGTTCATCAAAAAAGGAATTAAAAAAGAACAGGACAAACCAAAGAAAAAATCGTTATTGGATTGGGTGCAGAGAATGTATGACAGCACATTGGAATGGGCGTTTCGTATTCCTAAAACAACCATTCTGTTAGGCGTTGTTTCGGTTGCATTAGGTGGATTAATCCTTGCCTTAGTTCCACGTCAGTTATTCCCAAAGGTGGACAGAAACCAATTTGCAGTAGAAATTTATTTGCCAGAGGGCAGTACGTTGGAGCAAACTGCTTTTGTTTCCGATAGTTTGGAACAAATGCTGATGAAAGACAAGCGGGTATTAAATGTAGCAGCATTTATAGGCACAAGTTCGCCACGTTTCCACACTACTTACGCCCCTAATTTTCCGTCAAAAAATTATGCCCAATTAGTCGTGAACACCCAAACGGCTGATGATGCACCTGCTATTTTGGAAGAATACGAAACCAAGTACCGAAATCTTTTTCCGAACGCTTATGTGCGGATGAAACAATTAGACCTGTTGAGTACCACAGCACCCATTGAAGTGCGTATCAGTGGCGATAATTTAGATACCATTAAAACATTGGCACAGCAGGTAAAAACCGTAATGGAAAAAAATGAAAACATTATTTGGGCAAGAACAGATTACTTAAATCCACGACAAGGAATAAGCATACAGATAAACGATGAAACCGCAAACCGATTGGGATTAACCAAAGGTGTAGTAGCTACATCATTGGCAGCAGGTTTATCGGGTTTGCCAATCGGTACAATTTGGGAGGGCGACTATCCGATAAGTATTAAGCTGATGAACGAGCCTCAACAAAAAAACAGCTTTGACGACATCGGCAATCAAAATGTAACATCGCCATTAACAGGGGCTACCGTTCCTGTACGACAGATAGCAACGAAAATAACCAATGATTGGAGCGAGGGGCAAATTATCCGGAGAAACGGAACAAGGACTATTACCGTTCGTGCCGATGTAAAACGTGGTGTATTGCCTTACAAAGTGCTGTCCGATTTAAAAACAGAAATCAAAAAACTGCACAAAGATGAACAAGTTACTTTATCGTATGGCGGGGAAGAAGAAAGCGAAGTAGAAAACTATATCCCATTGGCTAAGGCTTTGTTTGCAGGTGTTTTGCTTATCTTCTTTATCCTGTTGTTTCAATTCAAAAATCCAAAATTGGTTTTCCTGGTGATGATGACAATGCCGTTAAGTTTTTTGGGTGCAGCATTGGGATTAGTTATTACAGGCTATCCGTTTGGTTTAACTTCTTTCTTAGGCATTATGAGCCTTATGGGGATTGTTGTCCGCAATGGTATTATCCTCATTGATTATGCGGAAGAATTGAGAAGTAAAAACGGAATGTCGCTTTCCAATGCAGCCATAGCAGCAGGAAAACGCAGAATGCGACCAATATTTCTCACCTCATTTGCGGCTGCCGTTGGTGTTGTGCCAATGATAGTAAGCGGCTCTACCCTTTGGGGACCGCTTGGTGCGGTCGTGTGTTTCGGGTTATTGGTATCAATGATACTCACCCTGTATATGCTACCTGTAATGTATCAGCAATTATTTAAAAAAAATCACGCTTAAAAATCAAAAGATGAAAAAAATAACAATAATCATTGTTGCTTTGATTACATCGGCGGCAGCATACAGCCAAACCGCATTAACGTTGGAACAAAGCAAATCACTTGCTTTAAAAAACAACAAAGCATTGCAAAACAGTGCTTTGGAAATAGAAGCAGCACATCAGGTAAAGAAAACCGCATTTACAAACTATTTCCCGAAAGTGAGTGCTAATGTTTTGGGGTTTCAGGCTATCAATCCATTAATTGAATATAAAATGGAGGGTGGAAACTTACCTGTATATGACGGCAATCCCGCTAATCTTGGCACAGCTACGCAATTCGCTTATTTCCCCGGAATGGAATTGAGTATGCTTCAACGTTCAGCAATAGGCATTTTAAATATCGCACAGCCCATTTATGCAGGTGGAAAAATAAGCACAGGAAACAAATTGGCAGCCCTTAATGTAGATGTGAAAGAAAAGCAGCAACAACTGACTGAAAACGAAATATTACTTAAAACCGAACAGCAGTATTGGCAGTTAATTTCCTTGCAGGAAAAACAAAACACGTTGGAAAAATACGAACTGTTGTTAAACGATGTTCGCAAACAGGTAGATGATGCTTTCAAATCAGGGTTGATTATTAAAAACGATGTACTGAAAGTGCAAATCAAACAAAGCGAATTAGAAGCCAATAAAAACAAATTGCTGAACGGAAAGAAATTAGCGACAATGCAATTCTGCCAAACCATAGGGATACCTTATGACAGCACATTGGTATTGCAGGAAGTAATTGATATAAGCCAAAGCCCTTACCAATATTACACCGACAACCAAAACGCATTAACCCAAAGAACGGAGTACCAGCTTTTGGAAAAATCGGTAGAAGCCACACAACTACAAACTAAAATGAAAACAGGCGACTATATGCCCACCGTTGCCGTTGGATTGGCAGGTTATCATATCAATATGTTGGAAAAAGGAGTGAATAATTATACCAATGGATTGGCTTATGTGTCGGTTTCCATTCCAATATCCGATTGGTGGGGCGGAAGCTATGCCATTAAAGAACAGAAAATAAAACAACGAATTGCAGAAAACACATTTGAGGACACCAAAGGTTTATTAAACCTGCAAATGGAAAAGGCTTGGACTGATGTAAACGAAGCGTGGAAGCAAATAGCCATTATGAAAGAAACAGCCATACAAGCCGAAGAAAATTTAAAAGTAAGTAAAACAGGTTATGAAAGCGGTATAGTAACATTATCCGATTTGTTGGAAGCACAGGCATTAGTTACCGAAACAGCCGATAAGCTGACAGATGCACAAACACAATACAAGTTGGCGGTTACTACTTATTTGCAAGTAACGGGGAGAAAATAACATGACTTGTCCTGAAATAGGTTGACAGAATTGTTAACCTTATTTCGCACAAAAAATGAGTCAAAAAAGAAAAACAAAAGAAGAAATTGTTGCCGAGTATTTAACAGGCAACTACACTTATCGGGAACTTGGATTGAAATATGATATTCCATTTCGCAGTATTTGCGATTGGGTTTTGGAATATCAAGGGCGAAAACCAACATGGCGTGAAAAGATGAAACGCAAACGGGAAAAAGAAAAAGGCGTAAAAGAGCCTGAATTGCCAAACGAAGTAAAGCTCCTACAGAAGGAGCTTAAAAAAAAGCAACAATTGCATAATAAGCTGCTTGAAGAAATCATCAATATTGCCAATAAAGAAACAGGAACCGATTGGAAAAAAAAGCTTGGCACCAAGCAATAATGAATATAGGGCAAAGCGAAAGCCGAAGCATACAAACGCTTTGCTCATTGCTTGGTTATAGTCGGCAAGCCTTTTATAAATTTGTCAAACACGCTGAAAAAGAAGCATTGCAGCATGATTTAATTCTTCAAGAAGTATTGAGAATTAGAAAAACACTAAAGCGATTAGGAACAAGGAAACTGCTGTTTAAAATGGAAGGATTTATGAGAGAACACCATATTGAGATTGGCAGAGATGCCATGTTTGATTTGCTGGCGACTCATAAATTATTGATAAGGAAAAGAAAACGTAGAGTTCCGGTTACAACTTTCTCTGATCACTGGATGCGAAAATATCCGAACCTGATAGTTGACTTTATTCCAACTGCTCCCAATCAACTTTGGGTAAGCGATATTACTTACATCACGTTGAAAGATGATTTTGCTTATTTATCATTAATTACGGATGCTTACAGCAGAAAGATAGTAGGGTTTTACCTATCAGAAACGCTATCGGCAGATGGCTGTATAAAAGCATTGCAAATGGCTTTAAATAATAATCCGCAACTGGGAAGACTCATTCATCATTCTGATAGAGGAAGTCAATACTGTTGTGCCGATTACGTTTCAATACTCGACAAGCACTTTGTTAAAATCAGCATGACTCAAAGTGGTGACCCTTTAGAAAATGCAATCGCAGAAAGAGTAAACGGAATTTTGAAAGATGAGTTGTTGGAGAAAATTTACATCAATTATCAGGAAGCTAAACAAGCTATTGCAGCAGCAATTAGCATCTACAACTATCAAAGACCGCATAGCAGTATTGATATGTTAACTCCTATTGAAGCTCATTTACGAGAAGGAGAACTAAAACGCAGATGGAAAAATTATTATTCAAAAAAGAAGGAGGTTGTTATGTCGTAAAATGAGTTTTTTTCAGGCATGAAGGGTTCAAGAATAAAAAAGCCAAGCTGTTACACTTGGCTAAATAAGACGTTTTATTCCGTCACCCGGAGATGTATCCCTGGCAAGTTGCTCTCCAGCAGAGCTTGCTTCCGTTTAGTCTCCAAGGCAAATGTAAACCTTATTTAGGATTAATGAAAAATGTGTAAACTTGTAACAGGATTTAGAAGACACTATCCCGATAAGTGTGTAAACTTCAAATTATGGTTTTATTGTCAGGTATCAAGAAGCCTGACCCTATCACCAAATATAAGCAGGAAACTGTTAAGAATAGCTCCCCAGTCTCTGATAGGCATAGTCCATTTTTTCGATGCTTCTCTTGCAGCCAGGAAAACAGACTTCATTACGGCATCATCTGTCGGGAAAGAGAGCTTGTTTTTGGTGTATTTTCTGATCTTTCCATTGAGATTTTCAATCAGGTTGGTGGTATAGATGATTTTACGGATTTCAGCCGGGTAATCGAAGAAAACGGTGAGTTCATCCCAGTTGTCCCTCCAGCTTTTGATGGCATAAGCGTATTTGGATTCCCATTTTTTGGCAAAATCGTTCAGGGCAGCCCAAGCAGCATCTTTTGTAGGGGCGGTATAAATTTCCTTCATATCCCTTGTAAACGCCCTGCGGTCTTTCCATGCGACATATCTACATGCGTTTCTGATCTGGTGGACGACACATATCTGAGTGACTGATTGGGGGAATGAAGCTTTTATCGTATCAGTAAACCCGTTCAGGTTGTCAGTTGCCGTTATGAGAATATCTTCAACCCCTCTGGCTTTCAGGTCGGTGAGTACCCCCATCCAGAAAGCCGAAGATTCATTCTTGCCAAGCCAAAGGCCTAGGATCTCTTTAAGGCCGTTAGTTCTGAGGCCAACGGCAATATAAACGGTCTTGTTGACCACTTTGGAGTTCTCCCTGACTTTGAAGGATATACCATCCATCCAAACGATCAGGTATACAGGGTCAAGCGGCCTGTTTCTCCATGCAACAATATCCTCCGCTACGGCACCGGTAACCCTTGAGATGGTGGAGGAGGAAACATTGATGTCATAAAGCTCCCGGATCTGTTCTTCGATGTCCTGGTTTGACATTCCCTTGGCATACATGGAAATGATCACGTTTTCAACGCCCTCCGCCATGCTTCTGCGTTTGGGCACAAGGGCAGGCTCAAAGCTGCCGTCCCTGTCTCTTGGGACTCTGATTTCAGCTTCCCCAAATGTGTTTTTTATTGTTTTGGTGGAATAGCCGTTCCTTGAATTGGGATTATCGGAATTCTGATGCTTTTCATAGCCAAGATGGGCATCCAGCTCGCCTTCAAGCATTTTCTCAACGGCTCTTTTCTGAAGCTGTTGAAGGAAGGAATTAAGCTCCCCGGCAGTCCTGAACTGCTTGAGGAAGTCATCATTTAGGAGATCTTCTTTTTTCATTTTTGTAATCTGTGTGTTATAAAGGTAAGAAATTGTCCACACACAGACCGGGGGGCGCCTACCGCGGGTTCCTCAAATTCCCTGTGCGATTTCTTCTAAATCACACAGAGAATTTCGAGGTTTAACTTTAACTTCGTAAGTAGTGAAACCAACTTACACAGTTTGTGTCATAGTCCCATTTAGAACCAAAAAAGTGTCAACTTTTTTTAGGACGAGTCACATAACTTCCAAACACAGGGCAAGCACATTTGCAAACCGCACAAGGCTCAACACAATCCAAAGTTTGCAAAAGAGCTTGCCCTTTTCCCGACAGACAAAAAAATTCCTTTCCCCCTCTTTTTATTTTTCAGCAGACACACGACCAAACACGACAAACAGCGGACAACAAAAAGCCACATACCGCTAACAAGGGTTTGGCGTAATGGCGGGTGAAGTGCTTCGTTTGAACATTTATGGTATATTTGAACTTTGGTTCTTCGTATCAACCGTAGTGCTATAATGCCGCCACTACGCCAAGCCCCAAAACGTTGTGCCTCATTGTAGAAAGCCGACCGCACATTCAAGCACATTTGGTTTTTGCCGACACAAAAAGCCCAAACAAAAAACCAAAAGAGCTTGAATTTTGCCAACGCTCAATAAAGACGACCGGCTAACTTGAGACGCTGAGAAATACGTTCTTTGAAATCCTGTGGAGAAATTACCTTGACTTGTTCTCCGAAAGAAAGAATCAATCGTTCCAACTCAAAATTTGGAATGACTTTGATTTTGACTTCAAGTCCAGTTGGATCGTTTTTGTGCTTTTGACTTGGATGAATGGGCTTTGTAATGACATAAGGAGCAACTTCAGGAGAAAACTTCAAGATGATTTCCTGTAAGTCCCCATTTTCGGGGCGGGTTACTCCAACCAAATCGAAAAAGTACTCTTGCCAATCGGTTTCTGACTGTTTGTATTTCTGGGCAGTTTCAGACAATGACTCAATTCGGTCTAAGGCAAGATTCCAATTCGGAACCTGATTGTTTGCATTGAGACCAAAGACAAACCACCTATTGTTATACTGCTTTAAATAGTATGGATGAAAAGTGATTTCGTATGGTTCAGAACTTTTAAAGTCCTTGTATTTGACAAGTAAAACCCGCTCATTAACTATGGCATTGAACAGTGGAGTTAAAAAATGAAGCCCTTTAAGGTCAATATTGCTCTCAAAGCTGATGATTTCACTTTTACGCTCAATTAAGCCAAACTTAGATTCAAGCATTGGAATCATTTCATTGACCCACTCAAACTGTGGTGTACCGGAGAAACGAGAAAAAATTTGAAGGGCTGACTTTATTTGTTCGGCTTCCGAATCATTTAAAGGTTGGTTACTGATTGAAAAAGATAAATCTTCATATCGATAAAATACTTTTCGACCATGACGGATTCTGCCAAGAGGGATAGACCAGCCTGCATCACTTTCCATGAAACGAATGTCATCAAACAATTGCCTTCTTTGTATTCCTTCGCTGTTTGGGTCAAAATCCATCAATGCTTTGTTGCACTCTTCGAGCAGGTCTTCCCAAAAATACATCCTGCCCGTGTTGCGAAAGCAACGGTCTAATACCTGATAGCGGATAAGTGCATTTTTGTTGACAGACATAATTTAAATATTTTTAGTGCAGGTGAAATGCACAGCACAAAGATACTTTTATTCCCTGAATGAGCAATGTAATGAATGGAAATACAAAATACGCTTTTGTAACTTATTTTTATCTGTATCTTTACCGTGCAGATTGAGTGCACATAAACGCTATACTTTTGCAGAAGTTCTTTGAAACACTTGCCACAAGATATTGATTCGTGGGTGCTGGTCTCAGATTTCGGTTTGAGACAATGATCGGCATCTTCTCCCGACCTCTGGTTGGGATGAATGTCACTTAGGCATTTTTAACAGCGGTTATTGATTTCAATGTCAATAATATGAAGTTGTTATTGATGTAATTATTAGTGATGAATAGGTATTGATTTTCAGTTATTATAATTGAAATATTCATACAAAAAGAGTATCCGGCAGGTGTTTTCAAAGTCCTTCAAAACTTTAGACATGAAAATTGAACAGGCACATATCGACCAAATACGGAAGGAATTTGCAGAACTGCAAAGCAAGGAGGACTTAGTGAAACTATTAAGTGACGCTAAGAATATGCTTTATGGTGAGGAATGTAAGCCAGTTCAATTAAAATCATTGACCTATTACGCTAATCCTACCCTTTGCAAAACGCGTTATCAGACTTTTACCATCAAGAAAAAGTCGGGTGCAGACAGAACCATCCATGCACCCGTGAAAGGGTTAAAATCTATCCTTCGCTCTCTAAACTTTGTGCTTCAATGTGTATATGAACCACATGAAGCAGCAACAGGTTTTGTTTTGGAAAAGTCAATTGTAGACAATGCCAAAAAGCACGTGGGGCATCATTATGTCCTAAACATGGACTTGAAAGATTTTTTTCACTCTTTCGACCGAAACAGAGTGAAGATGGGCTTTATGTATGAGCCATTTAACCTGAATGGAGACAAAGAACCATTAGCATTTCTGTTGGCAAGTCTTTGCACTCATCCTTTTGAAGTTGATGGAGAAGAAAAAACGGTACTCCCACAAGGTAGCCCGACATCTCCAACTTTAACGAATATTCTTTGCAAAAAGCTTGACCGAAGACTTACCGGACTTGCCAACCGATTTGGAGCAACGTATACAAGGTACGCTGACGACATTACATTTTCGTCACCACACAACATCTATACTGATGAAGCTTTTAACAATGAGCTAAAGCGAATAATTGAAGATGACC
Organism: Cecembia calidifontis; assembly: GCF_004216715.1. Classification (NCBI taxonomy): domain Bacteria; kingdom Pseudomonadati; phylum Bacteroidota; class Cytophagia; order Cytophagales; family Cyclobacteriaceae; genus Cecembia; species Cecembia calidifontis. The sequence goes on from NZ_SGXG01000001.1 coordinate 1,044,627, forward strand.
AAAAACTGGTTATAAACCCGAAGAAAACACGTTTACAAAAAGCAGGGTATAGACAAGAAGCAACAGGCTTGATTGTAAACGACAAGGTAAATGTCCGTAGGAGATATGTGAAGCAAATCCGCATGTGGCTTTACTATTGGGAAAAGTACGGCTATGAAAAAGCGGAACAGATTTTTAAACGGGATTACATTGTCGACAAAGGCCATGTAAAAAACATCAATGCTCATTTGGTGAATGTGCTTGATGGGAAATTGGAGTTTTTGAAAATGGTGAAAGGTGCTGAGGATACTACTTATATAGGTTTGAAGGAAAGGTTTGATAAATTGACTGGATTGAAAGAAACAAAGGATCAATCCAAGATTGACCTTAATTCTGTTTTAAATACATTGGTAAACAAAGGACTCAATAAAGCCATGAACCTTTATAGTAAATTCAAAAATCAATAAATATGAACGAAGAAGACTTGAGAAAATTCATAGAGTTTACAAAAACCTTGCTAACACAATTGCAAGGGCAAAATGAGTATGCTTGGTTTTTTGAGTCTTTCAACCTTGAAATAGTCAATAGCTTTTTCCAAAACGGAGCCAATACCTCTGGACCTGATAAATTTCAAAGCATTACAGAATCTGACGTTGGTAGAATAAAGGCTTATTTAAGTTTCGTTGATAAAAAGGCACTGAACTATGGTAAAGAGTTTTACAAGGATATTGTAGAAGATAATCTCAGAAAAGAACTTATTAAAGACTTTAAAGCAATGAAAATCGCATTAAAAAATGAAGATATCGTGGAATTTGGACGAAGACTTTACTTACAAATAGAAAACATATATAATTATTCTCTTTCTGAATTAAACGTGCATGAATTGATCCATTCAAATAAAGATTTTTATTCCAAAGTGCCATTCAAATGGAGTGAACGTGCTAAGTCCTATGATTACGATTTTTTCAAGTCTTTCTATTCTTTTGATAAAGAATTAAAGGTCTACTCTCCAGTGGAATTATCAAAAGTCAGTTTCAACACAAAATCTGTATTTCTAATGCATTACTTCAATTATTCAGTAAACAAATTTAATATAGATGACATCTACTTTTTAAGAAACAAAGGCAGTCATAGAGGAACATTAAATGAAGATGAAAAAAATAAGCTCCAAAGTATATTTAATGATTTCGATAAAAACTACAGTTTTTATCATAAAGTACTTTTTGATGTTGTAAACGGAATAAAAAACATACGATAAAATGCAGATACACCGCACAGATAAAAACAAACTTTGCATGAAAGAATAATAGCCATGAAAATTTTTGACCATTTCCAACACATCAATCTCACCAACGACCAACGCCAGGCGTTGGAAAAGCTTCACGCTTTTTTAGAAAGCGATGAGCGGATATTTATTCTTCAGGGATATGCAGGTAGTGGTAAAACAACCTTATTAAAGGGTTTTGTTGAATATCTCAAATCTTTAGAAAAGAAATACCAATTAATGGCACCAACTGGCAGAGCTGCAAAAGTCATCAATCAAAAAACAGGCTTTGAATCTACCACCATCCACAAAGGAATTTACAGCTTTGAGGAATTGCAGGAAATCAAACAAGGTGAAGATGAAAACGATGTTTCGTTTTTGTACCAATACAAAATCAGAAACAATCCGGAAGTTCATGATTCGGTTCTGATAGTGGATGAAGCATCTATGGTCAGCGATATTTTGAGCCAAGGCGAGTTTTTCCGCTTTGGAAGTGGGCATTTGTTGCGAGACCTAATGACTTATGGAAGAATTCAAGAAGCTACCACAACCAGCAAAATCATCTTCATTGGTGACCCTGCGCAGTTGCCACCAATAGGAATGAACTTCTCCCCTGCACTTGACCCGAATTATCTAAGTGAGACTTACAAGGTTTCTGTTTCGCAAGCGGAAATGAAGGAAGTGAAACGTCAAGATGCCAATAATGGCATTTTGATTTCAGCCACTAAAATAAGGCAGTGCCTTACTTCTGGCTACTTCAATGATTTTGATTTGAGAGAAAATGGACGGGACATTTTCAATCCAGCTTATCAAGATTACTTAGAAACCTACAAGGCACAACAAGACCAAAAAATAATCATCTGCTACAAAAACAAAACAGCACTTGATTTGAACCGAGCTATCCGCAGAGAAAAATTTGGAGATGATTTACCTATTCAGGCATCCGATACCGTTATCATTGGTGGCAACAATTACCGTTTAGGTATCATGAACGGTGAATTTGCGATTGTTTCAGAAGCCAGTCCGCAAGTTGAAAGCAGAGAAGTTAGTTTTTACATTGAAAAAGGAAAAACAAAAACTGTAAGATTAACTTGGAGGGCAATTAGCCTTGTTTTACCTGATGAAAACAATCAGCCCAAAACCATAAACGGATTTATTTTAGAAAACTATCTATACGGTGATGACTACTTAAAACCCGAAGAGCAAAGAGCCCTTTATGTGGATTTTAAAAACAGGCATCCCAAACTTAAAAAGGGTACAGAGGAATTTAAGGAAGCCATTATCAACGATAAGTATTTCAATTGCATACTTTTGAAATACGGTTATGCAGTAACCTGCCACAAAGCCCAGGGCGGTGAATGGTCAAATGCCTTTGTATTTTGGGATAAGGGTACAAAAGAGAATTTTAACTTTTATGAATCACCTCATGAACGTTCGGGTAAAACCAATCCAGAGTTCTATCGGTGGGCATACACTGCCGTTACCCGAGCATCTAAAAAACTGTTTTGCGTCAATCCACCGTATTTTTCATCCTTTTCAGCCATGAATTTTATTGACGTGAATGTTCAACAAGCCTTCAATGAGTTGACAGGACAATCAAATCCGACAACTGAAATCAATATCAATGAAGTTTTGCCGGAATTGGAAAAATTTGGTTTAGTTGATGCACCATTGACTATCCAAGATCATTTTATTCATAGGTGGTATAATCTCCGAAAACATTACATAGATATTGAAGCTTGGCAGAAAGTTGGGTATGAAATACGATATATCTTCAAAAGAGAAGCCCAAACAGCAGCATTCAAACATTGGGTTAATGGTCAGAATGTTTTTAAAAGCAATTTTCAAAAGCTACCTGCACAAACCAATTCTGATGAGTTATTTGAAACCATCACAAAAATACTAGAGTGTGCTACTCCGATTGTAGTAAACAGGAACAACATTGAAGGTATTCTGACCCAAATTGAATTTGATGTAGCCATTGAAGAAGAGAAGCCATTCTTGAAAAAGCTATTCGATTTTATAAGTAAAGGTTTATCAAAAGATGAAATCATTACCAAAATCCAGCATCTCGAATACCGTGAAAGATATACCATAGATAATAATGGACGGTCTTGCATAATTGACTTTGAATATGATAAAGCAGGTTTTTTCGGTCGAGTGCTTCCATTGGAAAAGAAATGTGACTGCCCCGAAATTCTAGGCAGAATCAAATCCATTGTAAACAACCTAAAAGAAGCTGATTATGTCATTTAAAGAAATCAAAGAACTTAAACAAGCAGGTAAGCTTGATGAAGCTTTGCAATTGGCAATTCAGGCTTTGGAAACAGAACCCGAAAACATTTGGAACAAGCGGGCTGCCGCATGGGTGTATTATGAATATCTCAAAAAGAACGCTCAACCTGAATTATATGAAGCATTCAAGGATAATCTTATAAAGATTAAAGACCTGCAATTACCCGAAGATGAAAAAATGGTCTTTGACAATTGTGCTTGGCCAATCGGTCGTTTAGTTTTTGCACTACAGAATCAAGATCAAGTAGATTATGGTAAAATCAATGAGTTGTTTGAAATTATCAGGAACTTTCATTTCACCAAGCCATCTGAGGCGTATTCTTTTATTTACAAAGCCTTTCACAAAGGCTATCAAAACTGGTCAAACTATCTAACTTTTGCCGACTGGTGGAATTTTGATAATCTTCGTTCCGAAGACTATTTAAAAGAGGAGTTCAAAGGCAAAAAGATGATGTCTATTGCTGAACAAGCATACATTGCTTATTCCAAGAAGCTTTTGGAAGGAGAAGCTTTAGATCCTTTTGGACAGCAAAGAGTCATTGACAAGGAAAAGATCCAATCATTCTTGCCAAAACTGGACTCTTTGATAGATAAACATCCTGACTATCAATATCCGCCCTATTTCAAGGCTAAGCTCCTTTTGGCATCAGGTAGTGATGAAAATGTTCTATCTGCATTTATACCTTTTGCCAAACAAAAAAGAAATGACTTTTGGGTGTGGGAACTGATGGCAGAAATATTTCCAAATGATAAAGAAATTCAGTTTTCATGCTATTGTAAAGCCTTGAGCCTAAAAACCCCCGAAGACTTTTTAGTTAAGTTAAGACAGACTTTTTCTGAAATGCTCATTGAAAAAAAAATGTACAATGAAGCCAAAACGGAGATACAAAAAGTTATAGCAACAAGAGAGAAACACGAATGGAAGTTGCCGAATCAAATAGTGCAATGGACAGAACAAGAGTGGTATAAATCTGCCATAGCTAAAAAGGATAACCAAGATTTGTATTCAAGCCACATCAAGCAAGCAGAGGAAATATTGTTTCAGGACATACCGGAAGAAATAATTGCAGTTGAGTTTGTGAACGAAAACAAGAGTATGCTGAATTTTGTGAAGGATAAGCGGAAATTTGGATTCTTCAATTACTCAGGCAATTTGACAAAACCACAAATTGGCGACCTTTTAAAAGTACGTTTTAATGGAGAAGGACAAGATGGTTTTTATAAAATCCTTTCTGCTAAAAAAGCTGACTCTAATGTGGCATCTGATGCAATGAAAGATTTTGAAGGAACAATAAAGGTAATTTCTCCACAAAACTTTGGTTTTATAGAAGACATCTTTGTTGAACCCAAAATTATAGAAGAAAGCAAGCTAACTGATGGACAGCAGGTAAAGGGAAGAGCGATACTATCATTCAATAAAAAGAAAAATGAATGGGGATGGAAAGCAATAGAAATCAAATAGCCAACCCTCACAGCCACACACATTGCCAAGCCGCTCAAGCCTACGCTAAAACCCAAGCTTGGCAAAGAGTGTTTCTGTCCCAACCCACGACCAAAACGACCGACAAACAAACGGACGAAAAAGAACAACGAAGGCACAACATCACCTATACGCAAGCAGGGGTTTCGTGCTTCGTAGGACAGGAAAGTGGTAAATTTAAAGTTCAGTTCTTCGTGTGAAGTTCAGTGGTAAAATGCCCTGCCTGCGTATAGCTGAGAACCGTTGTGCGTAATGCTTTCGAAACAACGCACCACGACAGGCAAGACGGATTGACAACAGAATTTGTGTAAAACTTACAGACCTGACTGGACGACCAAGCCGTATAAAATATTAACTTAGCGACATACATTTTTGGCTGTAATGAAAGAAAAATTAACGATAAAAAAACTCATTGAAGAAGCCCACACTTTTTGTGTGGCTGAATCAAAACATAAAAACAAAGAACTTTATGGAGTAACTGACGGCAAAGCCGTTGGCACACACATTGAACACAAATTCAAAAAGCATTTAGATGATAAATACAATCTGACTATTGGTTCATCTGCAAGTGGTATTGACTTGCCTTCTGACGACATACAAACTGATATTAAGGTAACTTCAATCAAGCAACCTCAATCATCTTGCCCGTTCAAGGACGCAAAGCAAAAAATATTTGGGCTTGGCTATAATCTTTTGGTTTTTGTTTACGACAAAACAGACGACCCAAAAACAAAAACAGCAAACCTAAACTTTGTTAGTTGTTCATTTGTTGCAAAAGAAAGAACCGCAGATTACACAACAACTTTCCGCTTGCGGGAAATGGTAAAAGACAAAGCCAATGAAGCTGACATTATTGCCTATCTTCAAGACAAAAATATTCCGGCTGACGAGATTACTCTTTCTCAATTAGCAAAACAGATTTTAACAAGTCCGCCCGAACAAGGCTATCTGACTATCTCTAATGCTTTACAATGGCGATTACAATATCAGCGTATTGTTGATTTAAGCGAGAATGTAAAGGGAATTACCAAAATCGTTCATAAAAAGAAAAATTGATGAAAATATTTGAAGCAAATATTCCACATCAAGTAGCAGACTTGCTTAATAAAAAGCTAAGTCGAGTTAATCTTTTTGAAACTGCCAATGAAAAATTAGTTGATGCCTTCGGCATCAATAATTTCTTTGGTAGTCAGGAAGAATATGAAGTTTTCAAAGATGCAATTTCATCAACACAGAATATTGCAGCTGAACCTGACCGCACCGAATATGGCGACTTTCAGACCAACCAAAATTTGGCAAAAGCTGTTACACATTTTCTTAAAACTCAGAAAAAAGTAAACCCCAAACTTGTTATTGAGCCAACTTGCGGGAGAGGGAACTTCATCGTTGCTGCACTTTCATCATTCAATCATATAGAAACAATTATTGGAGTTGAAATATACAAGCCATACACTTGGGAGACAAAGTTCAATATCATAGATTTTTATATTTCAAACCCAAATGAACGCAAACCTAAAATCGAAATTTTTCACTTCAATGTGTTTGATTTTGATTTTGGTTCACTTGTAAGTAAATCCAAAGACGAAATTTTGGTTTTGGGAAATCCGCCTTGGGTTACAAATGCTAAATTGAGTAGTTTGGAGTCAAGCAATTTGCCTCAAAAATCAAACTTTAAAAAGCATAGTGGTTTTGATGCTATTACTGGAAAAGGAAACTTTGACATTGGCGAATACATCACACTTATGATGTTTGATGCTTTCCAAAATTCAAAAGGACATTTGGCTTTTTTAGTAAAAAATTCGGTAATTAAAAATGTAGTGTTTGACCAACACCAAAGGAAATACAATATTTCAGACCTTGAAAAACTAACCATTGACAGTAAAAAGGAATTTGATGTTTCAGTTGAAGCCGCTTTGCTTTTTTGCAAACTAAATTCTAAACCTGAATACACTTGTAAAGAATTTGATTTTAACCAACCGTCAAAAATTGTAAAAGAATTTGGTTGGGTTGCGGACAAGTTTGTTTCCAACACAAACTTGTATCGTCATAGTTTTGATATTGACGGAGTTTGCCCGTTTGAGTGGCGACAAGGTATCAAACACGACTTGTCAGCCATAATGGAGTTAGAACGTGTAAACGGACATTTTGTGAATGGAAAACAAGAAGAAATAAAACTTGAAGAAGACTTGATTTTTGGAGTGCTTAAAAGTTCCGACTTGAAACAAACTGTAATCAACCAACCAAGAAAATTTACAATAATCACACAGAAAAAAGTTGGACAAGATACTTCTTTCATCAAGCAGAAATATCCTAAGACATTTGGATATTTGCATTCTCACAAAGCGTATTTCGACCAAAGAAAATCAAGCATTTACAACAATAAACCCGACTTCTCAATATTTGGAATTGGCGAATACTCTTTTTCGCCATACAAAGTTGCAATTTCAGGACTTTACAAAACTTTTACTTTCAGTCTAATTTTACCATTAGACGAAAAGCCCTTGATGCTTGACGATACTTGTTATTTGTTGGGCTTCGACAACATCGAATTTGCGACTTACACAACCATACTTTTAAATTCTGACAAGACAAAAGAATTACTGCAAGCCATTACATTTTCAGATGCTAAACGGACTTTCACGAAAGACATTTTAATGCGAATTGACCTTTACAAATTGGCAACACAATTTTCAGACTTGGCTTTACAGACAGAAATCAATTCAATAAATAAAAATTACAACTTGCAGGTTTCACTTGATAAATGGGACGACTTTTTACAAACATTAAAACCAAAAGAATTAGCCAAACAAATGGACATTTTCGCATTGACGGAAGAAGAAGCACTACGCACAACAGCAGTTTGGCGAAATGGCGGGTGACGTTCTTTTATGGCAGTTTTGTGCTTAACCAAAGTGCAGTTCTTCGATTGAACATCTGAGCTAAAAATCCGCCACTTCGCCAAGCTGCAAACCGTTACAGGCAAGCGTAGGACGACAGTGCTAATATCAAAGGCAACGACAAATCCTAAATTTCTGAAATCATAAAAGCAATTTTTCTTATTGACTTTAGACCAAGCCCACCCACCACCCAAATTAACAAGAAAACTCACAGCTATACTTATAGTCCGTTGTACGATAAACTACAAAGTTGAATCTTTGCAATGTGGACATAAGAGTAAAAATTGGACAACGTCTTCGAGAACTAAGAACCAAAAAAGGACTTAGTCAAGAAAAGTTTGCTTTTACTTGCGACCTTGATAGAACTTATATCGCAAGTATTGAACAGGGCAAAAGAAATGTATCTGTTGCCAATATTGAAAAAATTGCAACTGCGTTAGATATGTCCATTTACGAATTTTTTAAATCAGATTTATTCAAGTAACAATGGACATCAAAGACTTTGAAAGAAAAATATTAAACGAACTTAAAGCAGTTGTAGAAACAATTCTTGACAAGAACCAAGAACCAAATATTTCTGCAAAATCAAGAGCAGGTGCAGAAATAAGTTCATTACTTGAAGAGCAGTTTGTAGCCGAAACAGCCAACCATCAGTATTTTAAAAAGTCTGTTGCCTCACCAGCAGGTGCAACCAAAAATCCTTGGGATGCAATGACTTATTTTAATATCAATGGACACGAAGAATTGATATGGATTGACTTTAAAGCAGTAAAAATTTCGAGTGCTGACAGCAATCCAGATATCGGAACACCAGACAAAATAATTGACCTTATATATAGTGGCTTCTTCTACTTGGCTTACGTTTTCGTTTACTATGAAGAAACTCAAAATGGATTGAAATTCGTAAAAAATGCTGACAGCGAATTTGTAAAAATCTATTTTCTGAAAGATATAAGTTCAACTTTCAGAAGAAACCCCAAAAATCAACTACAAGTAAATATTTCAGCAAAACCAGAAGAAAGAAGTAGAGAAGATTTTATAAATGTTCTTTTTGAGAAAATTGAAGAAAGTCATAAAAGACAAATTGAAATTTCTACCAAAGCATTAGAAAAACTTGCAGAAGGAAATACAAAAGCAAAACTGATTGAAATAAATAAGCAATCTGAAGATAAAATCAAAAATCTTTGATACTTGTTAAAACAGTTTCAATTTCATCTCTTGTTAATCCATAATAGTTATTAATTAAATCGTTCATCCTGACTGTTAATTCATTTTTGTTTGACGGACTTTCATAAAGTTTTTTCGTTAAATCAGTGAATTGTTTTTGCAAGGACTTGTTCATTGGAATATAGATTGTTCCTAAATCAGAAATCTTTATTTGTGGCTGCTTACCTTGTGAAAAGCGAATTATATTCATTTGTTGAGCATAGTAAGTCACCAAATCCGTATTTAACCAACCGCATAAAAAATAAAGAAAATCAATAGTTTCATCTGTATTATTTCTAAAAGAAAAAACATAAAGGCTATTGTTAGCAGAACTTTTATTCAAATCAAGAGTTGCAATTATTTCTTTTGCTGATTGGCGAATGTAAATTTTAGGATTTTCATAAATTGCTGTTTCACCCAAACCAATTCTTTTTTTATTCTTTACCCCAGCCTTTTCTAATTCTTGCTTTAGTTTCTCATTTATTTCATCTTGCAAAGGCTTGTTGTAATAGAAATATTTAGAGAAGCTTAGTTCACCGAACTTTTCCGATAACGCTTTAGAGCCTTGATAATAAGGGAATATAAGATTTTCATTTGTTTCAGGTTTATAACTGAAAGTAAATTTATCTTCCATATCAAGCAACATTACACAAGTCCGTAAATTCTTATTAGGGAAAAGCTGTAAAATGGTTTTATCTTTCTTAGAATTAATCTTGTCAATTATATTTTTTGAAACACTACAGCCATTATATCTAAACTTGTACTCATCATCTTTATTAAACCAACTTGATTGTAAAACATCATACGATTTTTGTGTTTTCCAATCTATGATTTTCACTCGATTATTTTTGTTGTTATTGTTTTTAGTTATTTTTAAAATAACTTGACCGCTTGCAACATCGAAATCTTTAATATTAACCTGCAACTCGTTAATAATTGTTTGCTCTAAAAGAAACTTACGTGTGTAAACGTAGGCTGTTTCAAAAAATGAAACATCAATTATGAAACTTAATTTACCATCTTGTTTAAGCAAATCCAATGAATGTTCAATAAAGAGCATCACCAAATTAAGTTTACCGTTTTTCACATAATCTGGAAACTGCTCATAATTTCTGAGGTAATTAACTCTTTGCTCCTCATTCTCCTTTTTATCTCTACGACCATAAAGCGTTACATATGGCGGATTACCAATTATAAAATCAAAAGAGCCATACAAATCAGAAAATGGTGTAGGAGTCAAGTCATCAAATAAACCTTTGGGTGCTTTTTTGTCCGTAAAGTCCCAATTAATCGCATTAAATGAACCTTTAAATTTTTCGCCAAAAAGGAATAAATAAAATGCTGAAATATTGTCAATCGTTTTTTTCACCATTAAACTATCAACATCAACGAAGAATAAATTTCTTTCAATGAAATTTGAAATCAATAATTCGTCAGGATATTTTTCATAAATCCTAGCAATTAATCTAAGGAGAAAAATTCCCTGACCGCAAGAAGGCTCAAGTATTTTTTTGTGAAATACATCAGCATCAATTTCAATTACATCTAAAAGTTTATCAATTGTAGAAATTGAATTAGTAAAGAAAACTCCGTTTTGTTTTCGGCTTCCTCCATTGAGTTTTTGTTCAAAAACGGTCTGACCTGAAACTTTCATTTCAAGGAACTTCAAGACATCGTTCTGACTTTTTTGAACTTTTACAGACATATCGGACTCTATTTTCATTACGCTGACAAAGATACAAATGATACTTATAATCTACAAGCAAACTTATGAACAATTTCAAAAAAACAACGAAAGACAAGAACGCCAGCCTGTAACAGCGGTTTTGCAAAAGCGGGGGTGCAGTGCTTCGGTTGACAGTTTTTTCGTATAATTGAAGTGCGGTTTTTCAAATGAACGGTAGTGCTAAAAAGCCCCGCCTTCGCAAAGCCGCCAAACGTTATGCGGCAGCTTAAAAGACGACACCAAACCAGAAAAATCATCTTGACAAATCAACTTTAAATTATGAAGGGTGAAACTTTTCGGGGACAACTTCCAGCATTTCCAAAAAACAGTTTTTCCATTGACTTGGCGACAAACAGACAATTTGGGAGTTAAGGTTTATTCCGAACTTTTCCGATATTGACCTGACCTGACTTTTCCTGAAAATCGACTTTAAAGCTGATTTTACAGATAAATCAGGTTTCTGTAACAGACAGGAAATAAAAGCTAAATATTTGGCTTTAAGCTCAAAATCAAAAGAAGACGGATTTCTTTTAATGCGTAACAGAGCTGACTTAACAGTTGGCGGTGGCAAGAAACTTTCAGGACTTACCTCATAGACAAGTTTCAAATCAAAGAAAGTATGATAGAAAACGGTATATGGATTGTAAAGCTTGCTCGAAAACAACTTTTGTGTAGGTTCTAACTGAAGGACAATGGAACCTCCCAGAAAATTTTCAACACACTCGAACATCAGGATTTTGAAAATATCGGAAGTAATTCCATAAGGGATATTTGACACCACTTTGAAAGGAAATTTCGGAACTACAAAATTCCTAAAATCACAACCGACAATTTGAACATTGCGGGCATCAGAAAATAATTTTCGTAAATGTTCAACCAAAGCTGTGTCGTTTTCAATAGCTACGACATTGTTGGCGATTTTTAATAAATGGACAGTAAGAAATCCCTTGCCTGCTCCAATATCCAAAACCGTATCCTGACTATTTATATTTGCTTGTTTTATTGCATCTTCTATGAGCACTTTATCAATGGTAAAGTGCTGGCCCGTGAAACGAACGGGCAATTTCTTTTTTGTCATTAATTACTTCTTACAGGTGAATACTTGAATTCAAATCGTGGAGAAGTGAATAGACAGTATTACCCGACAGAGCAACTATGACAAAGCAACGCCATCAAAAAAATGACGGCATAAACAAAGCATAGCCTGATTGTCTTGACCTAAAAGATTGATTGGAATTTATTCAGGACTGCCTATCACTTAGATAGAAGTCCATAGTCTGCAAAGACAAAACATAGAGATATTCTTTTATAATTATACAACGGCAAATTTAGTAACTTTGCTTGATAAATTAACGAGAAAGAAGAAAAAATGAAAGCCGACCGCATAACATCACCTATACGCAAGCAGGGGTTTCGTGCTTCGTAGGACAGGAAAATGGTAAATTTGAAGTTCAGTTCTTCGTAGGAAGTTTCGTGGTAAAATGCCCTGCCTGCGTATAGCTGAAAAACGTTATCGGCAATGGCAAGACCCGAAACAGACAGACAATTTACAATGACAGAAAAAACTCTAATCAAAAATATAAGCATAGTAAATGAGGGACAAATAACCGTTGCTGACCTATTTATTGAGAATGGTTTAATTCATTCAATCGGACAACTAATCGACCACAAAAATGTAAAAATAGTTGACGGGACAGGCAAGTATTTATTTCCAGGTATTATAGACGGACAAGTTCATTTTCGTGAGCCTGGACTAACACACAAAGGCGACCTTTACACAGAAAGTAAAGCCGCTATTGCTGGTGGCGTGACTTCATTTATTGATATGCCAAATACGTTACCGAATGTATTAACCATTGACATCTTAAATGAAAAATATCAAATAGCATCTAAAAAATCTTTGGCCAATTTTGGCTTCCTTTTAGGTGTAAATGGAGACAACCTTGATGAAATCAATACCGTCCTAAATAAAATATGAGAGGTCTGGTTTTTTGCCCAAAATAGCTATTTTGGGTTTGCACCAAAAAACATAAACCTCCCATGAGTAATATTACATTGTTTTCTCAGATTATTAAAAAAATCGAGCGTTCAATTTTCAAGAAACTGGTTGAAGAGAAGCAAACGGACAAGGGCTGCAAAGGCTTTGACAGCTGGACGCATTTGGTTTCCATGCTTTTTTGCCATTTTGCCAAAAGTACTTCTGTAAGGGATATTTCAAACGGCCTGCGTTCGGCCACGGGGAACCTCAACCATCTGGGGATTGCCAAGGCACCATCCAAGTCCAGTATCAGTTATCAGAACAAGCGCAGGGACTCTGACCTGTTCAAGGAGCTGTATTACGGGCTTCTGAAGCATTTAGGACAGCAGGCGTCCCTGAGCAGGGTAAAACTACGGATCAAGGCTCCCGTCTATCTGCTCGACTCCACGGTGGTAAGTCTTTGCCTTTCGATGTTTGACTGGGCAACCTTCAGGACCAAAAAGGGTGCTGTAAAGATGCATACGCTTCTGGACTATGACGGGAAACTCCCTGTTTATGTGAATATTACAGAAGGAAGTATGGCAGACAATAAAGGCGCTTATGATATTCCTTTGGAGAAAGGATCCGTTATAGTGGCGGACCGCTATTACAATGACTTTCCGATGCTCAACATTTGGGACAGCAAGGGGGTCTTTTTCGTCATAAGGCACAAGGATAACCTTAAGTTCAGCACAATCAATGAACGTCGACTCCCTGAAAATACTGCACAGGAAGTACTGATAGACGAAGAAATTGAACTGGTAAACCCGCAGTCAAAAGTGAAGTACCCCGGAAAACTCAGAAGAGTGGCTGTATGGGACGAAAAAAACCGACAGACCGTCGAACTGATTACCAATAACTTCAAATGGTCAGCAAAGACAATCGGTGATCTTTACCGGTGCCGATGGGAGATTGAGATCTTCTTCAGGGACATCAAGCAGTTACTCCATATCAAAACCTTTATCGGAACATCGAAAAATGCCGTGATGATCCAGATATGGACCGCGCTGATCACCATTCTGCTCCTAAAAGTGATGAAGGCAACCGCTAAATTCGGATGGCATCTGTCCAATCTGGTTGCATTTATCAGACTGAACATATTCGTTAAAATAGAGCTGCAAAAGTGGCTGGACAAACCCTTTGAAGACCATGAAAAACCTCCTCAAAAAAGCCAACAGGGGGTTCTATTTCCGGATTACAGATAAAATCACAATAGAAATTGCAGAAACACAGCTAAACATCTGTCTTGTAAATTATTTAGGACAGCATTGTGATGAAATAATTAAGCTCGAGACATCAAAACTGTTAGGCGTTTCAGATGACGGACTTTACTTTACAAAAAAAGGCAACCTACTTGCTGATAATCCAGAAACAATGGAAAAACTGTTTGCGAACTGCAAATCCATTATTGCCATTCATTCTGAAAAAGAACAAATAGTTGAAGAGAACGAAAACATATATCGTGAAAAATATGGAGAAAATGTGCCTATTGAATTTCATCCAATTATTAGAAGCGAAAAAGCTTGTTATGAAGCAACCAAAAGAGCAATTGACATAGCTAACAAACTTAAAGCTCGACTTCACATTCTGCACCTGACGACTGAAGCAGAAACACATTTATTTAGAAATGACATTCCTCTAAAAGAGAAAAATGTAACAACCGAAGTTTCGGTTCATCATTTGTGGTTTTCTGACAAAGACTACAAGCGTTTGGGAACTTTAATAAAATGGAACCCAGCGATAAAAACTGAAAAGGACAAAAAAGGACTTTTAAAAGCTTTGTTAGACGATAGAATAGACATCGTAACTACAGACCACGCACCCCATACATTAGACGAAAAACAAAAATCATATTTTCAATCAATGTCGGGTGCACCGATAATTCAGCATTCATTGAATATTATGTTAGAGTTTTTCAAACAAGGACTAATATCATTGGAAAAAATTGCCGAAAAAATGTGTCATAATCCAGCGATACTTTACGGCATTGAAAACCGAGGTTTCATACGAGAAGGTTACTATGCAGACCTCACTATTGTTGACTTAAATTCAAGCTGGACAGTTGACAAGAATAACATTTTATCTAAATGCGGTTGGTCACCATTAGAAGGAACAACTTTTCAAACCAAAGTGACCCATACATTTGTAAATGGTAATTTAACTTATGACAAGGGGAATTTTGACGAAACGAAAAGAGGATTATCACTATCAAAATCAAATTAATTGGGAATGAAATGTTTCAAAACAGAAAAATAATCATCGCAACCAAGCACCACAAAGAGCAAGTGATTGCACCTATTCTCGAAAAAGAATTGGGTGTAAATTGCTTTACAGATGAAACTTTTGATACGGATGCTTTGGGAACATTTACAGGTGAAGTAGAGAGAGAACTTGACCCAATTTCAACGGCAAGAGAAAAATGTCTGCGGGCAATGAAAGCAAACAACTGTGATTTAGGAATTGCAAGTGAGGGTTCATTTGGCCCACACCCATCTATGTTTTTTATAAGTGCTGACGATGAATTTTTAATTTTTATTGACACAAAAAATAACATAGAAGTAATCGCTCGAGAATTAAGCACTTCAACTAATTTTAATGGTAGACAAATCCAAACTCAAAAAGAACTTTTTGAGTTTGCAGAACAGGTTGGTTTTCCAGCACACGGTTTAATTCTTAGAAAATCAAAAGATGAAAATACGGATATTTATAAAGGGATAACCGAAAGTGAAATTTTGCAGAAATCATTTAACTATTTTTTCTCGAAATACAATTCAGTTTATGCAGAAACGGATATGAGAGCTATGTATAACCCTACACGAATGAGTGTGATTGAACAAGCAACACAAAAACTGGTGCAAAAAATTAAATCAACTTGCCCTCAATGTCAAACACCGGGTTTTGGAATAACAGATGCTAAAAAGGGTCTTGAATGTAGCTTATGTAGTTCACCGACAAACTCAACACTAAGCTATATTTATGTCTGCCAACAGTGCAAATTCACAAAAGAAGAAATGTATCCAAATAAAAAAACAACCGAAGACCCAACGTATTGCGACTGTTGTAATCCATAAAAGAGATAATATTGACACACAGGACAGAATACACAAATAGCAGAACGAAAGACAAAGCCACAGCCGATAACACGGGTTTGGCAAAAGTGGCGGTTCAGTGCTCCGCAGACACATTTGTGGTTAATCAAACATTGGTTCTCCGCATCAACATTTGTGGTGTAAATCGCCACCTTCGCCAAGCCCGAAACCGTTGTAGGCAATTTTCAAAAGAAGGTATGTACCACAATGCCCAACCTATTGGCAGGATTAATTGAATAAATATGTCATAATGACGGTTATTTTTTAGGTTTTATCCTTATTTAGGACAAAATGTCATTCAATTCTTATTGGTACATCAGTTGTAAGTCGTAAAAGTGTTTTGATGTTCATTTATGTTTAACCTTAAATATTTTCAACTATGGCAATTGTAAAGTATGATTCAAACCGTGCATTCCCTGCTTTTAGCAGCTTGTTCGATGACTTCTTCAATACCGAATTCGGTAATTGGAGACATAACAACTTTTCAGCTACCAATACTACACTTCCTGCCGTAAACATCAAGGAAGACAATGATGGCTTCTTGGTTGAAATGGCAGCACCAGGTATGGAAAAAGCCGATTTCAAAATTAATTTGGAAAATAATGTACTGACTATTTCTTCTGAAAAGCAAGAAGAGCAAAAAGAAGAACAAGATAAGTACACTCGTAGAGAATTTGCTTATCGTGCTTTCCAACGTTCTTTCACCTTGCCTGATAGTGCAGATAGTGAAAAAATCGAAGCCAAGTACGAAAACGGTGTGTTGCAAGTGAATATTCCTAAGAAAGAGGAAGCGAAACCGCAACCACCTAAGCTAATTGAAATTTCATAATCAATTTTACTTCGATGGGTGGTGTACAACCGCCACCCTTCTCTACTTTAGTGTTGAACCTTTAAACAACTTATTCTTATGGACTTAGTTAAATGGACAAAAAATATAAAACCAAAATTCCCCAAGGTTGTGGAGAATTTCTTTGGTAAGATTATGGGTCAAGGTAGTGCTGAACACGAAGAAGTGGCGACCTTACCTTCGGTAAACATCAGTGATGAAAACAAGGCTTTTGAAGTGGCAGTAGCTGTTCCCGGACTTGACAAAAAGATATTAAAGTTGAAGTTCAAGACGGGTACCTAAAAATTTCATCGGAAAAACAGTACGAAAAAGAGGAAAAAGATAAGAACTGGATGCGTAGAGAATTTGGCTATGCCAGTTTCCAGCGAGTTTTTCAACTTCCGCAGGGTGCTGACCCTGAGCAAGTACAGGCAAAAATGGAAAACGGAGTGTTGAATATCCGTTTGGGCAAAAAGGCGGGTTACGAAAAATTGACCAGAGTCATTGAGGTGAAGTAAAACACTCTATTTGTTTGATGTTGAACCATAAAAAAAGGAGGTAACTATGGATAAATTAGCACTTGGCTTATCAGCTATCACCCTAATTTATGGCTGTCTTCTTTATTTGAGTTTCAACTTCCGAGAGGTGATGAATTGGTTGAATAAGCTTCGTTTGAGTACAATTCTTGTGAGAGAAAAAGCGACCGTTAAACGGATGTCAAACCAGACTGATACAGCTTACAAAGCATCAGACCGAATGGCAGCCTAGGTAAATGTGGGAGTAATAGCCTTTAGGCTCTCTCCCCTGCTTTTCATTTTAACTTATGTTTCACTTTTAAGTCGAAATGACTATGAAAAACTATGGAGTTTCTGCATTGATAGCCTTAGTCGTTTCTTTGGGGGTGTTCTTTGCTGTTCCTCAATTTACTGACTTTGGCAAAAGTGTTAAAATAGAACACGTTTCGGGCACCCCTGCTCAAGGTGCGCTTTATACTGCCGATGAAAACGGCAATATGATACCGGTAGATTTTACACAATTGGCAGAGAAAGCAATGGATGCTGTGGTACATATTAAATCAACCCAAATACAGCAATATACCAATAGCAATAATTCTTACCAGTACCGTGAACTGCCAGACCCATTTAAAGAGTTTTTCGGTGGAGATGATTTTTTTGAGCAATTCTTTGGCCCACGCAGATATTACCAAACTCCACAACCGAGAGAGCCACAGGCAAGGGTAGGTACTGGTTCAGGCGTAATTATCAATAGTGAAGGCTATATTGTTACTAACAACCACGTAATTGCCAATGCTGACGATATTGAAGTTACGCTTCACGATAACCGCACCTTCAAGGCTACTGTGGTAGGTACTGACCCTTCCACAGACCTTGCCTTGCTTCAAATAAAAGCCAGCGGATTAAGTACCTTGCCGTTGGTCAATTCTGATGATGTGAAAGTAGGAGAGTGGGTACTTGCTGTGGGTAACCCCTTTAACCTTAACTCTACCGTAACAGCGGGCATTGTTAGTGCAAAATCACGTAATATCAATATTTTACGGGAGCAGTTTGCCGTAGAATCGTTTATTCAAACCGATGCGGCTATCAACCCGGGTAATAGCGGAGGTGCTTTGATTAACCTGAGTGGAGGATTGATTGGTATCAATACTGCTATTTGCCAGTCCAACAGGTGCTTATGCGGGTTATGGCTTTGCTGTGGCCTTCCAACATCGTAAACAAAGTAGTAGAAGACTTATTAAAGTACGGAATAGTACAACGTGGTTTCTTAGGGATTACTATTCGTGGGGTAGATGCTACGTTAATAAAAGAGAAAGAGTTGGAGGTAGAAACTGGTGTATATGTGGACAGTGTGGGTCAAAATAGTGCCGCCAAAGAAGCAGGCATTAAAGAGGGCGATGTAATTGTGGAAATTGACGGTAAGAAAGTAAATACTACCTCTGAACTACAAGAAGTGGTGGCAAGCCATCGACCTGGCGATAAATTAGAGGTAAAAGTGAACCGCAAGGGGAAAGAAGTGGTGAGTCAGGTAGTGTTACGCAATCGTGAAGGTGAAACGAACTTCCTCGACAAAGCCCGAACCACTATATTTAACAATTTAGGCGCACAATTTGAAGATCTGGACAAGAAAACCGCCAAAAAACTCAACATTGACGGAGGAGTAAAAGTAAGTAAGCTTTTTGCTGGCAAGCTCAAACGCAACACAGCCATCAAAGAAGGTTTTATCATCACTAAAATAGATGGTCGGGTCATCAAGTCGGTCGATGATTTGGAAACAGCACTAAAGGATAAGAAAGGCGGTGTACTGATTGAAGGAGTTTATGAAGATTTGCCAGGTACCCACTATTATGCACTTGGGTTATAAAAAAAGCCTACAACATTGTGTATAAGCAATAGCGGTTCAGGTGCAAACTTGAGCCGTTTTTGCGTTTAATTAAGTATCTTGCTATCTGACAGTTTAGTGGATATAAATCCGCTACTGCTCATACACGAGACCGTTATCGGCAATGGCAAGACCCGAAACAGACAGACAATTTACAATGACAGAAAAAACTCTAATCAAAAATATAAGCATAGTAAATGAGGGACAAATAACCGTTGCTGACCTATTTATTGAGAATGGTTTAATTCATTCAATCGGACAACTAATCGACCACAAAAATGTAAAAATAGTTGACGGGACAGGCAAGTAATTTATTTCCAGGTATTATAGACGGACAAGTTCATTTTCGTGAGCCTGGACTAACACACAAAGGCGACCTTTACACAGAAAGTAAAGCCGCTATTGCTGGTGGCGTGACTTCATTTATTGATATGCCAAATACGTTACCGAATGTATTAACCATTGACATCTTAAATGAAAAATATCAAATAGCATCTAAAAAATCTTTGGCCAATTTTGGCTTCCTTTTAGGTGTAAATGGAGACAACCTTGATGAAATAATTAAGCTCGAGACATCAAAACTGTTAGGCGTTTCAGATGACGGACTTTACTTTACAAAAAAAGGCAACCTACTTGCTGATAATCCAGAAACAATGGAAAAACTGTTTGCGAACTGCAAATCCATTATTGCCATTCATTCTGAAAAAGAACAAATAGTTGAAGAGAACGAAAACATATATCGTGAAAAATATGGAGAAAATGTGCCTATTGAATTTCATCCAATTATTAGAAGCGAAAAGCTTGTTATGAAGCAACCAAAAGAGCAATTGACATAGCTAACAAACTTAAAGCTCGACTTCACATTCTGCACCTGACGACTGAAGCAGAAACACATTTATTTAGAAATGACATTCCTCTAAAAGAGAAAAATGTAACAACCGAAGTTTCGGTTCATCATTTGTGGTTTTCTGACAAAGACTACAAGCGTTTGGGAACTTAATAAAATGGAACCCAGCGATAAAAACTGAAAAGGACAAAAAAGGACTTTTAAAAGCTTTGTTAGACGATAGAATAGACATCGTAACTACAGACCACGCACCCCATACATTAGACGAAAAACAAAAATCATATTTTCAATCAATGTCGGGTGCACCGATAATTCAGCATTCATTGAATATTATGTTAGAGTTTTTCAAACAAGGACTAATATCATTGGAAAAAATTGCCGAAAAAATGTGTCATAATCCAGCGATACTTTACGGCATTGAAAACCGAGGTTTCATACGAGAAGGTTACTATGCAGACCTCACTATTGTTGACTTAAATTCAAGCTGGACAGTTGACAAGAATAACATTTATCTAAATGCGGTTGGTCACCATTAGAAGGAACAACTTTTCAAACCAAAGTGACCCATACATTGTAAATGGTAATTTAACTTATGACAAGGGGGAATTTTGACGAAACGAAAAGAGGATTATCACTATCAAAATCAAATTAATTGGGAATGAAATGTTTCAAAACAGAAAAATAATCATCGCAACCAAGCACCACAAAGAGCAAGTGATTGCACCTATTCTCGAAAAAGAATTGGGTGTAAATTGCTTTACAGATGAAACTTTTGATACGGATGCTTTGGGAACATTTACAGGTGAAGTAGAGAGAGAACTTGACCCAATTTCAACGGCAAGAGAAAAATGTCTGCGGGCAATGAAAGCAAACAACTGTGATTTAGGAATTGCAAGTGAGGGTTCATTTGGCCCACACCCATCTAGTTTTTTATAAGTGCTGACGATGAATTTTTAATTTTTATTGACACAAAAAATAACATAGAAGTAATCGCTCGAGAATTAAGCACTTCAACTAATTTTAATGGTAGACAAATCCAAACTCAAAAAGAACTTTTTGAGTTTGCAGAACAGGTTGGTTTTCCAGCACACGGTTTAATTCTTAGAAAATCAAAAGATGAAAATACGGATATTTATAAAGGGATAACCGAAGTGAAATTTTGCAGAAATCATTTAACTATTTTTTCTCGAAATACAATTCAGTTTATGCAGAAACGGATATGAGAGCTATGTATAACCCTACACGAATGAGTGTGATTGAACAAGCAACACAAAAACTGGTGCAAAAAATTAAATCAACTTGCCCTCAATGTCAAACACCGGGTTTTGGAATAACAGATGCTAAAAAGGGTCTTGAATGTAGCTTATGTAGTTCACCGACAAACTCAACACTAAGCTATATTTATGTCTGCCAACAGTGCAAATTCACAAAAGAAGAAATGTATCCAAATAAAAAACAACCGAAGACCCAACGTATTGCGACTGTTTAATCCATAAAAGAGATAATATTGACACACAGGACAGAATACACAAATAGCAGAACGAAAGACAAAAGCACAGCCGATAACACGGGTTTGGCAAAAGTGGCGGTTCAGTGCTCCGCAGACACATTTGTGGTTAATCAAACATTGGTCTCCGCATCAACATTTGTGGTGTAAATCGCCACCTTCGCCAAGCCCGAAACCGTTGTAGGCAATTTTCAAAAGAAGGTATGTACCACAATGCCCAACCTATTGGCAGGATTAATTGAATAAATATGTCATAATGACGGTTATTTTTTAGGTTTTATCCTTATTTAGGACAAAATGTCATTCAATTCTTATTGGTACATCAGTTGTAAGTCGTAAAAGTGTTTTGATGTTCATTTATGGTTTAACCTTAAATATTTTCACCTATGGCAATTGTAAAGTATGATTCAAACCGTGCATTCCCTGCTTTTAGCAGCTTGTTCGATGACTTCTTCAATACCGATTCGGTAATTGGAGACATAACAACTTTTCAGCTACCAATACTACACTTCCTGCCGTAAACATCAAGGAAGACAATGATGGCTTCTTGGTTGAAATGGCAGCACCAGGTATGGAAAAAGCCGATTTCAAAATTAATTTGGAAAATAATGTACTGACTATTTCTTCTGAAAAGCAAGAAGAGCAAAAAGAAGAACAAGATAAGTACACTCGTAGAGAATTTGCTTATCGTGCTTTCCAACGTTCTTTCACCTTGCCTGATAGTGCAGATAGTGAAAAAATCGAAGCCAAGTACGAAAACGGTGTGTTGCAAGTGAATATTCCTAAGAAAGAGGAAGCGAAACCGCAACCACCTAAGCTAATTGAAATTTCATAATCAATTTTACTTCGATGGGTGGTGTACAACCGCCACCCTTCTCTACTTTAGTGTTGAACCTTTAAACAACTTATTCTTATGGACTTAGTTAAATGGACAAAAAATATAAAACCAAAATTCCCCAAGGTTGTGGAGAATTTCTTTGGTAAGATTATGGGTCAAGGTAGTGCTGAACACGAAGAAGTGGCGACCTTACCTTCGGTAAACATCAGTGATGAAAACAAGGCTTTTGAAGTGGCAGTAGCTGTTCCCGGACTTGACAAAAAAGATATTAAAGTTGAAGTTCAAGACGGGTACCTAAAAATTTCATCGGAAAAACAGTACGAAAAAGAGGAAAAAGATAAGAACTGGATGCGTAGAGAATTTGGCTATGCCAGTTTCCAGCGAGTTTTTCAACTTCCGCAGGGTGCTGACCCTGAGCAAGTACAGGCAAAAATGGAAAACGGAGTGTTGAATATCCGTTTGGGCAAAAAGGCGGGTTACGAAAAATTGACCAGAGTCATTGAGGTGAAGTAAAACACTCTATTTGTTTGATGTTGAACCATAAAAAAAGGAGGTAACTATGGATAAATTAGCACTTGGCTTATCAGCTATCACCCTAATTTATGGCTGTCTTCTTTATTTGAGTTTCAACTTCCGAGAGGTGATGAATTGGTTGAATAAGCTTCGTTTGAGTACAATTCTTGTGAGAGAAAAAGCGACCGTTAAACGGATGTCAAACCAGACTGATACAGCTTACAAAGCATCAGACCGAATGGCAGCCTAGGTAAATGTGGGAGTAATAGCCTTTAGGCTCTCTCCCCTGCTTTTCATTTTAACTTATGTTTCACTTTTAAGTCGAAATGACTATGAAAAACTATGGAGTTTCTGCATTGATAGCCTTAGTCGTTTCTTTGGGGGTGTTCTTTGCTGTTCCTCAATTTACTGACTTTGGCAAAAGTGTTAAAATAGAACACGTTTCGGGCACCCCTGCTCAAGGTGCGCTTTATACTGCCGATGAAAACGGCAATATGATACCGGTAGATTTTACACAATTGGCAGAGAAAGCAATGGATGCTGTGGTACATATTAAATCAACCCAAATACAGCAATATACCAATAGCAATAATTCTTACCAGTACCGTGAACTGCCAGACCCATTTAAAGAGTTTTTCGGTGGAGATGATTTTTTTGAGCAATTCTTTGGCCCACGCAGATATTACCAAACTCCACAACCGAGAGAGCCACAGGCAAGGGTAGGTACTGGTTCAGGCGTAATTATCAATAGTGAAGGCTATATTGTTACTAACAACCACGTAATTGCCAATGCTGACGATATTGAAGTTACGCTTCACGATAACCGCACCTTCAAGGCTACTGTGGTAGGTACTGACCCTTCCACAGACCTTGCCTTGCTTCAAATAAAAGCCAGCGGATTAAGTACCTTGCCGTTGGTCAATTCTGATGATGTGAAAGTAGGAGAGTGGGTACTTGCTGTGGGTAACCCCTTTAACCTTAACTCTACCGTAACAGCGGGCATTGTTAGTGCAAAATCACGTAATATCAATATTTTACGGGAGCAGTTTGCCGTAGAATCGTTTATTCAAACCGATGCGGCTATCAACCCGGGTAATAGCGGAGGTGCTTTGATTAACCTGAGTGGAGGATTGATTGGTATCAATACTGCTATTGCCAGTCCAACAGGTGCTTATGCGGGTTATGGCTTTGCTGTGCCTTCCAACATCGTAAACAAAGTAGTAGAAGACTTATTAAAGTACGGAATAGTACAACGTGGTTTCTTAGGGATTACTATTCGTGGGGTAGATGCTACGTTAATAAAAGAGAAAGAGTTGGAGGTAGAAACTGGTGTATATGTGGACAGTGTGGGTCAAAATAGTGCCGCCAAAGAAGCAGGCATTAAAGAGGGCGATGTAATTGTGGAAATTGACGGTAAGAAAGTAAATACTACCTCTGAACTACAAGAAGTGGTGGCAAGCCATCGACCTGGCGATAAATTAGAGGTAAAAGTGAACCGCAAGGGGAAAGAAGTGGTGAGTCAGGTAGTGTTACGCAATCGTGAAGGTGAAACGAACTTCCTCGACAAAGCCCGAACCACTATATTTAACAATTTAGGCGCACAATTTGAAGATCTGGACAAGAAAACCGCCAAAAAACTCAACATTGACGGAGGAGTAAAAGTAAGTAAGCTTTTTGCTGGCAAGCTCAAACGCAACACAGCCATCAAAGAAGGTTTTATCATCACTAAAATAGATGGTCGGGTCATCAAGTCGGTCGATGATTTGGAAACAGCACTAAAGGATAAGAAAGGCGGTGTACTGATTGAAGGAGTTTATGAAGATTTGCCAGGTACCCACTATTATGCACTTGGGTTATAAAAAAAGCCTACAACATTGTGTATAAGCAATAGCGGTTCAGGTGCAAACTTGAGCCGTTTTTGCGTTTAATTAAGTATCTTGCTATCTGACAGTTTAGTGGATATAAATCCGCTACTGCTCATACACGAGACCGTTATCGGCAATGGCAAGACCCGAAACAGACAGACAATTTACAATGACAGAAAAAACTCTAATCAAAAATATAAGCATAGTAAATGAGGGACAAATAACCGTTGCTGACCTATTTATTGAGAATGGTTTAATTCATTCAATCGGACAACTAATCGACCACAAAAATGTAAAAATAGTTGACGGGACAGGCAAGTATTTATTTCCAGGTATTATAGACGGACAAGTTCATTTTCGTGAGCCTGGACTAACACACAAAGGCGACCTTTACACAGAAAGTAAAGCCGCTATTGCTGGTGGCGTGACTTCATTTATTGATATGCCAAATACGTTACCGAATGTATTAACCATTGACATCTTAAATGAAAAATATCAAATAGCATCTAAAAAATCTTTGGCCAATTTTGGCTTCCTTTTAGGTGTAAATGGAGACAACCTTGATGAAATAATTAAGCTCGAGACATCAAAACTGTTAGGCGTTTCAGATGACGGACTTTACTTTACAAAAAAAGGCAACCTACTTGCTGATAATCCAGAAACAATGGAAAAACTGTTTGCGAACTGCAAATCCATTATTGCCATTCATTCTGAAAAAGAACAAATAGTTGAAGAGAACGAAAACATATATCGTGAAAAATATGGAGAAAATGTGCCTATTGAATTTCATCCAATTATTAGAAGCGAAAAAGCTTGTTATGAAGCAACCAAAAGAGCAATTGACATAGCTAACAAACTTAAAGCTCGACTTCACATTCTGCACCTGACGACTGAAGCAGAAACACATTTATTTAGAAATGACATTCCTCTAAAAGAGAAAATGTAACAACCGAAGTTCGGTCATCATTTGTGGTTTTCTGACAAAGACTACAAGCGTTTGGGAACTTTAATAAATGGAACCCAGCGATAAAAAACTGAAAAGGGACAAAAAAGGACTTTTAAAAGCTTTGTTAGACGATAGAATAGACATCGTAACTACAGACCACGCACCCCATACATTAGACGAAAAACAAAAATCATATTTCAATCAATGTCGGGTGCACCCGATAATTCAGCATTCATTGAATATTATGTTAGAGTTTTTCAAACAAGGACTAATATCATTGGAAAAATTGCCGAAAAAATGTGTCATAATCCAGCGATACTTTACGGCATTGAAAACCGAGGTTTCATACGAGAAGGTTACTATGCAGACCTCACTATTGTTGACTTAAATTCAAGCTGGACAGTTGACAAGAATAACATTTTATCTAAATGCGGGTTGGTCACCATTAGAAGGAACAACTTTTCAAACCAAAGTGACCCATACATTTGTAAATGGTAATTTAACTTATGACAAGGGGAATTTTGACGAAACGAAAAGAGGATTATCACTATCAAAATCAAATTAATTGGGAATGAAATGTTTCAAACAGAAAAATAATCATCGCAACCAAGCACCACAAAGAGCAAGTGATTGCACCTATTCTCGAAAAAGAATTGGGTGTAAATTGCTTTACAGATGAAAACTTTTGATACGGATGCTTTGGGAACATTTACAGGTGAAGTAGAGAGAGAACTTGACCAATTTCAACGGGCAAGAGAAAATGTCTGCGGGCAATGAAAGCAAACAACTGTGATTTAGGAATTGCAAGTGAGGGTTCATTTGGCCCACACCCATCTATGTTTTTATAAGTGCTGACGATGAATTTTTAATTTTTATTGACACAAAAATAACATAGAAGTAATCGCTCGAGAATTAAGCACTTCAACTAATTTTAATGGTAGACAAATCCAAACTCAACAAGAACTTTTGAGTTTGCAGAACAGGTTGGTTTTCCAGCACACGGTTTAATTCTTAGAAAATCAAAAGATGAAAATACGGATATTTATAAAGGGATAACCGAAAGTGAAATTTTGCAGAAATCATTAACTATTTTTTCTCGAAATACAATTCAGTTTATGCAGAAACGGATATGAGAGCTATGTATAACCCTACACGAATGAGTGTGATTGAACAAGCAACACAAAAACTGGTGCAAAAAATTAAATCAACTTGCCCTCAATGTCAAACACCGGGTTTTGGAATAACAGATGCTAAAAAGGGTCTTGAATGTAGCTTATGTAGTTCACCGACAAACTCAACACTAAGCTATATTTATGTCTGCCAACAGTGCAAATTCACAAAAGAAGAAATGTATCCAAATAAAAAAACAACCGAAGACCCAACGTATTGCGACTGTTGTAATCCATAAAAGAGATAATATTGACACACAGGACAGAATACACAAATAGCAGAACGAAAGACAAAGCCACAGCCGATAACACGGGTTTGGCAAAAGTGGCGGTTCAGTGCTCCGCAGACACATTTGTGGTTAATCAAACATTGGTTCTCCGCATCAACATTTGTGGTGTAAATCGCCACCTTCGCCAAGCCCGAAACCGTTGTAGGCAATTTTCAAAGAAGGTATGTACCACAATGCCCAACCTATTGGCAGGATTAATTGAATAAATATGTCATAATGACGGTTATTTTTTAGGTTTTATCCTTATTTAGGACAAAATGTCATTCAATTCTTATTGGTACATCAGTTGTAAGTCGTAAAAGTGTTTTGATGTTCATTTATGTTTAACCTTAAATATTTTCAACTATGGCAATTGTAAAGTATGATTCAAACCGTGCATTCCCTGCTTTTAGCAGCTTGTTCGATGACTTCTTCAATACCGAATTCGGTAATTGGAGACATAACAACTTTTCAGCTACCAATACTACACTTCCTGCCGTAAACATCAAGGAAGACAATGATGGCTTCTTGGTTGAAATGGCAGCACCAGGTATGGAAAAAGCCGATTTCAAAATTAATTTGGAAAATAATGTACTGACTATTTCTTCTGAAAAGCAAGAAGAGCAAAAGAAGAACAAGATAAGTACACTCGTAGAGAATTTGCTTATCGTGCTTTCCAACGTTCTTTCACCTTGCCTGATAGTGCAGATAGTGAAAAAATCGAAGCCAAGTACGAAAACGGTGTGTTGCAAGTGAATATTCCTAAGAAAGAGGAAGCGAAACCGCAACCACCTAAGCTAATTGAAATTTCATAATCAATTTTACTTCGATGGGTGGTGTACAACCGCCACCCTTCTCTACTTTAGTGTTGAACCTTTAAACAACTTATTCTTATGG
Organism: Cecembia calidifontis; assembly: GCF_004216715.1. Lineage (NCBI taxonomy): Bacteria > Pseudomonadati > Bacteroidota > Cytophagia > Cytophagales > Cyclobacteriaceae > Cecembia > Cecembia calidifontis. The sequence continues at coordinate 1,072,654 of NZ_SGXG01000001.1, forward strand.
ACTTAGTTAAATGGACAAAAAATATAAAACCAAAATTCCCCAAGGTTGTGGAGAATTTCTTTGGTAAGATTATGGGTCAAGGTAGTGCTGAACACGAAGAAGTGGCGACCTTACCTTCGGTAAACATCAGTGATGAAAACAAGGCTTTTGAAGTGGCAGTAGCTGTTCCCGGACTTGACAAAAAAGATATTAAAGTTGAAGTTCAAGACGGGTACCTAAAAATTTCATCGGAAAAACAGTACGAAAAAGAGGAAAAAGATAAGAACTGGATGCGTAGAGAATTTGGCTATGCCAGTTTCCAGCGAGTTTTTCAACTTCCGCAGGGTGCTGACCCTGAGCAAGTACAGGCAAAAATGGAAAACGGAGTGTTGAATATCCGTTTGGGCAAAAAGGCGGGTTACGAAAAATTGACCAGAGTCATTGAGGTGAAGTAAAACACTCTATTTGTTTGATGTTGAACCATAAAAAAAGGAGGTAACTATGGATAAATTAGCACTTGGCTTATCAGCTATCACCCTAATTTATGGCTGTCTTCTTTATTTGAGTTTCAACTTCCGAGAGGTGATGAATTGGTTGAATAAGCTTCGTTTGAGTACAATTCTTGTGAGAGAAAAAGCGACCGTTAAACGGATGTCAAACCAGACTGATACAGCTTACAAAGCATCAGACCGAATGGCAGCCTAGGTAAATGTGGGAGTAATAGCCTTTAGGCTCTCTCCCCTGCTTTTCATTTTAACTTATGTTTCACTTTTAAGTCGAAATGACTATGAAAAACTATGGAGTTTCTGCATTGATAGCCTTAGTCGTTTCTTTGGGGGTGTTCTTTGCTGTTCCTCAATTTACTGACTTTGGCAAAAGTGTTAAAATAGAACACGTTTCGGGCACCCCTGCTCAAGGTGCGCTTTATACTGCCGATGAAAACGGCAATATGATACCGGTAGATTTTACACAATTGGCAGAGAAAGCAATGGATGCTGTGGTACATATTAAATCAACCCAAATACAGCAATATACCAATAGCAATAATTCTTACCAGTACCGTGAACTGCCAGACCCATTTAAAGAGTTTTTCGGTGGAGATGATTTTTTTGAGCAATTCTTTGGCCCACGCAGATATTACCAAACTCCACAACCGAGAGAGCCACAGGCAAGGGTAGGTACTGGTTCAGGCGTAATTATCAATAGTGAAGGCTATATTGTTACTAACAACCACGTAATTGCCAATGCTGACGATATTGAAGTTACGCTTCACGATAACCGCACCTTCAAGGCTACTGTGGTAGGTACTGACCCTTCCACAGACCTTGCCTTGCTTCAAATAAAAGCCAGCGGATTAAGTACCTTGCCGTTGGTCAATTCTGATGATGTGAAAGTAGGAGAGTGGGTACTTGCTGTGGGTAACCCCTTTAACCTTAACTCTACCGTAACAGCGGGCATTGTTAGTGCAAAATCACGTAATATCAATATTTTACGGGAGCAGTTTGCCGTAGAATCGTTTATTCAAACCGATGCGGCTATCAACCCGGGTAATAGCGGAGGTGCTTTGATTAACCTGAGTGGAGGATTGATTGGTATCAATACTGCTATTGCCAGTCCAACAGGTGCTTATGCGGGTTATGGCTTTGCTGTGCCTTCCAACATCGTAAACAAAGTAGTAGAAGACTTATTAAAGTACGGAATAGTACAACGTGGTTTCTTAGGGATTACTATTCGTGGGGTAGATGCTACGTTAATAAAAGAGAAAGAGTTGGAGGTAGAAACTGGTGTATATGTGGACAGTGTGGGTCAAAATAGTGCCGCCAAAGAAGCAGGCATTAAAGAGGGCGATGTAATTGTGGAAATTGACGGTAAGAAAGTAAATACTACCTCTGAACTACAAGAAGTGGTGGCAAGCCATCGACCTGGCGATAAATTAGAGGTAAAAGTGAACCGCAAGGGGAAAGAAGTGGTGAGTCAGGTAGTGTTACGCAATCGTGAAGGTGAAACGAACTTCCTCGACAAAGCCCGAACCACTATATTTAACAATTTAGGCGCACAATTTGAAGATCTGGACAAGAAAACCGCCAAAAAACTCAACATTGACGGAGGAGTAAAAGTAAGTAAGCTTTTTGCTGGCAAGCTCAAACGCAACACAGCCATCAAAGAAGGTTTTATCATCACTAAAATAGATGGTCGGGTCATCAAGTCGGTCGATGATTTGGAAACAGCACTAAAGGATAAGAAAGGCGGTGTACTGATTGAAGGAGTTTATGAAGATTTGCCAGGTACCCACTATTATGCACTTGGGTTATAAAAAAAGCCTACAACATTGTGTATAAGCAATAGCGGTTCAGGTGCAAACTTGAGCCGTTTTTGCGTTTAATTAAGTATCTTGCTATCTGACAGTTTAGTGGATATAAATCCGCTACTGCTCATACACGAGACCGTTATCGGCAATGGCAAGACCCGAAACAGACAGACAATTTACAATGACAGAAAAAACTCTAATCAAAAATATAAGCATAGTAAATGAGGGACAAATAACCGTTGCTGACCTATTTATTGAGAATGGTTTAATTCATTCAATCGGACAACTAATCGACCACAAAAATGTAAAAATAGTTGACGGGACAGGCAAGTATTTATTTCCAGGTATTATAGACGGACAAGTTCATTTTCGTGAGCCTGGACTAACACACAAAGGCGACCTTTACACAGAAAGTAAAGCCGCTATTGCTGGTGGCGTGACTTCATTTATTGATATGCCAAATACGTTACCGAATGTATTAACCATTGACATCTTAAATGAAAAATATCAAATAGCATCTAAAAAATCTTTGGCCAATTTTGGCTTCCTTTTAGGTGTAAATGGAGACAACCTTGATGAAATAATTAAGCTCGAGACATCAAAACTGTTAGGCGTTTCAGATGACGGACTTTACTTTACAAAAAAAGGCAACCTACTTGCTGATAATCCAGAAACAATGGAAAAACTGTTTGCGAACTGCAAATCCATTATTGCCATTCATTCTGAAAAAGAACAAATAGTTGAAGAGAACGAAAACATATATCGTGAAAAATATGGAGAAAATGTGCCTATTGAATTTCATCCAATTATTAGAAGCGAAAAAGCTTGTTATGAAGCAACCAAAAGAGCAATTGACATAGCTAACAAACTTAAAGCTCGACTTCACATTCTGCACCTGACGACTGAAGCAGAAACACATTTATTTAGAAATGACATTCCTCTAAAAGAGAAAAATGTAACAACCGAAGTTTCGGTTCATCATTTGTGGTTTTCTGACAAAGACTACAAGCGTTTGGGAACTTTAATAAAATGGAACCCAGCGATAAAAACTGAAAAGGACAAAAAAGGACTTTTAAAAGCTTTGTTAGACGATAGAATAGACATCGTAACTACAGACCACGCACCCCATACATTAGACGAAAAACAAAAATCATATTTTCAATCAATGTCGGGTGCACCGATAATTCAGCATTCATTGAATATTATGTTAGAGTTTTTCAAACAAGGACTAATATCATTGGAAAAAATTGCCGAAAAAATGTGTCATAATCCAGCGATACTTTACGGCATTGAAAACCGAGGTTTCATACGAGAAGGTTACTATGCAGACCTCACTATTGTTGACTTAAATTCAAGCTGGACAGTTGACAAGAATAACATTTTATCTAAATGCGGTTGGTCACCATTAGAAGGAACAACTTTTCAAACCAAAGTGACCCATACATTTGTAAATGGTAATTTAACTTATGACAAGGGGAATTTTGACGAAACGAAAAGAGGATTATCACTATCAAAATCAAATTAATTGGGAATGAAATGTTTCAAAACAGAAAAATAATCATCGCAACCAAGCACCACAAAGAGCAAGTGATTGCACCTATTCTCGAAAAAGAATTGGGTGTAAATTGCTTTACAGATGAAACTTTTGATACGGATGCTTTGGGAACATTTACAGGTGAAGTAGAGAGAGAACTTGACCCAATTTCAACGGCAAGAGAAAAATGTCTGCGGGCAATGAAAGCAAACAACTGTGATTTAGGAATTGCAAGTGAGGGTTCATTTGGCCCACACCCATCTATGTTTTTTATAAGTGCTGACGATGAATTTTTAATTTTTATTGACACAAAAAATAACATAGAAGTAATCGCTCGAGAATTAAGCACTTCAACTAATTTTAATGGTAGACAAATCCAAACTCAAAAAGAACTTTTTGAGTTTGCAGAACAGGTTGGTTTTCCAGCACACGGTTTAATTCTTAGAAAATCAAAAGATGAAAATACGGATATTTATAAAGGGATAACCGAAAGTGAAATTTTGCAGAAATCATTTAACTATTTTTTCTCGAAATACAATTCAGTTTATGCAGAAACGGATATGAGAGCTATGTATAACCCTACACGAATGAGTGTGATTGAACAAGCAACACAAAAACTGGTGCAAAAAATTAAATCAACTTGCCCTCAATGTCAAACACCGGGTTTTGGAATAACAGATGCTAAAAAGGGTCTTGAATGTAGCTTATGTAGTTCACCGACAAACTCAACACTAAGCTATATTTATGTCTGCCAACAGTGCAAATTCACAAAAGAAGAAATGTATCCAAATAAAAAAACAACCGAAGACCCAACGTATTGCGACTGTTGTAATCCATAAAAGAGATAATATTGACACACAGGACAGAATACACAAATAGCAGAACGAAAGACAAAGCCACAGCCGATAACACGGGTTTGGCAAAAGTGGCGGTTCAGTGCTCCGCAGACACATTTGTGGTTAATCAAACATTGGTTCTCCGGGGACTATGACACAAACTGTGTAAGTTGGTTTCACTACTTACGAAGTTAAAGTTAAACCTCGAAATTCTCTGTGTGATTTAGAAGAAATCGCACAGGGAATTTGAGGAACCCGCGGTAGGCGCCCCCCGGTCTGTGTGTGGACAATTTCTTACCTTTATAACACACAGATTACAAAAATGAAAAAAGAAGATCTCCTAAATGATGACTTCCTCAAGCAGTTCAGGACTGCCGGGGAGCTTAATTCCTTCCTTCAACAGCTTCAGAAAAGAGCCGTTGAGAAAATGCTTGAAGGCGAGCTGGATGCCCATCTTGGCTATGAAAAGCATCAGAATTCCGATAATCCCAATTCAAGGAACGGCTATTCCACCAAAACAATAAAAAACACATTTGGGGAAGCTGAAATCAGAGTCCCAAGAGACAGGGACGGCAGCTTTGAGCCTGCCCTTGTGCCCAAACGCAGAAGCATGGCGGAGGGCGTTGAAAACGTGATCATTTCCATGTATGCCAAGGGAATGTCAAACCAGGACATCGAAGAACAGATCCGGGAGCTTTATGACATCAATGTTTCCTCCTCCACCATCTCAAGGGTTACCGGTGCCGTAGCGGAGGATATTGTTGCATGGAGAAACAGGCCGCTTGACCCTGTATACCTGATCGTTTGGATGGATGGTATATCCTTCAAAGTCAGGGAGAACTCCAAAGTGGTCAACAAGACCGTTTATATTGCCGTTGGCCTCAGAACTAACGGCCTTAAAGAGATCCTAGGCCTTTGGCTTGGCAAGAATGAATCTTCGGCTTTCTGGATGGGGGTACTCACCGACCTGAAAGCCAGAGGGGTTGAAGATATTCTCATAACGGCAACTGACAACCTGAACGGGTTTACTGATACGATAAAAGCTTCATTCCCCCAATCAGTCACTCAGATATGTGTCGTCCACCAGATCAGAAACGCATGTAGATATGTCGCATGGAAAGACCGCAGGGCGTTTACAAGGGATATGAAGGAAATTTATACCGCCCCTACAAAAGATGCTGCTTGGGCTGCCCTGAACGATTTTGCCAAAAAATGGGAATCCAAATACGCTTATGCCATCAAAAGCTGGAGGGACAACTGGGATGAACTCACCGTTTTCTTCGATTACCCGGCTGAAATCCGTAAAATCATCTATACCACCAACCTGATTGAAAATCTCAATGGAAAGATCAGAAAATACACCAAAAACAAGCTCTCTTTCCCGACAGATGATGCCGTAATGAAGTCTGTTTTCCTGGCTGCAAGAGAAGCATCGAAAAAATGGACTATGCCTATCAGAGACTGGGGAGCTATTCTTAACAGTTTCCTGCTTATATTTGGTGATAGGGTCAGGCTTCTTGATACCTGACAATAAAACCATAATTTGAAGTTTACACACTTATCGGGATAGTGTCGTTCTCCGCATCAACATTTGTGGTGTAAATCGCCACCTTCGCCAAGCCCGAAACCGTTACCAGCAAGCGTAGAGAACCGACACGAATACCAAAAAACGACCTTAATTCGGCAGACAATTTCGCTGTTCCTTGACATAACCGACCTGACTTTTCCGACACGCATCCCGACCCAAATGGTTTTAAAAATTTTTTCCACCGCACATTTTAAAAAATAATTTTAGCCAACCGCACATTGGCACATTTGGGGTTTGCCCCATCGCACGACCCGACCCACAGCAAACCCCAAAAGAGCCAATTTTGCCGACCCGCAATAAGGATGTTGAAAAGAATTTAACTTTTTCAAGGTCAATAAAACAGACTTTATTACCTTTGACGAAATTTGTCAAAGCAAACAGATTCAAAGATGAAAATATCAAAGGTTATCATTCACAATTTCCGTTCAATACTTGATAGCGAGTTTGACTTGGCGGATTACTCACTTTTAGTTGGAGAAAATAACGCTGGAAAGACGACTGTAATTTCAGCACTAAGAGCTTTCTATGAAGATGCTGGAGTAAGATTTAGCGAAGGCAGCGACTTCCCTAAAATACCAACGAAGGACAAGGAAAGTTGGATAGAACTTTATTTTAGCACCACCCCAGAAGAGCAAGAATCTTTAAAAGATGAGTATAAATCAGATGACAACATTTTACGTGTAAGACGTTATTTCAAGTCTGAAAATCCTGATTTAGTAAAAGGAAATCAAAGCAATATTTACGCATACGAAAAAGGAACACTTTCCACTAATCTATTTTATGGAGCAAAGGGAGTTTCACAAAATAAACTTGGTCGTATTATATACATACCTGAACTCTCAAAATCTGACGAAAATCTTAAACTATCAGGTCCAAGTCCTTTTAGGGAAATGGTTAATTATGTTTTTGGAAAGGTTATTAAATCAAGTAAATCATTTGAATCATTAAACGGTTCATTTGACAAATTTAATGCAGACTTTCAAAAGGAAACAAGCGAAGATGGTTATTCAATGAATGTGATAGAAGATGAAATAAATAGTGAACTGAAAACTTGGGAAATAAAATTTGGAATAAAGATAAATCCTATAAAACCACCTGACATTGTCAAAAGTTTGCTTTCTCATTACATTCAAGACAACAATCTTACTGGTAATAAAGAAATTGACGTTACTTCATTAGGGCAAGGTTTGCAAAGACATTTGATTTATACATTAATCAAATTATCCTCAAACTATGCAGACAAAAAAGAAGAAAAGAAGAAAGAATTTTCGCCTGATTTTACACTAATACTTTTTGAAGAACCCGAAGCATTTTTGCATCCGTCACAACAGGAGCAAATGAACTTGAACTTGCAAAAAATTTCAACTGAAAATAATCAACAAATTTTAATCACCACTCACTCACCGATTTTTGTGTGTAAAAACACAATGGCTCTTAACTCCATAATTAAAGTTCAAAAGAAAAAAGGTCATACTAATATATTCCAAATCAGGAGGAATGAAATTGAAAAACTATTTGATGCAAACTTAAGTTTATTCAAACTCTTTTCTGATTTATTAGCTGATGGGACAACACCAGACCCAATAAAAGCTAAAATAAACAACAAAAATTTAGGGAATGCTGCACCTGACTTAGCATTAAAACTTGAAGAAGAAACGATAAAGTATTTTTTATGGCTTGATAGCGAACGTTCATCATTATTTTTTGCAAAACACATAATTATATGTGAAGGAGCATCTGAAAAAATATTCATTGATTACTTGCTAAATACAAAATGGCAAGATTTAAAAGAAAAACATATTTACTTCTTAGATGCTATGGGCAAATTCAGTATTCATCGCTATATGAATTTGTTTGGTAAACTTGGTATTTCTCATTCTGTTCTTATGGATTCTGATAACGATAAGGACATTCATAAATATATAAATGATTTCATTGAGGCAAACAAAAATGAATTTACTTGGCACATAAAAAGTTTTGATGCAGATTTAGAAACTTTCTTAGGAATTAATAAACCCAACAGAGCAGACTTAAAACCGTTGAATTTGATGATGAATCATAGACAAGGTAATATTACAGAAGTTAAGATTGCAGAACTGAAAGAAATGATTAATCAACTAATGACAGTAACTGAAATCGAAAAAATAGTTGCTGCCAAAGCCGAACCAACTGAAGCAAAATAAACTTATGCCAACTTTCGGAGAAACCATAAAAAAGTTTAGAAAAGAAAGGCAATTGCCTTTACGCATAGTTGCTTCTTATCTTGACATTGACCAAGCAGTTCTAAGCAAAATGGAACACAATAAAAGAACAGCTACAAAAGAACAGGTTAAGAAATTAGCCAAATACTTTGAAACCAATGAAAAAGAACTATTAATCCTATGGATAAGCGACCGTGTCGTTTATGAAATTAAAGACGAAGAATTCGCAACTGATGCCCTCAAAGTAGCAGAAGAAGAAATTAAATACTTAACCAAGAAGAACGGTAAAAAGTAATGGAATTACAATTAGAGAGTTTAAAATATCAGGACATTGCCGTTCAATCGGTGGTGAAAGTCTTTGACGGAACGGAGAAAAACACTTTTGACAATGCTTGCATTGAAGGCATCCGCTCCAATGTTTGCAAACTGACAGCAGAACAAATAAAAGAAAACATCAAAGGCGTTTTGACTGAAAACGGAATTGACGAAGAAACCGCCAAACTTTCAACAGACAACGACCTTTGTATTGAAATGGAAACAGGAACGGGAAAGACACTCGTTTACATCAAAACCATTTATGAACTTTATAAACATTACGGATTTACCAAGTTCATCATTTTAGTTCCTTCAGTTGCCATCCGACAAGGTGTTTTGAGTGCGTTTAAAATTTTTGACAAGCAACTTGAAAACATTTATGGTTTCACTCCCAAAGCATTTGAGTATGACAGTAAACGACTGAATAAAGTAACCAACTTTATTGAAGAACAGCATCCGCAAGTAATGGTAATGACACTTGCTTCGTTCAACTCGGAGGACAAAATTTTAAATCAGGCACAAAGAGAAGATTTGTTTGCAAACATTCCTTTCATTGATGCAATCGGCAAGACAAACCCGATTATTATAATGGACGAGCCACAGGAAGGAATGGATACGGAAAACTCCATTAAACAAATCGCCAAACTCAATCCATTATACAAACTTCGTTATTCGGCTACACATAAGGTTTTGAAAAACTTGGTTTACCGCTTAACTCCTTACGATAGTTACAAGCAAGGTTTGGTAAAGAAAATTGAAGTCTTGACCGTAACCGAAAAAAATGATGAAGCCACTATAAAAATTGAACTCTCCCAAACACAAAACGGAAAAGGCGACCCAAAAGCCAAACTGAAAGCGTGGAAAATGAAAGGTGGAAAATATGTGTTTGAAGAAACCAACTGGTTAAAAGTTGGCGACAACTTGGGAGAGAAAACAAATAACCCAAGTTATTTGAATTACAAAATTACCCGTATCAACAAAAGTTTAAAGACTGGAAAATGGTCTGTTGAATTTTCAAATGGTGCAGTCTTAGAAGAAAAACAATCATCAGGAAACTTACAAAGCATTTGGGCTTTACAATTGGAATGGCTTATCCGCAGACATTTTCAAAAAACACAAAAATTTGCGGAGCAAGGTATAAAATGCCTTTCTCTCATTTTCATTGATAAAGTAGCTAACTACATTGGCGAAACGCCAATCATTAAAGAACTTTTCATTGAAAAATATAAACTGGTTTATGCTGAAATGAACGAAGGTAAACAGCCAACAGACGAACACATCAACCAAATTCAGGGATATTATTTTGCTCAAAAAGCAAGCGGAGAATTTGCCGACAATGAAGGAGGACAAAAAGAGCAAAAGAAAATCTACGAATTGATTTTAAAAGGTAAGGAAGAACTTTTAACCATTACAAACCCTGTTCAGTTCATTTTTTCTCACTCTGCATTGGGTGTTGGTTGGGACAATCCGAATGTTTTCAATATCGCAACACTCAACACAGCTTATTCAGAAATCCGTAAACGTCAGGAAATTGGTAGAGGTTTGAGAATTTGTGTAAATCAAGACGGACACAGAATTTATGATGCTTTAAATGTAGAAGATACGGAACGCATCAATCAGCTAACAGTTATTCCAAACGAAACTTACGAAACATTTGTAACTCAGTATCAGGAAGAAATTAAAGAAGTTTACGGAACAACCAAAGCAGGTGCAGGGCTAACACATACACACAAAGGAAAACCGCAAAATGAAGTTCATTTTAAACGCAACACAAATGAGCCGATTGATGCAGCTTTCAAACGCTTTTGGAAATCATTAGCCAAGAAAACGGATTATCTCATTTCGTTCAATGAAGAAAATCTCATTGAAAAATCAAAAGAGGAAATCAACAAAATAAATATTGCCGATTATGTGGCAGAAGTGAGCAGCCGTTCTATTGGCGAAATTACAGAAGAAGGAATAAAAGATGATTTTGGTGGAACTGAAACTTATGCTTTGAAAGCCTACTTCACGCCATTGGATTTGGTGGAAGAACTAAGCGAGAACACAGGGTTAAGTTATAGAACGCTTTTTAAAATAGTGGAAGGAATTACCAATCACGAACATTTTGTAAAAAATCCACCGCAATTTATTCACCAGGCGGCAGCTATTATTCGCAACATTGAATTGGACGAAATGATAAGAGGACTTGACTATCATTTGACTGGTGAAGAATTTCCATTCTCCTTTGATGATTTTGTAAAAAATATTGCACCACAGGCGTATGTGGAAACGCCCAAAAGAGGCGTGTTTGATAAAATGCTCGTGGATAGTGATGTAGAAAGATGGTTTGCTAAAACAGCCGACCTTGATGATGAAATAATTTGTTTCCTCAAACTTCCGAGCTATTACAAAATAAAAACACCAATTGGCGAATATGAGCCCGACTTCGGTTTGGTAATGAAACGCAAGAGTTTGAAAACTGGAAGTGAAAGCGAGTATTATTTTGTAATTGAAACCAAAGGAACAAACGACATCAACGATAAAAAGTCGTTGACCGAAAGTGAAGTTTACCGTATTAAATGTGCAATGAAACACTTTGAAGCCTTGGGCGTGGAAGTGCATTACAAAGCACCGGTAAAAGAATACAGCTACTTTAAAACAGAAGCTACCAAAACGATTAATTCAATAATTGAACAAGCATAAAGAAATGGAAAACATTAACGATTATATGCCATTGAGCAACGACTGGAACAAAGAGCGTTTGGAAACTTTGAAAAAAATGTTTCCCGACCTTTTTACAAATGAAGGAAAGTTGAATATCAATGAACTAAAAAAAGTAGTTGACCCCGAAAGCGTAAGCGAAACGGAGCGCTACGAATTTCGTTGGTTTGGGAAAAGTGCAGCCAAACGCAAAGCATTTTCGCCAAGCAATGCCACATTAATTTTTGACGAGAAAAGAAGTGTAAACGCAACAGAAACAGACAACTTAATTATTGAAGGTGAAAATTTGGAAGTGCTGAAATTGTTAAGCACTGCATACAGAGAAAAAGTTAAGTGCATTTACATTGACCCGCCTTACAACACTGGAAAGGACTTTGTTTATTCTGACAATTATTCGCAAGACAAAAAAGCCTATTGGGAAGATGCAGGCGTAATCGAAGAAGGATTAAAAATTGACACCAACACCGAAACAGACGGAAGATACCACAGCAACTGGCTGAATATGATGTATAGCCGTTTGCTAATTGCAAGGCAACTTTTACGTGAGGATGGAGTGATTTTTATTTCCATTGATGATAACGAGGTTCATCATTTGAGAAAACTATGTGATGAAGTTTTTGGAGAGGACAATTTTATCTGTGAATTGGTAAGAAGGAGAAGAAAAACACAAGCCAATTTAGCAACACACATAGCACCAGTTCACGAATATGTTGTTGTTTATGCAAAAAGTAAAGAAAATCTCGTAATAAACAAATTACCCTATACTCAGGAATTTATTAATCAATCTTTTTCAAATCCTGATAATGATCCAAGAGGAGTTTATCAAACAGGACCTCTTGCAAGGCCAGAGAGCTCAACTAACCCTGAATGGGAATTGACACTACCAAATGGTAGAAAAATTACTGCACGATGGAGTTGCTCGCCTGAAACTTATGAAAGATATATAGCGGAGAATAGACTTGTTGTTCCGAGAAATGGTGAAGGTATGCCACGTATTAAAATCTTTCTTTCCGAATTAGAAGGACAATTACCCAATACTTGGCTCGATGATGTTGCTAGTAATGACGAAGCGTCTACTGAAATTGAAAATATTTTAGGTTCACTTTCTATTTTCACTTTTCCAAAACCAACAGGATTAATAAAAAGAATAGCACAGCTTGGAATGGGAAAAGATGATATTATTCTTGATTTCTTTGGCGGTTCAGGAACAACAGCCCACGCAATTACAGAGTTAAACAAAGAGGATGAAGGCAATAGAAAATACATACTAGTTCAGATACCTGAAGCTACCGACCCTAAAAGCGAAGCATTTAAAGCAGGTTACAAAAAGATAAGTGACATTACCATTGAACGCAACAAACGAGTTGTAGAGCGAATCATAGAAGAAAAGAAAAAAGAGCAGCCCGATTTATTTACCAACGGACACAAAGAAGATGCTATAAAAGGTTTGGGCTTTAAGGTTTTCAAATTAGTAAAATCAAACTTCCCAAGAGTAGAGTGGGCTCCCGACCCTGAAAAAACAACCGAAGAAAATATTGAGTTGCTGAAAAAATATATCAGAGACAAAGAAGCACAACTCATTACCGCTTTCAACCGTGATGAATTAGTTACCGAAATTTTAATCAAAAATGGTTTCACACTCAATTACACTTTAACCAAGCAAGAGGAGTTTAAGAAAAATGAAATCTTCTTTGCCACAGACGGAGAAAAAGAAACCTTGATTTGCTTAGACATTTCCATTGATATGGCAACGGTGGAGCATTTCAAAAAACACAACACTCAAAAATTCATTTGCCTTGAACGTGCTTTAGACACCACCAAAAAATGGAACTTGAAGCATTATTTAGGCGATAAGTTTAATGCGTTTTAAAGTATGAACAACTTCGGAGGCGATTGGACAAAAATAAAAATCGAAATACTCGTAGAGTATGCGAAAGCTTATCTATCAATTATGAAAAACCGAAGGTTTTTTAAATTGATGTATTTTGATGGCTTTGCTGGCTCTGGTTTTATAGTCAAGGACAATAAAATTGAAATTGATGTTACTGTAGGTGCAGCAAGGCGTATTATTGAAATTGATGAACCTCGCCCATTCGACACATACTATTTCGTGGAAAAAGACCCGAAGAATTTTAAGCTTTTAGAAAGCAATACCAAAGAAGATTTTCCGAAAAAGAACATTCATACAGTTCCCGAAGATTGTAATAAAAAGTTGCTTGATATGGCAAATTTTTTAAGAAATCCCAAAAATAAAAATTATCGAACCCTTGCTTACATTGACCCTTGTGGTATGCAAGTAGAATGGCGTTCAATTGAATGTTTGCGAGACTTACCAATAGATATGTGGGTATTAGTTCCAACAGGCTTAGGTGTAAATAGATTATTAAAAAAGAACGGACAAATTTCTGATGCTTGGTTGGAGCGTCTTGAAATGTTTCTTGGGCTTACAAGAGATGAAGTTGAAAAGTATTTTTACAAAAAAATTGACACCCTTTTTCCTGATATAACATTTGTTCAGAAAGAAGAAGACGCAATAGAAAAATCAGCAAAATTGTATCAGAAAAGATTGAAGGACGTTTTTAAATATGTTTCAAAACCATATGAACTAAAAAATACCACAAATTCCGTAATGTATCATCTATACCTCGCAACAAATAACGAAAGTGGAGTAAAAATCGCTAATGATATTGTAAAAAAATACAACAGTTAAAAATGGCACAATCAAGCATAGAATGGACTGAAATGACTTGGAACCCAACAACGGGTTGCACCAAAATTTCTGCTGGTTGTAAATTCTGTTATGCGGAAATCATGACCTGTAGATTAAAAGCAATGGGTCAGGAAAAATACAAGCACGGATTTAAAGTAGTAAAAACACATCCTGAAACATTGTCTATTCCTTACACTTGGAAATCGCCTAAAGTTGTTTTTGTAAATTCAATGAGCGACCTATTTCATAAAGACGTTCCCGTTGATTTTATAAAAGATGTTTTCAAAGTAATGAATGATAATCCACAACACGTTTTTCAGGTTTTAACAAAAAGAGCGGAGCGATTATTTGAACTACACAAAGAACTAAAATGGACACACAATATTTGGATGGGTGTTTCAGTAGAGAATGACAAAGTAGTTGACCGTATAAACTTTTTGAGAAAGACAAAAGCGAAAGTTAAGTTTTTATCACTTGAACCGCTTATTGGAGCATTACCAAACCTTAACCTAAAAAAAATTGACTGGGTAATTGTTGGTGGTGAAAGTGGACACCGACCAAGACCTATGAACCCTGACTGGGTTTTAGACATACAGGAACAATGCGAAAAAGCAGACGTAGCATTTTTCTTTAAACAATGGGGCGGACGAAATAAAAAGGCAGCAGGACGACTTTTAAACGGACGGACTTATGACGAAATGCCTGAAATTATGGAAATAGAAAAAGGAGCAAGATAATGGCAACGCACAGGTGTAAGCACATTTGCAAACCGCTACAAGCCCACCCGCAGACCAAAGTTTGCAAAAGAGCTTCCACCTCTCCCACCCGAGAAAAATTATTTTTTAAAATTTCCTTCCCTTCAAAAATTTTTAAAACCGCCACCGAACAACCGACACATAAAGACCAAAACACTCACTGGACAATGACAGCGAAACCCTTATCAGACCTGACTTTCACGAAACGACAGACAGAACGCCAGCTGGTAACAGCGGTTTTGCAAAAGTGGCGGTGCAGTGCTTCGTATGACAGTGAAGTGGTTAGTCAAAATTTAATGCTTCGATTGAAGTTTAGTGGTAAAAATCGCCACCTTCGCAAAGCCGCCAAACGTTACAGGCAAGCGTAGGACGACAGTGCTAATATCAAAGGCAACGACAAATCCTAAATTTCTGAAATCATAAAAGCAATTTTTCTTATTGACTTTAGACCAAGCCCACCCACCACCCAAATTAACAAGAAAACTCACAGCTATACTTATAGTCCGTTGTACGATAAACTACAAAGTTGAATCTTTGCAATGTGGACATAAGAGTAAAAATTGGACAACGTCTTCGAGAACTAAGAACCAAAAAAGGACTTAGTCAAGAAAAGTTTGCTTTTACTTGCGACCTTGATAGAACTTATATCGCAAGTATTGAACAGGGCAAAAGAAATGTATCTGTTGCCAATATTGAAAAAATTGCAACTGCGTTAGATATGTCCATTTACGAATTTTTTAAATCAGATTTATTCAAGTAACAATGGACATCAAAGACTTTGAAAGAAAAATATTAAACGAACTTAAAGCAGTTGTAGAAACAATTCTTGACAAGAACCAAGAACCAAATATTTCTGCAAAATCAAGAGCAGGTGCAGAAATAAGTTCATTACTTGAAGAGCAGTTTGTAGCCGAAACAGCCAACCATCAGTATTTTAAAAAGTCTGTTGCCTCACCAGCAGGTGCAACCAAAAATCCTTGGGATGCAATGACTTATTTTAATATCAATGGACACGAAGAATTGATATGGATTGACTTTAAAGCAGTAAAAATTTCGAGTGCTGACAGCAATCCAGATATCGGAACACCAGACAAAATAATTGACCTTATATATAGTGGCTTCTTCTACTTGGCTTACGTTTTCGTTTACTATGAAGAAACTCAAAATGGATTGAAATTCGTAAAAAATGCTGACAGCGAATTTGTAAAAATCTATTTTCTGAAAGATATAAGTTCAACTTTCAGAAGAAACCCCAAAAATCAACTACAAGTAAATATTTCAGCAAAACCAGAAGAAAGAAGTAGAGAAGATTTTATAAATGTTCTTTTTGAGAAAATTGAAGAAAGTCATAAAAGACAAATTGAAATTTCTACCAAAGCATTAGAAAAACTTGCAGAAGGAAATACAAAAGCAAAACTGATTGAAATAAATAAGCAATCTGAAGATAAAATCAAAAATCTTTGATACTTGTTAAAACAGTTTCAATTTCATCTCTTGTTAATCCATAATAGTTATTAATTAAATCGTTCATCCTGACTGTTAATTCATTTTTGTTTGACGGACTTTCATAAAGTTTTTTCGTTAAATCAGTGAATTGTTTTTGCAAGGACTTGTTCATTGGAATATAGATTGTTCCTAAATCAGAAATCTTTATTTGTGGCTGCTTACCTTGTGAAAAGCGAATTATATTCATTTGTTGAGCATAGTAAGTCACCAAATCCGTATTTAACCAACCGCATAAAAAATAAAGAAAATCAATAGTTTCATCTGTATTATTTCTAAAAGAAAAAACATAAAGGCTATTGTTAGCAGAACTTTTATTCAAATCAAGAGTTGCAATTATTTCTTTTGCTGATTGGCGAATGTAAATTTTAGGATTTTCATAAATTGCTGTTTCACCCAAACCAATTCTTTTTTTATTCTTTACCCCAGCCTTTTCTAATTCTTGCTTTAGTTTCTCATTTATTTCATCTTGCAAAGGCTTGTTGTAATAGAAATATTTAGAGAAGCTTAGTTCACCGAACTTTTCCGATAACGCTTTAGAGCCTTGATAATAAGGGAATATAAGATTTTCATTTGTTTCAGGTTTATAACTGAAAGTAAATTTATCTTCCATATCAAGCAACATTACACAAGTCCGTAAATTCTTATTAGGGAAAAGCTGTAAAATGGTTTTATCTTTCTTAGAATTAATCTTGTCAATTATATTTTTTGAAACACTACAGCCATTATATCTAAACTTGTACTCATCATCTTTATTAAACCAACTTGATTGTAAAACATCATACGATTTTTGTGTTTTCCAATCTATGATTTTCACTCGATTATTTTTGTTGTTATTGTTTTTAGTTATTTCCTTAAATCCGCAGGGCGGATTTAAAAAAAGCCGAAAAAGTGGCTGAATTTATTCAATTCAGGCTTTTCCGGCTCGTTTTTTTTTCACTTATTTAGGTGTTACCACACATCCTTGATAAGCGGTATGAAAATTACGAATTCGACAGAAAAAATCACACCTTTCGGAGGTTTTAATTTTGTTTTTAACTCTTTCAAAAATTCTGGTCTCCCAGAACTCATTGATAATCAATTGGGGGTTAGAGCCTTAAGGGGAGGGTTTTCATACAGTGACATTTTCGCCAATCATATGGCTATTTTCTTTAATGGTGGCGACTGTACTGAAGATATCAATGTTCACTTGAGAGACGCACTTGAACAGGTCCCTTCATTTTCAGTATGCAGTGCCGATACAATTCTGAGAGGTATCAAAGAGCTTGCTGTTGATACAGAACTCTTTATAAATCCGTCCAGTGGAGTAAGCCATGAATTTAATATCAATGGAAAACTCAACAGCTTGTTGTTAAAATCAGCTTGTAAGACCGGATTACTCAAGTCAGGTGTTGCTTACGACCTCGATTATGACAACACCGTCATTCCAACTGAAAAGTACGATTCAAAAAAGACATATAAACACGTCTATGGATATCAGCCAGGTGTAGCTTCCATAGCACATCCTGAATTTTCACAGGCCATTCCTGTGTACGTAGAGGGCAGAAATGGCAACAGTCAGGCCAAATATTTGCAGGCTGATACACTTACACGCATGTTTGGGCAGCTTACCAATGAAAATATCCGTATCGGAAGGTTCAGAGCCGATTCAGCATCCTATCAGGAAGAAGTTCTCCGCACACTGGAAGCACATACCGAAAGCTTTTATATACGGGCAAACAGATGTGCCAAACTGGATAATATCCTTGGAAGTATAGCCCCTGAGAAGTGGCAGAAAATACGTTTGGGTGTACAGGAAATGGAAGTTACTGACCTATCCGACTACAAACCTTTCGGTAAAGACAGGTCTTACAGGCTGGTCATTACCAGAATCAGGCGTAAAGACGGGCAGGCAGATGTGTTTAGTGGAGATGCATTTACTTACAGGGCTATTCTGACCAATGAACATACATCGTCCAATGAAGCTGTTGTAAGGTTTTATAACGCCCGGGGTGCAAGCGAACGCTTGTTTGATGTACTCAACAATGACTTTGGCTGGTCTAAGTTGCCCTGTTCGTTCCTTGCAGAGAATACCTCCTTTATGCTTATGACGGCTATGTATGCCAATTTTTACACCTATATCATTGGAGAGTATTCCAGAAAAGTTGATTGGCTTAAGCCTACCGACAGGCTCAAGAAGTTTATCTTCAGATTTATCACTGTTTCAGCCAAGTGGATAAGAACGGGAAGAAGAGAAGTGCTCAAACTGTTCACGAGTAAGGATTACAAGCCGATTTTGAACTAAATTCAGATAAAAACCCCTCAGGAGCTCAAAAAATAAAGATTTACAGGGAAGAGGTATGCCTTTTCCATTAAAATTGAGGAAAAAAACCGTCCATTTTATCCTCAAACCTAAAATCCATTGTCTCAAAACTATGAACACTCTTCAATCAAAGGGAAGAAATTCCCGAACTAGACCAAAAATGAACACAAACAAGCAGATTCAAATCTCCAAACTAAAATCCTGCGGATTTTAGGTATTTTTAAAATAACTTGACCGCTTGCAACATCGAAATCTTTAATATTAACCTGCAACTCGTTAATAATTGTTTGCTCTAAAAGAAACTTACGTGTGTAAACGTAGGCTGTTTCAAAAAATGAAACATCAATTATGAAACTTAATTTACCATCTTGTTTAAGCAAATCCAATGAATGTTCAATAAAGAGCATCACCAAATTAAGTTTACCGTTTTTCACATAATCTGGAAACTGCTCATAATTTCTGAGGTAATTAACTCTTTGCTCCTCATTCTCCTTTTTATCTCTACGACCATAAAGCGTTACATATGGCGGATTACCAATTATAAAATCAAAAGAGCCATACAAATCAGAAAATGGTGTAGGAGTCAAGTCATCAAATAAACCTTTGGGTGCTTTTTTGTCCGTAAAGTCCCAATTAATCGCATTAAATGAACCTTTAAATTTTTCGCCAAAAAGGAATAAATAAAATGCTGAAATATTGTCAATCGTTTTTTTCACCATTAAACTATCAACATCAACGAAGAATAAATTTCTTTCAATGAAATTTGAAATCAATAATTCGTCAGGATATTTTTCATAAATCCTAGCAATTAATCTAAGGAGAAAAATTCCCTGACCGCAAGAAGGCTCAAGTATTTTTTTGTGAAATACATCAGCATCAATTTCAATTACATCTAAAAGTTTATCAATTGTAGAAATTGAATTAGTAAAGAAAACTCCGTTTTGTTTTCGGCTTCCTCCATTGAGTTTTTGTTCAAAAACGGTCTGACCTGAAACTTTCATTTCAAGGAACTTCAAGACATCGTTCTGACTTTTTTGAACTTTTACAGACATATCGGACTCTATTTTCATTACGCTGACAAAGATACAAATGATACTTATAATCTACAAGCAAACTTATGAACAATTTCAAAAAAACAACGAAAGACAAGAACGCCAGCCTGTAACAGCGGTTTTGCAAAAGCGGGGGTGCAGTGCTTCGGTTGACAGTTTTTTCGTATAATTGAAGTGCGGTTTTTCAAATGAACGGTAGTGCTAAAAAGCCCCGCCTTCGCAAAGCCGCCAAACGTTACAGGCAAGCGTAGGACGACAGTGCTAATATCAAAGGCAACGACAAATCCTAAATTTCTGAAATCATAAAAGCAATTTTTCTTATTGACTTTAGACCAAGCCCACCCACCACCCAAATTAACAAGAAAACTCACAGCTATACTTATAGTCCGTTGTACGATAAACTACAAAGTTGAATCTTTGCAATGTGGACATAAGAGTAAAAATTGGACAACGTCTTCGAGAACTAAGAACCAAAAAAGGACTTAGTCAAGAAAAGTTTGCTTTTACTTGCGACCTTGATAGAACTTATATCGCAAGTATTGAACAGGGCAAAAGAAATGTATCTGTTGCCAATATTGAAAAAATTGCAACTGCGTTAGATATGTCCATTTACGAATTTTTTAAATCAGATTTATTCAAGTAACAATGGACATCAAAGACTTTGAAAGAAAAATATTAAACGAACTTAAAGCAGTTGTAGAAACAATTCTTGACAAGAACCAAGAACCAAATATTTCTGCAAAATCAAGAGCAGGTGCAGAAATAAGTTCATTACTTGAAGAGCAGTTTGTAGCCGAAACAGCCAACCATCAGTATTTTAAAAAGTCTGTTGCCTCACCAGCAGGTGCAACCAAAAATCCTTGGGATGCAATGACTTATTTTAATATCAATGGACACGAAGAATTGATATGGATTGACTTTAAAGCAGTAAAAATTTCGAGTGCTGACAGCAATCCAGATATCGGAACACCAGACAAAATAATTGACCTTATATATAGTGGCTTCTTCTACTTGGCTTACGTTTTCGTTTACTATGAAGAAACTCAAAATGGATTGAAATTCGTAAAAAATGCTGACAGCGAATTTGTAAAAATCTATTTTCTGAAAGATATAAGTTCAACTTTCAGAAGAAACCCCAAAAATCAACTACAAGTAAATATTTCAGCAAAACCAGAAGAAAGAAGTAGAGAAGATTTTATAAATGTTCTTTTTGAGAAAATTGAAGAAAGTCATAAAAGACAAATTGAAATTTCTACCAAAGCATTAGAAAAACTTGCAGAAGGAAATACAAAAGCAAAACTGATTGAAATAAATAAGCAATCTGAAGATAAAATCAAAAATCTTTGATACTTGTTAAAACAGTTTCAATTTCATCTCTTGTTAATCCATAATAGTTATTAATTAAATCGTTCATCCTGACTGTTAATTCATTTTTGTTTGACGGACTTTCATAAAGTTTTTTCGTTAAATCAGTGAATTGTTTTTGCAAGGACTTGTTCATTGGAATATAGATTGTTCCTAAATCAGAAATCTTTATTTGTGGCTGCTTACCTTGTGAAAAGCGAATTATATTCATTTGTTGAGCATAGTAAGTCACCAAATCCGTATTTAACCAACCGCATAAAAAATAAAGAAAATCAATAGTTTCATCTGTATTATTTCTAAAAGAAAAAACATAAAGGCTATTGTTAGCAGAACTTTTATTCAAATCAAGAGTTGCAATTATTTCTTTTGCTGATTGGCGAATGTAAATTTTAGGATTTTCATAAATTGCTGTTTCACCCAAACCAATTCTTTTTTTATTCTTTACCCCAGCCTTTTCTAATTCTTGCTTTAGTTTCTCATTTATTTCATCTTGCAAAGGCTTGTTGTAATAGAAATATTTAGAGAAGCTTAGTTCACCGAACTTTTCCGATAACGCTTTAGAGCCTTGATAATAAGGGAATATAAGATTTTCATTTGTTTCAGGTTTATAACTGAAAGTAAATTTATCTTCCATATCAAGCAACATTACACAAGTCCGTAAATTCTTATTAGGGAAAAGCTGTAAAATGGTTTTATCTTTCTTAGAATTAATCTTGTCAATTATATTTTTTGAAACACTACAGCCATTATATCTAAACTTGTACTCATCATCTTTATTAAACCAACTTGATTGTAAAACATCATACGATTTTTGTGTTTTCCAATCTATGATTTTCACTCGATTATTTTTGTTGTTATTGTTTTTAGTTATTTTTAAAATAACTTGACCGCTTGCAACATCGAAATCTTTAATATTAACCTGCAACTCGTTAATAATTGTTTGCTCTAAAAGAAACTTACGTGTGTAAACGTAGGCTGTTTCAAAAAATGAAACATCAATTATGAAACTTAATTTACCATCTTGTTTAAGCAAATCCAATGAATGTTCAATAAAGAGCATCACCAAATTAAGTTTACCGTTTTTCACATAATCTGGAAACTGCTCATAATTTCTGAGGTAATTAACTCTTTGCTCCTCATTCTCCTTTTTATCTCTACGACCATAAAGCGTTACATATGGCGGATTACCAATTATAAAATCAAAAGAGCCATACAAATCAGAAAATGGTGTAGGAGTCAAGTCATCAAATAAACCTTTGGGTGCTTTTTTGTCCGTAAAGTCCCAATTAATCGCATTAAATGAACCTTTAAATTTTTCGCCAAAAAGGAATAAATAAAATGCTGAAATATTGTCAATCGTTTTTTTCACCATTAAACTATCAACATCAACGAAGAATAAATTTCTTTCAATGAAATTTGAAATCAATAATTCGTCAGGATATTTTTCATAAATCCTAGCAATTAATCTAAGGAGAAAAATTCCCTGACCGCAAGAAGGCTCAAGTATTTTTTTGTGAAATACATCAGCATCAATTTCAATTACATCTAAAAGTTTATCAATTGTAGAAATTGAATTAGTAAAGAAAACTCCGTTTTGTTTTCGGCTTCCTCCATTGAGT
Organism: Cecembia calidifontis; assembly: GCF_004216715.1. Taxonomy (NCBI): domain Bacteria; kingdom Pseudomonadati; phylum Bacteroidota; class Cytophagia; order Cytophagales; family Cyclobacteriaceae; genus Cecembia; species Cecembia calidifontis. The sequence goes on from NZ_SGXG01000001.1 coordinate 1,095,424, forward strand.
TTTTGTTCAAAAACGGTCTGACCTGAAACTTTCATTTCAAGGAACTTCAAGACATCGTTCTGACTTTTTTGAACTTTTACAGACATATCGGACTCTATTTTCATTACGCTGACAAAGATACAAATGATACTTATAATCTACAAGCAAACTTATGAACAATTTCAAAAAAACAACGAAAGACAAGAACGCCAGCCTGTAACAGCGGTTTTGCAAAAGCGGGGGTGCAGTGCTTCGGTTGACAGTTTTTTCGTATAATTGAAGTGCGGTTTTTCAAATGAACGGTAGTGCTAAAAAGCCCCGCCTTCGCAAAGCCGCCAAACGTTATGCAACACCCTAAACGAACACCGAGATAAATTGAAAGGTATTGCCTAAAATCCGCAGGATTTTAGTTTGGAGATTTGAATCTGCTTGTTTGTGTTCATTTTTGGTCTAGTTCGGGAATTTCTTCCCTTTGATTGAAGAGTGTTCATAGTTTTGAGACAATGGATTTTAGGTTTGAGGATAAAATGGACGGTTTTTTTCCTCAATTTTAATGGAAAAGGCATACCTCTTCCCTGTAAATCTTTATTTTTTGAGCTCCTGAGGGGTTTTTATCTGAATTTAGTTCAAAATCGGCTTGTAATCCTTACTCGTGAACAGTTTGAGCACTTCTCTTCTTCCCGTTCTTATCCACTTGGCTGAAACAGTGATAAATCTGAAGATAAACTTCTTGAGCCTGTCGGTAGGCTTAAGCCAATCAACTTTTCTGGAATACTCTCCAATGATATAGGTGTAAAAATTGGCATACATAGCCGTCATAAGCATAAAGGAGGTATTCTCTGCAAGGAACGAACAGGGCAACTTAGACCAGCCAAAGTCATTGTTGAGTACATCAAACAAGCGTTCGCTTGCACCCCGGGCGTTATAAAACCTTACAACAGCTTCATTGGACGATGTATGTTCATTGGTCAGAATAGCCCTGTAAGTAAATGCATCTCCACTAAACACATCTGCCTGCCCGTCTTTACGCCTGATTCTGGTAATGACCAGCCTGTAAGACCTGTCTTTACCGAAAGGTTTGTAGTCGGATAGGTCAGTAACTTCCATTTCCTGTACACCCAAACGTATTTTCTGCCACTTCTCAGGGGCTATACTTCCAAGGATATTATCCAGTTTGGCACATCTGTTTGCCCGTATATAAAAGCTTTCGGTATGTGCTTCCAGTGTGCGGAGAACTTCTTCCTGATAGGATGCTGAATCGGCTCTGAACCTTCCGATACGGATATTTTCATTGGTAAGCTGCCCAAACATGCGTGTAAGTGTATCAGCCTGCAAATATTTGGCCTGACTGTTGCCATTTCTGCCCTCTACGTACACAGGAATGGCCTGTGAAAATTCAGGATGTGCTATGGAAGCTACACCTGGCTGATATCCATAGACGTGTTTATATGTCTTTTTTGAATCGTACTTTTCAGTTGGAATGACGGTGTTGTCATAATCGAGGTCGTAAGCAACACCTGACTTGAGTAATCCGGTCTTACAAGCTGATTTTAACAACAAGCTGTTGAGTTTTCCATTGATATTAAATTCATGGCTTACTCCACTGGACGGATTTATAAAGAGTTCTGTATCAACAGCAAGCTCTTTGATACCTCTCAGAATTGTATCGGCACTGCATACTGAAAATGAAGGGACCTGTTCAAGTGCGTCTCTCAAGTGAACATTGATATCTTCAGTACAGTCGCCACCATTAAAGAAAATAGCCATATGATTGGCGAAAATGTCACTGTATGAAAACCCTCCCCTTAAGGCTCTAACCCCCAATTGATTATCAATGAGTTCTGGGAGACCAGAATTTTTGAAAGAGTTAAAAACAAAATTAAAACCTCCGAAAGGTGTGATTTTTTCTGTCGAATTCGTAATTTTCATACCGCTTATCTAGTTTGAGTGGTATCATCTAAATAAGTGAAAAAAAACGAGCCGGAAAAGCCTGAATTGAATAAATTCAGCCACTTTTTCGGCTTTTTTTAAATCCGCCCTGCGGATTTAAGGTATTGAATGAAATTACAAATACAAAGCTATCTAACCCAAATAAATTCCGAAATACAGGAATCCTACTCGGACGAAATCAATCTTCGCGAGACTGATTTTGAAAAGTATAGCATATTTGACTTTGTAAACTTTCACTTAATTTACCAACACATTCTAAACGACAAGTCTAACAAAAACGACCTTTTCATATCCATACCCGAAGACGAATACAGAGAAAACTTTTTTGCTTCAATTTTCCATTCAATCGTTCTAATCAAACTCTACCAAAATTTCTTTAACGATAGAACTAACCCGCCTATCGAAATTGGAGATTTAGTATATTCCCATAAAAAAAAGCGGGTGTATCAAGTAAAAGGGAAAAACTCTTCGGGGTTAACTCTTCAATATCAATTTCCTAAGAAGAACGAAAAAGGGGCAAGAATTCAAAATCGAGATAGTAGGTTCTATAAATTAAATCCCAACTTATCAAACGGGAGAAATACAGCTAAAAACATTGACAGTTATGTCAATTACCTAAACAATATGTTCGGAGATAGTTTCCCTTTCATTACAGACTTCAAGAACAGAACGTTGGTGATTGCCGAAAAGAAATTTTTCAAGGAAAGTAAATTTTTGCCGATTAGATACACAAATAAAAACGGGAAAATCAGCAATGATTTACCATTTTTCAGCTACTTGGTTGAATGTTGCAATGACTTCGATTCCGCACAAAACTTTCTGCTAAATCAAAACCAAACGTTTGACGAAGTTATAATTATTGGAGATTCCAAGTATCGTGATGATTTTGACTTCATTCTGCAAGAAAAATATCGAGACAAGTACAAAAACATCATCATTATTGGCACAGAAAAGCCAAGTTCTGAAAACCAATTTTTAGAATGGTGGTGGTCTAATGACGAAGTAAAAATTGCTAATAATGAATTGCCAAACAACACAAAAAAAGTTTGTTTGAAGAATGACAATCTTTATTCCCTGTTTTCAGAACTAAAGGAAGATATTCAAAACATAAAAGACGAAAGTAAGGTAAATCTTGCCTTTGTGTTAAAGTACACCAATTTCTTTTTGAGGGTAATTTTGGTAAACACTAATCTGTCAAAAGGGATTTTTCAAGAGTATTTAGACCGACTAAATCATTATTTCCAAAGCGAAGCTTTTTCAGAAGAATTAAACAGTCTTTTTTACGAAAAAGACATCTACAATCCTGATACAATTAAAAGTTATACAGACCGCATTTTCAACTATTTTTCAAAAATTTCAAGCACATTAGGAAGTGAAAATTTGAAATGGGATTACATTAAGCAAAAGGCAAAAGAAATCAATCCTAAACCAATATACGTAATCGTAGAAAAGAAAAACTATGATGCTGTCTCTGTTCAAATTAAGAACGAAAAAATCCACAACATCCAGCTGATAAGTGAGAAACGGATTGACAGCTCAAAGCTCTATTTGGACAAATGGTTGAATGATGACCAAAATTCTAAAAACAAATTGGTACTTGTTCCCTATTTAAACAATATGGAACTCTATACAAAAATCAAAGCCATAAAGGGAAATTGCGAGATTTTATGTTATGAATATTTAGACGAAATTTCGTTTGACAATGTTGAACAAGCGTACCAAAATCAAGAAAAAACAAAATTAAATCACAAGGATAGATTAGTGTTTTTCAAAACGGATTTTTCCCACCCAACAGAAATAAAAAAACGAGAGTTGGATGATATTTTTTCTTTTGACTTGAATAATGAAAACTTCAAAAACAATCCTTATGAAGCACTTGAATTACCAAAAGAAAGTGCTATTTATGAAGTTCAATTTAGTGATGGAACGATTGAGAAATTCGATTCTACAAAAGGCGTTTTTCTAATAGAAAATGGCGAACAAATCAAAACAACCATTGGAGAATTGTACAGTAACGCAACAGTTAGGTTTTACCAAAACAACAGCAAAGAAGAATTTAGGAAAATCCTGAAAATCTTTGATACAGACAATTTATTGGATTCGTTTGACAAGTATTCCGATAGTTGGAAACAAACATTAAAGGATTTATCCGTGCAATTTGGAAGTACAGAAAGACTATACGACTCCCTTTTCCATTCATACAAAATCCATTACAACACATTCCGAAATTACATAGATACTGATTGTGTAACACGGTTTCCAAGGGTAAAAACAATGGAGGTTATCTGTGATTTCTGTTTGAAGAATAATCGTACAGATGAACTGATTGTAACTGAATTTGACAAATTCAAGATGTATTCTAAAAAAGACCATTCCATAAGGCAACAAGCAGGAAAAATTTTAGGCAATGATTTATTGGACTATATCGCTTCAAACAAAGAAGAAAAAAGCGATTCTTTAGAAAAATTACCTAACGACATTTTAGAAAAACTGACAGCGACAATACAAGAAAAGACCATAATTAAAAAAACTTTGGTAGATGAGTAACTACGTAAACGAGCCAAGATTGATATTTCGTGATACAATTCAAAACAACTTGATAGGTCCCGGTTCTGATGTTTTTGTATCCGATTCTGAAAACGAAATCATTTCTGATTATCCTTTAAGCAGGTATTACTCAGGGATTTTATTCCCCGAACGTGATATTGATGAACCCAAAAAGGACAGTATTGGAAAAAATGCTGATGCTAATGCAAATGCTGAAACGGAAGATGATAATAAAGACGTTCCACCACCGCCAGAAGATAATTCAATGGAAGATGAAAATGATGATGATTATAACAATACTGCTAAACCTCCAAAATCAGAAGATGAAAAAGAATATTCAGAAGCCAATCAATATTTCCCGACAAATTTCGGTTTGACTTTTTGCGTTCCGAAAGATGCAAAAACTTTGACTGTAAGTTTCAATTATGCAAAGTACATTCAAATAAGCCCAACAGATGCAACAGTAGAAATTTCAGAGGAAGATTTTGAAAAGTTTACCGAGAACCCATACAACTCAATCAGCAAATATTTCAGCTATGAAAATGGACTAATGTCCTTAAACAAAGAAGAATTTGCCAAGGGTGGTTTGTCCGTTCGCAATTATAGAAGCCGATTTAAGGAAAACGAACAGCAACAAGAATTAATTGATAGTGTTGGCTACAAAAAAGGGGAACTTATATTAGGACAACGACTTTGGAAAAGAGTCAAAAGAGAACCCGTAATTGTTGAGTTAAATCTAAAGGAAATAAACGCTGATGAATCAAAGGAATATCCGTTAGACCAAAACCAAGAGGACAATTCTATTATTACTTGTTACTACAAGAAAATTTATGAAACGCCATACGGCAAATTCATAAAAATTCTATTGGCAAACAGATTGAACCACCCGAAAAATAAATTTTCGTTTGGTAATGAACTTTTAAACACAAAAGCAATTTTTCAGGGCGAAATTGCCGTTTCGGGTGTTCCATTTTTACCATACAAGCAAATTTCCGAAACAAATCCGTTTGACGAAGAATTAAACCTAATCAATTTTCAATACAGAAATGAAAACTCTTTTGCCATTGGACACGGATGTGCGGTTACTTGGAATAACGACAAAAATCCAACGGAGTTAAAAACCACCTTTTTACCCGAAGTTGATATTAAAAATTACAGTAACGCTTTTAAAGACACTTTCCCCACAAATTTGAAAGATATAACCGAGTTGAAGCAACTTTCAATTTGGACTGATTTCGACAAATCAACAATCATTCAAAAATTAAAGCTATTTGCCAAAGAGTACAAAAATTGGATAACTGAGCAAGAAAAAACAACTACGGAAGACAATTACAAAAAACCGTTACGAACCATTTTAGAAAAGCAAAATAAAACATACGAAAGACTAATCAAAAACATTGAATTTCTAAATGACAACGAAACAGCTTTTAAATCTTTCTTGTTGGCAAATACGGCAATGTATATTCAAATGCTAATCTCTAACAAAGATTTATTTGGCAAAAAAGGAATTGAACTATCCGAAATCGACAAAAACTTCAATTACAATGATTTAGATTTTTTCAAAAATCATTCGTTCAAGCCAAATTACAGACCGTTCCAATTAGCATTCTTCCTTTTGAATATTGAATCTACAATTAATGAAGATTCAGACGATAGAAACAATGTTGTTGATTTACTTTGGTTTCCGACAGGTGGCGGAAAAACAGAAGCCTATTTGGCAATTACGGCTTTTACCATAATTAGCCGAAGAATTTTACACGGTAAAGATGCTGATGGAGTTTCCGTAATAATGCGATATACATTGCGATTGTTGACAGCCCAACAATTTGAACGAGCAACAAAACTGATTCTATCGTTGGACTTTTTGAGAAGGAACTTTCATTCAGGCGATAATTACTTTTTTGGCGATGATAAAGTTTCAATTGGCATGTGGGTTGGAGCATCTACAACGCCAAACTCCTATTCTGACGCTCGGACAATTTTTAAAAAAGTATTTGATGAAATTACAAAGCTGAATAACAGAAAAACAGGCGATTATCGTAAAGCAAATACGTTTCCAATTACCAACTGTTCTTGGTGTGGTTGTAATTTAGTTACCCAAAACCAATCGGGAAAATTTGATTTGGGTTACAAAGCAACCGACAAAACGTTTTCAACCAACTGTTTAAATCCTGATTGTGCATTTAGTGCGGAGTTGCCAATTTATTTTGTGGATGATAAAATTTACCAAAATCCACCGACTTTGCTGTTTGCGACAGTTGATAAATTTGCAATGCTTTCGCATAGACAAGAAGGGCATCATCTTTTTAATTCTTTGAAAGAAAACAAACTACCTCCTGATTTGATTATTCAAGATGAGTTGCACTTGTTGAGTGGACCTTTGGGCTCAATCACTGGATTATACGAATCTATTGTTGAAATGCTTTCAACTAAAGGAAAAAGAAAACCTAAAATCATTACTTCAACAGCAACAACCCGAAATACGGAACAACAAGTTGCAATGCTTTACGGAAATAGAGCATTAAACATATTTCCACCAATGGGAGTAACTTATGATGACAACTTCTTTTCTTACGTTTCAACCGAAAGTAAAAGGAAGCATATCGGTTTTATGCCAACGGGGAAAACGGCTTTAAATTCTCAAATACGGATCTTAGGAAATTTGCTTTTGGCTCGTATTGAGTTATTCAAGTATTACAGAGTAAAGGAAAATTTATCACAAGAAGAAGCAATAAGCCGAGAAAATAATTTTTGGACAATTGTTTCATTTTACAACAGTCTGCGTGATGTTGGTAAGGTTTACAACAAGGTGCCTGCGGAAATTTCGGATTTCTTGAAACTCTTACACAACCGCTACCAATTTAATAAACAAATTTACGGCTTTAACTATTTTGGGCTTGCAGGAAGAACAAAAGAATTGACGAGTAGAATAGAAAGTAATTCTATCAAGAAGCTATTGGACGAACTCGAAATGAAATTCAGTCTAATTGCAAAAGACGGATGGAGTTTCGTTCAAAACACAGTCGATTTGGTTTTAGCTTCAAATATGTTTTCAGTTGGTATTGATATTGAACGACTGAACGTAATGCTAATGAACGGTCAACCCAAAAATGTTGCTGAATACATTCAAGCATCAAGTCGCGTTGGAAGAAAAGACAAAGGGGTTGTTATCAATTTATTGGATGCCAATCGCTCAAGAGACAAGTCGTATTTTGAAAATTACGTTCCTTTCAATAACGCTTATTACAAATTTGTAGAACCGTTAAGTGTTACGCCATTTACCGAAATTGCTTTGGATAAAGTTTTGGCGAGCTTGTTGGTTTGTTTTGTCCGTCACAAACAAGGTTTATATCTCGACAAAAGAGCCAAAGATTTCACAGGCAATTATGAGGAGCTAAAAACTTTCATTTCGGAAAGAATCAAAAACAAAAAGCAATTGGATTATGCCTTGGACAAATTGAAGGGTTTAGCCGAAAAATGGACGACAAAAGAAGGCGATTTGACCTATAAAATTTTGATTAAAAAAATGTCCGATTTAGACGATTGGAGTTTAATGATGTCAATGAGAGAAATAGATACGAACAGCATTGTAAAAATAATAAACAGATAATGGGACAATTTGAGCAAATACAAACAAGAAAAGCCATTAGTTCGTATGGTGGCGTTGGTTCTATTATAGAAACAAGAGACGGTTCAATATTGATTGACAACTTCAACGAATGGCCTTTTTTTCAAACCATAAACGGACAATTTGAAGAACATAATTTTGTCATTGACAAAAGATTCAAAAACCGATTGAGCAAGTATTTTCAAGAGTTAGAACACTTGATAAAAATTCCTGTTAACGATTTAAAACAAGGCTATAGACCTGAAAATCCATTTGCTTTTTTATCTGCAAAATATTTTCCAGAGTGGTTTTATTGTAATAACTGTAACCGTTTTGATAGAATTGACAAGTGGAAAATCAATTGGGAAAATAATGTTGATTCGTATCATAAAGACAATTTTTATCCGCCCAAATGTTACAGTTGCTACGTTAAAAACAGAGATAGAAAAAGAAAGTTCTATGATTTGGAACAAGTTCGTTTTGTCCTAACATCGCCAAATGGAGAAATTGCTGATATACCTTGGGATAAATGGTCATTATTCAGAGGTAATAAAAAAGGCGAAAAAACAGAATCCAACGAATCACCAAGCGAAGAAGAAATTATCACACTTGCAAACATTCAAGTTCCGGATGATGTGATTTTTGAATACAAAACATCCGATAAAATGGATGATTTAAAGGGTATTTGGATAATTGCCAAAAGAAAAAACGGAGAGCAAATAAACTTTACAACGCTTTCGGGTTTATTCGATTTAAGGGTGAAAATTCAAGAATTGATTCCGAACACAAAGGAAACGGACATTCTATTTAAACCTGTTATTCGTTCAAGTAACAGCGTTTACTACCCAAATATTTTGTCGAGTATTTTCATTCCTGCCAATGATGAGCTAAATGAGTTTTCAATCAACTTGGTTAAAGAAGAATACAATGACGGAAGTAATGCCCAAACAATTTCGAGAAACCTAAAACGCTATAAAAACATAGACATAGATTCCGAAACAGTTCAGAAACTGATTGATAACAATTTCAGCGAAAAAAACCTTGAAATTGCAAAAACTGAAAATGAATATCGGTTTGACGAATATAAATTCATTACTGAAAAAGATAGCGAGAGAATTGACGATAAATTGATTTTCAATAAAATAAACAGTTCTTTTTTTCAAAGTGATTTGATAAAATCCGTTTTCAAAATGGATAAAATAAAAATTTCGTCTGTTCAGACTTCGTACACAAGGCAAGAGCCAATTGCATCAAGTGCAATTTTAGATGATGAAGACCCTGAAAAAACCACAATTGAAAGTATCGTGAAGAAATTCACTTCTACTTATGGTAAAACAACAAAATATTTACCAGCGATTGAAAGTTTTGGCGAAGGTGTGTTTTTTGAATTTGACAATAAAGCCTTGGATGAATGGATTAAAAACAACCCCAAAATACAAGAACGGATTTCAATTTTAATCGGAAACAAACAACAGTTTGAATCGACTTTTAATGAAGACTTTGACTTAAACCCAAAATATGTTCTCATTCATACATTTTCGCATTTAATCATTAAAGAATTGGAGTATTTGTGCGGTTATCCATCAACTTCAATTCAAGAACGATTATACATTGACGAAAATGCCGAAATGAACGGAGTTTTAATTTACACAATTGCAGGTTCAGAGGGGAGTTATGGAGGAATAACATCAATTTGTGATGACGACAGAATAGGAAGACTAATTGAATCAGCAATGATTCGTGCCATTGACTGTGCAACAGACCCAATTTGCTACCATACACACGGACAAGGAGTTGCCAACTTGAATCTTTCCGCTTGTTTCAGTTGTACATTGTTACCCGAAACGTCTTGCGAAAAATTCAATTGCTATCTCGACAGACGAATTTTAGTTGACAAAGATTACGGGTATTTTAAAGGATTGATAAACAGAACGTAAAAGGGCGATTGCATAACATCACCTATACGCAAGCAGGGGTTTTGTGCTTAGTAGGACAGGAAAGTGGAAAAAATAAAGTTCAGTTCTTCGTTGGAAGTTCAGTGGTTAAAATCCCTGCCTGCGTATAGCTGAGAACCGTTACCTGCAATGCCGCGTTGCGTGCTTAACAGGAAAAAAACGGAGATGTGAGACAATTCTTAAAGACAAAATACTTGGGCAAAGCCCATCGGCTACTCGTCAGCAAAATAAAAGCGATGATGCTCGTCTATTTTTTAGAGGGACTATGACACAAACTGTGTAAGTTGGTTTCACTACTTACGAAGTTAAAGTTAAACCTCGAAATTCTCTGTGTGATTTAGAAGAAATCGCACAGGGAATTTGAGGAACCCGCGGTAGGCGCCCCCCGGTCTGTGTGTGGACAATTTCTTACCTTTATAACACACAGATTACAAAAATGAAAAAAGAAGATCTCCTAAATGATGACTTCCTCAAGCAGTTCAGGACTGCCGGGGAGCTTAATTCCTTCCTTCAACAGCTTCAGAAAAGAGCCGTTGAGAAAATGCTTGAAGGCGAGCTGGATGCCCATCTTGGCTATGAAAAGCATCAGAATTCCGATAATCCCAATTCAAGGAACGGCTATTCCACCAAAACAATAAAAAACACATTTGGGGAAGCTGAAATCAGAGTCCCAAGAGACAGGGACGGCAGCTTTGAGCCTGCCCTTGTGCCCAAACGCAGAAGCATGGCGGAGGGCGTTGAAAACGTGATCATTTCCATGTATGCCAAGGGAATGTCAAACCAGGACATCGAAGAACAGATCCGGGAGCTTTATGACATCAATGTTTCCTCCTCCACCATCTCAAGGGTTACCGGTGCCGTAGCGGAGGATATTGTTGCATGGAGAAACAGGCCGCTTGACCCTGTATACCTGATCGTTTGGATGGATGGTATATCCTTCAAAGTCAGGGAGAACTCCAAAGTGGTCAACAAGACCGTTTATATTGCCGTTGGCCTCAGAACTAACGGCCTTAAAGAGATCCTAGGCCTTTGGCTTGGCAAGAATGAATCTTCGGCTTTCTGGATGGGGGTACTCACCGACCTGAAAGCCAGAGGGGTTGAAGATATTCTCATAACGGCAACTGACAACCTGAACGGGTTTACTGATACGATAAAAGCTTCATTCCCCCAATCAGTCACTCAGATATGTGTCGTCCACCAGATCAGAAACGCATGTAGATATGTCGCATGGAAAGACCGCAGGGCGTTTACAAGGGATATGAAGGAAATTTATACCGCCCCTACAAAAGATGCTGCTTGGGCTGCCCTGAACGATTTTGCCAAAAAATGGGAATCCAAATACGCTTATGCCATCAAAAGCTGGAGGGACAACTGGGATGAACTCACCGTTTTCTTCGATTACCCGGCTGAAATCCGTAAAATCATCTATACCACCAACCTGATTGAAAATCTCAATGGAAAGATCAGAAAATACACCAAAAACAAGCTCTCTTTCCCGACAGATGATGCCGTAATGAAGTCTGTTTTCCTGGCTGCAAGAGAAGCATCGAAAAAATGGACTATGCCTATCAGAGACTGGGGAGCTATTCTTAACAGTTTCCTGCTTATATTTGGTGATAGGGTCAGGCTTCTTGATACCTGACAATAAAACCATAATTTGAAGTTTACACACTTATCGGGATAGTGTCGCTTTGTGCATCTAATGAAGTTTAGTGCTGAAAATCCCCGCCTTCGAAAAGCGGCAAAACGTTAGTGGCAAGGCTATAACGACACAACCAGACTAGTTACCGTAATTGAAAATATAAGAAACTGCAAAATCATTTAATGAATTCCATTAACAAATATCAAACAATAATAATCGGAATTGCAGTTCTCATCGGACTACTCATCGGACAAAATGGTTCAATTGGAAAATATGCTGAATACTTCATTGTCCCGTTTTTAATGATAATGCTTTTCGGGTTTTTTCTCAATATTCCAATTAAGTTAAGGACTTGTTTAAAAGTTTTTCTAATCTAAAATTTTTCTTGGCTAATATCGGAATCAACTTTGTCTGGACTCCAATATTTGCTTATGGCTTAGGATATTTTTTCCTCCATAACGAAGTGAGTCTTTGGATTGGTTTTGTGATGCTTATGGTAACCCCTTGCACGGATTGGTATTTGATTTTTACGGGAACTGCGAAAGGAAACACTCCTTTAAGTGCATCTGTACTTCCATTAAATTTGATTTTACAAGTAATTCTTTTGCCCATTTATTTACTTCTGTTTTTTGGTAAGACAGGTACAGTCGATTCAGCTGTTTTGTTTGAAAGTATCCTTTTGGTGTTACTTGTTCCTTTTGTTTTAGCTCAAACTACAAGGTCTATCTCAAAACAATTATCAAAAGGTAATTTTATTGAAAAGAGAATGTCACCTTTTTTTGAAAAAAGTCAGGTAATTTTTTTAGGCTTGGCCATTATGGCAATGTTTGCATCACAAGGAGCATACTTAACCAATAATCTTAAAATCGTTTTAATTTTACTTATTCCATTGCTCTTCTTTTTTATAGTCAATTTCTTATTTGGTCGGTTCGTGAGTTCCTTGTTAAAATTCAATTATGAAGATTCTGCAAGCTTAAATTTGACAACCTTGGCGAGAAATTCTCCAATATCATTGGCAATTGCTGTTACAGCATTTCCAAATGACCCTCTTGTTGCTTTGGCATTAGTCATTGGTCCGTTAATTGAATTGCCAATATTAGCTTTGGTATCACAAATATTATTGAAAATCAGAAACAAAAAGTTAATTGAAGAATAATTTACTCAAAGACAAGAGCTTTCGAAAGCTTGAAAAAAATATGAAAACAGATAATAAACTCGCAGGACTTGGACTTTTGACAGCAATTTCGGCTTCACTTTGCTGCATTACTCCTGTTCTGGCTTTATTGGCAGGGACAAGTGGACTTGCTTCAACTTTTTTTTGGCTTGACCCTTTAAGACCGTATTTAATTGGACTGACAGTTTTGGTAATTGGATTTGCTTGGTATCAAAAATTGAAGCCTCAAAAACAAGTGGACTGCAACTGCGACACGACAGAAAAAACACCATTCATACAGACAAAAAAATTTTTAGGCATAGTGACAATTTTTGCAGGACTTATGCTTGCTTTCCCAATGTATGCCAGCGTTTTCTTTCCAAAGACAACTAACCAAACTATTGTTGCGGACAAATCAAACATTCAGACGGCAGAATTTAAAATAAACGGAATGACCTGCTCAGGTTGCGAAGAACACGTAAACCATGAAGTAAACAAACTGACAGGAATAGTTATGACGACTGTTTCATACGAGAACAGAAACGCAATCATTGAATTTGACCAGACACAAACCAATATTGACGAAATAGAATAAGCCATTGAAAAGACAGGCTATACAGTAACCGAAAAGAAAAAATGAACATAATCTTACAATCAACAATCACCTGCCCCGAATGCGGACATAAGAAAGAAGAAACTATGCCGACAGATGCTTGCCAATATTTTTACGAGTGTGAAAACTGTAAGAAAGTATTGAGGCCAAAACAGGGTGACTGTTGCGTATATTGTAGTTATGGGACAGTAAAATGCCCACCAATACAAGCCGGGACAAATTGCTGTAAATGACAATGAAACGACCGACAGAAATAGAAAGCCGACCGCTAACAGCCGTTTGCCACAATGGCGGGTGAAGTGGTTAATTCAACATTCTACCTCGCATCAATCCCGAAACATCGGGATGGTGTATTGACAGTTTTGTGCTCCGAAACCCGCCCGAACGCAAAGCCCGAAACCGTTATTTTTTAGATTCAAATAGATTTTTAAATTTAGACTGTCATATATAAGCTTGGGGGTTATCTCTTTGGATAAAAGAGCAATTCTTGGTTAATTCATTAAATCAATTCATATTGAATTATAGGCTTAAAATAATTTAATAACCAAAACAAATCTGTTCTTGCATGAAGTCATTTACTCGGTTGATTGCTTTTTTGGGACCAAACTTATTTGCTATCCTTTTAGTATTCCAAGGTTCCCTTTCATCCATTGCTCAGCAGAAAAATCCATCCAAACCAAACTACATTATCATTTTTGCGGATGATTTAGGATATGGTGATCTGGGAGTGTTTGGCCATCCCAGCATTCGAACCCCTTACTTGGATCAAATGGCCTTTGAGGGGCAAAAATGGACCAATTTTTATGTTGCTGCTCCGGTCTGTACTCCTAGCAGGGCAGGTTTGCTTACGGGGAGACTTCCGGTAAGAAACGGAATGGCCAGTGATAAACGGGCGGTGCTTTTCCCGGATTCCAAAGGAGGCTTACCTCCAGGAGAAGTCACTCTGGCCAAAGCCCTAAAAAGCGTAGGGTACAAGACGTCAGCAATAGGAAAATGGCATTTAGGGCATCAGTCCCCATACTTGCCTACTGACCACGGCTTTGATTCCTACTATGGTATACCCTACTCCAATGATATGAACCGGGTAGAAACCATTGAGGTCAAAGATTGGATCAATGGCCAAATCCAACTGGCCGAGGAAGAAAGATGGGAGGCATACCAGGTTCCCTTAATGAGAAATCAAGAAATCATCGAACAACCTACCGATCAGCGAACCCTGACCAGGCGTTATACCGAAGAGGCCATTGCTCAAATCAAAAATATGAATGGGGCACCCTTTTTTCTTTACCTTGCCCACTCCTTACCTCATATTCCCCTATTTCGTGCTGAAGAGTTTAAAGGCAAGTCTCTGGCCGGTATGTACGGGGATGTGATAGAAGAGATTGATTGGTCCGTAGGGCAGATCCTTCAGGTGCTGAAAGAAGAAGGATTGGCTGAAAATACCCTGGTGATCTTTACCTCAGACAATGGACCTTGGCATATTTTCAAAGAACATGGAGGAACGGCAGGCATGCTTCGAGGAGCCAAAGGTGGGACATTTGAAGGGGGTATGCGGGTACCCACCCTGTTCTGGTGGCCCGGGAAGTTGAAACAAGAAGTGGTCATGGATATGGGTACTACCTTAGATTTGTTTCCGACCTTCAGTAAGTTATCAGGATTCCCCATTCCCACCGATCGTTCCTATGATGGCTATGACCTTTCCGGATTGTTATTTGGGACAGGAAAAAGTGAGCGGAATATAGTCTATTATTATCATGGGACCCAACTTAGAGCCATTCGTTGGGGAGACTACAAGGCTCATTTTTTCACTCAAAATGAATACGGCTCTCAAACTGCCCACCCGATCACCCAACCACCATTAGAAATCACCAATCAATTGACTCCTCATGATCCTCCGTTGCTGTATAATTTAAGTATAGATCCCGGAGAGCGATGGAATATAGCCGAGTCGCACCCTGAAATCTTATCAGCCATCCTAAAAATCAGGGATGCCCATTTAGCTACACTGATTCCGGTAGAAAACCAGTTGGAAAAATAAACCCTAAATATAATTTAACTACCAACCTATTTACATGCCCGAATGCGACAAAAAAATCAGAAATTATACCGAAAGACACTTGCCAATATTTTTACGAGTGTGGAAATTGCAAGATAGTTTTAAGGCCAAAAGAGGGCGACTCTTGTCTGTATTGGAATTATGGGACTGTGAATGGCCCACCAAGACAAGCAGGCACAAGTTGCTGTAAATGAACATGAATCAGCTCTTCCAGATTTTTAAAGTAGGCAGTGCAGAAGCCTTAAAAATATCTGCTTCTCCAGATAAATCGCACCAACACGATTATGAGGAATTGGTCATAGGGATGGAGGGCCAACTGGAACATTTTATTGATTTTAAAAATAGCGTCATGGATGCTCCCCTTGTGAGTTTTGTGACCAAAGGCAAAGTTCACCGTGCCATTCCAAAACTAAAGAATGGAAAATGTGAAATGTGGGTACTGCGCTTCAAAAGTGAGTTTATACCAGAAATCACCTTTCAGCTATATGCCAATTACCACAACCATGCCATGCTCAAACTGACGGATGATTACTGCTTCAAGCGCCTGACCACCATCTGTGAAATCATCCAGAGGGAAATGCAGCAGGAAAATCCTGACCTGAGCGTAGTGAGGCATTTGCTGACAGCGCTATTCATTATGATTGAATCAGAAAGAAATAAAATTTCTCCTCAGGAAGAAGGAGGATTGAACCACTCCCAGAACACTACTTTGCAGAGCTTTTTACAGATTCTCGAAGAAAACTACCATAGGCCTGTTGGGGTGGAATTTTATGCAGAAAAATTGTTTATGTCTGCCAGAAACCTCAACCTGATCTGTAAAAACATTCTTCAGCAAACGGTCAGTGAAATTATTGAAACCAGAAAACTCATTGAAGCCAAAAATCAGTTGACTTATTCTGATAAAAACATTTCCGAAATCGGCTTTGACCTGGGCTACAATGAAAAGGCTTATTTCACCAATGTGTTCAAAAAACGGACAGGGCAGACTCCCTCTGAGTTTCGGGAAGAGATGAAAAAGCTTTTTTCCTGATTTTACAACTCTTCTACCCAAAACTGTTACCCCTGCCCCTCTTAAGGTTTGCATCTTTGTATAGTAGATTTTAACAACCCATTAAATACAAAAAAGATGAAAACCTTAGATCAAAAAGTAGCCATAATCACCGGTGGTGGCTCTGGCATTGGAAAAGCAATTTCACTTCTCTATTCTTCTGAAGGAGCCAAGATTGTCGTTTCTGATATTGATGAAAAAGGCGGCCAAGAGACTATCGCTGAGATCATAGCCAAAGGCGGCGAAGCGATTTTTGTAAAGGCAGATACCTCCAAACCGGAAGACAACAAAAATGTGGTAGAAAAGGCGGTCGAAAAATTTGGCCGATTGGATATCGCCGTAAACAATGCAGGGATTGGTGGTCCTTTGGCACCAACCGGAGAATATCCCATAGATGGCTGGGACAAAACCATTGCCATCAATCTTTCCGGGGTATTTTACGGCATGCGGTACCAGATTCCTGCCATGCTGAAGTCGGGTGGAGGAAGTATTGTAAATGTCGCTTCCATTCTTGGTAAAGTTGGAACACCGAATTCCCCGGCCTATGTAGCTTCCAAGCACGGAGTGATAGGTCTGACAGAGACAGCAGCCCTAGAATATGCCCAACAAAATATCCGAATCAATTCCATTGGTCCGGGTTATATCATGACTCCTTTGCTAAAATCTTTGGATGATGCTACCATGAAAGCTTTGGTAGGTCTGCATCCTCTGGGAAGATTAGGTACCTCCGAAGAAGTGGCAGAATTGGCCTTATGGTTGAATTCAGATAAGGCTTCATTTGTTACCGGCGCCTATTACAATGTAGACGGGGGTTACTTGGCCCGATAAACCTGCTTTTGCAAGCAATCAAAAGCCAATTAACAGAGTTTATTCTAATAATCAAATCAAGTAAAAACAGGGAAATGAAAGAACAAGTCAATCCGCTTTTATGCGACATAGAAACCGGCATGTGTGAAATCCCTGATGGGGAAGATCAAGTAGCTGTTCAGGAGCAGAAGCCATCTTCCGGAAAAGCCATAAAAGTAATTTATTTTACCGACCCTATCTGTTCCTCTTGTTGGGGAATAGAACCTCAACTCAGAAAGTTGAAATTGGAATATGGGCATTTCATAGATATGGAATACAGAATGGGCGGTTTATTGCCTGATTGGAGTTACAACAGTGGAGGGATCAGCAAACCCTCTGATGTCGCCCATCATTGGGATGAAGTAAGCCGTTATTATGATATGCCCATAGATGGGGACGTTTGGTTGGAAGACCCCTTGAATTCCTCCTATCCACCTTCCATTGCCTTTAAGGCGGCGCAGCTTCAAGACGAGGGAAAAGCCATATCCTTTCTCCGTGAAATAAGGGAGATGGTTTTTTTACAAAAGAAGAACATTGCCAAAAGGGAACATTTGGTAGCTGCAGCAGGTAAGGTGGGCCTGGATGTATCCCAGTTTGAACTTGATTTCGAAGGTAAGGCCTGGGAGCTTTTCTCCGAAGATTTAAAATTGGCGAAAGAAAGGGGCGTCAGGGGTTTTCCCTCCCTGTTTTTCGCTGATAATAATGGCAACACGGAATTTGTATATGGCACCAAACCTTATGCTTTCTATGAAATCGCCATTTTGAAATTAGCTCCTGAAGTGAAAAAGAAGGAATACCAAAAAAGTTGGGAATCTTTATTCTCCATGTATCCAAGCCTAACTGCCAAAGAATTTTCTGAACTGTCCGGAACGCCTAGGGTTGAAAGTGAGCAGCTTTTGGATGAACTGGCTATAAAGGGTAACTTGGTTAAAAGGAATACAAAAAATGGGGCTTTGTGGAAGTTCCAGGGTTAAAGCTAATAAAATTCCAAGAGCCATGTCCAACATCAATTTGATCATAGAAGAAAGGTTCATTGACTGGAATTTCGTTGCATCGGACAAAGCACTGATTGCAGCGGCAAAACAAAAATGGATAGCGCAGCAATTTGAAAAGATAAAGGGTGAGGAAACTGAGTTTGTGCCTTACCCCACTTTTCCTAAAAAATAGAATTTATGGCAAGAATAACATCTCACATAGGCAGAGAACACTTTAAGACACAAATCAAGTCTTCAACCGGCAATATTTTACTTGCTGATGAACCTATAGAGGTGGGTGGGAAAAATGTTGGTTTTTCACCCAGTGAGCTATTGGCTTCTGCTTTAGCCGCCTGTACCAGCGCAACCCTTAGGATGTATGCTGACCGCAAAGAATGGGATCTGGAGGAAGTAAAAAGCGAGATTGAACTGAAATTCTTTCGGGAAGAAAACAAAACAGTGATCTCCAGAAAACTGGAATTTATTGGTAACCTTGATCAAGACCAAAGGCAACGCTTATTGGCGATTGCCAATGCCTGCCCTGTTCATAAAATACTCACCAATCCAATAGAAATCAACACCATCGTGGAAATTGAAAAGCGCTGATTTTTATTGCAGAATGGACAGAAAAACATTTATCAAGACCTTGGTTCCTCTGTTAACAGCGGGACCATTGACCCTAGCAGCCATGAAACTACAAGAATTGAATAAAATGACCGCGCCACTGGGCAAAACCCAAAAAATGCCCGTGCTGTTTTTAGGTCATGGCAGTCCCATGAATGCCATTGAAGAGAATGAATTTGTAACTGGCTTCAGAAATGTCGCCAAAGATATCCCCAAACCCCAAGCGATTCTTTGTGTTTCGGCACATTGGGAAACCAAAGGCACCTTTGTCACTGCCATGCAAAATCCACCAACCATCCACGATTTTGGAGGTTTCCCGAGAGAACTCTTTGAAGTACAATACCCGGCACCTGGCAGCCCCGATTTGGCAAAGGAAACCAAATCCCTGATCAGCAAAACCAAGGTAGGATTGGATGACAAATGGGGACTGGATCATGGGGCCTGGTCTGTTATCAAGCATTTGTACCCCAATGCCGATATTCCGGTGATTCAAATGAGCATCGATTACCGTCAGACGCCCCTGTACCATTACGAATTGGCAAGAGAAATCAAGTCCCTACGCGAAAAAGGGGTTTTGGTCATTGGAAGTGGGAATATGGTGCACAATCTCCGAATGGTAGACTGGAGGAGGCTGAATGAGACTTTCGGTTTTGACTGGGCCATGGAGGCCAATGAGAGAATGAAATCCTATATTCTTGATGGTAATCACCGGGAATTGGTTAATTTTCGGTCTCAGGGAAAAGCCTTTGATTTGGCCATCCCTACCCCTGAACATTATTTGCCTCTCCTGTATGCATTGGCCTTGCAGGAAAAAAATGAGGAAATAAAATTATTCAATGACAAAGCGGTGGCGGGGTCTTTGACCATGACATCGGTGAAAATTGGTGAATGATTCCATATCAAACTCTGAAACAAGGCTTGGAATTTGTGAATTAATAAGGAGATCAATAGAATTTAGCTGCTATTAAGCAATTGATGTCTTTTTTCTGGCATTTATAAACAAAAATTTTTTTTTCTATCAAAAGAGAAAAAAGCCTGATAATAATTCTCCCCAAAAAAAGAACTGAATTTATCCGCTTTCGTTTAGAGTTCTTAAAAAAATTCATCCAGAAAACAGTCGTTCCTATGCACAAATTTAAATCCTTTGTCCTTATAGGCGGCACCCTCATCTTGGCCGCCTCTTCATGCGCCCCTGTTTACCGTTGTGGAGACAGGATTCCGGACAAACTACCCGGAGGTAAGCGCTTAAAAGCAGTAGTCATCGAGAGGGATGAACTTTGTACAAATCTCGCCATGAGTCAATCCGAAAATGCCGATCTCACAGCAAGACTCAACGAAAGTATCCAGAACAATCAAACTCTCAGGCAGGAATTTGATAACCTAAGGGCTTTGTATGATGACCTGAGAAATGAAAATGTCTCCCAGGCCCAACAATTTAATACCGCCCTACAGCAGAAATCCAATGAACTCAATGAGAAAGAACGCTTATTGGCGGAGCGGGAAAAGTCGCTGCGCGAAATGCAGCAAATCATTTCCCGTCAGGATTCTATTACAAGGAGTTTAAATGATTTGGTGAGAAATGCTTTACTCGGTTTTAATTCAGATGAATTGACTGTGGAAATCAGAAATGGCAAAGTATATGTTTCCATGTCTGATAAACTATTGTTCAGGTCAGGAAGTGCTGATGTAGAGCAAAAGGGAAGACAGGCTCTCCGTGTGTTGGGAGATGTGCTGAGAAAGAATGAAGAAATAGATGTATTGGTGGAAGGCCATACCGATAATGTGCCCATTAGAACTGCCAGATTCAGAGATAACTGGGATTTAAGCGTGGCACGGGCAACATCTATTGTAAGGATACTGACAGATGAGCAAAATATTTCACCTACAAGAGTTACAGCATCCGGAAAAGGTGAGTTTATGCCTAGGGCTTCCAACGATACTGCTGATGGCCGAGCACTTAACAGAAGGACAGAAATCATCTTATCTCCTAAATTGGATGAGCTGATGAAGATTTTGACAGGCAATTAAGTTCTGTTGGGATCAATAGCTTTGTGTCTTTCGGTTTTGGAGGTATTCATCGAGAATTTATCTTAAAGACTGGAGGGCACAGAGCTATTTGTATAAAAATAAAGCAAAATTCCTTTTCCTGAATTTTTATATGCTTTTTTTGGGTAGCTTATTTATGATTTTTATACCTTTTGTTTGTGTTTACTTTGTATTCAACTTTGACATCAAACCATTTGAATTATGAGAATATTCTTCACAGGAGGCTCAGGAAAAGCTGGGAAATACGCTATACAGTACTTACTTGATCAAGGCCATAGGGTTTTGAATGTGGATTTAAAGCCTTTGGACCTCCCTGGTATACATAATCTGATAGCAGATATTACAGATTCCGGTCAGATGTTCAATGCCATGACTTCCTATGCAGGTTTTGATGAAATGGAAGCAGGTACCGGAGTACCAAAATTTGATGCTGTAGTGCACTTTGCAGCCGTACCAAGAATTCTGATCAATCCGGACAATGAAACATTCAGGGTCAATACCGTGGGTACATATAATGTCATAGAAGCGGCTGTCAAGTTGGGGATCAAAAAGATTATCATAGCCTCTTCGGAGACTACCTATGGCATCTGTTTTTCAGATGGAAAAACCGATCCTAAATCCTTGCCCCTGGAGGAGGATTATGATGTGGATCCTATGGACAGTTATGGACTGTCCAAAGTGGTTAACGAGCAGACGGCACGCAGCTTTCAGCGCCGCTCAGGTTTTGATATCTATGCCCTGCGCATCGGCAATGTCATCGAGCCCCATGAATATGAACTGCTTTTTCCACATTATTTCAAACATCCCGAGGTTCGGAGAAGAAATGCGTTTTGCTATATAGATGCAAGGGATTTAGGACAGATTGTGGATTTATGTCTGAAAAAAGATGGATTGGGTTATCAGGTATTCAATGCAGGTAATGACCACAATGGTGCCATTATCCCCAGTAAAGAATTAGCGGCAAGATTTTTCCCGGGAGTGCCTCTTACCCGGGATCTTGAAGAACATGAGGCATTATTTTCCAATCGGAAAATCAAGGAAGTCCTTGGGTTTAAAGAGCAGCACAATTGGAGAAAGTATGTGAAGGTGGAAAAATGAAACTTTGGCAGGCCAATTTAATCTCGAAAAATATATAATGAGGATTGCAAATCCTCAACTGCTGAACTGTTTGAAATTTGAAGTTTCCCGCCTGGTCTCCAGGCTTTTTTTATATTTATAGTATGAAACGGACCCTCAACCCTATCTTTCTCCAAACTTCCCTGCAGAAAATGGTCGATAACAAATCCATTTTCAGTGTTGCCATGAAGGTGGAAAGTGGGGATGCGTCCTTATCCTGGTCAGGGGCTGCCGGCAGTATGCAGGCCGAAGACAAATACTTTATTGCTTCTGTGACAAAAATGTATATCACCGCGATCATAATGAAGCTGATTGATGAGGGAAAAATCCGTTTAGAATATAAAATCAATAAATACCTGCCGAGTGAATTCTCTACCAAACTTCATTTTTTCAAAGGGGTGGATTACTCGGATCAATTGACCATCAAGCATTTGATTACCAACACCTCCGGCATTCCGGATTATTTTTTTCACAAACAGGAAAATGGGCGGACCGTTGCAGATGATTTGCTGGAAGGGAAGGATGAAGCTTGGCCACTGGAAAGGACCATTGGACTTATCAAAGGATTGAAACCCAAATTCAAACCGGGGAAAAAAGCAGCATACTCCGATTCGAATTACCAGCTTTTGGGAAAAATTATTGAGGAGGTTTCAGGGCTATCTATTCCAGAGATCATGAAGACATATATCTTCGATCACTTGGGGCTTAAAAATACCTATGTGTACCAAGATATATCGGATAACATTCCCGCTCCTTTTTATTATGGTTCCAAGAAATTGTGGCTTCCCAATTACATGGCCTCTATTGGACCGGAGGGGGGAATTGTATCTACTGTGGATGAGGTAATGGTCTTTTTGAAAGCTTTTTTTGCAGGGTTCTTTTTCCCAAAAGAAAAAATAGGAACGCTAAAGGAATGGAAAATGATTTTTCCTCCTCCCGGACTTTTCCAATTTGGGATTGGTCTCGAAAAATTATGGATTCCCCGGATTCTTTTCCCATTTAAATACCCCGGGGAAATTCTTGGTTTTTGGGGTCAGACGGGCACTTTTGCTTTTTTCAACCCTAAAACCGATCTATATTTCTGTGGGACTACCAATCAGGTCAATGGTGCAGGACACAGAAAAGCTTCTGGACTGATCATCAAAACCATCAAAAGCATGATTTGAAATGAAAGGGGATCTGGAAATACCGGTCTATAAAGAGTTTAACGATTACTATGTGGCAGCGAATACCCCTCTGCGTTCAAAACATGATGAATTTAATATCTTGAGGTTTTGTGACCTTGGTGAAGAACTTGTTACCGGAATGGGACCTTTCAGCATTGCTTATTACCAGATTGCCATTGGAAGTGACCTGAAGGCAGCCGTGGGGGTTTTTGATATCCGGGAGGAAATAGAAGATTATACCATGGTGATTTATTTGCCGGGTCAGATTTTATCCTGGGAGAAAAGAGGAAATTGGGAAGGATTTGTGGTCAATTTCAAAGAGTCATTTTTGAACCTTGGAAGTATGCCGCAGCAAATGGACAGCTTTGGCTTTTTACATAGTGTTCAGCCGCTGGTGGTCCCCCTCGGTAAAAAGGAGTATAAGCAGTTAAGCCATTTTTTCGAATTGATGTTGCAGGAACAAGAAAGATTGGGTGAGGAAAACATCTTCGTAATCCGTAACCTGCTACAGGTAATGGTGGTGTATATCAACCGGATTGTTTCTGAAAGAAGAAATGACGGAAGGTTTGTAGAGCTTCAATATCAAAAGATCGCTACAAAATTCAAAAGTTTGGTGCTTGAACATTACCTGCAAAATAGATCGGTCGCTTTTTATGCTTCTCATTTGGAAATCACTCCTGCTTACCTGTCTGATGCTGTAAAAAAAGTATTTCAGACCTCTCCCAAAAACATCCTCAATGAAATCACTTTTTTACATGCCAAAACCCTCTTGTCAGCTTCAGATATAGGCATCAAGGAAGTAGCATGGAAGCTAAGTTTCGATGATTACAGCCATTTTGTAAAATTCTTCAAAAAAATGAGTGGGCTTACCCCTGCTGGTTTTAGGAAATCCTTGATAAAAGAGGACTAGAATAGGCCTATTGGATAGCTTTCACAGTGAATCAGGTACCTGATTTTATACCAAATTCTGTGGCTTTTTTTCCCATTAAATGTAGTGGTATTTAATGAAATTTACAGTAAATCAATAAGATGAAAAGTTAAACCCCACTACTATGAAAACCCAGAAAATAAATAACCCAGCAGAAAAAGGCGCCCCTCAAGCGGTACCTAAGTACAATAAGCCCTTGGTCGGAAGGATGAAGTTTTACTACAAAAATCCGATTGTAGATGCTTACTTTTCTTACCTTCTCGCCTTTGGGGCAAGAGGTGGGGCGGATGTAGGTGAAGCATTTGCAGCTGTCAGCAATGTCAATCAATACGACACGGAAGCTTGGGTGCGGGAACTGACCAAAGTGGCCGACCTCGCGGAAAAGGATGCAGAAAGAAGCTTCTCCCGTGGACATCTCATCACTGCCAGAGAAACCTTCTTAAGGGTGTATTACCTCAACAGGGCCGCCTTGTTTAACCTCAGTCCTGTCAAAGAAACCAAGCGTTACAGTGAAATTCTGGACCATGCGGTCGCAAATTTCAGAAAGGCTGCTGCCCTATTCAACCCTCCCATAGAACCCATTGAAATTGATTTCGAAGGAAAAAAGTTGAAGGGTTATTTTATGAAACCTGACAACAGCAATGTCAAAAGGCCTACCATTTACAATGTAGGAGGAGGAGAGTCCTTTAGTGAGGACATGTGTTTCCTTTTTGGGATTGGAGATCAGGAGCGTGGTTACAATGTCATCACGGTAGACCTTCCCGGGATGGGCAATACAGCCATTCAAGGAATGAAAATGGAGCCTACCATGGAAAAGCCCGTCAGTAAAGTGATTGATTACTTAGAAACCCGGCCTGATGTGGACATGGATAAATTGGCTGTCTTTGGCCCAAGTTTGGGAGGTTATACTGTGGCCAGAGCTGCTGCCTATGATAAGCGTATCAAAGCCATGATTGCAAACAGCATCATTTTGAATCAATATGAGTATTTGGTGCAGGCCAAAGAGCTTAAGGTTTTGGCCAAATATGAAAACTTCCCCTTGTTCAAATTGATTACCAGGATATTTGGTTCCTGGTTGGCCGGTCTGTTTAATGTCATGGACATTTACAAATGGAGATGGCAGGTAGATACGATTCAGGAATGGTTGGATGCCTGTAAGAAATTCACAGTAGACCCTTCGGATATTGATTGCCCCAGTCTTTTATTAGTAGGAGAGGATGAGTTGGCCTATTCGGCTACCCATGGATTTATAGCAGATGCCATGCAAAAGATCAAAAACCCCAAAGTGGATTTGGTGATCGGTAAAGGTGATCAAGGCGCTTCAGGCAAAAACATGCTTCCTAACATCACCCTAATTCGTCATACCGTTTTTGATTGGTTGGATGAAGTTTTCCAAAAAAATGAAGAAAAGGAAGTTCAGAATCCAAGCAGGTTGAAAATAAAGGATAATGTTGAATTAGGAATTAATGCCGTTTAGTTAGTGGTTAATTAACTGAAATTCATTATATTAGAGGTATAAAATAAGGCTTCCGAAAGCAGGGAGTGCTGGAAGCCTTAAAACTTTAATTGTAAATGAATTCAAGTTAAAACTAAGTTATGAAAAATTTATCATCGAAAGTAGGACTTCGGTGAAAGATTTTCTTCGTGACCGTTTCTTTTCCTTTGAAGTTCTTGTGCTTTTTATTTTGTCAAAGAGCAACAAAGGACTTAATATCTGCCTTGAAGAGTTTTTTGGGGAATCTTCCTTATCGCCCACTAAAAGTGCATTTACCCAGGCCAGGAAAAAACTGTGCTATACAGTTTTTAAAAAGCTTAACGGTTTGATCTGCAGTCTTTTTTACCAACATGCAAAGTTCAAGAAATGGAAGGGGCATAGGGTGCTTTCTGTTGATGGTTCAACACTTGAACTCCCGGATCATCCCTCCATGTCAGAGAAGTTCAGCTATCATGGTTTTGGGCCCAATGCGGATGCGGGACATTACATGAGCAGGATATCTTACCTGTATGATGTTTACAACGGCCTTGTACTGGATGCCGGTATGGAAAGCTACACCACTTCGGAAGCCACCCTATGTCATGCCCATCTTGGACATATTAAAGAAGGGGATCTTCTTGTGTGCGACAGGTATTATGCATCACTGAGACTTTTTTTCGAATTGAAAGGAAAAGGGGCCGACTTTCTTTTCAGGATGAAAGACAATTGGTGGAAATGTGTCGAAGATTTTTCCCGAAGTAGTTCCTCTGATGCGGAATATACATTAATACTCCCTCCAAAATACAGATGGCTGCTTGAAAAGTATCCCTCGTTATCCCAAACCATGACCGTAAGACTGATCAAGAAAAAGAATAAGAAGGGTAAGATTTCAATATATGCGACTTCGCTGTTGGACAGGAAAAAATATACAGCCTCCTCTCTAATAAACCTGTACAAACAGAGATGGGGAATAGAAGAAGCATATAAACTGATCAAATCAAGACTTGAAGTATCTGATTTTTCCGGCAAAACAGCATGGGCGGTCCAGCAGGACTTCTATGCTAAGACCCTGATCATATCACTCTGCAATATTCTTTGCTATGATGTGGAGCCAAAAACCAAAACAGGACGGACATCAAAGTCAGCAAGGACCTTGATAATCAATAAAACTTATGCATTGTCAAAAACAAAATCCCTGATTCTTAAAATCAGAGATTTAATTGGTGAATTGGAGCAGATTATCCAGAAATATGTAAAGAAAATCGCTTCCAAAATAGAATATTCAAGAAGAAACCAGGTATTCAAGCGGAAATTCAGAGCTAAACTGAAATACTCAATGAATTACAAATCTATTTAATCACATTCCTTAACTTAACGGCATTAAATTAGGAATGAATAATTAGGAATTTGTAAGCAACTATTATTTTATACTACATGACAATTGCCCCGGTAATGTCAAGATTCCTTGCAACAAACTTGACACTTCTAATGATTTTGGTGGGGGTTTTTGGAACTGAAAATCATCTTTCAGCCCAAAGGCTCCCATCAGCCATGCTATCAGAACATCATCAAATTCAACTACGGGTCAGCCCACAGGTAGAACTGATATCTATTTTACAATCCATTGGAAATTATCCTGAAATATTACCTTTTTTGGTTTCCGCACAGGAATTTTCCTATCGCCAACGTGCCTTAGAACATTTTGGTCCTTTTTCTGGGCATGCCGCTGTAAAGATGTTTGACAGGCTTAGTGCGCAACCCAGGAAACTCAATTTTAATGCTCCTTCTTATATCATGCTCTTTACCAATCAGGTTTTACAGCTGAGAAATGATATTGAACTGGATGAATTTGTGCTTAACCGCATCGATGGACAAGACTCTTTGCTGGTATTCCTGGACCTGCTCAAGGATTTTGTAGAAGTTTCTGGATTTAGTGATTTTTTCAGCCAAAACGAAAAATACTATTTTCAGACCATTGATCAGGCCAAAGACCAAATTGGAGATTTCAACTTTATCCGTGAATTGGAGGATTTTTATGGACAATCCCAACATTCCTACCATATTGTCCTGGTCTCCCTTTATCCCGCTCTGGGATTTGGGAATTCCTTGTTAAGGCATGATGGAAAAAGGGAGATTTACAATGTGATGGGAGCAGGGTCAATTAAAGAGGATATCCCCTTTTTTGGGGATGAAATCCATTTCAGATATATGATCCGCCATGAGTTCAGCCATCCTTTTGTCAATCCACTTACTGAAATGCATCGAGATAAGATAATGCCCTATTCCGAAAATTTCGAGTCTTTGCCTGAAAATGCCCGACAGCATGTTTGTGGGGAATGGGAGGAGTGCATCAATGAGTTTATTATCCGGGCCATTACCACCTGGCTGGCCCGACAGGAATGTGAAAGCCTGGGAGACTGGGCTTACCAAAGAGAAAAAAGCAGAGGAGTGCCCTATTTAGATGAACTGCTGGAAAAAATCGATGCCTATCAAAACAATAGGAAGCAATATCCCACACTCCAAGAGTATTATCCAGAGCTTTTGAAAATCTTTATGAATCCAAATCATTGAAATTAGTTGACTGATAATTCCATTTTTTGGTTTGGATTTTACTAATATGAACAATGCCCGAACTTTTGATTTTTAACTCTATCGTTATTGTCATGGACACCATTCAACTTGAATACAGCATTAGGGGAAAAAAGAACAAAGAGACCCTTCTTTTTGTACATGGGGCGGGGGGAAGCATGATCCAGTTTCACCAACAACAGGAATTTTTCTCTGCCCAATACAAGGTAGTGTTGGTTTCCCTTAGGGGACATGGGGATTCTCCAAAACCCTCACCAAACACCACTGATCAATATGCCTTAAACCTCTTTGCCGCGGATATCATCCAATTGATCAAAGACATTGATTTGGAGCATATCCATTTTGTAGGCAATTCTGCCGGAGGGGTGATAGGGTTTGAAGTAGTCAGTCAAATGCCTGAAAAATTCTTAAGCCTGACCACATTTGGCACTACGGGACAAATGAAATTCCCCAAATTTTTGGCTCCGGTATTCAGAGGTTTTGATGCCTTGATGCTCCGATATTTTAAAAATTGGTACCTGAATTTGATGGCATCCCAAACGGCCCTGAATGAGGAAGCCAAAGAAACATGCTTGCAAATGTTTGAAAAGGCAGTGGCTGCTATACCCCATTTCAGGTATAATTTGGTAAATTATGATTTCACTGGATTTATTGCGCAGTGTCCTGTCCCATATACCCTGATCCGATGTGAGTTTGACAAGGGAATCAACGGCATGTTAAAATCAACGCTAAAGGCCATGGGAGCCAATCCATCAGCAAAGGTGATTGAATTAAAGGGCGTGGGCCATGTGGGCAACCTCGACGATCCTGTGGCTTTCAATAATTGCTTAAAGGACATCTTGAACAAGCTAGTATGAAGAAAGGAATCATTTCAAGCACTTACGGAGATATCTATTATGAACTGTCAGGTATAGGTCCTGGTCCTACTTTGGTGCTTATTCATGGGGTTGGTATGGATCATTTGACTTTTCAAGAACAGCTTGTATCCTTAGAGCGGCATTACAGGATTTTGGTTTGGGATTTGCCGGGTCATGGCAATTCCTCCTTAAAAAATTACCAGAAGCGTTTTACTGAATTGTCAGCAGAAAGTTTGAATGAGTTGATGGAAGGCCTTCAGATTTCCAAAGCCGTTTTGGTTGGACAGTCATTAGGAAGTATGATTGCCCAGTATTTTTTACTCAAATATCCTGAAAAAGTCGTGGCTGTGATCCATGCACCTGGAATAGAACTGAAATCCCATGTTGGCAAATGGGCCAAATGGATGGTTCCTATTTTTCTCTTTTTGATGGGTTTGATTCCCGAGAAGATGTTCTGCAAATCTTTTGGGAAACACAGGGCAGAAAAGAAGGAAGTTCAGGATTATTTAGCCATTAGTATAGGGAAAATTGGTAAGAAGCTGGCATTGAAAATCACTGCTGACATGTGTTACGATTTGATCGATTCTTCACCCCAAACCCCTAAGGTTCCCCTTTTGATGCTTTACGGGGAAAAAGATTTGGGTTTTATCAAAAATGCTTCCAAAGCTTGGCATAAAAAGGAGCCATCCAGCCATTGTGTAGAAATCGCTAGTGCCAACCATATTGCCAATCAGGACAATCCTGAGGATTTTAACCGTGCATTGAGAGTTTTTTTGGAAGGCCTGTAAGTTTAAAACAGACCTGTCAGGTTTTAAAAACCTGACAGGTCTCCCATTCTATCCACAAATAATATCTATTAATTTCTATCAATATTCTCAATTCCCCAGCATCATGAAGTTAAAAAAGTTTTATCTCGGAATCAGTTTATTTTTCCTTGGGCTTTTGGGTATTTTGTCCATGTTGACTGTGGATATCCCTTTACCGGAGGAAATGCAATCCATTTTGGAGGAACAGTTTACCCCCTCCCAAATTCAATGGCTGCTATTGATCAATCCCACCATTATCATGTTGATAGCCGTTATAGTGGGAGTCCTGCTTTACCAAAAGATTAACCTGAGTATTCCCATTTTTGAAAAATGGCTGGGCCTTAAAGAAGATTTCCCTCAAACCCGTGAAATACTAGTGTATGGGATTGTTGGGGGACTGCTAACCGGTGTTGTTTTGAGTTTGTTTGGGCTGATTGGTAGGGTGCTGATTCCTTCAGAATTTGAGCAGCTCACCGCAAACATTCAACTGACATTGGCCGCCAGGTTCCTATACGGCGGCATCACGGAAGAAATCCTGATGCGTTTTGGTTTGATGACCTTCCTGGTATGGATCGCTTCTAAAATTTCCAAAGGGACGAAGCCTTCAATCTATTGGTTAGGGATCATTTTGGCTGCACTTATTTTTGCTGTCGGGCATTTCCCCATGGTTTTCCAGGTTATAGGAAATCCAAGTCCGATCATGATTGGCTATGTGCTTCTTGGTAACTCCATAGGCGGTTTGGTTTTTGGTTGGCTTTATTGGAAAAAAGGCCTGGAAAGTGCATTTCTGGCACATATGTTCGCACATGTTGGCATGGTGGTTCTTGAAAAAATATTCCTATGAAGACAGCGGTATCAAATCATAAATCCATTCCTATCCGGTTCTTTGTGGTTACCTTTTTATGGTCCTGGCTGCTTTGGTTGCCCTTTGTTTTGGGTGGATTGGACATTTGGGACTGGGATGCAACCCTCAGAAGCAATTTGAGTATGCCTGCGATTATCCTGGGCGCATTTGGTCCAGGGGTTGCTGCGGTTTTTTCCATCAAAACCCTTCAAGGGAAGTCAGCAGTCAAACCCTTTCTTCGGTCTTTTTTCTCCTTCAATTTTGGCTGGAAAGTTTGGGGAATCATTTTTGGGGCGATGGGCCTTGCCAATTTTCTGGCATGGTATATTCCTGGATTTTTCGGCTATGAACGTTTGTCGATGCTTTTGCCCACAATTTTTGTTTTCCCGATTTATTGGCTGTTGATGGTATTTTTTGGTGGAGGTCAGGAAGAAATCGGTTGGCGCGGTTACATCATGCCTATTTTGGAATCCAGATTTGGGGTTTGGCTGGGCAATACCATCTTGGGAATCATTTGGACTTTGTGGCATGTTCCGCTTTGGTTTATTCCTGATTCCTTTCAGGTATTTATGCCTTTTCCTGCCTTTCTGATTGGATGCATCGGACTTTCCTTCTTTTTCTCCTGGGTAGTGAAAGTTTCCAACCACAAGCCCTTATCAGCCCTGATGGCCCATGGTACCTCCAATGCGATGTTGCCCGTTTTTCCAAGTTTGGTGCTCGCTACTGGTGTATTTCAGATCCACTTTTGGATCTTGGAAATTTTGTATTTTATAATTGGTATGATTGCCATGTTATCCCTTAAGAAACAATGAAAAAAGTCGTATTTATATCAAATTCAGCTTTCTTTTAAGCCAACAAGGCATTTAGATGTAACTTTTCCCCACCTGACGGATATCATGTTTTTCTGAATGTATATTACTTAATTTTGAAGTCTAAATCCATAGTAATGAAAAGATGGTTTTTGTTCTTGTCCTTTTTATTGGTGCAGGTAGCTGTATTTGGCCAGGACAAGCAACGAACCCTTTTTTGGAATGCAGGAACCCATAATGCTTGGGAAAGGGATTTCGCTTATTCGCCCTTGTTATACAGTGGGGCTTCCTTTGGTTTTACCTTGGGCTATGCCAGTGTAGGAGAAAAGAAAACCGATGAGGTTTACCTGCATTATAGCAGAATTCCCATGCAAAATGCCTTCGATGCAAACATGGCTGGCACCCATGCCCATGTGATGACCTACACCTTTTACAAAGCATCCTGGTTGCCGGAAAAATTTACCCTGGGCTGGTCCAATAACAATGCCCTGAGCTTACGGAATTTCGAGGATGCCCAGAATTTTAATCCCAGGTTTGACTTTCATACTTCATTTGGTCCGGCTGTTCAGTATCAAACCTTGTTTGGAAAGGTGGAACAGTGGAGGTTTTCCTCTCAGGCACATTTTCAGGTGACAGGTTTCCTTTTTTCGGCTTCTTATGTAACCAGTCCACCGGACCCATTTTTGCACGAACAGTCCACTTTCAATGCTTTTTGGCAATCCATCCGCTTTTTCCAGCCCTTCCAGCAACAGGATTTGGGCATCCTGAACCAGCTGTTTTATCAACTGTCCAATGGCAATGAAATCGGTGTGGGTTATAGGTTCAACTATACGAATTTGGAAAACGCACAGCGTTCCCAGCGTTCAATAGGTCATTATTTCTTCCAATTTAATTTTCAGCTATGAGACAGTCCCAAATTTTCTTAAGCTTATTAGGGCTGATAATGATGATAGGGATTATTTCCTGTGAAGAAATTCTTGCTCCAAGAGCCCCAGAGGCCAGTCCAAGGGCTGTATTTGAACATTTATGGAACGATGTCCATAATAGGTACAGTTTTTTTGAAGAAAAACAGATAGATTGGGTGGCGGTAAGACAACAATACAGTCCCTTGATCCATGAAAATATGGCTCCTGATGCGCTATTTGATGTGTTGGGGGATATGCTTGGAGAACTGCAGGACGGGCA
Source organism: Cecembia calidifontis (assembly GCF_004216715.1). Lineage (NCBI taxonomy): Bacteria > Pseudomonadati > Bacteroidota > Cytophagia > Cytophagales > Cyclobacteriaceae > Cecembia > Cecembia calidifontis. Next base: position 1,128,238 of record NZ_SGXG01000001.1, read on the forward strand.
TGTCAATTTATTGAGCACTTTTAACCGTTCCCGAAATTGGAGTTGGTTTGAAGATTTTCCTTTGTTTTATGACCAGCAGTTGATTGAGGAGGTTTACCTGGGGACGACTTTCAGGATCATCGGTCCCTTGTATGCACAGACCGTGGAAAACATGTTGTATGTCAATTACAGGTCTTTTGAACGCACTTTAACCACACAGCACATGGATGAGATCGTCCGCCTGATGCAGTTTCATGATGGCCTGATCATTGATGTTCGGAGTAATGGGGGAGGGAATTTGCAAAATGCACTCAATATAGCCTCTCGTTTCATTGAGCAGGAAGTCACTTATGCCAGACAACGTTTTAAGAAAGGGCCTGGAAGAGCTGATTTTACACCATGGGCAGATCTTAGGATTTCTCCTCATTCCGGAGATAAGTACTTGGGGAAGGTTGCTGTCCTGACCAACCGACGTTCCTACAGCACCACCACTTTTTTTGCGCAGATGATGCGGACCTTGCCTCAGGCACGGCTGTTCGGCGATCAGACAGGTGGAGGGGGAGGCATTCCAGTTTATGCAGAGTTGCCCAATGGCTGGACTTACCGATTTTCTGGTAGTCAAACTGTGGACCTTGATGGAGTGCAGCTTGAATTTGGGGTACAGGCCGATCAGTTTTTAGAAAATCCTATGAGTATTGTTGAAGGAAAGGACCGGGTGATTGAAGAGGCTATTGTTTGGTTAAAAGCTCCTTTGTAGTTTATTAAAAAAATTTAACTCCATTCGGGGTTGTGAGGAACACGACAGAGATTGGTCATTTTGACCCCGGGTGGCAACCCGGGGCAAATACCCTTTGGGATTTAACCCCTTTTAAAATTATGACGATAATCTTTTAAATAAAGATTATCCCCAAAAGCTTTAAACACTCTCCTGCTTTTATGGTATTATTGGGTAGGGAATCATTTTTCCTTTATTATAAACCAGCATGTCCAATACATTCGATTATATAGTTGCCGGTTCCGGATTGGCCGGGTTGAGTTTCCTGTATCGCCTGCTGAAGGATGAAAGCTTACAGCATAAAAATATCCTGGTCATCGATGCCTCCCAGAAAACCCAAAATGACCGTACCTGGTGCTTTTGGGAAAAGGAAGCAGGGCCATTTGAATCCTTGGTCTCCCACCAATGGGAAACCTTGCAGTTTTTCTCGCCACAGGTTTCCAAGGAATTTAAAATGAAGGCATACCGCTACAAAATGATCCAATCTGGTGATTTTTATAGCCATGTGCTGGATTTTATCAAAGGTTTCTCCAATGTCACCTTTGTTCAGGAACAAATCCTTGAGATAGTGGAAGAAGGGGAAAAAGCGGTGGTTAAAACCGAAAAGGGGAGATATTCAGCGGATTATGTATTCAACTCCACCTCCCTTTTTTATCCCAAAATGACCGAAGAAAATACCTTATTGCAGCATTTTTTGGGTTGGTATATCCAAACAGATAAGCCGGTTTTTAATCCAAAAGTAGGTACTCTCATGGACTTTACCTTGCCACAGACCCATGGGACAACCTTTATATATGTATTGCCAACGTCTGAAAATTTGGCTTTGGTAGAGTACACTTTGTTTACCGAAAGGCTGCTGAAAGAAGAAGAATATGAAGCCGCACTGAAGCGCTATATCAAAGACAAGTTGGGGATAGGGAGTTATGAGATTACCCATTCCGAATTTGGGGTAATTCCCATGTCTTTGGCCAGATTTCCAGCTCATTTGGGGAAAAACAAACGTATTGTCAATATCGGAACAGCAGGTGGCTACACCAAACCCAGTACAGGTTATACCTTTCAGTTTGTACAGAAACATATCGCTCAGATACTGGAGCAGCTTGGACAAAATCAATCTCCTGTTGTTTCCCTTTCATTTAGGGAAAAAATGTTTGAATGGTACGACAGGACTTTATTGGATGTGCTGCTGACCAAAAGCCTAAGTGGGGAACAGATTTTTTCGAGCTTATTTAAGCGGGTGGATCCTGAGCGTATTTTGGCCTTTTTAGCCAATGAAAGCGGCTTTTGGGAAGAATTTAAAATCCGGAACAGCGTTCCCCAATTCCCCTTTGTCTTTTCAGGAATGAAACAGTTGTTGGGCTTGGGGAAGAAGTGAGGCTGGTCAATTTTTGGGATTGAGAAGTTTATAAAGATGGTGGATGTCGAAAAGCGGAAGTCGAAAGTGGGGTTTCAAGGGATTTTCAACTATAAATTCCGTAAGGCGGATTTCTGAAATAAAAACATTTAAGAGAAAAGTTAATTTTCGAAATCCGCCTTTCAATTTTCCAATTTCACTTCCCCTCATATTCCATATATCTCGCTGTCTTCTTCATTACCTCTTCACCAAAATATATTTCCACCACATAAAGCGAAAGATCTATGCCGGCAGCAACACCTGCGGCAGTCATAAATTTTCCATTGTCTACAAACCGGGCACTTTTATCAGGAATAGCGCTAGGTTCCATTGCCATTAAATCTTCAAAAACTTCGTGGTGTGTGGTAAATCTTTGTTCCCTGAGATGCCCCAGTTTGGCCAGAATGCGTGCACCACTACAAACGGTGAAGACTGTTTGAGCTTTTTGGATCATTTGGTTTATCCAATCCATGAGTTTGGAATCCCGGATGACTGTCCTACTTCCATCCCCACCGGGAATTACCAAAATATCCACTTGATCAAGTTCACTGATTGCCAGGTCGGGCATCACCTGTAAACCATTTTTTGCATGGATGAGGGATTTGTTTTTGCCCACAGTTTTTACTTCCAGGTTTTGGTAACCGGAGAGTTGGGCAGTAACAGAAAAAACCTCAAAAGGCCCTGCAAAATCCAGCACCTCAACCTCATCAAAAAGTAGAATGGCTACTTGAAGTTTGGACATAGGCATCAGCGCTTATTTGGAGAGTATGCCTTTCAGATCAGCAGGGGAATAAAATATGGATTTCAGGGTTTTCCTATCCCCTTCACGATAAACCAAATAAAGGTCTTCAACCTGCTCATAAAAGCAATCCACGCCCTGACTTTTGTAATGTGAGACTGTTGCCTGGGCTTCTTCTTCAGTTTTACATGCCTTGCTCATATTGGAGCGCTGAACCTCATCAAAAAGTTCCTTGAATTTATCCGCCAGACCAAATTCCAGTACGGCACCAGCCAGGACATACTGAATATCACACAAGGCATCGGCGATTTCCACAATATCTCCATTTTGGATGCCTTCTTCCAGTTCCTTGAGTTCTTCGGCAATCAGGGAAACCCTCAGCTCACATCTTTTGGCATCAGGAACCATGGGTTCAGGTAAAATTGGATGTTGGAAAGTTTTGTGGAATTCAGCGACAGAAGTAAGGCTCTTGGGATCTTGCATAATGATTTAATTTTGGTTTATTAGGTGCTACAAAGAAAGGAATTTTCTTTAAATACCTAAGTACTACAAATTCCTCTTCCTACAGATAGCCAACCAGGTGAAAAAATTAAAAAAATTTCCATAGAAATTACTCCTCTTAAAGACACTAAACTTAAGTGAAAAAACAAATCAAAGTAAAAAAGAAAAACCAATAAATTTAAACACCGTTTATTTTTTAAACATTGTTAAAAATACAAAGTGAAAAGTTCATCTTTTAACAAAAAAACGGGGATTGCTCCCCGTTTCAATTAACCTTTCATCAAGGTGTCATATCGTTTTTCGACTTCAGTCCAGTTGACTACGTTCCAAAACGCGGAGACATAATCCGGTCTTCTGTTTTGATAGTGGAGGTAATAGGCATGCTCCCATACGTCAATTCCCAAAAGAGGTATCCCCTGGAATTCGGAAATATCCATCAGCGGATTATCCTGATTGGGTGTGGAACCGATTTTTAACAAGTTATTCTTGTCCAAAACCAACCAGCCCCATCCTGATCCGAATCTTCCTTTGGCGGCATCTTCAAACTGTTTTTGAAATTCTTCAAAGCTGCCAAATGCACCGGTGATTGCTTGGGCGAGATCACCACCGGGTTGACCACCACCATTTGGGCTCATGGTCTTCCAGAACAACTCATGATTATAATGGCCGCCACCATTATTGCGCATTTTGGTAGAGTATTTGGAGATGTTCATCAAAACTTCCTCCAAAGGTCTGCTCACATCCACTCCTTCTTCTGCTGCTGCTTCGGCCATATTTTTCGCATAGGCCGCAGCATGCTTGGTATAGTGGATTTCCATGGTCATCGCATCGATGTGCGGTTCGAGTGCGTCATAGGCATAAGCCAAAGGCGTTTGTTCAAAACCTGTGCTCAACAAGATCTTGCCTGCATCAGTCTCTCCACCGGATTTTTCTCCGGCGCAAGCACTCAAAAAGGCAGAACCGAGTACACTGCTTCCAATTCCTACAGCCAAGGTAGCTTTGGTGCTATGGCCAAGAAATTTTCTTCTGGAAACATCAAAAGTTGATTTTTTCATAAGGTTGTTGATTTCCGTTGATTGTTTGGTTGATCTATCACAAGGAGCCCTAAGATAGCCAATTCATCCTGATTATGAAACCGAATATCAGACAATAAGTCTGAAATCCTGACAAGATGTTTATGTTTGCATAACGATTAAAACTTGGTTTGGTTTTTGAAATCATTCTAAAACCGTCAATCCGAATTATTTTATGGAAATAGCCTTTTATAAATATCAAGGAACAGGCAATGATTTTGTCATGATAGATGACAGATCTGAGGCCTTTCCTGCCCAAAACCTGAAATTGGTCCAAAGATTATGTGACCGCAAATTTGGGATAGGCGCCGATGGGTTGATTTTGATCAGAAACAGGAAAGGTTATGATTTTGAAATGATTTATTTCAACGCAGATGGTTCCCAGAGCATGTGTGGGAATGGGGCCCGATGTGCTGTAGCCTTTTCGAAATTTTTGGGAATCATAGAGAATGAAACGCATTTTCTGGCCATTGATGGCCCGCATGATGCCAGAGTGGTTGGCGATTGGATAGAATTGGGCATGAGTCCTGTTTCCAGTCTTTCCAATGCGGGCGAGGATTTCTTTGTCAATACCGGTTCTCCCCATCATGTGCGTTTTGTAGAAGATGTGGCCAGTTATCCGGTGGTAAAAGAGGGAGCGGAGATACGCTATTCAGAACCTTATGCCCCCAAAGGTACCAATGTGAATTTTGTGACACCTATCGGCCCGGATGAAATCCATGTACGCACTTATGAGCGTGGTGTGGAGGACGAAACCTTGTCCTGTGGCACGGGAGTGACAGCCTGTGCTTTGGTATTTGGCTATCAGAATGAGTTGCATGAAGTTAAAATAAAAACCCCTGGAGGAAAGCTTAAAGTGAGGTTTTCAGAAAATGCAGATGGCAGTTTCCAAAATATCCTGTTGATCGGACCTGCAGAACAGGTTTTCAGAGGAAATATGAAAGTAGAGATTTAAAAAAAGGGAGGATTGCCGGATAAAACCTAGTACTATCTGTCATATCTTCCGTTCAATTACTATAATTAACAAAAAGGGCGTAATTTTAAGGCCCTATTTACCGTACTAAAGTTATGTTAGAAATTCTAGCCAAAGGACTGGCCAAAATATTCGGAACAAAGTCCGATAGAGATATAAAGGAATTATCGCCTAAAGTAGCGTTGATCAATGAGGCTTTCAATAAGTTAAAAAGCCTTAGCGACGATCAACTGAGAGCAAAAACCGAGGAAATCAAATCCATCATCAATGCCGACCTGAAATCCTTTGATGATAAGATCGCTTCTATTAGAGATCAGATCAATGCCCTCGATCCGGAAAAGGTACATGAAAAAGACGCCCTTTTCAATGAGATCGATAAAACCGAAAAGACAAGAGATGCGGCATTGGAAGTTGTCCTCGAAAAAGTAATGGTGGAAGCCTTTGCAATTGTAAAGGAAACCGCCAGAAGATTTAAGGAAAATGGAAAATTGGAAGTTACTGCCACCCTTTGGGACAAGGAGCTGGCTGCCAAAAAATCCAATGTTGAAATACAAGGTGATAAAGCCATTTGGCACAACCGTTGGATGGCTGCTGGAAGCGAAGTGGTATGGGACATGGTCCACTATGACGTGCAGTTGATCGGTGGTATGGTACTCCACAAAGGTAAAATTGCTGAAATGGCCACCGGTGAGGGAAAAACCTTGGTTTCCACCCTTCCTGCCTACCTCAATGCGCTTTCCGGAAGAGGGGTTCATGTAGTTACCGTCAATGATTACCTGGCCAAAAGGGACTCCGAGTGGAATGCACCGCTTTTTGAATTCCATGGATTGAAGGTAGATTGTATTGACAAATATCCGCCCAACTCCGACCAAAGGAGAAGGGCCTATGCTTGTGACATCATTTATGGTACCAATAATGAATTTGGCTTTGATTACCTCAGGGATAATATGGCGAGAGATGCGGGCGACCTGGTACAGGGCAAGCACCATTTTGCCATGATCGATGAGGTGGACTCTGTTTTGATCGATGATGCCAGAACGCCTTTGATCATTTCAGGTCCAGTACCAAGAGGGGATCAGCATGAGTTCATGGAAATGAAACCCCGGGTAGCTACCTTGGTGGAAGAACAAAGGAAATTGGTACAGGGATACCTTAACACTGCCAAAAAGCTGATTGCTGAAGGCAATGAAAAAGAAGGGGGATTGGCCTTGTTCAGGGCTTATAGGGGTATCCCTAAATATAAACCATTGATCAAATACCTTTCAGAACCAGGAATCAGGGTTATCCTTCAAAAGACTGAAAATTATTACCTGCAGGACAACAAACGCATGATGCCTGAGGCAGATGAGCCTTTGTTGTTTACAATTGATGAAAAAACCAATTCCGTAGAACTGACGGACAGAGGTATTGAAGCCATAACGCAGAAGAATGAGGATCCCAATTTCTTTATCCTTCCGGATATCGGTATGGCCATAGCCGAAATGGAAAAAAATCCGGATCTGGATGACAAGGAAAAACTGATCCGTAAGGAAGAAATCATCAAGGATTATGGGGTAAAAGCCCAAAGGATCCATACGGTCAATCAGTTGTTGAAGGCCTACTGTATGTTTGAGAAAGACACGGAGTACATCATCGTAGATGGAAAGGTGAAAATCGTAGACGAGCAGACTGGCCGAGTCATGGAAGGAAGAAGATATTCCGACGGTTTGCACCAAGCAATCGAAGCCAAGGAGAATGTTAAGGTGGAGGATGCTACCCAGACTTATGCTACGATCACCTTGCAGAATTATTTCAGGATGTACCACAAACTGGCCGGTATGACCGGTACAGCAGAAACTGAGGCGGGAGAGTTTTGGCAGATTTACAAATTGGATGTGGTTGTTATTCCTACCAATAAACCAATCATCAGAGAAGACAGGGAAGACAAAGTATATAAAACCGTCCGGGAGAAATTCAATGCGGTAGCCGATGAAATTGTTGAGTTGACCAATGCAGGTAGGCCTGTCTTGGTGGGTACCACTTCTGTGGAAATTTCTGAAGTACTCAGCAGGATGCTGACCATCCGCAAGATCAAACACCAAGTGTTGAATGCCAAGCAGCACGCCCGCGAAGCTGAAATAGTAGCGGAAGCCGGTAAGCCGGGGACCGTGACCATCGCCACAAACATGGCGGGTAGGGGTACCGACATCAAGTTGACTCCTGAATCCAGGGCAGCAGGTGGTTTGGCAATCATTGGTACAGAGCGCCATGAATCCAGAAGGGTGGACAGACAGTTGAGGGGTCGTGCAGGACGTCAAGGGGATGTCGGTTCCTCTCAGTTTTTTGTTTCTCTGGAAGACAATCTGATGAGATTGTTTGGTTCCGACAGGATTGCCAAACTCATGGACAGGATGGGTCTGGAAGAGGGAGAGGTGATTCAGCACTCCATGATTACCAAATCCATTGAACGTGCACAAAGAAAGGTAGAGGAGAACAACTTCGGGGTCAGGAAGCGGCTTTTGGAATATGATGATGTAATGAACTCCCAAAGAGAGGTGGTTTACAAAAGACGTAGAAATGCCCTTCTTGGAGAACGCTTAGAACTGGATATCCTGAATGTCATGTATGATGTCTGTGAAAGCATTATCGAGATGGCAAAATCCACAGGGGACATGGACAACCTGAGGATGAATATCTACAGTTCTTTGGGTATTGATCACCAGTTTACAGAAGATGACATCAAGAGCAAAGATGCCAAAGTGCTGACTCAGGAACTCTTTGATGCAGCTTATAAGAACTATGTAAGTAAAAATGAGCGTATCATTTCCAAAGCACTTCCGATATTAAAAGATGTTTATGCCCAGCGAGGTGCAACTGTAAAAGAAATCATGGTTCCTATCACAGACGGCATCAAACAGATCGGAGTGGTGATCAATTTGGAATCTACAGTCAAAAATGAAGGACGTGATCTGATCCGTGCCATCGAGAAAAATGTGACCTTGGCCATAATTGACCAAAACTGGAAAGAGCACCTAAGGGATATGGATGACCTGAAGCAATCTGTGCAGAATGCGGTCTATGAACAAAAAGATCCTTTATTGATTTACAAATTCGAGGCTTTTGAGATGTTCAAACGCTTTATCGGCAAGTTGAATGAGGATACCATTTCTTTCTTGGCAAAAGCTGAATTGCCCACCCAAGATCCAAGTCAGGTAAGGGCTGCGCAGGCTCCAAGACGGGAAGAGAATAATGTGAAAGCATCCAAAGAAGAAGTGGGAAGCTCACTGAATCCAGGTGCAGGTAGGCAAGCGGCAGCTGCAGTAGCCAACAGAACTGCATCCCCACAAGTCGTAGCACCCCGCAAATCAGAAAAGACTTATGGTCGAAACGATAAAGTCTCTGTGCAATATGCAGATGGTAAACTTCTCAAAGACGTTAAATATAAAAGTGTCCAGCAGGATGTGGAATCAGGAAAATGTGTGATCATTGAAAATTAATCTAGAGATAATGAAAAGGTCATTACTGGGCAGCTTTGTCTTGGTATTTGTGTTGGGTTCCTGTGCTACGGTGAAAAAAACAGGAAGTGGAGCAGAGGCTTTTGCCAATTACCGGGAAGATCTCAGTGAAACCCTCATTACATTCCCTGATTTAGCAGAACAGGCCAATAAACAGGATGCTTCTGCATCTGGGGAGAGTCAACTTGCTGTGGATGCAGATTTGAAAATTGCCCTGGAAAAATTTAGGAATGGCAACCGTTCAGAAAGAACCTGGAATGGCTTCACAGTTTTAGTATATAGCGGAGTTGACCGGGACTTGGCATTCAAAACGAGAAATGATATCTATTCCGCCTTTCCCGAAATGAAAGTGGATATGCAATACCAACAGCCAAGATACTTGGTTAAAGTAGGAAAATTCATCAACCGTATAGAAGCTCAGGAATATTATCATCAATTGAAAGCACAATTTCCAACTTCAAGGATTATCCAGGACCGGTTCCAAAGAGAAGGATATGTGAATCCAGACCCGATACAGGATGGTGAAAGATAAAATCAAGGCATTAGCCAAAGCATATAAATCAGAATTTATTGCCAATAGAAGGTATTTGCATGCCCACCCTGAGCTTTCTTTTCAGGAGTTCCAGACAGCAGCTTTTGTGGAGGAAAAACTCAAAAGTATAGGAATTACCCAAATAGAAAAAAAAGCCAATACAGGTTGGACAGCGCTGATAGAGGGCAAAAACCCCGCTTCTAAAACCATTGCCCTACGGGGAGATATGGATGCGCTACCAATAATAGAGCAGAATGATGTGCCTTATAAATCCACCAATCCAGGTGTAATGCATGCCTGTGGGCATGATGTGCACACCGCCTCATTATTGGGTGCTGCAAAAATCCTCCACGAAATCAAAGAGGATTTTGAGGGTACCGTCAAACTCATTTTTCAGCCCGGAGAAGAACTGATTCCCGGAGGGGCCTCCCTGATGATAAAAGACAAGGCGTTGGAAAACCCGAAACCTTCCGGTATAATTGGTCAACATGTAATGCCCTTGATTCCTGTAGGTAAAGTAGGTTTCCGAAAGGGGATGTACATGGCGAGTGCGGATGAACTTTATATCACGGTCAAAGGCAAAGGAGGTCATGGCGCCATGCCGGAAACCTTGGTCGATCCTGTTTTGATCGCTTCCCATATGATTGTGGCCTTACAACAGGTGGTAAGCAGGAATGCCTCTCCCAAGATTCCTTCAGTTTTGTCTTTTGGTAGAGTGGAGGCCTTGGGTGCGACCAACATCATCCCCAATGAGGTTAAAATCCAGGGCACTTTCCGAACACTTAACGAGGAATGGAGATCCAAAGCCCACCATCAGATGGTGCAGATTGCCAAAGGCATTGCCGAAGGCATGGGCGGAGAAGTGGACTTTGAGGTCAGAAAGGGATATCCTTTTTTGAAAAATGCAGAAGCACTTACCGAGAGGGCACAAAATGCTGCAGTGGATTATCTTGGAGCTGAAAATGTGCTGGATTTGGATATTTGGATGGCTGCGGAAGATTTTTCCTATTACACCCAGGAAATTGATGGCTGTTTTTACCGTTTAGGTACCCGAAATGAAGCAAAAGGTATTATATCAGGAGTACACACGCCAACCTTTGATATTGATGAAGATGCAATGGAGATTGGCGCCGGTTTGATGGCTTACATTGCTGTAAATGAATTAAAATCAAAGTGAAATATGCTGGCATTTAGCTGGCGAAATTTACTTGCGTGAAATAATTAGGAATAGATATTGGATACCAGCTCCACGATTTTGGGGATATTACCTGTTTCAATCCTATTTCTTCAATATTTCAATTTATTTCCACCGTATATCAAGCTTATATCAATCAAAATATGAAAATTACCAAACAGTTGACACTCGCCATTTTATTGGTCATCAGTACACAGACCAGTTCTTTTGCCTGGGGAGCTATTGGACACTATGTTATCGGGAAATTGGCTGAATGGCAAATGAAGCCCCAAACCGTAGAGAAAGTTGAAGCCATTTTGAATAAGGAATCCATTTCAGGTGTGGGAGTTTGGATGGATAATATCCGCTCAGATAAAAAGTATGAGTATACCTACACCTGGCATTGGGTGACCACAGCAGATGGGGAATATGATCCAAGCATTCAAGAGCCTACCGGAGATGCCTATGGCATATTTTTGAATATAAAAGAAACATTGAAAAAAGGGGGACTGAATCCTGAGGAGGAAAGAGACCTGCTCCGCATGCTGATCCACATTGTAGGTGATTTACATCAGCCATTTCATGTTGGCAAACCGGGAGATCGTGGAGGCAATGATGTTAAAGTCAGTTATTTCAACAAAGAAACCAACATCCATGCAGTTTGGGATACCGACCTGATCGAAAATAAAAAGATGAGTTATTCAGAGATCGCAGCAGAACTTCAAAAAAGAATCAGTCCGGAACTGATAGACCAATATACTTCCAAAACCCCTGCAGATTGGTTGAGAGAAGCTGTAGCCATCCGTCCGGCCATGTATGATATCCCTGCCAATGGCAGAATCGGTTATGACTACATCTACAAGCATTACCATCATGTAGAGGAAAGGTTGATGGCAGCGGGTATCCGTCTTGCACAAGTTTTGGAAGAAATTTATGGTTAATGTCTTGATTTACCAGAAATTACCAGCTAACCGGCATCCTAAGATGCCGGTTTTTTTGTATCTATGTAAGGAACTAACAATCTTGAACTTACCCTATGGCCTGGACCAATTACCATAGCCACTTCAAATACTGTGATGGTGTCGATGAAATAGATAAGCATATCCAACAGGCCCTTAAGTACGGAGTGAAAAGCATTGGCTTTACTTCCCATTCCCCGGTTCATTTTGAGAATAAATGGTCTATGGACAGAAGGGATTTACCTACCTATTTAAAAGAGGTTGAAGAAGCCAAAGTCCAATATGCTGGTCAAATCGAAATCTATAAAAGTCTTGAAATTGATTATTTCCCAGATAAGGCAGGATTAATTGAAACTTTTAGAAAAGATTTTAACCTGGATTACACGCTGGGATCGGTACATTTTGTTGATACCTTTGCGGATGGGAAGCCATGGGAAATAGATGGTCCTCTTTTGACCTTTGAAAAAGGATTGTTGGAAATTTTTAGCAATGATATCAAAAGAGCCCTGAAGCGGTACTTCGAAATTACCATCCATATGTTGGAGCAGGATTGCCCTACTATCCTCGGCCATGTGGATAAAATCAAAATGCAAAATCATAACAAATTCTTTTTTGATGAAGAGCGTTCTTGGTATCGGGATTACCTTTCCCAAACATTGGAAGCAGCAGCCCAATCAGGAACCATAGTGGAAGTAAATACCCGAGGACTATACAAGAAAAGGGCTTCGGAAACCTATCCCGGGAGATTTGGCTTGCAACGGCTAAAGGAATTGAAAGTCCCTATCTGCCTTAATGCTGACAGCCATCATCCCAAAGAAATAATAGGTGAATATGAAAATACGGTTGTATTCCTGAGAGAGTTAGGTTTCAAAGAGTTGATGGTTTTGAAGGATAATGTCTGGCAGGCGAGGCCATTTGATCAAAGTGGAATAAAATGATGAATGCCAATATTCATTTTCGGTAAAAGCTTATGATAGAAATCCCTGAATCCAAAACACTGAGTAGGCAGGCAAGCCAAGTCTTTATTGGCAAAAAAGTTGTCAAAGTGTTCCCCCCAACCCATACCCATAAATTGGTTTGGTTTGAAGGAGATCCCAAAGATTATCCCAGACTGCTGGAAGGAAGAAAAGTCATCTCTGTTGAAGGTCATGGGGTGTTTGTGGATTTTCGTTTTGAAGAAAATGTTCATTTGACGGTCAGTGATGGAACCATCCTCAGATATTATTCCAGTTTAGTAGAAGCCCCTTCCAAATACCAATTATTGATAGTATTTGAGGATGAGAGTTGCCTCGTATTTACGGTGGCCATGTATGGTGGGATTATGGTCTATCAGGGCAAACTTGAAAATAAATACCATTTAGGAAGTCTGCAGGCAATTTCTCCTTTGGATGATGCTTTTGATCAGACGCATGTTTATGAAATTTTGGATGCTGCAAAAGACCTTTCTGCAAAAGCACTTTTGGCTACGGAACAAAGAATTCCCGGACTAGGCAATGGAGTTTTGCAGGACATCCTCTTCAATGCCGGAATTCACCCTAAAAGAAAGAAATCAAGTTTGTCTGAATCTGAAAAGGAGAAACTTTTCCAAAGCCTTAAATTGACTCTAAAAAAAAATGAGTGATCAGGGGGGAAGGGATACGGAGAAAGATCTTTATGGAAAAAACGGGGGTACAAAACTATACTCTCAAAAAATACCTTTGATCATCCCTGTCCCAAATGTGGAGTAAAAATAGTAAAAGAAGCATATATGGGAGGAGCTGTTTATTATTGTCCAAACTGCCAGAAATTGTGAAGGGCTTTATTTTATTTTTTTTCCTGATATTGTATTGGATTTAAAAGAGCCTTCCCCATGCAGGATTTGTTAAAAGTTGCTTTTGGTTTCCACTCGGTGGAACTTAAAAAATTGAATGGATATGATAATATCAACTATCTGGTGGAGACAGATCGGGGAAAATTTATTTTTAAAACTTATCCGTTCAATAATGAGACCTTCGATCTTGTACAGACGGAGACAGAGGTTCTCCATGCCCTTCAAAAAAACTTCAATGGTAGGATTCCCTGTCCTGAACCCTTTTTAGATGGTCAGTTTGTAAAATTGGAAGAATGGGGAGGTCAGCAACTGATATGCCGTTTGCTTACATTTTTAGAAGGTGATTTTCTTGGAAATTTGGAGCCATCCACCTCTGCTTATCGAGAACTGGGTGGTTTTCTTGCTACATTGGATATGGAGCTCAGTAAGCTTAACAGCTATATACTCCAATCCAGAAAATGGGAATGGGACCTGCAATATTTGGAGCTCATCCAAAAATACCTGGATGATATCCCTTCTCCAAAAGACCGAAATACGGTAAAGTACTTTTTAAAGCAATTTGAAGAATTGGTAAGACCAGAATTACCTCATTTACGGAGGGCGATCATTTACAATGATGCCAATGAATGGAATGTGATGATAAATCGGGAAGGTCAAATAACTCTGATTGACTTTGGGGACCTGGCTTACAGTCCTTTGATCCATGAGTTGGCAGTTGCCATGACCTACACTGCTTATGACAAAGAAAATTACCTTGAATGGTCTTTGGAAGTGCTTAAGGGATACCATGAAAAGATTCCCCTTACCGAAAAGGAACTTAGCTTGTTGTATTACCTGATTGCAGGTAGGCTGTGTATCAGTGTATGCAATTCGGCCCATGCCAGGAAAATTGATCCTGAAAATGCCTATGCGTCCATCAGTGAGAAAAATGCCTGGAAGATGCTCTATGGATGGCTTAAGCTAAACCCTCGACATGCAGAAAATGAATTTAGGATGGCCGTAGGTTTTGAACCGCTACCGGTGAGAACTTTGGAAGAAAGTCTGGCTTATCGCCATCAATACCTGAGCAAAATCTTATCGGTAAGTTATTCCAAACCAATCCAAATGGAAAGGGCTGCTTTTCAGTACATGTACGATGCCCTGGGCAATACTTTTTTGGATGCCTACAATAACATTCCCCATGTTGGCCATTCCCATCCCAAAGTGGTGGAAGCAGGGCAAAGACAGATGGCCAAACTGAATACCAATACCCGTTATTTGTATGATCTTTTGCCGCAATATGCTGAAAAGTTGCTTTCCAAATTTCCTCCCTCCCTGAACAGGGTGTTTTTTGTGAATTCAGGAAGTGCGGCATCTGATCTTGCCATACGCCTGGCCAAATGGTATACCGGAAGGGAAGGCATCATGGTCATGGAACATGGTTACCATGGCAATACGCAGATCTCGATTGATATTTCGGACTACAAATTCAGCAATCCAAAGGGTCAGGGACAAAAGGATCATATCCTGAAAGTTCCCATTCCGGATGCTTACCGTGGAAAATACAGTGATGAGCTTGAAAAAACAGGCAAAAAATATGCAGCGGATGCCCAAAAATTGATGGATGGATTTTCCTATCCCATTGCGGCATTTATTTCCGAACCTATCGTGGGTTGTGGAGGACAGGTGCCTTTGGCACAAGGGTATTTGAAAGAAATTTATCCTGCCATTAGGGAAAGAGGAGGACTATGTATTTCCGATGAGGTACAGACGGGATTCGGTCGGGTTGGCGACTATTTTTGGGGATTTGAGCAGCATGGGATAGTGCCGGACATGGTGATATTGGGCAAACCCATGGGAAATGGGCATCCTATGGGTGCGGTGGTCTGTACCCAGGAAATTGCGGAGTCATTTGAAAAAGGAGTTGAGTTTTTCAGTTCCTTCGGTGGGAACCCCGTTTCCTGTGCCATAGGTTTGGCTGTCTTGGAGGTCATGGAGGAAGAAGCTTTACAGGAAAACGCCAAGATCGTGGGCAACTATTATAAATCCCTTTTTGAGGAATTGCAGCAGCAATATGCCTGTATAGGAGATGTCAGGGGTTCAGGTCTTTTTCTTGGGGTGGACCTGGTCAAGCCCGGAACAAAGGAGGAAGATGAACAGTTGGCAAAATTGATTAAAAACCGCCTTAGGGAAAAATATATCCTGATCAGTACAGATGGTCCTAAGGACAGTGTCTTGAAAACCAAACCCCCTTTGATTTTCACAAAGGAGAATGCTTTGCAGGTGGTAGAGGAAATGGATCATTTTTTGAAAAGGATCATTTGATTTCCTTTTTTATTAGGGAAAATCTGGATTTGGTCAATGTATTTATTCCAATTGGAATTGCTTTAAGAATTGCCATGGGGTAAGGATTAGATGAGCAAGCAAAAAAAGAAGGAAGACAAATTCCTGTTAAATTAAAGACCTAAGGTTTTATTTCCATCATCAGGTATTGGGAACATTAAACTCTTAAATAAAGTAGACTACTTTGTATATCTCTCTGTGGGGATTATTTTGCATAAAATAAAACTCAAAACTCCTTGTCCGGTTTTTTTGATACCAAAATTGAATTCCTTCGTGGTGTAGGACCACAGAAAGCAGCCTTGATCAACAAGGAGCTGAACATTTTTACCTATGGAGAACTGATCCAGCATTACCCCTTCCGCTATGAGGACAGGACCAAGTTTTACAAAATCCATCAAATCACGGAGGACTTGGAAAATGTGCAGGTCATTGCAAAAATCCGTTCCATAGAAACCTTAGGGGAAGGAAGAAAGAAAAGATTGGTGGCCCATATTTATGATGAAACCGGCGAAATGGAACTCACATGGTTCAAAGGCCTGCAATGGGTTGAAAAAAAACTAGTGTTGGGAGTTCCCTTTGTATTTTTTGGTAAGCCCAACCGCTATGGGCGGAAATTCAGCATTGCCCATCCGGAGATGGAGCCCCTTTCCCAGGTACAGGAGGAAAAAAGCTTCTTTCAACCAGTCTATTCAACAACAGAGAAATTGAGGGCAAAGTATTTGGATTCCAAAGGTATCTCCAAAATCATGGAGGGTTTGGTCCAGGTTGCCTATCCCCAGATTCAGGAAACTTTGCCGATTGATATTTTGCAGCGTTTTAACCTGATTTCCAAACGGGATGCCCTCAAACAGATCCATTTCCCTGACAATCCTGAAATCCTTAAAAGGGCCCGGTTCAGGTTGAAGTTTGAGGAGTTCTTTTTCGTTCAGCTCAGGCTATTGAAGCTCAAACTGACCCGTACCGAAAAATCCCATGGGCAGGTATTGAATCAGACAGAGCTGTTGACCAAATTTTACAAGGAGCATTTGCCTTTCCAACTTACTGAAGCCCAGAAGCGGGTAGTGAGGGAAGCGTACGCCGATATGAAGTCAGGGAAGCAGATGAACAGGCTGATTCAGGGAGATGTAGGTTCTGGCAAGACGATGGTGGCTTTTATCTGTATCCTCATTGCCATCAGTTCTGGTACCCAGGCATGTTTGATGGCACCTACTGAGATTTTGGCCAACCAGCATTATGAAGGCCTGAAGGAATATGCCGATCTCATGGGCCTGAACATTGCTTTGCTGACAGGATCCACGAAGAAATCTGCCAGGAATGTAATCCATGAAATGCTGCGATCAGGAGATTTGCATATAATAATAGGAACGCATGCACTGTTGGAAGACGTGGTGCAGTTCAGGAATCTGGGTTTGGCCATAGTAGATGAGCAACACCGTTTTGGGGTCGCCCAGCGTGCCAAACTCTGGGCCAAAAATGAGCATTATTATCCACATGTTTTGGTGATGACGGCTACCCCAATTCCACGGACCTTGGCCATGACTTTGTACGGAGATCTGGATATTTCGCTCATCGATGAATTACCTGCGGGCAGAAAACCCATTCAAACTGTTCACCGCTATGATAAAGACCGGCTGAAGGTGTTTGGCTTCATGAGGAAGCAAATCCAGGAAGGGAGACAGGTCTATGTGGTTTATCCTTTGATTCAGGAATCTGAAACCATGGATCTTAAAAACCTCATGGATGGGTACGAAAGCATCTGTAGGGCATTTCCGGAATATCCGGTGAGTATTGTGCATGGGGATATGAAGCCGGCGGACAAGGATTTTGAGATGCAGCGGTTTGTCAAGGGGGAGACCAAAATCATGGTAGCTACTACTGTCATTGAGGTGGGGGTAAATGTACCCAATGCTTCAGTGATGATTGTGGAAAATGCAGAAAGGTTTGGATTGTCCCAGCTGCACCAGCTAAGGGGAAGGGTTGGCCGTGGAGCCGATCAGTCGTATTGCATCCTCATGACCAAATATGAACTGTCCAAAGACAGCAGGATCAGGTTAGAAACTATGGTCAGGACCAACAACGGCTTTGAAATAGCGGATGTGGATCTGAAACTCCGTGGCCCAGGGGACTTGATGGGTACGCAGCAGAGTGGTTTAGCGGATTTGTTGATTGCAGATTTGAGCAAAGATGCTCCTATACTCACCATGGCCAGAGATGCTGCAGAACAATTGCTCCAGGATGACCCGGAACTTGTAAAGCCCGAACATAGCATGGTGCTCCGGCAGATCAGAGCCCAGAAAAAGCATGAAATCAACTGGAGTAGGATTTCATAAGTAAAATAGAAACAGACAAGGATTTTTTGTCGATAGGAGAAACGTTCATCTCTATGAAAAGATGTTTTAATTCAAAACAATTGTTAAGTTTTGACTTAGCTATGGGTCAAAATAAAATGGATGAAATGAGTGGCACAATACGGAATAATTTTTTTAAATTTAGTAAGCTACTTAGGCTAACAAAAATATGGGACTGCAAAGGTTTTTTTTCCTTTTATTCATACTTGGCTTGTCCTACTTATGTATTTCTTGCTATCCTGTATATTTTTCACAACCTCAGCCTATAGATGCCGAAAATAAATATCATTTCCCCAATTCCCTTAGAGGAAAATTTACTTTTGAAGATGGGTTTGCTGTTGTAAAAAAGCGTTCATATGTGGAGTTTGAAGAATATGCTTATAGTATTTTAATATGTAAGGATTCAACCCTTTTCAAGAAAATTGACCAAGCTTCTTTTCCAAATCCCCAAGGTTCCCTTAAAGTAAGGGCAGGATCGTTATCTTTTCACAAAATCGGAACTGAAAGTTTTGAACTGAGTGAAAATAAATTTTTAAGGAAGGTCAGCAGAGAAATATATGTATTGAATAGAAAAGATTCCATCATCTGGCAGGTAAACCCTATTATCATAGGACCCTTAAAAAAAATCGATGTTTTATATCTTAGTGATGATAATGTCCACAACAGTTATCTACAATATTTGGGCAAATTTATATTTTTAGACGTAGGTTTTACCAAAGAAGAGTTACTTCAAAGGATAAACGAAGGTTTATTTGACAATTATTATAGAACTTACCATAGGAGCAAAAAGCGATATACTACCTACTCGGTATTTGTTAAAAACAAGGAGGTATCAAAAGGGGAGGTAAATGATGAAATGGAATAGATGGACAGTGGCTTTAATTTTACTCATGGGTTCTTGTCGCGGGATATCCCCAAACTTTCAGGACAAAGACATGTTATCAGACAAGCCTCAGCCTTCCCTGAGAAAAAACCGCTATACTTTTCCTAAGGAATTGCAGGGGATATGGATTTATGAGAATTTTAAAGGTTATGACAAAAACTTTGATATTGATAGTACATGGATTGACCAGAATACCTTCATCAATATAAATTATAGCTTGAATACTCTTTCTTCTGAAGATCAAAAAGAAGCTCAAATTTGGGAGATCAAAAAAGGAACTTTGGCAAGAGTTAATGAGAAGTTGGATACCATTTTATTTGAAAATAATGGTATGCAAAAATATTCATTTGATAGTGCAGGGAATCTCATCGTATTCAAAAAGACCATTCATCAACTGGTGCTACATGAAAACCTATTTTTGAGGAAGGTAAATAAGAACACGTTTGCGCTTAATTATAAATGTCCGGATTGCAATGGTTGGAAAGTGACTTTAATCCAACCCCAAGATTTAAGTTGGTAAAGATCAATTAAAGTTTTGTGTTTTAAAAAAGGGTGCCGTTAAATCAGCACCCTGTTTCCTGTTTCAGCGGATTCCAAAATCGCTTCCACGATACGGATATCCCTTAAGCCTTCTTCTCCAGGTACGAGTAAAGGTCTCTTTTCCATAATGGCAAGCGCATCCTGATCCATTTGGTTGGCCTGTTGCCAGGGGACTTCATAAGGGAAATTGAATTCGCCCAGGGGACTTTTTCCCTTATTTCCGGCATAAGCTTGGAATGGAGCCATTTCTATGGTCCCCTCCTCACAACGGATATTGAGGAAATTCACATTTTCAAAAAAGCTGGTTTTGATATTGCCTATGGCACCGTTTGGAAATTCAAGTACGGCTTCAACTACCTCACCCAATCCGTCTTTGTAAATTTCAGGTCTTTCGGCATAGACTTTTGCGTAAGTTACCGCAACAGGTTCCATATTAGCCCCCAATCTGGCCCCTTGGATGGAATACACCCCCATATCATAGATTACTCCACCTCCCATTTCCCTTTTCTGTTTCCAGTGGTCCGTCCGGTTTTCCCGGTATCCTGCGGCGCAATCAAGCCCCAGTACTTTTCCCAGTTTTTCACCTTTTACAATGTCCTGAAATGCTTGGGTATTGGGTTCATGCTGTAAGCGATATCCAATGGACAAGGTCACGTTGTTGGCTTTACAGGCATCGATCATGGCCTGACATTCTTGCACCGAAACAGCCATGGGTTTTTCGCACCAAACATGCTTACCTGCATTGGCAGCACGGATGGTATATTCCATATGCATAGAGGGCGGTAGGACTACATAGACCACATCGATATCGGGATTATCCTTGATACGGTCAAAATTTTCATAATTGTAAATGTTTTTGTCAGGGATATTGTACTTGGCTTTCCAAGCTTCAGCTTTGGAAGGTGTGCCGGTTACTATTCCTGCCAGGTAACAATGTTTTGTTTGTTGAAGGGCAGGCGCCAAAAGGTCTGTGCTGTAATATCCCAGTCCGACAAGGGCCACGCCTAATTTGTCCTTTTTCTTTTCCTCCGACTTGCAGGCCATTAGGCCAAAGGGGGAAACCAAACTTAGACCGGCTCCTATAGCCAGGGTTTTAATCGTGTCTCTTCTGTTTATGGTGTTCATAGGAGTAGGATTGAAAGATAGGATTACAATTTAATATTTTCTTTGGATCGATTCAAATGGGGATATTATGAAAGAATTCCTTTAAATCTCCTAAAAATTTCTGTATCTTAGAAGAATACAGAAAAATTTTTGTCACTCATCCATCATCATGTCAAAAGAAAAATTAACCCTCGATCAGGTTTTATCTCTCGATTTACCCAACATCATCTTTTTTGCTGCACCGATCATGATCGGATTGGTTGTTTTGGAATGGTATTTATCCTATAAAGAAAAGAAGGATTTTTATGATGGCAAGGATACCGTTGCGGCTACTGTAATCGGTTTGGTGAATGTAGCCATGAGTGCCGGATTAAAAGTAGTGACATTTGGTGTTATATTGTTTTTCTATAACCTTGTTCCCTGGTCTTTTCCCAATACTTGGTGGGCTTATGTGCTCTGCTTGTTGTGGTTGGATTTTTGGAGGTATTGGGCGCACAGGATCGCACATGAAAACCGGTTTTGGTGGGCCACCCATGTCACCCACCACAATTCTGAAAAATACAATTGGTCGGTTTCCTTTCGATTGAGCTGGACGCAACATATCAAAATCATTTTCTTTATACCGGTGGCCTTGGCCGGATTTCATCCTGTTATGTTTTTTATCGTTCATCAAATAGCCGTTTTATACCAGTTTTGGATCCATACCGAATATATCGATAAACTGCCTAGACCGATAGAGTATATTTTCACTACTCCATCCCATCACCGGGTTCACCATGCTTCCAATGAAAAATATTTGGATAAAAACTATGGATCCACCTTTATCATTTGGGATAGGTTATTTGGGACATTTATGCCAGAAGAAGAAAGGCCCGCTTATGGCCTGACCAAACAAGTGAATTCTTACAATCCGGTTACCCTGAATTTTCATGAATGGGTGGATATTTTCAAGGATGTCAAAAATTCCAATTCACTAAAGGAGGCCTACGCAATGGTATTTACCAGGCCAAGTGAGCTTCAGGAAGTGAAAGCCAAGTTCAAGGAAAAAGAGCGAATAAAAGTTTAAATTTACAATGCATCTCTTATGACATAACATGAAAAGAATTCACCTAGTCATCGTCCTTTTATTCCTGTTTTTTTCATGTACCGGTAAAAAGAGCCTTGTTTCCAAAGAAGGATATGTAGAAGTGGAGGGGGGAAGGATCTGGTATGAAGTATTTGGTTCGGGTCCAAAATCTCCTGTTCTATTACTCCATGGTGGTCCTGGTGGAACAAGTTTAGGTTTTGAGCCTTTGAAGGAATTGGGTTATGATGGTCCGATTGTTTTTTGGGATCAACTGGGTTCAGGAAGGTCAGATGCATTGATGGATACTTCCTTGATGACCATAGAGAATTATGTGGATCAGGTAGAAAGATTGAGAAAGCATCTGAACCTACAAGATTTTGT
The DNA here is from genome assembly GCF_004216715.1 of Cecembia calidifontis. NCBI lineage: Bacteria > Pseudomonadati > Bacteroidota > Cytophagia > Cytophagales > Cyclobacteriaceae > Cecembia > Cecembia calidifontis. Next base: position 1,150,284 of record NZ_SGXG01000001.1, read on the forward strand.
ACTATACGGGCATTCCTGGGGAACCATGCTGGGTATGGATTATTATTTGACCTATCCCGATGAAGTCAAAGCCATCATTTTCAGCAGTCCACTTTTCAGTACCGATTTATGGATAGCTGATGCAGACACCTTGATCGCCACCTTGCCGGATTCTGTTCAAAAGATTATTCGTTACCATGAATCCAGGGGAAGCTATGGGGATCCGGAATATATAGAAGCCACCCAATTGTACTATAGCCTATTTGTTACGCGAAAAGAAAGGCCTAAAGTTGACAGGAGTCATCTTAACCTGGTATCAGGAGAAAATATTTATCTCTATATGTGGGGGCCTAGTGAATTTACCTCCACAGGAACTTTAAGAAATTATGACCGTCTTGAATACCTGCCACAGATCAAAGTGCCTGTTCTGATGATGACTGGAGAATTTGATGAAGCTAGACCAAGTACTGTTAAATATTACCACAGTTTGGTGCCCGATTCCCAGTTTGCAGTGATTCCCGGTGCTGCACATAGCACTTTGAATGATAATAAGGAAGAGACTTTGAAGGTGGTCAGGAAGTTTTTGGAGAAGATAAATTAGCAGTCAATCCAAGAGTTGTTTATGAAGTTGACCTGGCTTTTTTCGAACCCTATATGGAATAGCTGAATTCCATAATTTGTTAATTAGGCTGGTTGACCAGCGCAATTTGTATAAATTAGGCTAATCAGGTAGCGCAATTAACAAAATATTACGATCAGGCAACTCTTTTCAAATTGACCGGCTTAACAACGGTCCATTTAAAAATAACCAGAAATTTAAAACAGAAGAGTTTATTGATCTTCTGGGAAAAGAATAGCCTGACTTGAAAATAACAGGCACTTAATTCTGACATTTTTAAAAAAGAAGCAAGAAGTTGAAAATTATCGGCATTAACCTGCCCAGGCTTTTTCTCCTACCTGATAGGGAACACATCCTTCATACCTTCCAGGAATGGGATTATAGCGAAGCGCTTTTGTCATTCCGGGTTCGGAAGTAAAATATCCCCAGATGGTCAACCGTTTGATCATAGCAAAATAATGGGGATTCTCTTCCGAATGCCTACTTTTGGCTTCCTGATCAAGTTGATGAAGAAGTTCAAATTTTTCCTCCCCGCTCATTGTCATAAAAGATTTATCAAATTGTTTTTGGCACAAATCTTTGAAAGTACTTAAACCTTCACTGAATATTTTCTGCTCTTCTTCACTGTAACAGTCGTTGACAATGGTTCTAATAAAATCACCGATTTTAGCGGCTTTGGCTCCTGGGGAATCTTCCGTCTCCGGCAAAATCACCTCCCCTATTTCATCCAAAAGAGAAATGATTTCTTTAGAGAAAACCATTGAATTTTCAGTTTTTGAACCACAGGCAGTTAGAAATGACTGGGAACCTATCACCACTCCACCAAATAAAGATGCGGTTAACTTTAAAGCTTCTCGTCTATCCATGTGTCAGTTTTTTAATTGAGCATTTCCTCATTGTCTTACAGTTTGCCGGTAAAAAATTGATCCGCTGCATAATTTGCTGCCCTTGCAGTAAGTGCCATATAAAGAATGGATGGGCTTTGGTTACCGGTACTGGTCATACATGCCCCATCGGTCACAAAGACATTTTTGCAATGATGCAATTGGTTCCATTCATTCAATAATGAATCTTCTGGACTTTTTCCCATCCTTACGCCGCCCATTTCATGGATATCCAATCCCGGTGCCTGATGGTTGTCGTAAGCATAGATATTTCTACAGCCTATTTTTTCCAACATTTCCCGGCTTTGCTGTAGGAAGTCAGCAATCATTTTTTCATCATTTTCATCGTAAGCCACATCGGTTACCAACAAAGGAATGCCCCAGGCATCTTTTTTATCTTTGCTTAAATAGACCCTATTGGAGGCTTTGGGGATGGTCTCTCCCTGCATATACATATATACATGCCAGTCTCCTGCTTCTGAAAGTGCCTTTTTAAAATCAGCACCCAACTGGGGAACATTTCCCGGTAAACCTTCTTTTCTCACCCGATAGGCACCTGCAAAGGTTGTAAAGCCTCCAAAATAGTCCATTTCTTGATGGTAAAGGTTTCTGTAATTTGCCAAAATTGTCTCTGTAGGGTTTTTTCCATAGACATATTTGTCTTCAAATCCATCAATAATGCCTCCTGCCCAACCGCGGTAAAGGTGGAAACAAATGTATTTGCCTAATAGTCCATTGTCATTTCCCAATCCGTTTGGAAACCTTTTGGAAACAGAGTTAAGTAAGATAAGGTTGGTATTCAAAGCAGAGGCATTCACAAAGATGATATTGGCGGTAAACACCATTTCCTCCTTGGTAATGGCATCAATAATTTTCACACCAGAGGCTTTTCCGGAGGATTCGTCATATTGAATGGAATGCACTACTGAATTAGGCCTGATTGTAAGGTTTCCTGTACTTTCCGCCCAAGGCAAGGTAGAGGATACTGAGCTGAAATAACCCCCAAAAGGGCAACCTCTCATACAAAGGCTTCTGGCCTGACACTTTCCTCTTCCTTGTTGGATATGTATTTCTTTTGGTTGGCTCAAATGTGCCCACCTGCCCTGTACCAGGTGTCTATCTGGATAATGTTCTTTGATTTTATCTTTCATGTGTTTTTCCACACAGGAAAATTCGAATGGAGGCAAAAACTCTCCATCCGGCATGGCATCTATTCCATCTTTGTTGCCACATATACCCACGAATTTTTCCACATGTGAATACCAAGGGGCGATGTCATCATAACCTATTGGCCAGGCAATCCCATATCCATATTTTTCGGGTGCTTTGAACTCAAAATCGCTCCATCTTTGGCAGGCTCTCCCCCAGGTCAGGGATTTACCCCCCACTTGATAACCCCTGATCCAGTCAAATGGCTTTTCCTGAATGTAAGGATGATCTGCATCTTTAATAAAAAAATGTGCCGTATCTTCTCCAAATCCCGCAGCTTTGCTGATCAAAGGGTTATTTTCAAGAAATTCACGGCTCATCTCACCCCGATGCTGAAATTCCCAGGGAGACATATTGGCAGTGGGATAGTCTTTATTGTGCTTGATATCCCTTCCCCTTTCCAGTACCAGGGTTTGGAGTCCCTTTTCGCATAATTCTTTGGCTGCCCAACCACCAGAAATGCCGGAACCTATTACAATCGCATCAAAATGATATGATTCGTGCTGCATGGAAGAATAGTTTCTGTTGAATTTATAAACTATTCAGAAAACTTAGGTATGACATTTTATTTTTGGTTAAAACTAATGACGGCTTGGGGCAAATGATTTTTAAAAAAAGGGGGCTGTCCGAAAAGGGCAGCTTTTTTTATGCCGCTATTTTTTGATTTTGAAAATCCAATGCCATTACCAGTGATCTTTGATTAGAATTTTCCTTTGGAACGTAAAATACCGGCCGACTATTGTAGGGTTTATAACCCAAAGATGATTTTTTAGATAGTTTTAGTCCAGAGTGCATACTTTTAGCCACCATTTTTCTCAGATTATGGCCAATTGCCATCAATAAGAACTCTAATTCCACTTTTTCTAAACCAGTGAGTGTAAATCTGTTGAATATATTATTGCTTTTCAGCTGGCCAAACGCAGCTTCCGCCTCTATTGGTCTTTTGCTCCTGTGTTCAAGCCCCTTTTTATTCATTAGTTTTTCCTTGGCCTGCTGTTTTAAGAAGTTTAACCTATGGTTCACTTCGATTCTTCTGTTACCTGTCGCTTTGTGGCATTGTGCTCTTAAGGGGCATCCTTCACAGTTTTTTGCCTGATAATAAGTTACTTGAGATACATACCCATTGCTTGAAGTGCGCTTTCCTTGTCCAACATTCTCCATCCGCTGTCCCATGGGGCATACGTAAAAATCTTGCGCTGCATTGTAGAAAAGATTTTGGGGAAGAAAAGGATTGTTCTTTGTCTTCTTCTTTTGCTCCATGTGGAAGTAATTGTATTTCACATAGGCATCAACTCCCTTTTTTTCAAGCATTTCATAATTCTCCTCACTGCCGTATCCTGCATCAGCTACTATCTCTTTACTTTGTTTACTATACGATTTTTCAAAACTGTCCAAGTGGGATTTTAAAGTGGTGGTATCCCCTGCTGTTTGGTGGATAGTAGCATGGGTAATGAATTGATTTTCAGTTGATATCTGAGGATTGTAAGCGGGTTTTAGTTGTCCGTTTTTCATGTGGTCCTCTTTCATTCTCATGAATGTGGCATCATGATCTGTCTTACTGTACGAATTTCTATCCCCCAAAATCTCCAGGTCTTTTTCATACTTCTCCAGCTTGGGAAGATGTTCTTCCTGAAGTTTTTGAAGCTCCTTAGCAATCTTCTTTGAAGGCTCTTTTAGCTTTTTATTTATGGCTGAAAGCCGCTCCCTTAATTCTTCAGAATCAATTTTTTTAGGCAATTCTTCTTGATTAACTTCTTGATTATCTGATAGGATGCTTTCTTCGATATCTGATAAAACACTCTTGATCTTACCTTCTAACCTTTCTTTGTGCTTTTCAACTGTCTTACGCCAGACAAAAGTGTACTTATTGGATTTTGCTTCAATCTTGGTTCCGTCAATGTATTGTACATCAAGGCTTACATATCCCATCTCAACAAGCATTTTTACCACTTCGGCAAACAATGTCTTGATGGAGTCTTTTAAGATTTTACCGCGGAAATCGTTGATGGTTCTGAAATCGGGGGTTGAGTTTCCTGAGATAAACATGAAATGTATGTTCTCATTAAGTGCTTTGGCTATTTTCCTACATGAATACACATTGGATAAATAGCTGTAGAACAGCACTTTAATCATCATTCGTGGATGATAGGCTGATGTACCGCCTCCCTTGTACCTCTTTATAATATCACTGATATCCAAAGAGTTAACCACAGTGTCAACCAATCGAGCAGGGTGGTTATCAGGGATTTTATCAAAAATATTTGCCGGAAATAATTCTGGACAATTGCCAGTCTGATTTTTAAAAACTACCTTAGACATTGTTGTATTTTGTTCAACTCTAAAATAATAATTTTAGAGAAAATCAACAATAAAAAAAGGGTGTCTCGACTTTTCGGACACCCCCTTCCAGTCCAGAATATATTTCCTATTTATCATTACCATAAAACCTATCATGGAACCTGTATCTGGCATCGTTTTGGGCTTTGATGGCTTTGGATTGTGTATCTATGACCATTACCGGAGGGTTATCGTCATTGGCCATCGCTTTTGGCCACTCCGGTAAACCTTCTCCATTTGGATTGTGGTTTTTGATAAAGTTGGCGAAAAATTTGAACATGGTTTCAGAGGTCTTGTAATCCTCTACTGTCCAGGCAAACTCTTTGATACGGTCCAAATTGCCCATTGCATATTCAATTTCTGCAGCGTGAGGGGCACCAAGGTCCTTAGGCCTGGGCGGGGCGTTGTCCGCCCTTCTCGAGGTACCGCCGGCAAGTCCTGCTTCTAAGGTCTGATCAACCAAGGGAGGTCGTAACTTTGCATACAGGTAGCGGTATACCGGCTGATCCGAGTTTTTACGGTGCAGGTCAAACCACTTCCAAGTGCTATAAGAAATAAAACGGTCTCCTGCTAAATCCATGGCGGAATAGGCAACCTGTTCTTGGGTTTCATGTGGATAAAGCTTCAATACCTCTGTGTAGTCTTCGGGATAAGCTTCCTGGACTTTTTTTATGAAATTCTCTTTGGTAAATGGCAAACCTTGCATGAATGCCGCTCCGGGATTTTCTTGGGTATTCCAGCCCAATAGCAAAGGAACCTGGGCCTGTTCTCTTGCTTTGAATATTTCGGTCAGGGATTTTGGCAATAAGTACCCGTCCAATACCACCGGAAAACCAAATCTTCCGGATTCATTGTACATTTCATAAAGGTCCCTGGTTGGGAGCTTTCTTGCTTCTGCTATACTTTTTATGCCAAATTTCTCCAAAAACTCTTTTCCTGCTTTTTCAGCTTCGGCCAATGGTACCGGAGAGAGTGCAGTCACTCCTGCCCCGCTTTCTCCTATAGCACCGGCTATCAAATTTCTGGATAAGGGTGAAGCCATTTGGTAGCTGACAGAGATCGAGCCCGCAGACTCTCCTGCGATGGTGATTTTTTGGGGATTTCCCCCAAATGCAGCAATGTTTTCATACACCCATTGCAAGGCAAGGGCCTGATCCAGTAGGCCATAATTTCCTGAAGCTTTATAAGAAGCTTCTTTGCTCAGTTCAGGATGTGCCAAAAAACCGAAAACCCCCAATCTGTAATTTACAGTGACTACAACGATTCCTTCTTTGGCCATATTTTCACCATCGTAGCGCGGTTCCGAACCATCACCTGCAACAAATCCTCCTCCAAAAAAATAAACCAAAACCGGTAAGTCTTTTGTATTTCTGGAAGCAGGAGTCCACACGTTCAGGTAAAGACAATCTTCACTTACCCCATTTGAGCGGGAATTCATATCCCCCCAGATCAGTTTTTGGACTGGTCTGGGCCCAAATTCTTTCGTCTCCTTTACGCCCGACCAATTCTCTATAGGTTCGGGTGCTTTCCATCGCAATTCTCCTATGGGTGGTTTGGCAAAAGGAATTCCAAAGTATTTCTGGATACCGCTTTTTGTATCATACAAACCCTCAATGGTTCCGTTTTTGATTTTCGTCTGAACAGGAAAACCGTCCCTGCCCTGTGCCAGGGAAACACTGTAGGAGAATACAAAGAGGCAAAGAAATAGAAAGGCTTTGGTCATAGGGATAAGGGTTAAATTCATTGTGTATAATATACACAATGCTAAACAAAATTATTCATTGGCACAATAGATTGTTCAACATCTTATTCCAAAACATGGAAATCAGAAATTCCTCTTGGCTGAAGAATAGGAGATTTTTTGATCTGAAAAAGGGGAGCCTGTGAAAAAGTTACATACTTGCCCTCTTCATTCTTATTTAAATAAAAAAGGCGGTCTTGCGACCACCTTTTCTATGAATGAATCTTTTATCAATGCCGCTCTGGTGCAAGCCCGATTTTTTCGGGAGATCGCCAAAGGGCAGAAAGAAGCAGTTCCCGCATAAAGAGGAATTCTTTTGGGATTTTGTCGTAGGACTGTTCGAATAATTCGGAATGTTCCAAAAGTTCTTTTTTCCAAGGTTCCCGCTCAATGACCATGATGCTGTCAAATTGTTCCTTGCTGAAATTTTCAAGGCCATTCCAGTCCATGTCTTTGTATCTTGGTCTCCAGCCAATTGGGCATTCTACGGCAGAAATCCTGCCTTTGCACCTTCCGATGATCCATTTGAGCACCCGCATATTTTCCCCATATCCTGGCCAGATAAAATTCCCCTCTTTGTCTTTTCGGAACCAGTTTACCCCAAATATTCTTGGGGCATTTTGCAGGTCTCTCCCAAACTGCAGCCAGGTATTGAAGTAGTCTCCCATATGGTAACCCATAAAAGGCAGCATGGCAAATGGATCTCTTCTAACCTTTCCGATTTCTCCAAAAGCGGCAGCGGTCATTTCAGAACCCATGGTTGCGGCCATATACACCCCAAAACTCCAATTAAAAGCCTGGTAAACCAGGGGAACGGCGGTACTTCTTCTTCCACCAAAAATAAAAGCAGTAATCGGCACTCCTTCCGGATTTTCCCAATCGGAGTCAATGACAGGATTCTGATAAGCCGGAGCAGTAAATCTAGAGTTAGGATGTGCAGCAGGTTTGCCTGAGTTTTTGTCATAGGGTTTACCGTGCCAGTCGGTCAATCCATCAGGAACTTCTTTGGTCATCCCTTCCCACCAAACATCTCCGTCCTTAGTAATGGCTACATTGGTAAAGATGGTATTGGCTTTGATGCTTTGCATGGCAGAGGGGTTTGTTTTGAAATTGGTTCCTGGAGCTACACCAAAATAACCTGCTTCAGGGTTGATGGCATAGAGCCTTCCATCTTTGCCTTTATGGATCCAAGCAATATCGTCACCTACCGTTGTGATCTTCCATCCTTCCAGCTTTTCAGGAGGAACCATCATCGCAAAATTTGTTTTGCCACAGGCACTGGGGAATGCTGCTGCCACATAGCTTTTCTCCTGTTGTGGACTTTCTACACCCATGATGAGCATGTGTTCTGCAAGCCAACCTTCTTCCCGGCCCATGGTAGAGGCGATTCTTAGGGCAAAACATTTTTTTCCCAACAGGGCATTTCCTCCATAACCACTGCCATAGGAAATGATCAGCCTTTCTTCCGGGAAATGGGAAATGTATTTTACACTTGGATTACAGGGCCATTTGACATCTTCTTGCCCATCTTCCAATGGAGCACCTAAGGTGTGGATACATTTCACAAAATTTTCATCAATATGTGGAAGCACTTGTTCTCCCATTCTTGTCATGATCCGCATATTGATCACCACATATTCACTATCAGTAATTTCTACTCCATATCTGGATAAGGGAGACCCGACAGGGCCCATGCAGAATGGAATGACATACATGGTCCTGCCTTTCATGCTGCCTTTGGTCAGTTCATCCAATATGGTTTTCATTTCATCCGGTGCCATCCAGTTATTGGTTGGTCCAGCATCTTCTTTTCTTCGACTGCAGATGAAGGTCCTGTCTTCAACCCTGGCAACATCACTGGGATCTGAGAAACAGGCAAAACTATTGGGACGTTTTTCAGGGTTTAACTTGATAAAAGTCCCTTTATCTACAAGAAGCTGACATAGCTTATCATATTCAGCTTGGGATCCATCGCACCAATGGATATTTGTTGGTTTAAAATGCTGGGCCATATTTTCCACCCAGGATTTCAGTTCTGTTTTGATTGAAGCGATCATAGTAGTGTATTGATTAAAAATTAGAATTTGTAAGCCATTTCCTCATTAAGTACCCTACTGTGGGCTTATGAAAGAGACAGTCTTTGTTTTCCTGAAATTATTCATTTTCGAATATAAAATAGAATATGGAGCTAGTGATTATTTTCTGAGACCAGTATTACTTCTATCGTTTTTAGCAAATAGCGGCTTTCAGGTTAGATTTTTAATCCTTCTTTTGGGAAGAAGGCTCGGGGAAAAAACTAATTCCATAAAGTAAAAGCAAACAAAATTCTATTTTGTATTGGAAAATTATTTTTTCATAACCAAAGATGTTGAAAATTTTACAAAATCGAATTAATAAGAATAATTCAAAAACAATAGCAATAATTTAAAGAATAAAATTTGGAAAATTGATGATGTTATTTTAATTTTCCCTATACTCAGTATTATGTTTATTGAGCAACCGGCAAAATATTATTAACATTTAAACCCATTAAACCTATGAAAAAACAACTATGGAATTTTATGTTCCTGTTGTTTTTCCTGTTGAGTTTTAGCCTTGGCAGTGCCATAGCCCAACAGGGACAAATAACAGGAAGGATTACTGATTCAGATTCGGGTGAAGGAATCCCTGGAGTCAGTGTTTTGGTGAAAGGAACTACCAGAGGAACCATTACAGATATCGATGGCAACTTTTCTATCATGGCGTCATCAGCGGATGTTCTTGTAATTTCTTTTATCGGTTATCAAACCATTGAGGAGGTTGTAGGCAATAGATCGGTGATCAATCTGAATCTTTCTCAATCTGTTCAGGCACTGAACGAAATCATTGTAGTGGGCTATGGTACCCAAGAAAGAAAGGAAATTACAAGCGCTGTTACCAGTGTAAAAGCTGAAAATTTTAACCAAGGTACGGTCAATGATCCAAGACAGTTGCTTCAAGGAAAGGTTGCCGGTCTGAATATAGCACGCCCAGGAGGCAATCCAAACAGGGGGTTCAATATGAGGTTAAGGGGTATTTCATCCATTGGGGAAAATGCTGAACCCTTAGTAGTTATTGACGGTGTGATCGGAGGTTCCTTAAGTACTGTGGATCCCAATGACATTGAGTCAATTGATGTATTGAAGGACGGTTCAGCCGCTGCCATATATGGAACCCGAGGATCGGCAGGTGTAATTTTGGTTACCACCAAATCTGGGAGGTCCGGGAGAACAGTTGTTGAATATAATGGTAGTGCTGCTGTAGAAAATGTAGCCAGGACGATAAGGGTAATGACTGCAGATGAATACAGGCAAGTGCCCAACGCTGTTGATCTAGGAGGAAACACCAACTGGTTGGAGGAAGTGACAAGAACGGGTGTTTCACATGTGCATAACCTTTCTTTAGGCGGTGGAAATGCTTCAACTGCCTATAGGGTTTCTGTTAACTCCAGGAATGTTGAAGGTGTCGGCATCAATTCAGGTTTTAATCAATTGAATGCAAGACTTAATTTGACACAGAGGGCATTGAAAGATAAAGCAATTTTTACAACTAATATTTCTACAACTACAGTTGATAGACGGTTTGGTAATGAAAACTCTTTCCGTTATGCGATTGTAAGTAACCCCACTGTTCCTGTAAGGAGTCAACTTCCTCAGGATGCCCCATTTGGTGGATATACAGAAAGGGATATTTTCGATTGGTTCAACCCTGTATCCATTGCTGAGCAAAATATTGCTGACGGAAGAGACAATAGGATCTTGGCAAGTATCAGAGGTGAATACAACTTTACATCCAAATTGTCTGCAGCTGTGTTTTATGCCACTCAACGTGAAACTGACTGGAGAGGATTTTACTCTCCCAAAACTGCCAAATTTGGAGGGGGATTTGGAAGAAACGGCCTAGCTACCATACAGAATGATGAAAGGTTGAATGAGCTTTTTGAAACAACTGTCAATTATAATACAGATTTGGGGAAAGTGAATATGGCCCTCTTGGGCGGATATTCATTCCAGGAATTTTTCAATCAGGGTAATTATATGCAAGCAGGGGACTTTTTGACTGATGCCTTTACTTATAACAACATCGGTGCAGCTTTGGATTTTGCCAATGGTTTGGCAGATGTAAGAAGTTATGCCAATCAGAACCGCCTGGTAGCCTTTTTTGGAAGGGCAAACTTCAATTATAGTGACACTTACCTGTTGTCTATCAGTGCAAGGTATGAAGGTTCATCAAGATTTGGTGCCAATAACAAGTGGGGACTTTTCCCTGCAGTAAGTGCCGGTGTCAATATTGCCAACTTGGTAGATATTACTGGGGTTAGTGCTATGAAATTTAGGGCCAGTTACGGAAGGACGGGAACCCAGCCAGGGGAATCTTATCTTTCACTTTTGAGATTTGGCCGTCAGGGCAACTTCTTCTATAACGGTCAGTTTGTTCCATCCTATGGACCGGTATCCAACCCTAACCCGGACCTTGCATGGGAGACTAAAGATGAATACAATATAGGTTTGGACTTTGTGGTTTTCAACAATAAAATCGATGGCGCCATTGATTATTACACTAGGGTAACTACCGGTATGCTTTTACCCATCAACGTACCTGTTCCACCGAACCTTTTTCCTCAGACAGTTTTGAACATAGGCGAAATGCTTAACTCCGGTCTGGAATTTATGGTCAATTACAATGCCATACAAAAAACCAATTTCAGATGGTCAACAGGACTTAACTTCTCCACTTTGAGAACAAACCTGAGAAGCCTTTCTGCCGGCAACCTGAGCTTTGGAGAGGTGAATTACCGTTCCAATTTTGGTTCACCTGGACAGAACCTAACACAGTTGATCCGTATCCAGGAGAATGGTCCTTTGGGACAGATTTGGGGACCTGTTTTTGATGGAGTCAACGATGACGGCAGCCCAAGGATGAAAGACCTGAATGGCAGCGGTGGCTATTGTAACTGTAATGAAGACCGGACCCAATTGGGGACCGCTTATCCAAAATTCAATTTTGGGATCAACAATACCTTTTCTTACAAACAATGGGATTTGAACTTCTTCTTTAGAGGATCAATAGGTCATTACCTGATCAATAGCTACAGAGGTTTCTATGAAAACTTGGAAGGTACAACTGTTCAAAATTACAATGTTGTCAAGACCAAGTATTATGATCCGAGGATCACCAAGGCGGAATACAATAGTAGCCATGTTGAAAAAGCAGATTTTGTGTTATTGGATAATGCTACACTTGGATATAACTTCCTTGTGGGACCAGGCAAAAATGTAACAAGATTAAGGGCCTTCCTTTCTGTTCAAAATCCAATCATGTTTACAGGTTATCAGGGCGTAGATCCGGAAGTCAGGTACTTGGATTCAGAAACAAATGACCCATTGGCTCCGGGTATTGAAAGAAGGGCAACCTACTTCACAACCACCATTACGACGTTTGGCTTTAATATAAGTTTCTAAGCTAAAAATAAGATATCATGAAAAATTTAATCAATATAAGATACTTCTTGATTGGCCTAGGAATGAGTTTCTTAGTGACCAGTTCCTGTGTTGATCTGGAAGAACAAGTTTTCAGTGCGGTTACGGCTGATAATTTCTTTCAAACAGACGAGGAGTTCATTTCTGCACTTGGTGCAGCTTACAGTTCATTGGGAGGATTAGGTAACCATTCCGGACTATGGTCTATCAACGAACTGGCATCGGATGAAATCGTGATTGCTACCAAGGGCGGGGACTGGTTTGACGGTGGTGTTTTGCTTCAATTGCACCAGCATGAGTTTTTGCCGGACAATCCCTTCTTCCAAAATTCATGGAATTTCCTTTTTGGAGGAATTAATACCTGCAACCGTCTTATCTTTTCTTTCCAGACCTTGGACAACCCCAATTCAGAAGCCTTTATCGGAGAATTAAGGGCGCTGAGGGCTTTGTTTTACTATTGGGCCATGGATGCTTTTGGCAATATTCCATTGGTTACAGACTTTACGGTTTTAGAGGCGCCGGCCACCAAGACCCGAAAAGAAGCCTATGATTTTATCCTTGCTGAATTGAATGAGGTAATTCCTTTGCTTCCCACTGCCAGAGATGGTACCACTTATGGTAGGATGACCAAATGGGCTGCTTTGACGATCAGGATGAAGCTTTACCTCAATGCTGAAGTGTATACAGGTACACCTCAATGGGCTTTGGCAGCTGCTGACGCGGAGGAAATTATCAATAATGGTCCTTACAGCTTGATGCCCAGCTACAAAGACAATTTCATTATCAACAATGCAGGTTCTACTGAAAACATCTTTGTTTATCCTTATGACAAAGTATTTGCTGGTGGATTCAACTGGGTGATGATGACGCTTCATATTGCGAGCCAATCTACTTATAACCTGACCCAACAACCTTGGAATGGTTACCAGACAGTAGAGGAATTTTATAATTCTTACATAGATCCTGTCAAAAACCCAGGGGTTCAAGGACCTGTTTGGAAAGGTCTCGCTTTGACCCAATCTCAAGGAACCATTGATGGTAGATTGAGCAATTTCTTGGTAGGCCCACAGTTTAGAGCCGATGGGAGCAGGTTGGTGGATCCAGGGGTGGAACCATTTGATCCAACAGGAAGAAACGGTGATCCCGATGGTCCTCCCTTGACTTTTATGCCCTATCTGAATGAAATTTGGCCTCAAGGATTGAGACAATCTGGAGCTAGGATTGGTAAGTATGAATTTGAAGTGGGTGGTACCAATAATATGAGTAATGACTTTGTGATCTTTAGGTTATCTGATGTGATCCTATCATTGGCTGAGGCAAGATTCAGACTTGGAAACACAACCCAGGCTTTGGCTTTGGTCAATCAAATAAGGGCTAGGGCGGGTAATCTTGATCCCTTTACCACTTTAACAGAAGAAAATTTATTGGCAGAGAGGGGAAGAGAAATGTTCGTGGAAATGACCAGAAGACAAGACCTTATCCGCTTCAAAAAGTACGGGGAGGCCTGGTGGCCATATCAGGGTATGAACAGACCAAAAAGGGTTCACCAGCCGGGAAGCCATTTAGAGCTTTTCCCGATTCCTGAACCTCAGCTTTTGGCCAATCCAAGGTTAAGACAGAATCCAGGATACAATTAATTTATAGGGTTTGATTTTATGAAAAGCAGGCAAAAAACTTAGGTTTTAGCCTGCTTTTTTTGCTTTACAAATCAGTATAATTTGTGCCAATCATAAGAAAATCGTAATATTTATGTCTGAAAAAAGAGAAATGCCAGAAGTTTTAGTCCCCCCATTCCCGCTACTATGAATTCATTAAAAAAGTATCTTGTATTCCTGATTTTGGTCGGCATGTCAGCCTGCCAAATGTTTGAAAAAAAGCCATCAGAAAACGACCAGTTATTTTTTGGATTTTATTTGGGGATGAAGCAACAGGATTTTTTCGACCATTGTACAGAACTCAATAAGCAGCAAATCATTACACAAGGACCTGGAGGGACCACAAGTGTGGAACATCGCATTAAAGATAAATTTTCGACTGAGGTGAGCATGAGGTTTTTTCCCACTTTTATTGATTATGAAATTTTTGAAATGCCTGTGACCTATTCTTACATCGCTTGGGCACCTTGGAACCGACAATACTGGGCAGAACACCTATTGGAGGAAGTTTTGGAAGACTATAAAAAAGTTTATGGGGATGATTTTAAACTCATCAACCACCCTACCCAAGGGAAAGTCTATTATAAAATTGATGGAAAAAGAAGGATCAATTTATTCGTGAAGGACGAACAATTTGTGCAGGCTGTATTTACAGATCTAAAAGTGGAAGAAAGATTAAAGGCAGAATACCAAAAGAGTAAAACGCCAGATTATCATCCAAACTGATCCAGCGCTTGGAAAAGAAAAGAGCCAAGAATATGGCCATTTGGCACTTTTACCCATTGGTGTTTGGGTTAATTTTCTATGCTTGCCATTCTAAGACAACAACATCCCCCCAGGAAGCCCTTTTTCAATCTATTGAAGCATCGTATTCCGGAATAGATTTCTCCAATGATCTAGATGTGGAAGAATCCTTCAATATCATTGAATACCTCTATTTTTATAATGGTGGAGGCATCGCAGTGGGTGATATCAATAACGATGGGTTATTGGATTTGTATTTTTCATCCAATCAAAAGCCTAACAAACTTTACCTCAATAAAGGTAACCTTCAATTTGAAGACATCACGGAAAAAGCCGGAGTGGCATCTTTAGGTCCTTGGAAAACCGGGGTAAGTATGGTGGACATCAATGGGGATGGATTATTGGACATCTATGTCTGCAGGGTTAGCGGATACAAAGGGTTACAGGGAAAAAATGAATTATATATCAACAATGGGGATTTGACCTTTACTGAAAGTGCAGGACTTTATGGCCTGGACTTTCAAGGTTTCAGCACTCATGCGGCATTCTTTGATTATGATGGGGATGGGGATTTGGACATGTATTTATTGAATCATGGGGTACATACAGAGAGGAGCTTCGGCCGGGCTGCACTCAGGTATATTGATGATGGGTTTGCTGGGGATAAACTATACCGCAACAACCTGGAAAAAGGTGAACTTAAATTCACTCCTGTAACCAACGAGGCAGGTATTTTTTCCAGTCAGGTAGGGTATGGATTAGGGATCGGAATAGCGGATTTGAATAAAGATGGTTGGCCGGACATTTATGTTTCCAATGATTTCAATGAGAATGATTACCTGTATATCAATCAAAAGGATGGCACTTTTAAAGAAAATATTGCCTCTTCTTTAGCCTATTCCAGCCGCTTCTCCATGGGTAATGACCTTGCAGACATAAATAATGACGGCTTGATTGACATTATCACCCTGGATATGTTGCCAGAAGATGAAAAAACCCAGAAAATGTCAATTGGCGAAGATCCATATGAAATTTATAAGTTGAAACTGAATTTTGGTTATGAAAGACAGGCCTCAAGAAATATGCTCCACCTGAATAATGGGGATGGCACCTTTTCTGAAATTGCCCAACTGGCAGGAGTGCATGCCACAGACTGGAGCTGGGCGGTATTGTTGGCTGATTTTGACAATGATGGATTCAAGGACATTTTCATTTCCAATGGAATCAACCGTAGGCCTAATGATGTAGATTATATCAATTTTATAACGGCGTCCAAATCACTGGATCAGATTAAAAACCTTGAACTTGCCCGAAAAATGCCTGAAGGGGCCGTGACCAATTATTTATTCAAAAATTCAGGTAATCTGCAATTTGAGCTTGTTTCCAATGCCTGGGGAATTTCCAAAAAAACCATTTCAAATGGAGCTGTCTACGCTGATTTGGATAATGATGGTGACCTGGATTTGATTGTGAATCATATCAATCAAAAGGCAGAGATTTTTAAGAATCAAACCAAAGAAATGAAAGAAGGGCAAAAGACTAATTTCTTAAAAATAAGATTTTCCGGGAATAATTTTAATGCATTTGGAATAGGGAACAAAGTGATCGCCTTTAGTGGCGGCCAACAGATTTACCAGGAAAATTTTACCAGTCGTGGATTTCAGTCCAGCCTGGCTCCCGAAATACACCTAGGCTTAGGTGAAATAAGGGAGTTGGATTCCCTATTTGTCATCTGGACGGATCAATCTTTCCAAAAGTTGGAAAAAGTCAGGGCTGACCAAACCCTTGTCCTGAGCCAAGTGGATGCAAAAGGGGAATTTAAATTTCCAAAAGAGGCTAAACAGGTTAATTGGCAAATCCAAGGAGCGGGGCAAACTGGGCTGGACTTTGAGCATGAGGAAGATGATTACAATGATTTTAATTTGGAACCGCTTATTCCACATAAATTATCCCGCGAAGGCCCAGCCTCGCTCGCTTTTGATTACAACGGAGATGGCCTTGAAGATGTGTTTCTTGGAGGATCCAGTGGTCAGCAGGCCCACATTTTTTTACAAAATAAAAAAGGCCGTTTCCAGTTATTTTGTCCACAGGCATTGTCCCAGGATGCAGATCTTGAAGACATTGCAGTAGTGTGGGAGGATTTTGACGGGGATGATCTGCCTGATTTAATCGTAGGAAGAGGAGGTAACATCCCAAATTCTACCGGCAATTCTTTTTCTAAAATTTATAAGAATTTGGGTAATGGAGAATTGGAACAGGGGATCAGTCTTCCCATTGACCCTAATCTTCAGGTTGCTAAGCTTCTTCCGGTAGATTTCGATCAGGATGGTCAGCTCGATTTGTTTGTTGGTGGAAGGAATATGGCAGGTAGATATGGTGAAATACCCAGAAGTTATATCTTAAAAAATACGGGCAATGGCCAATTTGAAGATTGGACAGAAATTTGGGCTCCTGATATACAATATTGTGGGATGGTAAAAGATGCCGTTTGGGCAGACCTGAATCAGGACGGGAGAAATGAATTGATTGTAGTAGGGGAATGGATGTCCGTAAAGGTTTTTGGTTTTGAAAAAAATCAACTGACCGATCAAACCCAATCATTTGGTATTGAAAACAGCGAGGGTTGGTGGAATACGGTCTTGGTCCACGATGTAGACCATAATGGTTTTCCGGATTTAATTCTCGGAAATTTAGGAAAAAACACCCGCTTGAAATCCAACCCATCCAATCCGCTTAAAATGTGGGTCAAAGATTTGGACAACAATGGCAGTTTGGATCAGGTCATTGCCTACCCTCTGGATCATCAATATTTCACCCTGGCCAACAGGGATGAATTGGTGAAAAGACTACCTTCTTTGAAGAAAGATTTTGTCAGGAATTCAGATTTTGCCGGTAAAACGGTAGAGCAGATTTTCAGCAGGATCTCCTTACAGGGATCTTACTATTTTGAAGCCGGGGAATTTGCTTCTCAGGTTTGGTTAAACAAGAATGGGAAATTTGAGAAAAATGATTTGCCAGTACAGGCCCAATTTTCACCGATTCAGGCCCTGCATGTAGAAGATTTGGATGGAGATGGTCATTTGGATTTGATAACAGGGGGCAACTTGATTGAGACAGCTCCTTATTTTGGAGGCTATTTGGGAAGTTGGGGTAACCTTTTTAAAGGAGATGGAAAGGGAAATTTTACCCCATTCCAGGCAGGATCTTTAGGCATTTCCGGTCAAATCCAACATATTCTTCCTATAAGGGTTAAAGAAGAGAACTGGATGCTGTTCGTCAGGAACAATGATAAAACTGTAATCTTGAAATTTGATCAATGAGGAGCATTCAGTTTCCATGCAAAAGGACTCAGGTCAAATTGAGTTGCCTGATCAAGGGTTTTAGCTGCAATAGCCTCCCCCAATCCGGCGGAATGTTTAAAGCCATGTCCACTGCATGCGGATGCCACCAATACTTCCGGAAAATCCGGTAATTCATCCACTACAAAATAAGAATCCGGGGTAACTGTATAAATGCATACTTTGGACTGAAGGACCCGTTTTTCCAGGTGGTTGAAACGTCCTGCAATCTTTTCCTCTAAAAAAGCCACTTGTTCTTCCTGTGTCACTTCTCTGGATAAAGTGTCCGGATGATGCCTTTCTACAAACGATTCAGAAGCCATTTTTACCGAAACTCCATCCAAGGAAGGGAAGCCATAAATAAAATCCTCCGCTGCAGGCCCAAATCCCCACATATATACTGGCGTTTTTCCTAAGGTAAAAGCCTGATTTTTTACCGGAAGCCAATGTAAAATCTGTCGGCAAATTTTAAAATGGGATTTCTCCATGGGAGGCAAAAAGTCCTTGACCCAAGCTCCTGCACTAAGGACAGCCTTTCCTGCTTCAAATTCTCCCTGATTGGTTTTGATCCATACCCCGCCACCTGGAATTGGGGCAATTCCCAAAACCTTGGTATGGGTTTTTATGATGGCTCCGTTTTGTTCTGCCAATTCAAGTTGTGTAGAAATGGCCAATTCAGGCCTTAAAAAACCAGCACTGGGTTCATAATAAACCATTCCGTTTTCCTCAAGATTAAATTCTGAAAATCTCCTTTTGAGTTCTGAAGCATCAAAAACCTCATGAGGGATTCCTGCCTGCTCAGCAAAATGGACCGTTCTTTTGAAAAAACCTTCCGACCCATGTTTGGACCAACTTTTTCCTCCGGAATCAAACAGCAGCCCTCCGCTTGTGGTCATGACTTCCCTGCCTGTAAGTACTTTAATTTCTCTCCAGATTTCATGCGAGCGCATGACTATGGGGATGAAATCCATTCCTTCGCCTACTGCCAGACGGGTAATACGGGTTTCCCCATGGGAAGACCCCATGGTATGGGGAGGAGCAAATTGGTCAATTCCCAAAATTCTTTTCCCTGATTTGCTCAACTGCCAAAGTGCCGAAGCGCCAAGTGCACCCAATCCGATGACGGCGATATCGAAAATATTTCTATTCATGTATTCCTTTTCCAAATTTTACTTCCGCCTTCGAAATCCGGTATACCATTCATCTTTCTAAGAGTTACATCAATTCATTATTATTCTGTCCAAGCCTTGCCTACCTCGCTGTAGTCGATGCAACCTTTGAAAGGACCAGGAATAGGATCGTAGGCCAGGTACTCTGTCCCAATTTTTTCTGAATGAAAATAACCCAATAAAGCCAACTCCTTCATCATGCGATAAAATGGAAATTCATCAGCATCGGCAAAATTATAAGCCCAAAGCGCACCGGGCAACGGGCCTGATTTTTCCTCAAAATCTTTGATCACCTCATCTTTTTTGAGATCATCCAGTTTGACAAAATCTTTGCCCTGCTTGGACTTGGCGCTTGCATTGAAAGAATCCAATCCTGCGGCAAAGCCTTTCTGGATTTTTTCAGGAAATGCAGAGGCCAGGATTTTATCAATGAACTCATCCGTTCCTACATCCAGTGCTCCCGGTGTATCGGTACGTGGAAGAATTCTATCTACCAGTGCAGAAAGAATTTTTGCCTGTTCCTGATTAAGTATTTTTGGGGTCCAAGAGAGTTTTTCGCCTGTTCCACAGGATTGGACAATTGAGCTTATGGTGGCACCGGTTATTGCATATCCCAATATCATTGCAGTGCCTTTTAAGGCTTCTCTTCTGTTCATGATTGAATAGGTTTAAAGGTTTCCACGGTTCATTTCTTTCATAGCATGGTCCACTGCCCTTGCGGTCAGGGCCATATAAGTAATAGAAGGGTTCTGTGTCCCTGAGGAGGTCATGCAGGCCCCATCTGTTACAAAAACATTTGGAACAGTATGTACCTGATTGAATGCATTAAGCACGGAGGTTTTGGGATCACGTCCCATCCTGGCGGTTCCCATTTCATGCACACCAATACCCAGCGCACCGCCGTTATCAAAAGTACTCACATTTTTCAACCCTGCAGCTTCCAGCATTTCTGCGGCATCGGACATGATGTATTTCCTCATGGTGAGCTCATTTTCCTTGTAGCCGGCATCAAAAACCATTTTCGGAATGCCCCATTCATCTTTTTCTGTGGGGTGCAGGTACATTCTGTTTTCATGGTAAGGGAGAACCTCCCCAAAGCCTCCTATCCTAAAGGTCCATTTCCCGGCCTGCATCATTTTGTCTTTGAAATCCGCCCCGAAATCCTTGCTGTTGGCTCCTCTGCCCCAATTGCTGCGGGTAGCTCCACCTTGGTATCCATAACCCCGGAGGAAGGCATCGGTTTTGGTCTGTTCATTGATATTGCGGAACCTTGGGATGTAAATGCCATTCGGTCTACGTCCTTTGTAATACTTGTCTTCCATACCATCAAAAGTTCCCATTGCACCCAAGCGGTAATGATGGTCCATGATATTGTGTCCCAATTCTCCTGAATCATTGCCCAAGCCATTTGGAAACCTGTTCGAGGTGGAGTTGAGCATGATGGCCGCCGTGGCAGGGGCCGAAGCATTTAAGAAAATGATTCGGGCATAATATTCCGTCATTACCTTGCTTTCCCGGTCCACTACCCTTACTCCACTGGCCCTCCCGCTCTTTTCATCATAGATCACAGAATGGACCACCGAATTGGGTCTGAGGGTGAGGTTGCCCGTCTTGGCTGCATCGGGTAGGGTGACCGAAATAGAGCTAAAATAGGCACCATAAGGACAGCCTCTATGACATCTGTTGCGGGACTGACAAGCACCTCTGCCGTTATGTTCTACCGTGAGATTCGCCACCCGGCCTATAGTCATGTAGCGAAAGGGAAATTTGGATTCGATTTCTTTTTTGACATGTTTTTCCAGGCAGTTCATTTCCATAGGAGGTAAAAACTGTCCATCAGGTAAATGAGGAAGCCCCATTTTTTCACCGGAAACGCCCACATACCGTTCTGCATAATCATACCAGGGAGCAATATCCTTGTAGCGGATTGGCCAATCAATCCCTATGCCTTCTTTGGCATTGGCTTCAAAGTCCAGATCAGACCAACGATAGCACTGCCTTCCCCACAGGAGTGAACGCCCTCCGGTCACATCAGCACGGATCCAGTCAAACTGTTGCTCTTCGATATAGGGATCTGCCCTATCGTTGTGGTAAAAATGTTTATTATCCTCATTGACAAATCCGGAACGGACCTGCACATAGAAGTCTTCCCGCTCGGAATGGGTAAGCTTTCCGCGGTTTTCAAAGTCCCATGGATCCATATTCATGGTGGGATAATCCTGTATGTGGGTGACCAGACGCCCTCTCTCCAGAACAAGGGTTTTGAGGCCTTTTTCACAAAGTTCTTTGGCGGCAAAGCCACCGGAAATCCCGGAACCGACCACAATGGCATCATAGGTGTTTTCTGCCACCGCTTTGATGTTGAGGTTACTCATTGAAATTGGGTTTAATTAGGTTAATTGATGATTTTAAACCTATAAGGTAATGAAAAAGCCAATCCAAAAAAAGTGGAAAAGGATGGAGGGTATAAACAAAAAAAGAAGCCTAGAAGGGAATATATTTTATTCTCTCGCTGCGCCTCCATCAATGACCAGGCATGTGCCATTCACATATCGCGCCTCGTCAGTAGCCAGGTAAAGGTACCCATAGGCAATGTCCATGGGTTCACCCCAAAAACCTACCGGAATTAATGGCAGCATCTGCTTCTTCACTTGCTCTGGTATGGCATTGGTCATTTCAGTTTCTATAAAGCCAGGAGCAACACTGTTACAGGTGATGCCATATTTACCCAATTCGAGCGCCCAGACTTTCGTCATCCCTATTACAGCTGATTTGGTGGCCACATAATTGGTTTGTCCAAAATTTCCCCTCAATCCCACATTGGATGCTGCAGTAACTATTCTGCCATAACGATTCTCTTTCATCACCTCTGATACGGCTTGCGTGCAATTGAATACTCCTGTTTGATTGACATCTATGACCACATTCCAATCCTCGAGTGACATTTTGGCCAAGGTCCTGTCCCGGGTAATGCCGGCATTGTTGATAAGGATATCTATTCTTCCGAATTTTTCTTTGACTCCTTTTACCGCGTGAAAAACAGCTTCCCGGTCTGCGACGGATAGTTTTCTGAATTCTACCTGATGACCTTTTTCTGTTAGCTCCTCTGCCAATTTCCTGCCTTTTTCAGACATATCCCAAAGGCTGATTTTGGCTCCTTCCTTGGCAAAAAGGCGCACAGTTGCCTCTCCTATTCCGTTGGCTCCGCCGGTGATGATAGCAACTTTATTTTCTAAACGCATATTGGGCTTATTTTCTGATTGAATTTAATAGTTATGGTTTCCAAATAACTACCCCGACCATGGAATCGGCAGTACCATAATACAAATACCATTGATTTTTGAAAAAAACCAATCCTTCTACGAATGTGGTACCATCCACATATTGGCCTGATTTTTCAAAAGGCAATTCCGGTTTAAGGAAAGGATCATCTGTTCGGTCAAGTAACTTCCAAGGCTCTTCTTTACTGTACAGGGCCTGTCCAGCGGTATAAAGTCGGTTTCCCAAATATTTTACCCCGATATGCTGCTGATTCCCGGCATTATATAGCACCACTATTCCATCATCAGTCAACAAAGGCGGGGGCCCTGCTTCAACCAACCAAGAATCAAAATAACCAGGTCGGGGACTCAGTACGGGAGCAAGATTCCCGTCGATGGTTTCTATGGGTTCCCAGTGGATGAGGTCATCTGAAGAGGCCAACCAGATATGGGGCACTCCAAAATACATCCAGTACTTGTCATGGAGCTTTGCGGCCACGAGTTTCCCATCTCTCAATTCTGTCAATATTGCTCCTGATTTGGTTTCCTGATTGTGGTATTTCCCATCTTTAAAATCCTTAAAAATAGGACCATGCTTTTCCCAATTTTTCAGGTCACGGGAAGTGGCGACAGCCAAACGGGGATATTCCCTGTTCCATTGCGTATAGGTCAGCACATACAAACCATCGGCAGTTTCCACGATCCTCGGGTCTTCTGTCCCTCCCGTCCACTCAAACTCTTTTTGATTGTCGTGATCAGGGAAAAATATGGGTTCTGTAAGCCGCTGATAAGTTTTCCCGTCTTCTGAAATGGCCAAACCCAAGCGGGAGGTATGCCCTCCGATCTCCTTTTCGCCCAGTTTTTCTTCTGCCCGATAGAGCACATGGATTTTTCCATCCTTGACAATGGCCGCCGGATTGAAGGTAGCCATGGACTCCCAAAAGACGGTACTTCCACTCATTGGGTCCTGCCAAGAATTTTGATCGGTTGGAGAAATGATGGGCTTTGCGTCCATAGGCCTTTCAAAAGGCCCCATCATCCAAGGCTTATGTTGGGCTAAGGATGGTAGGCTAAGAATAAAAAGTAGGGCAGTAAGGATTTTATTCATTTGGATTTTCTCTTTTGATTACTTTTATGAAAATATCAAAATCTCACCATAGAGATCATTTCGGCCACACATACGGGTTTGTTACTGGCATCCGATTCCATTTCAGCCTTGATATACAGCTTAAGGCTTCCATCAGGGCTTTCCTCTAAATTGGTCAAGCGGGCCATCAGCCTTACCTGATCACCTGAAAAAACCGGAGCCGGAAAACGTACTTTGTTGACCCCATAATTCAAGGCCATCTGCACCCCTTCCAAGGGCAAAATTTCATACAGGAGTTTAGGTGCCAAAGACAAGGTCAAATACCCATGGGCGAGGTTTTTTCCGCCTGGTATCAAAGCCTTAGCCTTTTCAGTATCCACATGGATCCACTGGAAATCCTTCGTGGTCTCGGCAAACTTCTGGATAAGTTCCTGACTGACTGTTGTCCAAGAACTTTTGCCCAAACCCTTCCCCACAAACCCCTTCAAATCCTCTACCGATCTGAAAACCATTTTTCCACCTTTGCTTTCCGCATTCCGATTTCCCCCTTCCGGGATGTCTTGGTTCTTGTATCTTGTATCTTGATTCTTTTTAAACTCTAATTTCTCGTCTTCCGCTTCTTGGCTCTCCTTCACCACCACTACCGCTTTCCCCACCACTTTCCTTTCTATCATGTCCTTCAAGGCCTGCGGAGCTTCTTCCAGACTGTAAGTTTTATAAATGTGCTGCTTGATTTTTCCCGCCTGTATCATGCCCACCAACTCCGTTAGGTTTTGTTGACTTTGTTTAGGTTCTTCGGAAGAAAACCTCCCCCAAAATACACCCATCACCGCGCATCCTTTCAACAAGGTCAGGTTGAAAGGGAGCTTGGGGATTTCTCCGGCTGCAAATCCTACCACCAAATAGCGCCCTTTCCAGGCCATGCTTCTTAGGGCAGGTTCCGCATATTTGTCCCCCACCACATCCAGGACCACATCTACCCCCTTGCCGGAAGTGAGTTCCTTTATTTTCTCCTTGAGGTCTTCCTTTTCGTAGTTGATGAGGTGCTTGGCTCCTTTTTCTTGGCAAATGGCCAGTTTTTCGGTAGTGGAGGCTGCCGCAATTACAGTGGCTCCCATGACTTTACCGAGCTCCACAGCTGCGAGCCCCACGCCTCCAGAAGCGCCCAGCACCAAGAGGGTTTCCCCGGCTTTGAGTTGTGCTCTGTCTTTTAGGGCATGGTATGCCGTTCCAAAGGTGTAAAGGGTGGAAGCAGCGGTAATATCATCCATAAAAGGAGGGATGGGAAATACCCGATCAGCTGCTACTTTTACCTTCTCTGCAAAACCTCCCCAACCACAAAGTGCCAAAACGCGTTGTCCTTTCTGGAAGTGCTTTACTCCGGGACCAACCGAGGCAATTACCCCGGCCACTTCACCCCCTGGAGAAAAGGGGAGTTCGGGCTTAAACTGGTATTTGTTCTGAATGATGAGCACATCAGGGAAGTTTACGGCGCAGGCCGCCACTTCAATGACCACCTCTTTTTCTCCTGGGGAAGGATCTGTGGTTTCGGTATATTTCAGGAGCTCAGGACCTCCGTATTCAGTACAAAGAATGGCTTTCATGGATAAAAGTTTTCGGTAAAATAGGCAATTCTTGAGATATAACGTAATTTTGAACCCATCTTAAAAAAACAGAATTAACCCATTTATGTCAGTAAAACAATATATTCAGAACAATCAGGAGAAATTCCTGAACGAACTTTTTGACTTGTTGCGCATCCCTTCGGTGAGTGCTGACCCCAAATTCAAAAATGATGTTTTCGCTGCGGCGGAGTTTGTCAAAGACAGTTTGGAAAAAGCCGGAGCAGATAATGTAGAGCTTTGTCAGACAGCTGGATATCCCATCGTTTACGGAGAAAAAATCATTGATCCATCTTTGCCTACCATCTTGGTCTATGGCCATTATGATGTGCAGCCTGCCGATCCATATGAGCTATGGGATTCTCCTCCTTTTGAGCCGGTGATCAAAAAGACCCCAAGACATCCGGAAGGGGCGATTTTTGCCCGTGGTTCTGCAGACGACAAAGGGCAGTTTTATATGCACGTGAAGGCTTTTGAAGCCATGATGGCCGAAAATGCCATGCCCTGCAATGTGAAATTCATGATAGAGGGAGAAGAGGAAGTGGGTTCCGCCAACCTGGACATTTTTGTAAAGGAAAATAAGGAGAAATTAAAAGCAGATGTGGTGGTGGTTTCCGATACCCACATGATTTCCTTGGAGCATCCTTCCGTAACTGTTGGTCTTAGAGGTTTGGCCTATATGGAAGTGGAAGTGACCGGTCCAAACAGGGACTTGCATTCGGGAACCTATGGCGGTGCTGTAGCCAATCCGATCAATATCCTGTGTAAAATGATCGCTTCCCTACATGATGAAAACAACCACATCACCATTCCAGGATTTTATGACAAAGTGGAGGAATATTCCAAAGCATACAGGGACAACCTGAACAAGGCCCCATTTGACCTGGAAGCTTACAAAAAAGAATTGGACATTGCTGATGTGCATGGTGAGGTGGGTTACACCACCATCGAAAGGGTTGGTATCCGTCCGACCTTGGATGTCAATGGTATCTGGGGCGGCTATACCGGTGAGGGCGCCAAAACGGTATTGCCTTCCAAAGCCTTTGCCAAAATTTCCATGAGATTGGTGCCCAATCAGGACCATAAGGAGATAGCTAAGCTTTTTGAAGCACATTTCAAGGCCATTGCCCCCAAATCTGTGAAGGTGAAAGTTACTCCCCATCATGGTGGCGCGGCGGCGGTGGTTTCTACAGAGACCCCGGGTTACAGGGCTGCAGATCTGGCCATTCAGGAGGCATTTGGCAAAAAAGCTATTCCTACAAGGGAAGGTGGCTCGATTCCGATCTGTGCTTTGTTCCAACAGGAATTGGGGCTGGATCCTATCTTGTTGGGCTTTGGTCTAGATACCGATGCCCTTCATTCGCCCAATGAGCACTATGGGGTGAAGAATTACCTGATGGGTATTGAGACCATCGCCTTGTTCTTCAAGCATTTCAAAAACGAAGTAGTCCAATAATTCAAAAAATGAGGCCTTAAAGTGATTAAAGTTGCTTTTGGGCCTCAGTTTTCTTTTGTAACAGGTATCAGTGAACTATTTTCAAAAAAGTTCCATTATTACAGATTAGTAAAGCCAATCACCAAGATGACAAAATCCCTCAAAATCAGTCTTGTCCTTTCCCTGTTTGTTCTTTTTTCCAACCTGGCCATGGCCCAGATCATTGCCCCGCCTAAGTGGACCATCCAATTGTCTGAAAAGAACATCAAGGTGGGCGATGAGGTCAAAATTATTTTTAAGGCCCAAGTGCCCAGAGATTGGTATATCTATTCCAATGATTTTGATCCGGACTTGGGGCCTATGCTGACTGAGCTGGTACTGAAACAAAAAGAGGGGTTTGTTTTGGTGGGGGGCTTAAAGGCCATCAATCCACGCAAGAAATACGATGAGATATGGGAAGGTGAAGTCACGTATTTTGTGGGTACGGGCACTTTTGAGCAGACCATCAAAATTACCGGAACGAATATCACTGCCACTGGATTTGTTGGCTATCAAATGTGTACTGATGTTACTGGCCAATGCATCCCTTTTGAGGAAGATTTTACATTAACGGCCCAGGCTTTACCAGGTACCGTAGCGGGAGGCGAGGCGGACAACGAAGCACCAACTGAAGAAACACAAATCAATCTAAGTGAAACAGAAGTTGAGGAAGCAATAGGACAAGAGGTAGTTACTGAAAGAAGCTATATCAGCTTGGATGATGAAGGGGAGCAAGGGGGCTTGATCGGTTTTATGTTGATTGCCTTCCTGGCAGGATTGGCTGCATTGTTGACTCCCTGTGTATTCCCCATGATTCCGATGACCGTTACTTTCTTTACCGGAAGGGCCAAATCAAGGATCAGTGGAATCAGAAACGCCTTTCTTTATGGTTTTTCCATTATTGCTATTTATACGATAGCTGGAACGGCCGTGGCGGCTATTCAGGGGCCTGAGTTTGCCAACTGGCTTTCCACCCACTGGATTCCCAATGTCTTTTTCTTCTTGATATTTATCTTTTTTGCTCTTGCCTTTTTGGGCATGTTTGAAATCACTTTGCCCAGCGGCTTTGTCAACAAGATGGATGCAAAGGCGGACAAAGGAGGCATGACAGGAATCTTCTTCATGGCATTTACCCTGGTTCTGGTATCATTCTCCTGTACGGGGCCTATTGTAGGATCCATTTTGATCAGCTCTGCGGGAGGAGCTTTGGTGAAACCGATTTTGGGCATGTTTGCCTTCTCTTTGGCATTTGCGATTCCGTTCACCCTGTTTGCCATTTTCCCGGAATGGTTGAATTCGCTTCCAAAATCCGGCGGTTGGTTGAATTCAGTGAAAGTCGTACTTGGCTTCTTGGAATTGGCATTGGCCTTCAAATTCCTATCTGTTGCAGATCAGGTATATCATTGGGGTATATTGGACAGGGATATTTACATAGCGATTTGGGTAGTGATTTTTGCCTTATTGGGATTCTATCTCCTTGGAAAAATCAGGTTGCCTCATGATTCCCCAATGGATCATATAAGTGTGCCCAGGTTGATGTTGGCAATTACTACCTTCGTATTTGTGATTTATTTGATCCCCGGTTTGTGGGGAGCGCCGTTGAAAGCCTTGAGCGGCTATCTTCCTCCTATGGCGTCCCATGACTTCAATATTTTGGAAAATAGGTATGGAGGAACTACATCGGAAAACAAACTGGATGATGTTCCCAAATATGCCGATTTCCTTCATTTTCCACATGGTATACAAGGCTACTTTGATTATGATCAGGCCTTGGCGGCTGCTAAGAGAGCAGGAAAACCCCTGTTCATCGATTTTACCGGTCATGGTTGTGTCAATTGCAGGGAAATGGAAGCTCGGGTTTGGTCAGATCCTCAGGTTTTACAAAGGTTAAAGGAAGATTTTGTAATGGTGGCCCTGTATATTGATGAACGCTATGAACTTCCGGAATCAGAGTGGTACACTTCCGAATATGATGGAAAAGTGAAATCCACCATTGGCAAGCAGAATGCAGATTTTCAGATCACCCGGTTCAATAACAATGCCCAGCCTTATTACGTGATCCTGGATCACAATGAAGAATTATTGGTGCGGCCTAAAGCCTATGATACCAATATCCAAAATTTTGTGAATTTCCTGGAAGAGGCAAAGGCAGAGTTTGGAAGAAGGTAACTTTAGGCAAGACAATCAGATTCATGAGCCTGTTTGCACTTGGATTACATATCCTGCAAGGCTTTCAACAAAAACATTTGATTTTTAGCCCTATGGAAATTTTGTTCCTCATAGTGGATGGTGTAGTAGATATTCCCATTGAGGTAGTCTGTTAGAAAACGAAAGCCCATGATGCAGGTCATCATTTGGCCGCCATAAGGCAAAGACTGTATTTCTTCTGTTGTAAAAATACCCTCTCCTACTTCCTGAAAACCCTGCAATAAGGCTGCATATTTCGCCTTATCCACATGAATGTTTTTCCAGTTTTGAGAGGATTCCCCTTCTGTACAGGCCACAGTCCTGACCAGATCCCCGAAATCGTAATACACATAACCTGCCATAATAGTGTCCAGGTCTATGACTGCATTTACCTTGGAAAAGTCATCGGCATAAATCAGGTTATTGATTTTGGTATCACTATGGGTCATTCTAAGTGGAAGTTTCTTTTTCCAAAGAAGATACTCCTCTACTAAATCTTGTTGATCAAGATAAAAATCCACCAAATCTTTAAGCTCACCACCTACTTTCCTTTTTGTAGTGTTAATAGCTTGTAAGAGTTGCTGATACCGTAATTGCAAATCATGAAAACTGGGTATGGATTCTTGAAGTTTTGAGGCCTGGATATGGATTCCTGCCACTATAAATGCTGCAAAAGCTTTTGCTGCCAAATAAGCTTGATGCGGAGAGGTCACTTCATTGACGCATTTGCCTTTTACGAATGGAGCCAGCCTAAAATAATTTCCATCAATCAAAGAAAATAAATCCCCTTGCTTATTAGGAATAGGAAGTGGAAGTAAAAAGGGAAGTTTTGCCTGATCAATTTCCCGGATGAGAATTCCATGATTATGGGAAATCCTTTCGGGATATTGAAAGACCTGATAGTTGAACCGCTGGAGGATGAATTTTTCTTCTCCCAAATCCACCAGGTAAGTTTGATGGATATGGCCATCCCCGAAAGGCCGGATTTGGTCCTGCTTTATTTCCATTCCATAAAGGTGCCCGATATCAGCTAACCAAGAAATCTGTTGCATAAAGTCTTGCTCAAAATTCCTGTAAATGTAGCATATTCCAGGAAAATGGAACTTGTCCAAATTTTTCATGCCGGGATAATTGTAGCTATTTTGAATTGACCTGTTTTGGAATTCCTGAATATTTATTTACCTTAGAAAAATTTATCGAACAAGTCACTGAGGGTAAATTAAAAATTTTAAAAAACTTCTCAGCTTGAACAAACCCAGATACCTATGCATATCTCCCTGATCGATTGGGCCATCATTTTGGCTTTCTTCCTGATTTCCATGTTAATTGGGGTTTTGACTTCCCGTAAAGCTGGATCATCCGCCAAAGAATTCTTCCTATCGGGAAGAAATATGCCTTGGTGGTTGCTTGGCGTATCCATGGTAGCTACCACTTTTTCAGCAGACACTCCCAATTTGGTGACCGATATAGTCAGAAAAGATGGCGTATCGGGAAACTGGGTGTGGTGGGCTTTTCTACTCACCGGCATGTTGACAGTATTCGTCTATGCCAAATTATGGAGAAGGTCAGAAGTGACCACAGATCTGGAGTTTTATGAATTGCGCTATGGAGGCAAGCCTGCTGCTTTTCTAAGGGCTTTCCGTGCGATTTACCTGGGTGTATTTTTTAATGTGGTCATCATGGCGACCGTATCTTTGGCAGCCATCAAAATTGGAGGGGTTATGTTGGGCCTTGCGCCTTGGGAAACATTGCTGTTGGCATCCTTAGTAACTGTGATTTATAGTTCCCTGGGTGGATTAAAAGGAGTGTTGTTAACAGATTTTTTCCAGTTTTTCATTGCCATGGCAGGGGCAATAGGTGCAGCCATTTATGTATTGGATATGCCGGAAATTGGATCCTTGGATAATCTCCTCAGCCATCCAAATGTTGCAGATAAACTCAACCTATTTCCCGATTTCAATGATTGGAATCTCGTTATTCCCTTGCTGATTATGCCTTTGGCCATTCAGTGGTGGGCTACCTGGTATCCTGGAGCAGAGCCAGGTGGAGGAGGCTATATCGCCCAAAGGATGCTTTCTGCAAAAGATGAAAAAAATGCAATCGGTGCGACATTGTTCTTCAACATTGCCCACTATGCCATGAGGCCCTGGCCCTGGATTATTATTGCGCTTTCCTCTCTGATTATTTTCCCTCAGGTTTCGGATATGCAGGAGGCTTTTCCTCATATTCCTGTAGATAAATTGGGAAATGATCTGGCTTATTCTGCGATGCTCACTTTCCTGCCTACTGGATTGATTGGCATTGTCCTTGCCTCACTGATTGCAGCGGTGATGTCCACGCTCTCTACACATCTCAATTGGGGTTCTTCTTACGTGGTCAATGATTTCTACTTGAGGTTCTTAAGGCCAGAGGCCTCTGATAAGGAACTGGTAGCCGTAGGCAGAATTTCCACGGTGTTGCTGATGGTATTGGCTGCGGTTTTGGCACTTGCGCTTTCTTCTGCCTTGGAGGCTTTCAAGATCCTTTTGCAGATAGGTGCAGGGACTGGTTTGATTTTTATTCTCAGATGGTTTTGGTGGAGGATCAATGCCTATACCGAGATTGCTGCGATGATCATATCCTTTATGGTGGCCATTTTCTTTGAAAGTATCAATCCAAGAATGGGGATCATTGAGATTCCAGAACACCAAGATTATTTAAAACTGCTTTATGGAGTTGGTATTACCACCATTGGCTGGGTGTTGGTAACCCTCTTTACCCAGCCTGAAAAGGATGAAATACTCCTGTCTTTTTATAGGAAAGTAAAACCAGCGGCTTTAGGATGGAGAAACCTTCTTAACAAATATCCACAAGAGCAACAGGAACAAGGACAACTTCCTTTGGAAATAGCTTTGATGTTAACCGGCTCCATTATGGTGTATGCAGCCCTCTTCGCTGTTGGCTTCTGGATTTATGGGAATGTGCTTTCTGCAGTTATAGCCAGTATTGTCGCTTTGGCAGGAGGGCTGATTATTATCAGAAGCTGGAAAAAACTTAAAATGACCTAAGGGTTGTCAAGAAACTTTTAAAAAATTGTTTATCCCTCAAATTCTATCTGATACCCCAAAAGCAGAACCGGCTTTGGTGGGAGTTGGAATTTGAGGGATATTTCATTTTAGCTTTAATTCTTAAACTCAAGCGTATTGATCAAATGTGCCATATCCACTTTGATGTATTCTATCACAGGAGCAAGGGAATCATTTTTCATGGCGGTATTAAAGTAAAGTGCTCCCCTTAAAAAATTCCTGGTAGAATCAGTCACAAAAAACTGGAACTGGGTAGGGACTTCTCCGCTCAGTTCGGCGACCACTCCTGTATAGCCTTTAGGCGTTCTCAATACAGATTCTTCAATACCGTAGGCTTTGATCTGATGTTTGGCAGTCAAGTTGATGGCATCATTGACCACGGTTTTGATGTCCTTTCCCTGGGTATCCAATTCGAGGTAGGTAAAATGCACCTTTCCCCCCAAACTTTTGTAATTGAGGTTGATCCAAGCAGTTTCCTGTAAATTGAAGGAATCTGGTTCTACCAAAGCATGTACGGAGTGTTGAAAGCTGTAAGGTTTTCCATTTTCCAAAGTAATAAACTCCCTTCCTGGCAGGTCGATACGGTTATAACCCATTGGTTTGGGCAGGTAATCGCCTTCACATCCCACAGCTACCAACAGCAAAGTAATATATATGACGAATCGCTTTGACATGCCTCAAATTTATCAATTTGGTTTTGATATGCGCTTATTTAGTCAGATATTTATATAGAACTCTAAACGTCAGAAGATTATGAAAAGATCTGTTAAATTACCTGTAGTCTTTGTATGCCTATTCGGCTTTTATGTTATTCATTCTGTGGTAGTCGGACAAACAACCATGGAAGAGTTTTTGAGCAAATGGGAGGCAGGCAAGCAATTCAGCCTAGAAGTAGTGGACAAGATGCCCCAGGAGCTTTTTGACTATAAACCTGAAGCCTCCGGCATGAGTTTCCGGGAGCAGGTAACACACTTTGCCTCAGCGATAGCAGGTATAAGCCAGCGTTTTCTCAATGGGCGGGATCCTGGTTTTGACATCGGCGCTAAGCCAACTACCAAAGCCGAATTGAGGGCATTTGTGGAGGCTTGTTATGATTATGGCACTAAAACTTTTAAAAGTTTGGGGATGGCGGATTTGGAAGAAAAAGTGGAAATCTTTGGAACTGCCGCAACCAGAAGAGAAGTAATTGCCCTGATCGATGACCACTGTACGCATCACCGAGGAGCGGCCGTGTCCTACATCAGGGCGAATGGCATTGAACCGCCAAGGTATAGGGGAATGGGCATGTAAATGTTTGGGAAAAACATCAAATAAAAAAAATGGCAGCTGACCAATCAGCTGCCATTTTTTTAGACACTATCCCGATAAGTGTGTAAACTTCAAATTATGGTTTTATTGTCAGGTATCAAGAAGCCTGACCCTATCACCAAATATAAGCAGGAAACTGTTAAGAATAGCTCCCCAGTCTCTGATAGGCATAGTCCATTTTTTCGATGCTTCTCTTGCAGCCAGGAAAACAGACTTCATTACGGCATCATCTGTCGGGAAAGAGAGCTTGTTTTTGGTGTATTTTCTGATCTTTCCATTGAGATTTTCAATCAGGTTGGTGGTATAGATGATTTTACGGATTTCAGCCGGGTAATCGAAGAAAACGGTGAGTTCATCCCAGTTGTCCCTCCAGCTTTTGATGGCATAAGCGTATTTGGATTCCCATTTTTTGGCAAAATCGTTCAGGGCAGCCCAAGCAGCATCTTTTGTAGGGGCGGTATAAATTTCCTTCATATCCCTTGTAAACGCCCTGCGGTCTTTCCATGCGACATATCTACATGCGTTTCTGATCTGGTGGACGACACATATCTGAGTGACTGATTGGGGGAATGAAGCTTTTATCGTATCAGTAAACCCGTTCAGGTTGTCAGTTGCCGTTATGAGAATATCTTCAACCCCTCTGGCTTTCAGGTCGGTGAGTACCCCCATCCAGAAAGCCGAAGATTCATTCTTGCCAAGCCAAAGGCCTAGGATCTCTTTAAGGCCGTTAGTTCTGAGGCCAACGGCAATATAAACGGTCTTGTTGACCACTTTGGAGTTCTCCCTGACTTTGAAGGATATACCATCCATCCAAACGATCAGGTATACAGGGTCAAGCGGCCTGTTTCTCCATGCAACAATATCCTCCGCTACGGCACCGGTAACCCTTGAGATGGTGGAGGAGGAAACATTGATGTCATAAAGCTCCCGGATCTGTTCTTCGATGTCCTGGTTTGACATTCCCTTGGCATACATGGAAATGATCACGTTTTCAACGCCCTCCGCCATGCTTCTGCGTTTGGGCACAAGGGCAGGCTCAAAGCTGCCGTCCCTGTCTCTTGGGACTCTGATTTCAGCTTCCCCAAATGTGTTTTTTATTGTTTTGGTGGAATAGCCGTTCCTTGAATTGGGATTATCGGAATTCTGATGCTTTTCATAGCCAAGATGGGCATCCAGCTCGCCTTCAAGCATTTTCTCAACGGCTCTTTTCTGAAGCTGTTGAAGGAAGGAATTAAGCTCCCCGGCAGTCCTGAACTGCTTGAGGAAGTCATCATTTAGGAGATCTTCTTTTTTCATTTTTGTAATCTGTGTGTTATAAAGGTAAGAAATTGTCCACACACAGACCGGGGGGCGCCTACCGCGGGTTCCTCAAATTCCCTGTGCGATTTCTTCTAAATCACACAGAGAATTTCGAGGTTTAACTTTAACTTCGTAAGTAGTGAAACCAACTTACACAGTTTGTGTCATAGTCCCTTTTTTTATTTCCAAGCAGGCATTATTCCCTCACCCACTCTGTTTTTTCTGATACAGGTTTTCTTTTACCGGCAGGCCACCTGTCTGTAGCTGGTTTGGCCACGTAAAAATAACCCATCATCATGTCTTCTTCATCCAACCCCAACCATTCTTTGGCCTCAGGCCAGTAGGTCATGCCACCGGTTCCCCAATAACAGGCCAATCCATGGGCAGCAGCTGTCAGGTACATATTCTGAACGGCCATGGCTACAGCAGCAATTTCTTCCATGACAGGAAGGTTTGCCTTTAGGTCCCTTTTCATTTTGAGGACGATCACATGGGATGCTTTAAGCGGATTTTCTTTTAGTTTTTGGTATGTGGCCTCCATAAAGTTGCCGCTTTTAGTGGCCCTTTCTTTATACAGTTCAGCTTGGAAATCTCCCAGTTTTTTCAATCCTTCCCCTGTGAATACGGTAAAACGCCAAGGTTCAGTGAGTTTGTGCGTAGGTGCCCAATTGGCATTTTCCAATATTTCTTCGATGATAGCGTCATCCACCGGGTCGTTTTCTTTGAATTGGGCCACAAACATGGACCTACGGCCGCGGATGATTTTATTGACTTCTTCGATATTAAAATCAGGCTTTTCCATAAAGTTTATTTCAATTTTAGCTAGTCCTATTAAAATGCAAAAAGTCAAAAAATGGTTTCAAATACTTTAAAGGGACTAAAATGATGGTATTTAGCTAAATTCCATCAGTAAGGTGACGGAATTAACATGAAATCTTTCAAAAAAACTGAAATGGATTTCCGGAGGCAATATAATTTACAGGAATTCCGGGTATTTTTTCTTGGATCCATTCAGCGGCGAACTCCATTCCCGGGGCTTCACTGAGTTCATGTCCCAAAATCATCAAGGCCGTATTTTTTCCCATCAACCTGCCGTCCCTTACCCTTTCTACTGTTTCCCATTCCCTGGTCTCCCCACTTAGGATAAGGTCTGGTTGATATTCCTGCATAGCAGCGATGATCATCCTGCTGTCAATCGCTCCAAAGGCAAGATAAATACTTTGACAAGATTGGTCCAAATCTCCTACCAGACGAAGTTGTGGAATCTCAAATCGTTCTTTGATATGGGAGAGAATCTCCCTTAAAGGCTGAGGTTGGGGTAAAATCAAAAGTCTCGGTGATTCAGGGTTGTAGAATTTTTCCCAACCCAATTTCTTGAGATTACCTTCTGCTATCCCGTCAGGCTTTCTCCTGTGCCAATAATCATGAAAGCGCCAAATGGCGATTTGATGCTTCTCTATAAGTGCTTTTTTGTATTGAAATACTTCATCTTCTTCGAGCCAATCCGTCTCATCCTGATGATTGTAGTAGAGGGTCTCATGGGCTACAATGAGGTTGGCACCGATTTTTGCGGTCTTCTCAACGACTTCTAAGGTAGGAAACATGGTGGTGACAATTCCGGTGGCTACCTTATCCATGCTGCCGGATCTTAACTGGTCCACGGTCCTTTCAAAAGGAGCCCCAGAGATATCTCTGATGAGTATCTCAATGATCTCTCTGATAGTCATTTTATTACTTCCTTTACCCGCAAAAGCAGATAAGGGTAAACCCGTGAGCCCTACTGCTGCCATGAGTCCTGCCGATTGAATCAAAAATTTCCGCCGGGGAAAATTTTCCGTATTTTTTGGATTCTGTCCCATGATTTTTAATCGCTATCTTCCTATATTAAATCCCTTAAACATAAAACAATATGGCCAATTTTAATATTGATGCAAAACAAAATATGACTTATGATGCGATCGTCATAGGTTCAGGCATCAGCGGTGGCTGGGCGGCTAAGGAGCTTTGTGAAAAAGGTTTAAAAACCTTGGTCCTGGAAAGAGGAAGAATGGTGGAGCATGTCAAAGATTACCCAACCATGAACCTGGATCCCTGGGATATGGAGCTGAGAGGAGGCCTTACTCCTGAACTCCAGAAGAAGCATTATAAAGGGGGCAGATCAGGATTTATTGGTGAAACCAACGAGCATTTCCATGCCAATGACCTGGAAAACCCTTACACCGAAGTCAAACCTTTCATGTGGGTCCGTGCCCATCAGATGGGAGGCAGGTCCATTCTGTGGGGCAAGCAATGCTACCGATGGTCAGATTTGGATTTTGAAGCCAATGCCAAAGATGGACATGGGGTGGACTGGCCAATCCGGTACAGAGACATTGAACCTTGGTATACTTATGTAGAAAAATTTGCAGGAATCAGTGGTGATCCGCTTGGACTTCCACATTTGCCGGACAGTCATTTTTTGCCCCCCATGGAGTTGAATTGTGTGGAGAAACACATCAAAAGCAGGATAGAAAAAGATTATCCCGGTAGGCATTTGATCATCGGAAGGGTGGCTCATTTGACGGTTCCCTTAAATGGAAGGGGAAAATGTCAGTACCGCAACCGCTGTGACAGGGGCTGCCCATATGGCGCATATTTTAGCAGCAATGCCGTCACTTTGCCCGCTGCCAATGCCACAGGGAATCTCACCATCAGGCCATTTTCTATTGTTCAATCCATTATTTATGACGAAGAAAAAGGCAAAGCAAGTGGAGTAAGGATCATTGATGCCGAAACCAATGAAGTGATGGAATATTATGCCAGGATCATATTTTGCAATGCTTCCGCATTGAGTTCAACCCAGATCTTGCTGAATTCTACCTCCAACCGCTTCCCCAATGGACTTGGTAATGATAGCGGTGAACTGGGGCATAACCTGATGGACCATACTTACAGAATTGGAGCCATGGGTGTGGTGGAGGGTTTTGAAGACCAATACTATAAGGGAAGAAGACCCAATGGCATTTATATTCCCCGCTATGTAAACCTGGACGAAAAAACTAAGTCAGATAAATTTGTCCGTGGTTTTGGTTTCCAGGGTGGAGGAGGAAGAAGTGGATGGGGTGCCGGTGCCAATCTCGAGGATTTTGGAGGAGATTTCAAAGACAGCCTGATGAAGCCAGGACCATGGGAATTTTTCATTACAGGCTTTGCTGAGTGCCTTCCTTATCATGAAAACAAAGTGTACCTCAACAAAGATGTTTTGGACAAATGGGGGCAACCAACACTTTCTATAGACTGTGAATGGAAGGAAAATGAAAAAGCCCTCAACAAACAGATACGTCAAGATGCCAAAGAAATGCTAGAGAGAGCAGGACTGAAGGATATTGTGGACTTTGATAACCAACATGAGCCCGGATTTGGTATCCATGAGATGGGTACTGCCAGGATGGGCAGGGATCCCAAAACTTCGGTTTTGAACGGTACCAATCAGGTGCATGCCTGTAAAAATGTATTTGTTACGGATGGTGCATGTATGACCTCCTCTTCCTGTGTCAATCCTTCCTTGACCTATATGGCGCTGACCGCAAGGGCTGCCAACCATGCCGTTTCCGAATTGAAAAAACTTAACCTATGACAAGATGAACAGGAGAAATGCATTAAGAAAGACAGCCCTTTTGGCAGGTTCTGCGGTTGCCGCTCCCTCATTATTTTCACTGCTCCAATCCTGTAAAAAGCAAAGCAGATTGGAATGGACACCGGTGTTTCTAAGTGAGGACCAGGCAAGATTTGTTTCTGCCTTTGTAGATACTTTACTGCCAAGAACTGATACTCCGGGGGCTTTGGATGTGAAAACGGATATTTTTTTGGATTTGGTATTTGCCAAAACTTATGATGCCAAGGCTCAGGAGAATGTGGTGAATGAAATAAAAAAATTCAACGAGGAATGTAAACAGCGCCACGGCAAGGTCTTTGCGGATTTAAATATGGAAGATAGAAAGGCTGTTTTTAAAAGTAAAGAAGCTGAGTCTCCCAAGTTCAATCCCAAAGTTTGGGGAACAGCTGTTGGAGAGCAAAAACCCGTTGGGTTTTACCGCAGTTTGAAATCAATGGCTTTATGGGGATATTTCTCATCCGAAGAAATAGGCATGAAACACCTCAATTATGATCCTGTGCCGGGAGAATATAGAGGATGTGTTCCCCTTTCGGAAATAGGAAATACCTGGAGTTTGTAAGAGAATCGGATCAGTTTGGAGCTGATCCTTTTTTTATATTCATAAGGGGAAATCCCAAAATGAAATTTCTATCTCTGGATATTGTAGCGACAGAGCAGCAGCATAGTTTCCTTCAGGGGAAAGATCCCTGACGTACCAGACAGGATCCTTTTCTTCAGCATCTGGAAGGGAAACCGGGGAAAAATCAAAACCTTGAATATGGGAAACATTGCATTTTTCCAAAGGGAAGGATAATCCTTTGCCCATGGCTTTATTGATAGCTTCTTTTCTAGTCCAAAACTTGAAAAATAGACTGAATGCAGCGGATGGATCAGAATTTTGAATGGCTTTAATTTCAGGAGGGCAAAAGTAGTGTTCCACTATTGAGTCAATAGAAAAATCTTCCCGGATCAGTTCTACATCTATGCCTAATTCCTGCTCAGATGAAAAAGCAAAAAGACCAAGATTTCCCGCATGGGAGAGGTTAAAATGGAGTGGTTCACCATGGGAAGGACTCATCAAAAAAGGTTTCCCAAATGAATTATATCCGAATTGTAAAGATTCGGGTTTTTCACCCAGGTAATGGGAAAGTAAGTGACGCAACATGCCTCTTGCAGCGATAAAAGCTGTGCTGTCCTTTTCAAAATGGAAGCGGAAAGCTTTTTCTTTCTCTTCCCGGGAAAGAGTTTCCAAAAACTCCATTCTTTGCTTTTCGCTTAGTGACAAAGGACCTCGCCAAATGTCCACCCTCTTTTGGGGGATAGATTTTTCAGGCATTCCTTTTTTCCATTGTGAAGCAGTCATTAGATCCAAAAGCTAGTTTTTATTTTATTTTTTACAAAAGAATATGCGTGTAATTAAGTTCTCATTGCCTGAAAGCCAAAAAAACCGTTTACTTTTGTTCAAATTTTTAAGCATGAAGTCTAAAAAAAGGCCCCTATTTAAGCGGATCAAATATGATATGCTTTACCGTTTGGTGAAGACATTACTTTTTTTGTCCAGTATCACTCCAAGGAGGTTGATGCTTCGCCATTGTGGTTTTTTGGGAGGTTTGGCTTACTATCTGGTTGGAGATGCCAGGAAAAAGACACGCAAACATCTTCAACTGGTCTATGGAGACAGGTTTTCTGAAGAAGAGATCCAAAAGATGGCCAAGCGGGTTTTCGTGATGATCGGGAAAAATGCAGCGGATATTTTTCGCTCAGTCAACATGTTTGAGTTAGAAGATTTCAAAAAAGTGGTACAGGTTTCTGGAGAGGAACACCTGGATGAGGCGATGAAGTCTAAGCAAGGTGTGATCATCCTGACGGCTCATGTTGGTGCATTTGAATTGGTCGGAACTTACCTGGCTTTGATGGATTATAAGCCTCAGATCATTGGTACACAACAGAAGGATCCCAGGTTGAACCAATTGATGATGGAAAACCGGCGTAGAAGGGGGGCAGAGGCAATTGAAAGAGGAAAGGATACCCTGAAGGTGGTTAGAAACCTTAAATCCGGGGGATTAGTGGCCATGTTGATTGATCAGGATACCAAGGTAAAAAGTGTTTTTGTAGATTTTATGGGGATGCCCGCTTCTACTCCTATTGGAGCGGCCTTATTTGCCTTACGAACCGGTGCAAAAGTAATTCCAATAGGCATTCACTTGGATGAAAATCATGTCCAACAGTTAAGGATTTATCCTGAGGTAAAAATTCATGTTTCAGGAAATGAAGAAGAGGATTTATGGATAAACACCCAGGCGCTTTCCAAGGCTACTGAAAAACTTATTGAAGCCGACCCTACCCAGTGGGTCTGGATGCATGAACGCTGGAAGACCCAGCCTGCTTGATCAGTTTGTAATTAAGTGGAGACGACCTTTTGGCATTTAGGAGGCCCAACAACCAGTGTCGTACTTACTGCCTAACTTTGTTTTGAGAATTGATTTGTTCGGTTTTTCAATTTTCATTAAAGTAGGTCTTAAACGCTTAAGCCTTTCTACTATAAGATGCAAGAAATCAGACGTAACAATACTTAAACAGACTTAAAATGATGGAAAAGGAGGCAATATTTCTGATGCAGTCAAAATCAAACCCATAAACAACTCCGAAAACCTCTTACGGCATAATACGAGTCCGCACCATTGTGATAGATAAAAGTTCTCCCATAGCGCTTGTCCCCAAAGATAGCGCCTCCTTTTTTCCTGATGTCTATAGGAGTATCCAGCCAGGAAGAGGTCTTGGTATCGAAGTCGCCTAATGTCTGCAAGCTAAAATACTGCGCTTCCGTCAAAAGTTTTACCCCCATGGATTCAGCCATTCCTTTTGCACTGTGATGTGGTTTATTGGCTTTTCTGGCATTCAGGGCTTCCTGATCATAACAAATGCCTCTCCGCCCGGTGGGAGTTTCTGCTGAGCAGTCGATAAAAAGGTATTCCTTGGTTTCTTCATTGAAGCTTACCACATCGGGTTCTCCACCCGTTGCCTCCATCATATGGAGCGCAAGTAACTTTGATGGATCAAGTTTTAATTTTTCTGCAATATTTTCCCAGACCAAATTGGGATGGCGGTGCATGTTTTTCAGAAAGCGGCTTTCAAGGATTTCCAGCAAACCCTCCTTTTCCTCGGTTATAAGCATTTTGTTTTGGCTCATGGCTTAAATTAAACATCAATCCTTCAATTCCAACTTCATAAGTATGTCAGTTTGGGCATCATCCCCCAATTGGAAAACATGTTCACCGAAAGGCACAAATCCATGTTTTTTGTAAAAACGGATGGCATTAGGGTTTTCACTCCAAACCCCCAGCCAAAGATAAGCAGCCATTCTTTCCTTTGCGATTTGAATAGATTTTTGTAAAAGTAATTCACCTATTTTTTGACCTTGAAAAGCTTGGGACACATAAATTCTTTCTATTTCTACCGCATCCCCATCTTGTAACTCATTTTTGGCTGACCCAAAATTGAGTTTAAGGTAAGCCAAAACATGTTCTCCTTTTTTGGCAAAATAAAATTCACTCCTAGGTTCAAGTAACTCTGTCGTTAATTTTTCCAAGGAAAAAGCTTGATCCAAATATTTTTGGAAGTGCTCCGGTGAATTGGCTTTTTCGAAGGCATCAATAAATGTCTGCTTTGCAATAGTTTGCAAAGTATTAAGGTCTTTGATGTCAACTTTTACAATATCAATAGAAGCCATTATTCCGAATTTATATCCTTTAGCAAAAAACTTGATAAAAAGGGCTTATCTTATTAGGGTTTCCTCAATACATCCACTTGGCATCATTTTCCATAACGTCTCTGTACCTGTGCTGGGCAATTTTTTTGATCAGGTCTAAGGGTAAGGCTTGGTCATAGGGGAACTGAATGGTGTCTTTACCGGTTTTGAAATTCTTTAATTCTTCCTTGAAATGTGCTAAAGTTGGGCCAGTGGGCATAAAGCTGATGAAATGTTTGTAGGCAGAATAGGAAAAAAGGATCCTTTTTTCAATCAAAACCGGTTTTCCCCATTTGAGTTCTTCCGTAGCATTGGGCGCAACGGATTTCAATATTCCCCGGATTTCCTTCAGTTTCTTCTGGGCAATTTCAGGGAAGGATTGAATGTAAGTTTCTATGTTATCGGGCTTGATCATTACTTGATTTGAGGGATTGGGTAGATAGACAAGTTAGGTTTTTTTATCAACAAAAGCTTCCTTTCCCCCCAATCTGATGGTGATTTCAACATTTTGGATGATTCAAAGAGGATATCTTCAGTGAATGCTGCAAATATACCTTTAATATCCAAGTTGTTAGGCCTGAATGTAGTTCTGGATGGATTATTCACGTTCCTGCCTAAATAAGGATTTTGTTGAAGGTAAATGGAACAAGGAGTATGGGAAAAATAATGCTATTTTCTTAAAATCCTTTGCCCCAAAACAAAAAAAGCGGGACCTATTCGGTCTCGCTTTTTACTTGAAGTTCTATTTCTTCTCCTGTTTCGTCCAGGAATTTGTACTCCGTCACCGGGAGGGAGGAATCTTTGATCAGTCTTACCCACTTAAAGTATTTGAAAAACCACCTTACCCGTTTTGAAATGATGCCATGAGTGAAGTAGGCATAGAGATAAGGGTGTAATCCGATGTGGATTTTTGAAACGTTTTGGATCGTAGCAATATGGTCGAGATCTTTCTCTAATTGGTCGGCCACTAAGATAGAAGCCTGGATTTTACCCGTACCACCACAGGATGGACAGGTTTCTTTGGTGACAATGTTGACCTCAGGTCTCACGCGCTGCCTCGTTATCTGCATCAGACCGAATTTGGTCAACGGCAGGACGGTATGTTTGGACCGGTCATCTTTCATCGCATCTCGCATCGCATCATAGATGACCTTTTTGTTTTCGGCCTTTTTCATGTCGATGAAGTCAATGACGATGATGCCTCCCATGTCGCGGAGGCGTAATTGTCTGGCAATTTCTTTTACTGCAACCAGGTTGGTTTTCAATGCAGTGTTTTCCTGGTCACTTTCCTGATTGGACTTATTCCCACTGTTGACGTCAATGACGTGAAGGGCTTCGGTATGCTCAATAATAAGATAACCGCCTTGGGGAAGACTTATTGTCTGTCCAAACAAGCTTTTGATTTGCTTTTCGATTCCAAAACTTTCAAAGAGCTTCGCTTTTCCGTTGTAAAGCTTAACAATTTTTTCCTTTTCAGGGGCAATAGATCTGATGTAAGACCTGATTTGATCATAAATCAATTCGTCCTCTACGGTGATTGCGTCGAATGATTCATTGAGTAGGTCCCTGATGATCGAGGATGCCATACTCATTTCTCCTATTATTTTGTCGCGACCCTTGGCTTTGTTCAGTTTCTTCATGCCATCTTCCCAGGAGGTCATCAGGTTGCGCAGGTCTTTGTCCAGTTCTGTGACGGAC
This sequence comes from Cecembia calidifontis, assembly GCF_004216715.1. Classification (NCBI taxonomy): domain Bacteria; kingdom Pseudomonadati; phylum Bacteroidota; class Cytophagia; order Cytophagales; family Cyclobacteriaceae; genus Cecembia; species Cecembia calidifontis. The sequence goes on from NZ_SGXG01000001.1 coordinate 1,193,839, forward strand.
TGTCCTTCAGCTACTGTTCTGATGATGACTCCAAAATTGGCAGGCTTGATAGAGGTAATTAAGCGAACGAGCCTTTTTCTTTCTTCCGCGCTCCGTATCTTTTTAGATACGCTGACAGAGTCAGCAAAAGGCACCAAGACCAAGTAGCGACCGGCTAAGGAGAGCTCACAGGATAACCGGGGGCCCTTGGTGGAGATGGGTTCTTTGACCACCTGCACCAAGACCTGACTGTTTTTAGCTAGGACATTGGAAATCTTTCCAAGTTTTTCAATGTCATCTTCCTTTTCAAAGCCCTTGAGATTGAAGCCTTGATAATTATTGTTACGGATCAGTTTGATAAACTTGTTGAGGCTGTTGATCTGAGGCCCAAGGTCCTGATAATGCAGGAAGGCATCTTTCTCATAGCCTACATCGATAAAGGCCGCATTGAGGCCGTTGACTATCTTCTTGACCGTACCCAGATAAATATCCCCGACTTTGAACTGGTTTTCTCCGCCTTCAGAATGGAGTTCTACCAGGTTTTTGTCTCTTAATAAGGCAATCCGGCTACCCGTTTGAGCAGAATCAATAACCAATTCTGTGCTCAATCGTGTCTGGTTTTATAATGTAAATGAACGTGTGGTGTAAAAACTCAAAAAGAAGAAGTGTATTACTTCTTCTTATGTCTGTTTTTTCTAAGTCTTTTCTTACGCTTGTGCGTAGCGATCTTATGTCTTTTTCTTTTCTTACCGCAAGGCATAGTTTTAAAGATTTAAAGTGGAACAATTATTTACAGCCTTTCCAGGTAGCTCTCCACACTGGCCAAGACCATAGGGTCTGAAGTCATGCTTTGAACTTGCTGAAATTGCTTTTTTGCTTTGTTGTTTTGTTTGGATTCGAAGTAACTTACCCCCAAATAGAATTGCCCCTGAAGGTTTTCCGGGTAGTAGCGAACCAACTCTTCGAACCGTTCCGCCGCTCTTTTATACTGACCGGACTGCATGGACAATACGCCCATGTTGAACAATGCGTCTTCATTGGTAGGATCCTTTTCCAGAATTTCCCTAAGCATGATAATTCCCTGCATGGGATTGGACGAAGACACATAGGTCATGGCCACTTTGGTTTTCAAATCCAAACGTTTTGGATCTTTCTCCAAAACTTTGTTCAGGTAGCTTCTGGTTTTGTCGGCCAGATAGGCTACTTTTTGATCGCTCATGGCAAAGGTAAAAGCCTCATAATAGGCAATACCTGCTTTTTCCCATCTTTCAATGGTTTCAACCTTTAGAGCGGCCTGCTCCATAAAATAGGCAGCAGAGTCAAATCTTCCCGCCTGTGTATAAAGTGCCGCCAAGCTATCTGCCAAAGCTACGAATTTTTCCCTATCTACCTCATTTTTCAACTTTGATGTAATAGAGGATAGCGCCTCCCTTGCTTCAGCTGAAATAGGAGCATCATGCATTTCTTCTACCGCCGGAGCTTTTGTGCCGGGTTCTTCCGTCATTCCTGAAGTGCCTTCTTCATTGTCCACTACCACCCTTGGGAGGGAATAAAGGACCGCGATGACGGCCACAGCAAGTACAAGAATGATGATCTGGGATTTTTTCATACCAAAAAAAGGCACTCAGGATTAATCCTGAGGAGCCATTTCTTTAATTTTTTTGCTGTTTTTGATTTTCTCAATAAACACTTTGGATGGTTTGAAAGCCGGCACATAGTGCTCGTCAATCACGATAGCAGTGTTTTTGGAGATGTTTCTAGCGATTTTCTTAGCTCTCTTTTTGTTGATGAAGCTGCCAAAACCTCTGACATAAATATTCTCTCCATCCGCCATGGAATCTTTTACCACTTTGAAGAATGCCTCAATGGTTTGAGTTACATCGTCTTTCTGGATTCCAGTTTTTTCCGAAATCTTGGTGATTACTTCTGCTTTAGTCACTGTTTGATGAATTTAAATTATTATCGAATAAGCTTAACGACCTATTAACCAACTATTTTTGGGACTGCAAATTTATACGAAGCATTTCAATATAAAAACAAAATGCCCAAAATTAGATTGAAATGTTTAACATTGTCTTAACCTAACAATTAACGTAGATTTTGAGTCCTGAAGTATTTTCCAATATAATATTAGAGTGGTACAGCCTCCACAAAAGGGATTTGCCTTGGAGGAACACCCAAAATCCATATATCATTTGGCTTTCAGAAATCATTCTGCAGCAGACTAGGGTAGCTCAGGGAATGCCTTATTTTGAAAAATATGTAGAAAATTATCCAAGCATACAGGATTTGGCCTTGGCGCCGGAAGATGAGGTCATGCGTTTATGGCAAGGCTTGGGTTATTACAGCAGGGCAAGAAACCTTCATGCCTGTGCAAAAGATATACATTATAAATATGGAGGAAAATTTCCGGGAAATTTCGAGGAGCTGATCAAGTTGAAAGGGGTGGGCAATTATACAGCTGCCGCCATCGCTTCCTTTGCATTTGGGGAAGCAGTAGCTGTTGTTGACGGCAATGTTTTCAGGGTACTCAGTAGGGTTTTTGGAATCGCAGAGGATATTGCCAGCGGAAGAGGCAAGAGAAAATTTGAGGAATTTGCCAACAAAATTATCCCAAGACAAAATCCCGGTGAGTACAATCAGGCCATCATGGAATTTGGAGCCCTGCAATGTGTTCCCAAAAATCCTGATTGTAGCTCCTGCCCCTTAAAGCAATCCTGTTATGCCTTGAATAGAGGTATGGTGGATTTGTTACCGGTTAAAAGCAAGAAACTGAAAGTAAAAGAGCGTTACTTTCAATATGCCCATATCTTATGTGGACATATGACGGTGGTGAGGCAGCGGGGAGAAGGGGATATTTGGCAGGGACTTTTTGATTTTCCCCTGCAGGAGTTCAAACAGAGCAATGAATTTGAAAGGGAGAATCATCATTTTTTTGAAGCCTTGAATTATATTGAGACAATTGATGTCGTGAAAGATGAGCATGTCTACAAACATATACTGACACATCAGAGAATTTTTGCCAACTTTGTAAAGTTCGAAGTAAAGGAATCGGCCAGGCCTCAATTGGAGATTTGGGCATCAAACAGGGGATATCAATTGGTGGATGCGGAGAAATTAGAAGCATTGGCCAAACCCCGGTTGATTTTGAAATATTTGAACGAAGAAAAATAATCCTTAAATTTAATCGTAAACTTTTTGTCAAACATTTAAACATTACAAATTATGGCCGGAATAAACAAGGTAATCTTAGTGGGTAATTTGGGTGCAGACCCTGAGGTAAAGCATTTGGAAGGCGATAAAGTGGTCGCTAATTTGAGATTGGCTACTACCGAGGCTTACAAAGACAAGAATGGCAATAGGGTAGAAAATACCGAATGGCACGACTTGGAGCTATGGGATGGGCAGGCGAGAATTGCCGAACAATACCTCAAAAAAGGCATGCAAATTTATGTAGAAGGAAAGATCAAGTCGGATACCTGGCAAGACGATCAAGGAAACAATAGGAAAAGGGTAAAAATCAGGGTAAATAATTTTACCATGTTGGGCGGAAGACCTGAGGGCGGCAGTACTCCTTCGCAAGGGAATTCAGCTTACAATAGCAATACCCCAAAACCAACACAAGTCCCTGTGATGGACAGTCCCGGAGAGGAGGATGATTTACCCTTCTGATGATAAATTTTGATATTGTACTCAGGAATTGATTAATTTTGCAATCATCATCTCTAGAAATTGATGGACGATCCATACCCGAGTCTTATGATGCTGGCTGAAATCAATCAGGTTTCGGCTGGCTATATATTGGTAAATTTATTGATTTTTGTTTTCCTGTTACTTGCCTCCGGATTAGTCTCAGGTTCTGAAGTTGCCTTTTTTTCTTTAAACGCTGAAGACCTCTCTCAAATGGATGACCGAGGTGACAAGCGGGCAGCAAAAGCGATTCAATTGGTAGAATCTCCCAAGAATCTTTTGAGTACTGTTCTGATACTCAATAACCTCATCAATATAGCCATAGTCACTTTGACCACCTTTTTTACCTGGAGCATTTTTGGATCTGATGCTACCGGAATTTTGATCATTCTTGTTCAGACCATAGGCGTGACCTTTGCCATCGTCTTTTTTGGCGAAATTGTTCCCAAGGTGTATGCAACAAAGGCAAAAGTGGAGTTTTCCCTTTTGATGGCTCCTTTGATTTATTTCTTTTCTGCACTTTTAAAACCGCTTTCCTTTTTTTTGATGTCAATAAGCAATGTCATTGAAAAGCGGATTGAAAAAAAAGGTTATTCCCTTTCTGTGGACGAACTTCATCAGGCTTTGGAAATTACCACGGAAGATACCACAGAAGAAGAAAAGGATATTTTAAAGGGGATCGTGAATTTTGGAACGCTCACAGTCAGGCAGGTGATGCAGTCCAGGATGGACATTACTGCTGTGGAGTACGAAACGGACTTTCACGAGTTGATGGACAAAATCAATAAAAGTGGATATTCGAGAATTCCTGTTTACAAAGAGACCATTGACCACATTGAAGGGATTTTATATATCAAAGACCTCCTGCCATTTATCGATCAGGATGAGAACTTTGAATGGCAGAACCTGATCAGAAAAGGGTTTTTCGTACCGGAATATAAAAAGATAGATACTTTGCTAAAGGATTTTCAGAAAAGGCGTGTGCACATGGCCATTGTGGTGGATGAGTACGGAGGGACTTCGGGTCTGGTAACCCTTGAAGACCTCATTGAAGAAATCATAGGGGAGATCAATGATGAATTTGACGATGCAGATGATTACTTTTTCAAAGAAATAGATTCCCGGACTTTTGTTTTTGAAGGCAAAGTTTCTCTGAATGATTTTTGTAAGAGGCTGGATGTTGATCCACAGATTTTTGATGAAGTAAAGGGAGAAAGTGAATCTTTGGGAGGATTACTTTTGGAAATCAACTCAAATTTACCCAAGAACGGATCGAAAATTAGGTATCAGGACTTTGAATTTACCATTCTGGCGGTTGATACCCGACGGATCAAAAAAGTTAAGGTCCATATCCTTTCTGATAAAGATGAAACCCCTGGTCACAACGAGGATTAGGTAGAATCCCAACAAAATAATGTTTTGAAAAAACCTTTAAATGCAAAATGAAGGTTTTTTTCTATTTTCAAGACCATCTTGATTTTTTCGAAAAAAATTTGTCAACCATTTAAAAAAATTCGACAAAGCTGAAATTTTTTTTCACAAACCTAAAAACCAAAATCCTGCATGCTTTTTTATAAATGAGGTAAAAAAAACAACAACGTTTTTTACTTTTTGCGCGGATTTCTGAAAATCTTCCCAAAATTTAAATCAATACTTTATTTTTCTAAAAATCAAATAAGGATCGTTTTCTATGTAAACTATTCACTTAAACGCCTTGTTTGTTGCTTCAATTTTAAAAAAAGGAAATTTTTTTGTAATTTTTGCAACCAAAATTGATAAACCTATTAAACATACTTATAATGAATCAAGGACTTTATCGTGATGCTTTTGAACACGATTCTTGTGGGATTGGAGCGGTAGTAAATGTCAAAGGGGTAAAGAGTCATGAGACCATCAGCGATGCTTTGAACATGCTCAGCAACATGGAGCATAGGGGTGGACGTGGCGCTGATCCCAAGACTGGGGACGGGGCAGGTATACTCATTCAAATTCCCCATTTATTCCTTAAAGAAGTCACCCACCGGGCAGGATTTGAATTGCCTGAGGAGGGAAGCTATGGAGTAGGCATGACCTTCTTCCCAAGAAACAAACAACTCTATAAGAAATCTAAAGCCCAGCTTAATGATATCATTGAAAAGCTTGGCTTCAGGCTATTGGGCTATAGGAATGTGCCAGTGGATGAGACAGTTCCCGGTTCAGGTGCGCTGGAAGTAATGCCCAATATTGAAATGGTTTTTGTCAGCCATATGGATGGACTTACCGGTATCGATCTGGAAAGGAAGCTTTATGTTTTGCGCAATTACGCATCAAAAACCATCAACAGTACCATACCCGGTGTCAATTCGGCGTTTTATTTTGCCAGTTTCTCTGCATTTACACTTATATATAAAGGACAGTTAAGGACTGATCAGGTACTTCCTTTTTACAAAGATCTCCAAAACAACAGGATTACCTCTGGACTAGCCATTGTGCATTCCAGGTTTTCGACCAACACATTCCCAAACTGGAGGCTTGCACAGCCATTCCGATATTTGGCACACAATGGTGAAATCAATACCATCAGAGGCAACCTGAACAAGATGAAATCCAAGCAGACCCTGATGCGGTCTATACACTTTACCGATCAGGAGCTGGCTATGGTTATGCCCGTAACCAATAAGCACAATTCAGACTCTGCTAATTTGGATGCCTTGGTGGAGCTTTTGACATTGAGCGGAAGGACTTTGCCTCATGTCATGATGATGTTGGTACCTGAAGCATGGCAGGATAACCACATGATGGACAAAGACCGCAAAGCCTTTTATAAATTCCATGCGGCTCTGATGGAACCATGGGATGGACCTGCAGCACTGATATTTACTGATGGCAAATCTATTGGTGCCACTTTGGACAGGAATGGCCTTCGTCCTTTGCGTTACTTTATCACCAATGATGACCGTCTAATTCTTTCTTCAGAAGCTGGAGCTTTGCCCATCCGGGAAGCTACCATATTGGAAAAAGGTCGGATAAGTCCTGGAAGGATGTTATTGGCGGATCTTGAAAAAGGTAAGATTTCCTTTGATGATGAGATTAAATCGGAAGTTTGTGACAATAAACCTTATGATAAGTGGGTAAGGGAAGAAAGGTTGAAGCTGCGGTTGATGCCTGATCCTGAAAAACTGGAATACCCTTATTCTACCGAAGAGATCAAAAAAAGGCAGACCATTTTTGGATACACCTCAGAGGAAATCAAGGTGATCCTGGCGCCTATGGGTGAAAGTGGCTATGAAGCGGTAGGCTCCATGGGAGCAGACACTCCTTTGGCTGTTCTTTCCAAGCAAAGCCAACATATCTCCAATTATTTTAAGCAGCTGTTCGCTCAGGTAAGTAATCCGCCGATTGACCCCATCAGGGAGAGATTGGTGATGTCCTTGTTTACCAGAATAGGAGAAAGCCATAATATTTTGGCGGAGAGCCCCAGACATACCCGACAGATCCATATTTCACAGCCTGTGCTGCTGAATGAGGATTTGGAAAAAATCAAGCACTTGGAGGATCAAGGATACCGGACCGTTACCTTATTTGCACATTTTGAGGCTAACCACAAATCCGGTAGTTTATTGGAGGCTTTAAACCAATTATGCAGGGATGCAGAGGGGGCAATTTATGCCGGAAAGAATATCATTATCATATCTGACCGTAACAGCGATGAAAGCAAGGCGCCGATTCCTTCACTTTTGGCCATAGGAGCAGTTCATCACCATTTGGTCAAGAAGAAAATCCGTACCAGGGCAGGTCTGGTAGTTGAAGCTGGAGATATCCGGGAGGTTCACCATTTTGCCACAGTAATCGGCTACGGGGCTTCTGCGATCAATCCATACCTCGCATTGGAGTCCTTATTGCATCTGAATGAAGAAGGGGCTTTTGGAAAAGAAATCAACCAAAAACAGCTTTTCCAGAATTACCAAAACGCCATCGGCAAGGGATTGCTCAAAGTGCTTTCCAAAATGGGCATCAGTACCCTACAGTCTTACCAGGGGGCACAGATTTTTGAAGCCATAGGATTGGGCCCTGAGGTGATTGACCGATGTTTTAAAGGCACCATCAGTAGGATTTCAGGGATTTCATTTGATGAACTGGCAGAGGAGGTTTTGATCCGTCATAGGGCCGCTTATCATACCGATAGTCCTATCCTGGAGACAGGAGGGGTTTACCAATGGAAGAGAAGGGGGGAAAAACACCTTTTTAACCCTGAAACCATCCACCTGCTCCAGAAATCAACCAGGCTCAACGACTATCAATTATATAAGAAGTTTGCGCAAAAGATCAATGATCAGAGCAGGGATGCCCTTACGCTTCGAGGTCTGTTTGAATTCAAGAAGAGGATATCCATACCCCTCGAAGAAGTGGAACCGGTAGAGTCTATTCTCAAGCGTTTTGCAACAGGTGCGATGTCCTTTGGATCCATCTCCCATGAAGCCCATACTACCTTGGCGATAGCCATGAACAGGATCGGTGCAAAAAGCAACAGTGGAGAAGGGGGCGAGGATGAAATACGGTTTGAGAGAAAGCCTAATGGAGATTGGGAAAGATCCGCTATCAAACAGGTAGCTTCCGGTCGTTTTGGGGTAACCAGTAATTACCTTACCAATGCCGAAGAACTCCAGATAAAAATGGCCCAAGGGGCCAAGCCAGGAGAAGGAGGCCAGCTTCCCGGTCACAAAGTGGACGATTGGATAGGAAGAGTAAGGCATTCCACCCCTGGGGTGGGTTTGATCTCCCCTCCCCCACATCACGATATTTATTCTATCGAAGACCTTGCCCAATTGATATTTGACCTTAAAAATGCCAACAGGAAAGCAAGGATCAATGTCAAGCTGGTATCCCAGGCGGGAGTAGGCACTGTGGCTGCAGGGGTGGCCAAAGCCATGTCCGATGTTATCCTCATTTCCGGGGCAGACGGAGGGACGGGGGCTTCTCCGTTGAGTTCGATCCGACATGCGGGTCTGCCATGGGAACTGGGGCTTTCAGAAGCCCATCAGACTTTGGTCAAAAATAATTTGAGGAGTAGGGTAGTACTACAGACCGATGGACAGCTGAGAACCGGAAGGGACATTGCAATAGCTACCCTTTTGGGAGCAGAAGAATGGGGAATTTCAACAGGGGCCCTCGTGGTGGAAGGTTGTATCATGATGAGAAAATGCCACCTGAACACCTGTCCAGTAGGTATTGCCACCCAAAATCCCGAATTGAGAAAGTTGTTTACCGGAGATCCAGACCATGTTGTCAACTATTTCATGTTCCTGGCACAGGACCTTAGGGAAATCATGGCTTCCTTGGGATTTGCGACCATTGACGAAATGGTTGGACAGAGTGATGTACTCAAGGCTTCAGGTCATTTGGACCATTGGAAATGGGATAAGGTAGATCTTTCCCCCATATTCCACAAAGTGGAAGTTCCTGACCATGTTGGTATTTACAAACAAATTGATCAGGAGTTTGACCTAAAAAATGTACTGGACCGCAAATTGATTCATGCGGCCATTCCTGCTTTGGAACAGGCCAATCCGGTAAAAGGAGAATTCAAAATTAATAATACTGATAGGTCTGTAGGGGCAATGCTCTCCAATGAAATTTCCAAGATCTATGGAAGCCCTGGTCTTCCTGAAGATACTATCCATTTCAAATTCTCTGGTTCCGCAGGTCAGACTTTTGGAGGATTCCTGACCAAGGGAGTGACCTTTGAGTTGGAGGGAGAATCCAATGACTATTTCGGAAAGGGACTGTCAGGCGGTAAGTTGATCATTTACCCTAGCCGCAATGCCCAATTTGTGGCCCACGAAAACATCATCATTGGTAATGTGGCCTTCTACGGGGCTACTTCCGGGTCTGCCTATATCAATGGCAAAGGAGGAGAGCGTTTCTGTGTTAGGAACTCCGGATTAAAGGCCGTAGTAGAGGGTATAGGTGACCATGGCTGCGAATACATGACCGGTGGTCTTGTGATCAACCTGGGCGAGATTGGAAGAAATTTTGCGGCAGGTATGAGTGGGGGTATCGCTTACATCCTTAAGGATTATATCCATTTGATCAATCAGGAAATGGTGGATCTTGATCCTCTGAATGAAGATGATTTTGTCAGCATTAAGGAAGAACTCGTAAATCATGTTGCCTTAACCAACAGTGCCTTGGCATCAGCATATTTGGAGAACTGGGATGAGTACCGCAACAGATTCATCAAGGTGATTCCTAGAGATTACAAAGAAGTATTGAGAAAAAGAGCCGTAGAACAGTCTAAAACATTGATATCATAAAATGGGAGCGAAAGAAGGGTTTTTACAATTCAAAAGGGAGTTGCCTGAATCCCGCAATCCTGAAGACAGGATTCATGATTACAAAGAAATATACAAGCCTTTTGATGCCAAAAAGCTGAACCAACAGGCTGCGCGCTGCATGGATTGTGGCGTGCCTTTCTGTCATCAGGGATGTCCGCTGGGCAATATCATTCCGGAGTTTAACGATGCAGTATACAGGAATGACTGGGAAGAGGCGTTTTACATCCTTAGAAGCACTAACAACTTTCCTGAATTTACCGGAAGGATTTGCCCAGCTCCCTGTGAGGCGTCCTGTGTCTTGGGTATCAACAAAGACCCTGTGGCCATTGAACTCATTGAAAAAAGCATAGCTGAAAAGGCTTATGAATTGGGTTTCGTGGTTCCCAAGATTCCCAAGCAGCGAACCGGAAAATCTGTGGCAGTAATCGGTTCGGGTCCTGCAGGACTGGCGGCAGCAGATCAGCTCAATCAAGCGGGCCATGAGGTGACTGTTTTTGAAAAAGACCAAAAAATCGGAGGGCTGCTGCGTTATGGGATTCCTGATTTCAAAATGGAAAAGTGGGTTATTGATAGAAGGATTGAAGTGATGGAACAGGAGGGAGTGATTTTCACCACCGGAACGGAAGTGGGATTCAATATCAAGGCAGAAAATATTCTCCGCAATTTTGATGCAGTGGTCCTGGCAACAGGAGCCCAGCAGCCAAGGGAACTGAAAATCAAAGGGGCAGACCTAAAAGGTGTGCATTTTGCTATGGAGTTTCTTGGCAAGCAAAATCAGGTAATTGGGGGGGAAATAAAAGAGAATCCGATTTCAGCGAAGGGCAAGCATGTGGTAGTCATTGGTGGAGGGGATACCGGATCAGACTGTATCGGAACATCTAACCGGCATGGAGCTAAGAGTATTGTACAATTGGAATTGCTGCCAAAACCACCCAAGCAAAGAACCACCCTTAATCCTTGGCCGGAGTGGCCAATGACCCTGAAGACTTCCAGTTCCCATGAAGAAGGTGCCGAAAGGGTCTTCTCTGTGCTGACCAAGGAGTTTGTGGGCAATAAAAAAGGAGAAGTTACCGGATTGGTTTTGGTGGATCTGGAATGGAAAGAAGAAAATGGAAGGATGCAATTTGTTGAAGTTAAGGGTTCGGAAAGAACTTTGCCATGCGATCTTGCATTTATCGCTATAGGTTACACAGGGCCGGCCCAAAACGGTCTTTTGGAAGCATTTGGAGTCCAAAAAATGGAAAACACCCTTCCCAAATCCAAAGATTATCAAAGCACCAATAAGAAGGTTTTTCTTGCTGGTGATATGAGAAGGGGGCAGTCATTGGTAGTTTGGGCGATTTCTGAAGGAAGGGAAGCTGCCGTCAAGGTGGATGAATTTCTGATGGGTGAATCCAATCTTCCGAGAAAAGATGAAGGTTTTTATGAAATAGAAGAGGATACCCTTCAGGATTAAGATTGAAAGCAATAAGCCTAAGATAAAAGAGTAAGCGTGATAGTAAGTTTAGTGATGGGCTGTTTGTTGTAAACAGCCAGTACTTTTAAAGGAGCAGGTCAATGGCCTGTTCCTTTTTGCATAAGAAAAAATCCCGGCCATCAGCCGGGATTTTTGAGTAAATCAACCAACCTAATCTATGAAAATTAAGATCTTGAATGTCTTTCGGTGCGCCTAGAATATGATTGTCTGGCATCTTTGCCCTGAAATGATCCGCGATGCGGTCTTTTGTATTCATTCCCCTTTTCTCCTCCCCTTCTCTGATGCATCATTTCTCCCCTTGTTCTGTTTGACTCCCTGATTTCAGCCCATTTTTCTTTTTGTTCAGGGCTCAATATTGCCTCAATTTCTTCGGTTTGCTGCTTCCTTTGCTGTTGCATGGCTTCCCTTCTGGCTTCCATTTCAGACTTTGTGGCTTCCCATTCTGCTTGCCTTTTTTGGGCATTTTTGAGATGGAGCTGATAGACTTTTTGTTTTTGCTCATCGTTCAGCTCAAGCTGTTCGGCCATCCTGTTGGTGATTCTTTCAGCCCTTTGTTCCGGACTGGGCATTTCTCGCTGCGCTCCCTTTTGGGCAAATGAGGCAAAGGTGATCGAAAACATTGCGGTTATTATCAATAGCTTTTTCATGGTTTTTTCTTTTAAAGTGTTGTTAAAATTTCAGCTTGATTGGGCGGTCCCGGGAAATTTTGCTTTCTTCTTTGCTGATTTCAATGGTTAGACCACAACTTACCTGGCAGGTTTAATCTTGGATTTCTATTATTTTGTTAACAAATCTTAAATTGCTTTATGGAAAAGTTTTATTATTTCGGTTATGCCAGCAACTTAGACGAAAGTACCTTGGAAGGAAGGCTGAAACATAAACCTCAAAAAATCGGGGTCGCAGTGCTTCCGAATTTTGGTTTCCGTTTCTCCCATCCCAATCCTGACGGATCTGCCCGCGCAAATATTGTCCCCAGTATACATGAATCTGTCTATGGCTTGCTTTATGAAATTGAAGAGGCGGACAGGGATTATTTTTTGAATTCGGAGCCAGGGTATGATTTTGTGGAAAAGGAGGTTTATTCCCAAGAAGGGAAATTCAGGGCGTTTACCTTTATTTCCCCTAAAAATGAAACAGGTATTTTTCCTAATGAGGAATATTGGAAAGTGATTATCAAAGGAGGGAAAGAAAACGGAATTCCCAACACCTATCTTTCTCTGATTCTGAACAGGGTGGGAAAATCCGATTTTCTGGATGTGGACTAGTCCTCGTAGTCTTTTTCTTCAATCATCCATTTCCTTCACCACAGCCATTCTAAAAATCACATTGGGAGTCTTGTGAAAAATCCTTCTCAGCGGAAATGATACGGCATTAGGGGGTAAAGCAGCTGTGGCCACTTGATAAAGAAGAGGCTGAAACATGTGGTAATTGTTTTTATCCAACAAAACAACCTGATAGGGTCTATGTGAATGTTTTTGTGCTAATTTTAACCCTGCAAAGCCAACACTTACAATGACTATCCTTATTATAAATGGGTTTAGGAATATTGGGGATAGGATTTTTGGCGATGCTTTGGTCCATGGCTTTGAGGTTTTAGGTTCATGAGAAAAACTGCCTTCCGCTTTGGATAATGGATTATGCATTGAAGCTAATGAAAAAGATTTATTAATTTTACCGACCTTTTAAAATTTCGAAAGCAATGGGAAGAGCATTTGAATTCCGAAAAGAAAGAAAATTCAAGAGATGGAGTAAAATGTCCAAGGTGTTTACCCGCCTTGGAAAAGAGATAGTGATGGCGGTGAAAGCAGGGGGTCCTGATCCGGCAAACAACACCAAGCTAAGAACAGTCATTCAAAACGCCAAAGGTGCGGCAATGCCAAAAGACCGCATTGAAGCAGCTATCAAAAGAGCTTCTAATAAGGATGAGAAAAATTATGAGGAAGTCGTATATGAGGGTTATGGACCTTATGGAGTGGCTGTGATTGTGGAAACATCCACAGATAATACCAACCGTACCGTGGCAAATATCCGCCATTACTTCACGAAATCAGGAGGGTCTTTAGGAACTTCAGGATCTGTCAGCTTTATGTTCAACAAAAAGGCTGTTTTCCGTTTTGCACAAAATGATTTGGATATTGAAGAACTGGAGTTGGAGTTAATAGATTACGGCTTGGAAGAAATTGCTGAAAATGAAGGGGAGATTTTTGTTTATACTGCATTTGAGGATTTTGGAAAAATGCAGAAGGCCCTTGAAGACAGAAATATCGAGATCATCAATGCTGATTTTCAGTGGTTCCCTACGACAACTGTTGAATTGACCGAAGAACAGGAAGAGGAGATCAACAAGATGATCGAAAGATTGGAAGAAGATGATGATGTCAACCAGGTATTTACCAACGTTGCCTAATTGAATTTGGCTGTGGCTTGTTCCACAGCTTTTTTGTTTGAAATAAAGACATGAATTTCCCGAAAAGAAGAAATATCAAAGAAGACCTGCGACAAAAACTGGTGATCGTAGGGAGTAAGAACCCAGTTAAAATTTCCTGTACCGAGGCTGCTTTCCATCAAGCTTTTGAAGGGTCTTTTTTAGTAGAGGGCCTCAATATTAGCTCAGGGGTATCCGAACAGCCGTATGGAGATGAAGAAACTTATCTGGGAGCATTTAATCGTGCAAAAAACGCCAAAGTTGTTTTTCCAGAAGCAGATTACTGGGTAGGTATAGAAGGAGGTGTTGATCTTGTGGAGGGAGAAATGCATGCCTTTGCCTGGGTAGTGGTTATTGATAAGGAAGGTAAAGTTGGGAAAGCCAAAACTTCAACCTTTTTCCTTCCCAAGGCCATCGTGGAACTAGTCGAATCAGGAATGGAGCTGGGTGAAGCAGATGATAAGGTATTTCAAAGGACCAATTCCAAACAGGAAAATGGAGCTGTAGGCATCCTCACCAATGGAGCGTTGGACAGAAAAGAATATTATCAGCAAGCCGTAGTCCTGGCCCTTATACCCTTTTTACAAAGAGAATTGTATGCCAATTGATCTATCATAAATAGATAAAATCAATTGGCTATTTCTTGTCAATGTTCCTAACTTTGCGGTCTTAAAAAAAGAAAGTGAAATTATGTTGCAAGAATTGAATACAGATACCTTACAGGAAATTGTAGAGTCCAACGAAAAAGTCATCGTTCAATACGGAGCTACCTGGTGTGGTAACTGCCGCATCATGAAGCCAAAAATGAAAAGACTGGCCGGTGATTATGCAGGGATCTCCTTTTTCTATGTAGATGCTGAAAAAAATCCAGAGTCCAGAAAATTAGCTCAGGTTAACAATCTTCCTACTTTCGCTTCATTTAAAGGGGGAAAATTGGTCAATCAGACCCAAACCAATAAAGAGGATGTATTAAAATCTTTGATCGATGAGATTGCCGATAATTAAGCATGTTTTGGGGTTTATTGAAGCCAATGATGAAGATTGGGTCAATGAAACAATAGAATTGCTCGAAAATTTGACAGAAATTCCTTCCCTGAAAGATGAGGAGTTGGAGGTAATTGGCGAATTACTTTCAAACCTTTACGGTTCTTTGGAAGTTAATAAAATGATTAAGGACGGGATGGATAAAAAAGAAGCCATGAACGCTTTTATGAAAAGGGTGACGGGTTCTATTGATAAATAAATTGATAAGCTGAAAGTTGTTTGATCACCCAATAAACGAACTCAAGCTTACAAAAAGGGACTGGAAACAGTCCCTTATTTTATTTTTAGGTTTTCAAGAAATGCAGCCAAGGCTTTGCGCCAGTCTGGATCCGCATCCCAAACAGGTCCAGTATAGAGTTCATCCCTTATGATCAGGCGGATGTAATATTTTACCACGATTCTGGTTTTTTCTTCCGGTTTCTCTACAGGAAATCCCAAAGATGTCATCAAGTCTCCTTCTTTACCTTCCAGTTTGACCAGAATAAACTGAATCCTGTCCCTTATCAATTCAGCATCCCCCCTGGGATTGGTTAAAAATTCAAATTGGTAGGGATAATGGCTTTCAAAAATCTGCTCAATGCCGGATCGTTCGGCTTGTTGCTCTGCAAGGATAACTTGTTCGCTTTTTCCAAGTAAATCGTACCTATAGCTTGCCAATAAACCAATATCTCCGGAAGCCCCTGAAAGCGGGATTCCAAGTTTGAATACATCGAGGTTCAGCGGATTTCTATTGATAAACCTCCTTGAGCCCTGTATGGCGCCTTCTGAATTTGGAAATTCAGGGACTTCCAATACCAAAAAATTCCTCGTTTTTACATTCTGACCTATTGTCTGAAGATTTCCAACCATCTCATCTAAGGACGCAGCTGTTATTCCCCAGACTCCTGAAGAGGCTACGATATTTTTGTTTTTGGAGAAAGGGCTGATATGGAAAGCTACCTGTCCATTAGATTTTCTTGTGACGATCACAATGGATTGGATCAAACGTTTGTTGAATGCATTGGCATAGCCTGTCTGCACTTCTTCTGATAAGGCTACATCTTCCAGTTCATAATAGGCTACAGGGTCTCCTCCCACGGATACTATGGCCGGATGGATTATTTCTGCGATCTGATGCCATTCCATATTGGGAAATGCCAGCGGGGAACTGGAAATCAAGACTACTGTTTTTCCATCCAAAAAATAGTCTGGAACAGCTCCCTGACCCCATGCTTTGTTAAATACTATTAAAATTGACAGCAGCGCTGCGAGATATTTCATAAGAAAATGGCTTGTGGTTCTGAAACCTTACTATTTTTACGAATATACATAACGACAAAAATTAAACCTTAATATGAATAAATTATTGAGCATTCTTTGGATTATTTTTTGCCTTGTCCCAACACTTTCTTTTTCACAGAGGATTGATGCGGAGGAATTGCTTAAAGATATGGCTTACCTTTCATCAGATGAACTGGAAGGTAGAAGGCCGCTTTCTGAAGGAAGTTTGAAAGCCAGAGAATACATCAGGTCCAGGTTTGAAGCTTTAGGTCTTACCTCTCAGTATAGGAATTATACCCAATATTTCAATTTTACCCATAGGAGGGATGGTCAGCTGTTTGAAAATGCAGCTAATATTATTGGTTTTGTTCCCGGTGCAGAGACAGAAAAATTGATCGTAGTTATGGCACATTATGATCATTTGGGTAAGGTTGGGGATAAGATTTTCAATGGGGCTGATGATAATGCCTCCGGCACCGCAGCAGTTTTGGCATTGGCCAGGTATTTTTCAGCCCATAGGCCAAAACATTCAATGATGTTTGTGGCCTTGGATGGAGAAGAAATGGGGCATCAAGGGGCCAAGGCTTTGGTAGCAGATTTCCCTTTTCCTCTTGAGCAGATCGTTCTCAATATCAATATGGACATGATCAGTAGAAATGTTGACCAGGAACTGTATGCGGTGGGAACCTATCATTATCCCCATCTGAAGCCCTTGATTGAGAAGGTTTCTTCGGGCAGAAATCCTAAATTGCTTTTTGGTCACGATCAACCAGAATCGGGAAGGGATGATTGGACACTTGCTTCTGATCATGCACAATTTCATTTGAAAGGCATACCCTTTATCTACTTTGGTGTTGAAGACCATGAGGATTATCATCAGGAGACAGATACTTTTGACCGAATTGATCAGAAATTTTATGTGGATGCAGTTCAGCTCATTTTAGATGTGCTTATTTCCTTGGATAAAAATTTACAATAATTAGAAAGAGCTGAAAAGGAAAGTGCAGAAAATGGAGTTTTTTGTCGTTTTTTTATAAAAAACAGGAAAAAAACACCAAGATTAAGCCGAGGTGCAGATGATTTCTTTGAAGGGGTTAGGGATTTTTTGTCTTTCAGCTTACTGCCTGTAATCTTCTCATTTGGAGATTGTCGGTATTTCAATAATTAGATAAATCCAAGAATCCTATCTTTGAAATTTTATTTGGATAGCTTGATTTTTCCACTTTCTATACATACATGTTTTGTATTAAAAAACTCATTTACAGGAAGATATCCACAAAATCACCTTTTTGTTAATATGGTTAAATGATTGAAAATCAGCAGAATAATTATTTTTCAGCTGGTGATGTGGATAAGTGTGGATAAATGTGGATAAAAAAACAAGAAAAATTTTTATGCCTTTTTTAGGCTGGTTTGAGGGTTTTTGATGAGCGGTCGAACATGCATTTCTGAAATTCGTTGAAGTACTGTTGAGTTTATTTAGACTTTCAGTCCAAATAAAATTCTATAAGTAGTTCTTTAAGTATTTGACAGCTTGTTTGAGCGGAAAATAACAAATCCAATATTTCTTGGAAAAATAAAATTCTTAAACAGAAAAGGTACAATTAAATACATTAGGTTCAATCAAAAATGAAGGTTTTTATCCCATCAATTTTCGCTTTTTGTTTGTTGTGGTTCAAGGGAGATTATCATTCTCCCACTGAACAAGATCCTCTTTTTGCCATTATCGATTTTCCGGAGTTTGAAAAGATGACTGATGAAAAAACAGGGAAGATCAGGGTTTTTAATTTTTGGGCTACTTGGTGTGCACCATGTGTAAAAGAGATGCCCTATTTCCAACAGGTTCAGGCAGAAGATGCCGATATAGAACTGATTTTTATTTCCATGGATGATGGAAGAAGACCCGAGAGAGTTACAGAATTTATTAAGAGAAGGAATATTACTTCTCCTGTTTATCTCTTAAATGATGTGGATTATAATAAGTGGATAGACAAAGTAGATCCTGGATGGTCAGGAGCGATTCCTGCTACTTTGTTTATCAGGCCGGACGGTATTCGCTCTTTCCATGAGGGTGAAGTTTCATATGAGGAATTGAAAACAATGATTAACCAATTAAAAAAGTAAAATGATGAAAAAGTTAACCGGATTGTTTCTGTTTTGTGCGATGGTTCTTGCAGGGAATATTGCCTGGGCCCAGGATAGCCAAGGTTATAAAATCGGGGATAAAGCCTCTGATTTCAAACTTCTGAATGTGGATGGATCTTGGGTTTCATTGAATGGATTGAAGGATGCAAAGGGCGCTATTGTCATTTTCTCATGCAATACATGCCCTTATGTGGTCGCTTATGAAGACCGGATGATCGAACTTCACAATAAATATGCTGCTATGGGTTATCCCCTTATTGCCATTAATTCCAATGACGATAAAGTCAGTCCAGGAGACAGCTTTGATAAGATGAAAGAGCGTGCAAAGGAAAAGAAATTCCCATTTGCTTATGTATATGATAAGACACAGGAAGTAATCAAAGCCTACGGAGGAACCCGAACACCACATGTCTATATTCTGAATAAGGAGGGGAATGATTTTGTGGTGAAATATATTGGAGCTATTGATAACAATTACCAAGATGCAGCTGCAGTTACTGAAAGGTATGTTGAAAATGCAATGGATGATATCATGAATGGACGAAAGGTAGCCACCCAAACCACCAAGGCTATTGGATGTACCATCAAATGGACAAAAAAGGCTGAATAAGGCTTAACGCATCAAAGATATTTCCCGGAGCAATGGATTTTGTTCCGGGATTATTTTTTTATACTGATCGAAATACCGGAACTGCTTGACCTATCAATCCTGGTTTCGTATCTGGGATTATCCTGGATTAAGCGCATAAATTCCCTTATTCCAGAGATATTGTTCAGAACATTATGAGCAGTAAACATACCTCCTTTTGGAATTTTGTTGTCCAAATCCTTGAAATATTGACTGTACCAATCTTTGTCCGCATCCAGAAATACAAAATCGATAGGGCCTTTCAATTCTTTGACAATTTGATGGCCGTCCCCCAGTCTAAAATCAACATATTCTAATAAACCCACTTCCTTTAGGTTGGCTATGGCCTGTTTTTGCCTCTTCTCATCAATTTCTATGGTAATGAGTTTCCCTCCTGTTTTGCTAAGTGCCCAGGCTATCCAAATCGTGGAATGCCCGGTGGAAGTACCGACTTCCACAGCCGAGGTATAGCCCTTATCGACAATGAGGTCATGGAGTACTTTTCCATCTTCAAATGGTACATTAAGATCTCTCCATTGGTGTTTTTTTTCCGTTAAAAACTTTTCCACTTTTTGGTCAATTTGGGCTCTTTGTTGGGCAAAAGACCTATGGTTTATCCATATCAACAGAAGAAAACAAAATAGTAGGAAGGCTTTTGTGGAAGTATTCATAGGGAGTTTTTTTATTTTGCACTGTGTTACAATCGCTTGTAATTCAGATCAATATAGTGAAAAATGATGGAATTTTTCTCATTTTTACCTATAAGGCTTATTTGGCTTCTACTCAAGGTAGGGGAAAGGTTTCTGGCTAATCCTTTGGTTTTCAACTCCGTGATTATCAGTTTATCTAAAAACCCGATTATGAGAACAAATCCCTTGTCTTTTCTGATTCTTTTGATGCTCATTTTTGCTTGTTCCGAAAAAAGTAAACTTCAATCAGTTCATCCTGGTGACATTCAGTTTATCAAAGTGGATTCTATCCAGATTCCGTACCTCGGTTTGCTTAACCTCATGGATGTTCACCTTTCAACAGGACAACTTTTGTTTTATAATCAGCAAAAGGGTCAATTGGTCTTGGGCAATATGAAGGGGGAAATGATCCGGGAATTCAGCAAACAGGGTGATGTTCCTGATAGCTATGGCTTTTTTCCTTTAGGGGCAGGTAAGTTTTCCAGTGACGGAAAGACATTTACCATCATTTCTAACCAAGGGGTTTATACCTATGATATGGATGGGAATTTAAGGATTGGAGGGAGGCATAAAATTTCAAAATTACCCGCTTTCTCAGGAAGGGCATCAAGTGATATGGAATTTTTCTGGGTAGGTGACAGAATCCTTACCGTAGGGGCAGGAAGGGGAGAACATCCCAGAAATACAACGGAATTCTATGAAAACTATCAATCTTTGGCCTGGTTTGACACTTTAGAGAGACAGGTAGAACAGTTTATGAAGCTGGATGAAAACAGTGTTTTCCGAAATGGCATGGCCCATGATATTTCGCATTTGACTCCAAAAATGGCTGTTGCTCATGACCGGATTTATTTTGTTCAGGGCATAGAGCCAGCGCTCAATATCCATTCCTTGAATCCTCCTTATGAAAAGGTCAGAAGAGTTGAATTCGGTATTGCTGATTATAGCTTCAATCAAGGGGAGGATTTTAAAAAAGCTGACCCTAGAATCATCAATCCTGATATGTATTCAGGAAGAATAGAAAACCTAAAAGTGACCGATCAATATGTGTTGGTTTCCTTTTTCCCGGGTATTCCTGAGCATGAACAGGCCAAGTATGAGAACCTAGCCTGGGTTGAATTTTCAGACAAATCCAGAAAAGACTATAACCCCAGGATGTTGGTCATGGATCTTGATGGAAATCTGCTCACTGAATTGGAGATTCCTTTGCAGTTCAGTGAAAGGCAGTGGCTTTATCGCGATGGTTACCTTTGGTTTTTGGCCCCCGTTAACCTAGAAGAAGAGGAGGATTTTGTGAAAGTGTATAAGGTCAAACTGGGGAAATAAAATGTTTTGGGGACTGAAATTTTCAAAAAAAAGGGAAGCAACAACTTGCTTCCCTTTAATTTTATCTTCAGAAGATCAATCAGACTGCTTTAGCTTTGTCCAATTGGTCGATGATGTCCTCATAGTCCAGCTTATCCCAGTTTTGGGTGATCAATGGGTTCGCCATGACCTTGTCCATGATTTTTTGTTGGAGCTTGCCCAAAGCATAAGCTTCGGAATAGGGCATGGAGGAGAAAGTAACCATTGTATAGAGAGGGATCCAGTCATTGGGATATAGGGCATGGAGTTTTGCTTCTATCTTTTTCCTTAGGATAAATTTCGGATCTGCCACGTCAGCTTTCATTTCTTCGAAATTTTCCAATGCCAACTGGCAGATGGCATCCGTGTCAGGTTTTCTGATCTTTTGGAATTTGGCAAATACCAGTTCCCAGGCTGAGGTTCCGATTTTTTCAATCAAGCCATCCAGTATCATGCAGTCCTCAAATCCGCAGTTCATCCCCTGTCCATAGAAGGGGACCATTGCATGTGAGGAGTCACCTATCAAAAGTGCCTTATTGAGCATCCATGGGAAACATTCAATGTTGATCAGAGAAGAGGTAGGATTGTTGAAATATTGCTCTGTCAGCTGTGGCATCAGCTGATAGGCATCGTCAAAATAGGTTTGGAATACTCCTTTGACATCTTTCTCATCCCTAATATTTTCAAAGCATACCCTTTCACCTTCAAAAGGTAGAAATAAAGTGCAGGTGAATGACTTGTCAGGATTGGGCAAGGCAATCAGCATGAATGAGCCCCTTGGCCAGATATGCAGTGCATTGGGATCCATGGCAAATTCTCCCTCAGCTGTAGGAGGGATACTCAGTTCCTTGTATCCATGGGAAATGTATTCCTGCTTGTAATTGAATCGGACCTGCTTCAACATGGCATTTCTGAGAGAAGAATAGGCTCCGTCGGCACCAAGAATCACATCGGAGTTGATTTTTTCCAGACCTGATTCAGGATTATTGACAGTAATTTCAAAATTTCTCAGGTCTACATCTTCAATTCTATGTTCGAAGTGAATGTTTACCCCGGCTTTTTCTGCCTCATCCATCAACAATTGGTTAAACCTGCCCCTGGAAATAGAATAAATTGCCTGACCTTCTTTGCCATAGGGAATAAATGTGGTTTTTCCATGTTCATTATGAACTTGCCTGCCGTACATGGGGATGGTCAGGGGGAGCACCTTATCCTGAAGCCCCACTTTTTCGAGGGCTCTCCATCCTCTGTCGCTGAGGGCCATATTGATGGACCTTCCTTCTTCCTTATATTCTCCTTTTCTATTATCAGGCCTTTTTTCATAAATATGGACGTCAAGGCCTCTTTTTTTCAGATAAATACTCAGTAAGGACCCAATAAGGCCTGCGCCCAAAATACTGATTTCATTTTTTTTCATGGTTTGAGAGATATATCCCTGGGTATATTAAGCGAATTTTTGAAGGGATTGTTCAAGTATTTTTGCGAATTGATATACATCTAAGAAGCTGTTGTACAGAGGAGTAGGTGCAATTCTGATTACATTTGGGTTGCGCCAGTCTCCTACTACACCATGCTTATAGAATTCATCGAAAACTGCTTTTCCCCCTTTATGGATCAGCAAAGATAGCTGACATCCTCTTTCGAAGGGGTTTTTTGGCGTAATTATTTCTAATACACCACTTTCACCACTTATTTCTTGTATGAGAAACTCCAGGTAGCCGGTCAAAAGTTCACTTTTTTCCCGTAACCTTTCCATTCCCGCTTCTTCGAAAATATCCAAAGAAGCCTGATGGGCTGCCAATGCGATTACATTGGAATTGGCCAGCTGCCAACCATCCGCTCCATACATGGGCTTAAAGCCCTTTTCCATCCTAAAGCGTTCCCCTTCATCATGTCCCCACCAACCCGCAAACCTTGGCAATTCAGGACTTTCGGCATGTCTTTCGTGGACGAAAATGCCTGAAATATTTCCAGGGCCAGAGTTAAGGTATTTGTAACTGCACCAGGCAGCAAAGTCCACGCCCCAATCATGGAGCTTCAAAGGGACATTGCCCGCTGCATGGGCCAGGTCAAACCCAGCCGTAGCACCCACTTCATGGGCTGCTTGGGTAATCTTTTCCATATCAAAAACCTGGCCAGTATAATATTGTAATCCAGCCATCATCACCAAGGCCAGGTTTTCCTTATGCTCTTCAATTGCCTTAAGAATATCTTCTGTTCGAAGGGTATATTCCCCTGCTCTGGGAGCCAGTTCAATGATGCACTTTTCCGGGTCCAATCCATGGAACTTCACCTGGGTTTCCAGCATGTACATGTCTGATGGAAAAGCGCCTGCTTCGGTGATGATTTTATATCTTTTCTGATCAGGCCTGTAAAAAGAAACCATTAAAAAGTGAAGGTTGGAGGTCAGGTTATTCATTGCCACCACTTCATGTTCATGGGCACCTACGATAGCCGCCAAAGCAGGTTTGGATTTTTTTCTTACATGGTACCAGGCGTCTTCCCCATAGAAATGTCCATCTACAGCCAGCCTGGCCCAGTTATCCAGTTCTTTTTTGATATAAGCTTCTGTTGTCTTGGGCTGTAGTCCCAGGCTGTTCCCGCAAAAATATAGGGCCTGCTGTCCATTTACCTGTGGAAAATAGAACTTTGATCGGAATCCTTTTAAAGAATCCATTTCGTCCATTTTTCGTGCAAAAGCTTCTGAATATTCGTACTGTATATTTTTCATGGAGTTCAAGTTTATGGTTTTGATTTATCAGACCGGCAGGGAAATTCTTGATGGAACTGACAAATATCCAAACTTACAACCTTTCAGCTTTGAAAAAAACGGTTTTCCTTTCGGCTGATGGAATATGAATCTTTAATTTGCGGAAAAATCATAACCATGAGTAAAGAAATCATCTTTTCAAAAGAAGCACCTGCTCCAATCGGACCTTACAGTCAGGCGGTGAAAGCAGGCAATACATTGTATGTTTCCGGTCAAATTGCACTGGATGCAGATACCGGTGAATTGATCAACGACAATATCACAGAAGAAACCCATGCGGTCATGAAAAACCTGGAAGCGGTGTTGAGGCAGGCAGGATATGGTTTTGGCGACGTGGTCAAATGTACCATTTTTATCAAAGACATGGGGCAGTTTGCGACTATCAATGAGGCCTATGGGCAATATTTCAAATCGAATCCTCCGGCAAGAGAAACTGTGGAGGTAAGCCGATTGCCCAAAGATGTTAACGTCGAGATTTCCTGCATTGCGGTAAAATAGATTTTAAGCAGGACCACGGAAATGACTCTATCCAACAAATGGCCAATCGTTTGGATAGGTACTTTTTGGGTGGTCCTTATTTTTGCATTTTTGGGATTGATTTGGACTTGACAACTTTAAAGAAGGGAAACAGTTAATTACTCATGCCATTTTTCCCAAACCATAGCGAAGTATTGGTCTCCTCATGGACCAAGGAAGAGGTATTGGAACGCGTGGACCTGGTGACCCGTGATGCCAATTTTTTGGAATATGAATTGGAAAAGAATAAGGGTTATCAATTCAACGGGACGCTTGGAAGGGACAGTTTTAGGCTCTCCTTGGTAATCACCAAAGCGGATAGTTTTTTGCCCCTGATCAAGGGAAAACTGGAAAGTACGCCTAAGGGCTGTATCCTGTTTCTGCACTACAGTCTATTTCCCGGATCGGTCTTTTTCTTGGGATTTTGGTCTGTGATGACCCTGATATTGGCAATCTTTTTTGCAATGGTAGCGGGTAATTTTCTTTTCTCAGGAATCAGTTTGGCGGTCGGCATAGGCAATTATCTCTTTGCCTGGAACCATTTTAAGCGGAAGATCAAAATCTCTCAGGAAATTTTCCACGAACTCTTAAACCTTTGATTTCCCGCTAATTTTTAATGGCCCTTATTTTAAACAAGACCTTTTCTTATCTTCTTGGATATTCATAGAAAATAGCTATGTATTATGACCTTCAGGCCTTATTTTAGCGGGCGTAATAAACGTTCAAAAAATCATACTATGAGCTTTAGAATCGAAAAGGATACCATGGGGCCGGTGGAGGTTCCTGCTGACAAATACTGGGGTGCACAGACCCAAAGATCGATCAATAATTTCAAAATCGGTGGCGAGCGGAACCGCATGCCCATCGAAATTATCAGGGCTTTCGCTATTTTGAAGAAATCAGCAGCCTTGGCCAATGCGGAGTTAGGGGTATTGGCACAGGACAAAGCGGATATCATCGCAAAAGTTTGTGATGAAATCCTGGCAGGCCAGCATGATGATCAGTTCCCATTGGTGATCTGGCAGACGGGTTCAGGTACCCAGTCCAATATGAACACCAATGAGGTGATTGCTTACAGGGCACATGTCCTATTGGGCGGTTCTTTGGAGGATGCCAAAAAGCTGATCCATCCCAATGATGATGTCAATAAATCCCAGTCTTCCAATGATACCTTTCCCACGGCCATGCACATTGCAGCCTACAAAATGGTGGTGGAGACGACCATTCCGGGAGTCGAGAAGCTTAGAGACACTTTAAAGGCCAAATCGGAAGCTTTCATGGACGTGGTGAAGATCGGTAGGACACACTTTATGGATGCTACCCCTTTGACCTTGGGGCAGGAGTTTTCTGGTTATGTAGCCCAGTTGGATCACGGTTTAAAAGCTTTGAAAAATACCCTTCCGCACCTTTCTGAGCTGGCCCTTGGTGGTACAGCTGTAGGTACCGGCCTCAATACGCCAAAAGGCTATGCCGAATTGGTAGCCAAAAAGATTGCAGAGTTTTCGGGACAGCCAATGATAACTGCTCCCAATAAGTTTGAGGCTTTGGCGGCTCATGATGCTATTGTTGAAACCCACGGTGCTTTGAAGCAGTTGGCAGTAAGTTTGATGAAAATCGCCAATGATATCCGTATGTTGTCCTCCGGTCCAAGATCAGGGATCGGAGAGATTTTGATTCCTGAAAATGAGCCGGGCTCTTCCATCATGCCGGGTAAAGTCAACCCAACCCAGGTAGAAGCTATGACCATGGTCGCGGCACAGGTAATGGGCAACGATGTGGCGATCACTGTGGGCGGATCCAATGGCCATTTTGAACTGAATGTGTTCAAGCCAATGATCATTGCCAACTTCCTTCAGTCAGCCAGATTGATCGGTGATGCCTGTGTGTCTTTCAATGACAATTGTGCCATTGGAATCGAGCCCAATACACCCTTCATTAAGAAGCACTTGGAAAATTCTCTGATGTTGGTGACTGCCCTGAATCCGCATATTGGCTATGAAAATGCAGCAGCCATTGCCAAAAAAGCGCACAAGGAAGGTACTTCTCTAAGAGAAGCGGCTTTGGCTTTAGGTTTGTTGACCAATGAGCAGTTTGATCAGTGGGTCAGACCTGAAGATATGATCGGTAGCTTGAAATAATAACCACTAAATATAGAAACCATGAAAAAAACAATTTTGAACATTTCCCTTGTTGCGGCCATGGTCTTGGCTGGTAGTCAGCAAGTTTTTGCCAAAGAAAAAGCTTCTAAGGAAAAAACAGAATTCACCGAAGCGGAAATCCAGAGATTTGCTGAAATAGAAGCAAGGATCATGGAGATCAATGCTATGGATTTTTCTGAAATGAGCCGTGACGAAAAAAAGGAACTAAGGAATGAAGTAAAGGAGTTGAATAAGGAAAGCAAGACGATGAGGGGCAGTGGACTTTATATTTCCACCGGTGCTTTGATCATCATCCTTATCCTGTTGATCATACTTCTTTAATCCAGTTTCAGCTTTCTAAACCTTTTAGGTATTCAAAGCTTTTCTTGATTGATAAATATGGATCGGGAGTCATGTCTTTCTCCAAGAAGAAATGCTTGACTCCTGATTTTTTTGCTGTGGACATGATTTTTTGTAGGTCCAAAACCCCTGCACCTGCATCGGCGAGATAAGGGAAAAGTCCCATCCATTCTCCCATATTGCCACCATCTCCTGCAAAGGTCTTTAATTCCCTCATATCCTTGACATGCAGGGAAACAAATCTTCCCGGGTTTTCTTCCAGGTATTGGATAGGATTCGCTTTGGCAGCAGTTAACCAGAATACATCCATCTGCATTTTGACCAGTTCAGGGTCGGTTTGATCCAGGATTCTTTGAAAAGGAATAACACCCTCCATAGGCGCATGGCCATAACCGTGGTTATGGTAGAAGAAAGTCAGTCCGTGTTTGCGGGCACTTGCTCCGACTTCATTGAAAACATCAATGGTCCTTTTGTAGTCCTCAAGATTTTTCCTCATCTCATCCGGAATCATGGCAATGCCTACATACTTGTGCCCCACAATATGTGCGGCTTCAGCTACTGCTTCCATATTTTCCTGCAAGGTGGGTAAGTCAATATGAATGGAAGGTGCGGAAAGCCCATACTTATCCAACATTTCCTTCAATTGTTTTGGAGAGTTTCCAAAATATCCACTTCCTGAAAAACCCAAGGCATTGGCGGCCATTTTCCACCCTTCCTTGGCAGCGGTTGTACTGAATTCGTAAGGGCCAAAGAATTCAAGTTCTTTGTAACCGATTTCAGCTATCATTTTTAGGGTACCTTCAAAATCATCAGAGAGTGATTTTGGAAGGGTAAACAGGGCAACACCCAGTCTGGTGGCTGCATTTTCATTGGCAAATGTGAGGGATGGAACCATACTCAACGTGGCAGAGGCCAGGCTTATTTGTTGGATAAATTTTCGTCTTTTCATCAAGGGTATTATTGAAAAGGCAGTTTACTTATTATGTGAAAGACACACAATGAATCCGGAAATTATTTTTCTTTTTCCAGATAAGATTTCACATCCATGGCCCTTTTGCTGATGATGGTCAAGGGAATCAACCAGATCAATTGATTGAATACCAGTTGGAAGATAGTTCGTTTATTCCAGCCCAGTTCCGGAATAAAGCCAATCACAAACCATATTGCCAGTGCCAAACTTCCAAATATTCCTGCCCAGGTCAGGTATCTCCAGCTGATGGGATAGAATGCGCTCAAAAAAACCAGGAAGGCCGATATCATGCCTATGCTTCCAAACCAATTGCTTTGCATCGCTCCGGTCCAGTTGCTATCCATGGATAGCCATTTAAGAAAGTCTTCACCGAAGTATTTGAAAAATGCAGCCCAAGCGATATTGTACATTCCTGTAAGCAAAAGAAGCCCTCTCATCGGCATGGGGAAGCTTGGTGTAATGCTGTTTTTGTCCATTCGTAGAAATTTATATCTTCCTGAAAATAACTTTAGCTGAATCAATTGGTTCAATGTCTAAATACAAAACTACATGATGCTATTCAAAAACAAGTCAAAGCTGGGATTATTTGTCCTTGGAGCTGGTCTTCTATCCATTGGTTTCATAGCCGGAAAAAAAGCAGGAGAAATAACCCCAGCTGCTATTTCAGGAGCTGAGACCCTGATCGGGCTGGCCTTTACTCCTGCAGAAAAGGACAGCATGATCCAAAACCTAACGAATCACCGCAACAGTTTTGAGCGGATGAGAGAGCAGAAAATAGAAAATGCCACTTCACCTGCCCTGTACTTTAACCCTTTGCCACATGGATTTATCCCTTCCCAAGAACAAAGGGCCTTTGATTGGGGTTTACCGGCCCAGGTAAGACTTCCTGAAAAGGAAAATGATATCGCTTTTCTTTCCGTGGCTGAATTGTCTGTTTTGATCAAAAACAAACAGATCAGTTCCGAAAGGCTGACAAGGATTTATCTGGACCGGATCAAGAAATATGCAGATACTTTGGAGTGCCTCATTACCCTGATGGAGGAGGAAGCTATTGTAAAGGCCAAAAAAATGGATGCAGAGTTGGCAGCTGGTAAATACAGAGGCCCGCTACATGGAATTCCTTATGGCATCAAGGACCTCCTGGCGGTCAAGGGAACTAAAACTACCTGGGGTGCCATGCCTTACAAGGATCAGGTGATCGATGAGACAGCCACTGTAGTAGAAAAGTTAGAAGCGGCAGGAGGGGTTTTGGTAGGGAAATTTACCTTGGGAGCCTTGGCCATGGGCGATGTTTGGTATGGAGGGGTGACGAAGAATCCTTGGAACCTGCAACAGGGATCCAGTGGATCATCTGCCGGTTCTGGGTCAGCAGTCAGTGCAGGCTTGGTTCCTTTTGCCATTGGGACAGAGACATTGGGTAGTATTGTATCTCCATCTACAAGGAATGGGGTGACAGGTTTACGGCCTACTTTTGGAAGGGTAAGCCGACATGGTGCCATGGCCCTCAGTTGGAGTATGGATAAGATAGGTCCGATGTCCAGGTCAGCCTTGGACAATGCCATCGTCCTTTCTGTGATCAATGGTTTTGATCCTAAGGATAAGAGTACCATTGCCGCGGCATTTAATTACAATGCAAAAAAATCCTTTAAAGACCTGAAAGTTGGGTACTTTGCCCCTTTCTTTGAAGGAGAGCGTGCAACCGATCAGGACAGAAGGGTAGTGGAAGAATTGAAGGCCATGGGTGTGGAGCTGCACCCTTTAGAACTGAAAACTTCTGTAGATGTGCCCTCTATGTTGATCTCGCTATATGTAGAAGGGGCAGCGGCCTTTGATGAACTGACCCGCTTGGACTTGGACGATCTATTGGTAGCCCAGCACCGCAATGCCTGGCCAAACCTGTTCCGCTCTTCCCGCTTTATCCCGGCTGTGGAGTACATTCAGGCCAACCGCTTCCGCAATATCCTGATTGAGGAAATGCATGCCCTGTTTTCTGATTATGATGTGATTGTCACCCCATCCTATGGAGGGAATCAATTGCAGGTAACTAACTTGACCGGACATCCTGCACTCTGTATGCCCAATGGCTTTAACAGTAATGGCAGCCCGGTATCCATTACTTTTTTGGCCAATCTCTTCGATGAAGAAAAATTGATCATATTGGGTCGTGCCTATCAAGAACATACCGAATGGCAGAAAAAAAGACCTCCTTTGTTTGATCAATGAAAATGGACTTTGGGATGGTATTTTAAATTCCAGACAAGATAAAGGGAGAGGCTGTATCATAAATTGATATTCAGATTTATTTACCAAACAAAATTCTGTTTAATGGTTAATTTCTTTGTGACTTAGTGGCTTTGTGGCTAATTATGCCACGAAGGCTCTAAGATACAAAATTTCATTGATTACAAACCAAATAAAATTTTGGCAATTTTTTAAAGCATTGACTTATGAGACAGCCTCTTCCTCTTTTACTATTACCAATACTTGTTTTTAGCCTTCACTTGTCTGGATAGCTCAATTTTAATTCTAGGCAAGCATTAAATCCTTCAAGAATTGTAAATTAAACTCCCAGAACACCTTCTTTTAACATCCTTTCAATAACAATCTCAGCAAACTCAGAGGAGAACTTTTCCAGAGATCTTGGATTGAGGGTTTTGGATTGTGCCGACCAGATCATCAATTCTGATGCAGTATCATAAACATTGATTTCTATGAAATATTTTCGGTCATTGACCACATGGCCCGGAGTCATCATCATGCCATGATTCCAGCCCCAAAATCCTCCAAAGTTAGCCCCCATACCCCAGGCTCCCGGACCCACCATGGGACCAGCCATCATCGTACCTGGAATATACCGCTGTTCATTCTGTACATCAATCAAAGAAACCGTCATGATGGCATCTTTCTGACTTCGTTTGACGACATTGATCATGGCGTTTTTATCCAGGTCCGTACTCATCCAGAAATTGGGCTGAATGGTGGAATTGCTGGTGGTTGAGTTTATTCCCAGCTTATTTAATTTACTCTGAATGTCATTTTCGATGACTTGCCTTTTTGAAATATCACTTAAGACCACTGCCACGAAGAGGTTGTTATAACCATAATTGCTTTTTTCGGGGCTACTCCAGGAGCGGGTAATTTTTGTTGCAGGAGAACATGCAGCAAAAATCAATAATGCAGCAATGACAAAATACGTTTTCATATGATTTTTGAAATTAAGGGGAATTAGGAAAAACAAAGGTTAATTTTTTACCTGATTGACAAAATCAATTTACATTTTTATCTGCATATATTTATCCATTATTGTCAAAATGATTCTAAAAGACTGACCATTGTTTCCATTTTTTAAAGGCATGCCAAATTTTAAAATCTCAGCCTGACGAAAATTTCTCTCATTGACTACTTAGATCTTTATAATCATACGGCATCAAATCCCCGATTTTTTCCCAAGCCATATAACCGTCTAAGTAAAGGTCAAAAGGGTGGAAGTAACTGCCATCTTCAAATAACCTTAGTGCTTTGCCAGTCAAAGTGAATTTGGAAGTTTGAACGGGTAAAGGATTGCCATAAGTAGAAAAAATGAGGTTCCCCCTTCTGGGTGATTTTTTTTGATTCAATAATGGCTTTCGATAGTTCAATTCTTCGCTTTCTTTGTGGAATATTACAAAAAACGGTTCTGAATACGTTAAAAACAAAAAGCCATTCCGGGCCTCTTCTACCAAATCCCCTCTTCTCAAAGTATCCTTTGAAATTTTAACCAATCCTGAGGAGGGAACAGGTAATTATGGCTGATCTGAATTTTGGCTTTATCTTCTTGCCAGAGAGGGTCTATCTTCATTACCACGCCCTCGTCCTGAACCGCAGATAACTTGAGCCTCTTCCAGGGAACTTGGGAAGACCTTGCCCATACTTCGTAAGTTTCTCCTGCTTGGGGAGTAAACTCCAGGCTTCCCATGCCCATATGGGCAGATTCAAACCGAAGGAGGGTATCTTTTTTACTGTTGAGGATCAGACCTTGTACATCCGTTCCCTTACCCATGGCATCAGTAGCTTTGAAACCGATTTTTGAAGCTAAGCCCCTCACCAAATAGCCTCCTTCGGGAAAGAAATTCAAGTTTAATTCCGGTTGCTTTTCCACAAAAGTCCAGCCGTCCCCAAACTCACCCACCCAAAGATTTTTTTCAAAAAATGCTTCCTGACCAAAGTTTCTCATCCATTCTGTGTAAGCCCTTAGCGTGTAGACACCTGGCTTCAGGTCCCTTGGCAGGACTATATCTCCCTGTCCTAATCCATCTTCCAATTTGATAATGATGCGGGATACATAAGGCAGTAATCCGCTTTGTAACAATTCCACATACAAAGGTACCGAATTGGTTCTCGCAGGATTTTCCTGACCTACATCCATCAGGCCATAGGCCTTGATCCAGATGGTATCATTGAGAAAATAATGTGGTTTATCTGTATGCAGGTAAACCTTCTCAAAAGGATAGGTTTGATGATAAGCTTCTATACGCTCTACCAGCTTGTCCATTTGGCTCTGGGCAAAAGAAAAGACCATAGACAGGACAGTTATGGACAAAATCAAAAAGGTTTTTTTCCCCTGTTGCATAGAATTTTATTTTAAACCCTTACAAACATACGAAACATTTAATCGACAAGTTGTGCTGAACTAATTTTTTTCACTTTTATAAATCTGGATTTAAAGTTTGCTTTCCACTGTTAATTCCATTTTGCCATGAAAAGCTTGACCTTTGTCTGAAATAAAAATTTCTTTTTCAAAAAATGCCTGATCACCAAAATTCAAAGAATAAGAAGTGTAGGCCCTCAGTTTATATATTCCGGGTTTAAGTTCCCTGGGTATGACAAAATCCCCTGCACCTCTTCCATCTTTTAATTTGATGATCTTCCTGGATGCAATGGGGATGACACTGGGTTTGATCAATTCCACATACAGGGGAACAGAAGGTGTGGCAGATTCCCTGAAATTTTTATCCGGAGTGGTGACATAGGCCTTGAACCAAATGGTGTCACTTGGAATATAGTAAGGTTTGTCTGTATGTAGAAAAATCTTCTCGTAGGGGAATGCATGACTAAATAAATTGACAATTTCCCCGTAATTTTTTGTGCCTGAGCTAAAAATGTCAAAGCAAAAAATAAAAATGTCAACAGAAGGTTTTTTGTCATTAGAGCGTGATATTTAAAATTTCTTTCCTATTCAGCATTTGTTCTGTGAGTATTCTCAAAAACACAAAATGAAAGATCAATATAAATTCAATTTCAGAAACAAAACATGTGTAAACTATTTTTTGCCAAATTAACTTCTACTTAAAAATCACGTAATAGCCTTGGTGATTGTTGTGCATATGTTGAAATAATTTGTGGACTTTAAAAACATCGCTTTTCTTAAAAAATCAAAAAGCCTGAGAGGAACATTCCTTTCAGGCTTTGAAGGTTGATTCAATGATACCATTATCCAAAGGTTTTCATCGCATGGTGTGCTGCCCTGGCCGCAAATGCCATATAGGTCAGGGATGGGTTTTGGGTAGCGGTGGAAGTCATACTGGCGCCATCTGTGACATACACATTCGGTACGGCATGCAATTGATGGTTGGCATTGAGCAAGGAGGTTTTTGGATCTCTGCCCATGCGTACTCCACCCATTTCGTGGATATCCAAGCCAGGTGCTCTGCGGTCATCACGGGTTTTGATATTGGTGAAGCCTGCCTTTTCAAACATTTCTGTCATTTGTTCCAGGTAATCCTTCACCATTTTTTCGTCATTGTCATCGTATTCTACATTGATCCTAAGCAATGGGATACCCCATTCGTCTTTCTGGTTTGGATCCAAAGCTACATAATTACTTTCCTTAGGGATGGTTTCGCCCATCATATGGGAGCTTATTCCCCATGGACCGTATTTGTCTGGATTTAAAAGATTTTCTTTCAATTCCATTCCTATGCCACTTTGGTCAGCATAAGTTCCTCTATATGCTGAAAAACCTGCAGCATATCCCCTCAAGAAATCAGTTTCCTGTTTGAAGACATTTCTGAACCTTGGAAAATAACCGGATGTTGGTCTTCCCCCCTGGGTGGTATATTCTAAGTGGCCATGGTATTCCGCTGAAATTCCAGCTCTATAATTGTGGAAGGCCACATATTTACCCAACAGACCATTGTCATTTCCCAGTCCATTGGGGAAGCGGTAAGAGGTTGAATTCAAAAGGATCAAGTTGGTATTCAGGGCTGATCCGTTCACGAAAATCACATCCGCAAAATACTCTTCCATTTCTTTAGACTGGGTATCTACAATACGCACCCCGGTAGCTTTGCCTTTGGCTTCATCATAAATGATGGAATGCACCACCGCATTGGTCCTTAAGGTCATGTTACCCGTCTTTTCAGCCCAAGGCAAGGTGGAGGCATTGGCAGAGAAATAGCCCCCAAACGGGCAACCTCTCTGGCAGAGGTTTCTGCTTTGGCATTTTGCCCTGCCTTGCTGCGCGTAATAATCCAAATTTCCTGTTATATGGGCGCATCGGGCCAAAATCATATGCCGGGAGTCCCCATAATGTTTTTTGAGTTGGTACTGAAAATACTTTTCCACCACATTGAGCGGAAATCCAGGGAGAAACTCCCCATCAGGTAAATGGGGCAGCCCGTCTTTATTTCCGGAAACACCTGCAAACTTTTCCACGTGGCTGTACCAAGGGGCAATGTCCTTGTAGCGTATCGGCCAATCCACTGCAAAGCCATCCCTCGCAGGACCTTCAAAATCAAAATCTGACCATCGCTGTACCTGTCTTGCCCAAAGCAGGGATTTTCCACCCACCTGATAACCTCTGATCCAATCAAAGGGCTTTTCCTGCACATAGGGATGCTCTTTATCTTTGACAAAGAAATGTGCTGCATCTTCCCTGAAAGCATAGCAGCGACTGACAATAGGGTTCTCCTTTTGAACTTCCAAAGGAATCTGACCCCGGTGCTCAAATTCATAGGGAAGCATATTGGTAGTGGGGTAGTCTTTGATGTGTTTCACATTCCGGCCCCTTTCAATGACCAGTGTTTTGACCCCATGTTCGCAAAGTTCTTTGGCTGCCCAGCTGCCACTCATTCCAGAACCTATGACGATGGCCTGGAAAGTTCTTTCTTTTACTGCGTCTATATTTAGATTAGCCATTGATTCTCTCTGTTTTAATGTCGGCAATCAGTACTTCTCCCTTGTAATCACCAGGAATCAAGGAATAGGGTTTCACTTCAGTCTGAATGTATTCAGAAAGCATGAAACCTTGGATGGTAAAACGTTTGGTAGTTTCCAGGAATGACCTGATATCCTTTTCATTTTCCTCTTCCGTGGACAAACCGCTCAGGATCAGGTTTTCTTTTTCCTCTTTGGTCAATTTAGAAAAGTTTTTACCGCTCGTTTTCTTGCTAAAACCTTCAAAGGCTTGCAGGCCTTTCATAAAGGCTTGTTGTCCATTTTCGTCCACGCAATCGTTGACCATGACCAAGATAAAGTCCTGCACGCTCAGGTCTGCTGCACCTTTGATATTTCCCGGAGGAATGATGGTGTCGGCTATGCCGGCCAATAATTGCTTGAGGCTAGGGGTAATCTGAAGGTTTTTATAGGCAGCCAGGATATCTTCCTTGGAAAAATCACAGGAAGGTACCAAGACCAGTCCGCCTGTAATCAGAGCAAGACTACGAAGGGCATCTCTTCTTTTCATGGATAGGTTATTAGGGATTGATTTTAAATGAGCAATAAGGTAAAACGTTTTAGGGATTTTTCAAACCACTGATTTATTTAACCAAAAATGAAATTGGATAAAGATTAAAAAATGAACCACGGATGAACGGGATGAACACTGATAAAATGGGGAAAAGAATGATGATTGTCTAAATGAATTCGATCGAGGGAAAAGATTTGAAGATTCCGGACTACTTTTTTTGATCACATATAAATGGGATAAACGCCGATAAAAGGATACATATTTTTTTTAGTCAGATAGAGGATTTAAACAATAATTAGCCGCAGCATGAAGATGAGGGTTAAAGCACAGAAAATGGTCCGCAAGGCGGGATGAATGAGGATATGCCTAGAAAAATAATTTAATCGGTTATTTTATCACGAATTTTAAGAAATATTCAAAGTAACATTAATTTACTAACTTGAAGATAGAAATAAAGAGGTAATGATCCTGAAAGGATCGAACTTTAAATAGCCCCTGGTGAAACCAGGGGATTCAAAAATTCAGGCATTAAGCTTTCCTGACCCTAAAAGGGTCGAACATAAAAGCCTTATTATCAAAAATTTCGATCAATATGAGTTTGACCCCTTTAGGGTCAGGCGTTAACTATAAAAAACCATTTTCAAACCATGGGTTTCACCCATGGCTATTCAAATGTTTGACCCCATTCGGGGTCTAGACTAATTCATTTGGTTGGGACATTTCTAAAATTATCATTAAGCATCAATATTGAAATGGTGGACAAAAGAAACACTAAAATTTTTTCAGTTAGTTTGAGTTCTAATTTATAATTTGGGTTCTAATTAAGGTAAATTTAGTTGGAAATTAATTATCCCTGGTAATAACACCGATTTCTGCAAAGGAAGCCCTCTGCCCATCCGTTGTCCCCAATGCTTTTAGCCGGATATATCTTGCCTCCACCCCATTAAATTTTATTGTTTGCTCAATAGGATTGTTGTAAATATTTGAGAATTCCCCAAGGGCTCTATCTGTCCAGGTCCTGCCGTCCAAACTGCTCTGGAAAGCATACCTATTGATCACTCCCCTCATAAACCTGTTTTGTGGAGGAAGATAAGTAAAGCCATATAAAGTCATCACCTCAGCCAGATCTACGGTCAACTCATTCCCATTGCTCTGCCAAAAGGTGTTGGGATCCTCATCAATGGCTTTTTCCGCATTGGCATCAGTGTGGATAACTTTCCATTTTGCTTTAGGCTTGTCCAGATCTTGTACCAATATCTCACTCAGTTGGCCCGTAGCGGGATCATGGCTAACTGCTCTTATTTGTACCGCTTGATCCAACATGAAGGGTCCCTGATATTTTGGGCTGTTGATTCCCGGATCACTGCCATCCAAGGTATAATAAATATCCACATTGCTTCCGGGAACATTCAAAGTCACTGCTCCCGATTTATCCCTTTTCAATATAGGCTCGATCAGCAATGCAGGGGCACGGTAAACCCCAATTCTGGAAAGGGTAGGGCTTGCTTTTGCATCGGTAATGGTAAACCTCAAAGCATCTGTAGCCACATCCTCAAATCTCAGTATTCGCTTGGCACCAATGGTGGTTCCCCTGTGGATAAGTTCCCAGCCATCAGCCGTTTTTACTTCCAAAGTAAAGCCTTTCACCCTTTGGCCCAAAGCAATGTGCTCTTGGGCCATAAACCTGTTAATACTTTGTTTTTTAGGAAATTGTATAAGTATTTCATTGTGGATAACGCCATCTTCTGCAGCCCAATACTTATTTTTATCCTTATGGAGTACCTGTTTGACTTCAAAGCCTCTGCCTCTTTCATTGGAGGCGCTTAACTTCGCCTTCTGAGCCAAATCCACTGCAAAATCTTCCTGGATTTTTGTGGATAACTTTAAGATTTGTTCCACATCTTTTTCATGAATCAAGCCTCGTCTATCCACAGGAAAATTGATCAAGAGAGCGGCATTTCTGCCAATACTATTGTAATAGATATCCAGCAATTGGGGAAGGGTCTTTACTTTATGGTCTTCATATTCGTGGTAATACCATCCCGGCCTGATGGACACATCGGCTTCAGCCGGCACCCAATGGGTGCCATTTTCCTGTCCTGCCGCATATTTTTCAGGATATTCCGGCATACCGGCATAGACAGAGTCCCGCATCAAATTGGACCAGGTGGTTTCATAGGCATAGCCATCCTCATTGCCCACCCAGCGTACATCAGGTCCACCATCGCTGAACATCACTGCACCGGGCTGCAATTCCCTGACAAGCGCATAAGTATTGGGCCAGTCATAATAAGTCAACTTATCCACATAACGGTTTTCATTGGCACCTCCATAATAACCAGTGCCGCCATTGGCCCCGTCAAACCATACTTCGAAAATTTCACCATAATTTGTCAGTAATTCTTTCAACTGATTCCGCATGTAGGTAATATATTCTGGGGTACCATAATCTGCATGGTTCCTGTCCCATGGAGAATAATAAATCCCCATTTTTAGGCCAAACTCATCACAAGCCTCCCTCAATTCTTGAATCAAATCCCCTTTCCCATCTTTCCAGGGAGAGTTCTTTACGGAATGTTCGGTAAAAGCTGAAGGCCAGAGACAAAAACCATCATGGTGTTTGGCCGTGATGATAATGCCTTTCATCCCCGCCTCTTTGGCTACTTTGGCCCATTGGCGGGTATCCAAAGCTGTGGGGTTAAAATCAGCGGGATCCTCATCTCCCATGCCCCATTCCATGTCTGAAAAAGTATTCATATTGAAATGCACAAAGCCATAGTATTCCAACTCATGCCAGGCGAGTTGGCGCTCTGAGGGAATCGGATAAACCGGAGCTGGCGGAGCGACTTCCGGGCCTTGGCAGGCCCAAACAATCAATACAAGAATGAGGAGTTTTTTCATAGGGATCCAATTACTCCATGATAATAATCATTTTTCCATAAAACTTGAATGTATGCTGGAGATCCTTATTCTTCTTTTGAAAATTAAGGGTAAAGAGTCTGACAGACTCTATTCTCTAAATAAGGAATTTTTGTGCCATTTGTCTTTTTGGTCTTGCTGTACTAACTTTTAGCAGTGCATTCAAAAAATTTCACATCCAATGCCCTTTTACTCATGAGAATTGTCCAGTTTAGAAATAAAGATAACTCCACACATGTCGGCTTGGTGGAAGGTGAGCGCTTAAGGCTTTTAAACGAGGTGACCAGCACCTATGCTTTGACGCAAAAGGTATTTGAATCAGGGAAAACACTTTTAGAATTAGTGGATATGTTGGCAGGGGATGTAACCATAAGCTACCAGCCCCTTTTGGACCACAAGCAAGTATTATTGCCGCTTATGCATCCAGACCCATATCGTTGCTGGGTCACAGGAACAGGCCTTACCCACTTGGGTTCCGCTGCTTCCCGTGATGAAATGCACCAAAAATTGAAAGGAAGCGACCCTGATGAGCTGACAGATTCCATGAAGATGTTCCGGATGGGACTGGAAAACGGTAGAATGTTAAACGGGAAGCCAGGCGTACAACCGGAGTGGTTTTACAAGGGAAATGGACTGTCTGTAGTACCCACAGGTCATGAATTGGTTTCTCCGGCTTTTGCACTTGACGGGGGAGAGGAGCCTGAATTAGCAGGCCTGTATGTGATAGATCCGGATGGAAATCCATTTAGGCTTGGATTCGCAGTAGGAAATGAGTTTTCTGACCATAAAATGGAGAAAATCAATTACCTGTATTTGGCACATTCCAAATTAAGGATGAGTGCTTATGGCCCTGAAATACTGATTTCAGAGCTGCCGGATCATTTGGTAGGTTTAAGCCGTATTCTAAGAGGGGAAAAGGTGGTATGGCAGAAAGAGTTTCTTACGGGCCAAGCCAATATGAGCCACAATATCGTTAACCTGGAGCACCATCACTTCAAATATGACTTGTTTAGGCAGCCTGGAGATGTGCACGTACACTATTTTGGCACATCTGTGGTAAGCTTTGCAGATGGTATCGAGGTCCAACATGGAGATAGGTTTGAAATTTCCATTCCGGAACTCGGAAAACCACTCATCAACACACTGAGACAGGTATAAACACAATGTTTAAATCCGAATTCTAAGACGTTTTCAAAGTAACGTTTAGTTGTCAACTTTAAATAGTGGTGGACAGTATTAAAAGAATCCCATAATATTGAAACATAAATTGACTCAATAGGCAGGGTTCGAATGACGACGGACCGGGCCGGCTCCGGCCTTGCGGGCTGATAGGATTCCGTCGGCTTGACTTTTTTGGTTACTTTTTGTGTCAAGACAAAAAGTGACTATAGAAAATAACCATATTCATCTTCTAATTTAGGTTGATTCATAATTTACGTTTTTTTAACAATAGATTTAAGTTGGATGGTATTGTGCATTTGGGTTATTCGTAAAATTCAATCTTAATTCAACTCTTTCATAAAAAATTAGGTTAAAAATTCAGAAAATGTAATTTGCCTTCATGCAACACACTTCTTATATCGAGATCAGTAGATCGGCTTTTAAAAAAAACATTGATTTTATCAGAAAGGATATTGGTGCCGCTACTTCCCTGTCTTTGGTGGTAAAGGGAAATGCCTATGGGCATGGCGTAGAAAATATTGTCCCTATGGCAGAGGAAAATGGGATGAGGCACTTTTCCACATTTTCTGCAGATGAAGCCCTGAGGGTATTTCATGCCAGTAAAATGGGGAGTGAGATCATGATTATGGGAATGCTCATGAATGAGGATTTGGGGGAATTGATACAGAAAGGAATTAATTTTTATGTATTTGATTTTGACCGCTTGGAAGCTGCGGTAGCTGTTGCCAAAACTATGGGTAAAAAGGCCAAAATCCATGTAGAAGTCGAAACAGGTTTTCACAGGACTGGATTTGAGTGGGAGGAAAGGGAATGGCTGATCAATCAACTGAAAGAACATGCTCCTTTCCTTGAACTGAAAGGGCTTTGCACCCATTATGCCGGAGCGGAAAGCATAGCCAATTATGTGAGGGTACGAAATCAGATCAAGCAGTTTAAGCAATTTAAAAAGAGCTTTGATTCTCAAAACATCACCTTTGAGAAATACCATACTGCCTGTTCTGCTGCTGCGCTGTTATATCCTGAGACTAAAATGGACATGGTGCGCATAGGGATTGCTGCTTACGGTTTTTGGCCCACACAGGAAACCTACATGTACCGCTTCCAATCCCTACCGGACAATGATAAAAACCCTTTAAAAAGGCTGATCACATGGAAAAGTTCAATAATGAACACCAAGTCTGTCAAAATGGGCGAATTCATTGGTTACGGATCAAGCTACATGGCACCACGTGACATGACCATCGCTTTGGTACCCATTGGTTATGGACATGGGTATAGCCGTTTGTTGAGTAATCAGGGCAAGGTCCTGATTTCCGGGGTAATAGTACCCGTAGTGGGTACGGTCACCATGAACAGCATCGCAGTAGATGTCACAGATTTGGAAAAAGTGCAAAAAGGGGACGAAGCGGTAATCATCGGTTGTCAAGGGGGAAAAGAGCTTTCTGTGGCTTCCTTCGGTGAATCCTCCCAACAAGTGAATTATGAGCTTCTAACCCGTCTACCTCAGGATATTCCCAGATTTGTTGTGGATTAAAATAAAAAAACTCATCCTTTTTTGGGATGAGTTTTTAGGGGTTGACATTACCATTCAAATAGCCCTTCATTGAGGCTCTTGAGGGCATCATTTTTATATTTGGCATCTAACAGTAAGGAAACATTGTGTCTGCTTCCGCCGTAGGATACCATTCTGATAGGAAAATCAGCCAGACAGTTCAAGATTTTGGCCAAGGTACCTTTTGATTCCGCAATCATATTTCCTACAACAGAAATAATGGTTTGGTTTTTATCCACTTCTACCATTCCATAGGCCTCCAGTTCTTTGACAATCTCGCTGAGATGGCTGAGGTCATCAATGGTAACCGATACTGCCACCTCAGAAGTGGTGATCATGTCTATGGATGTCTTGTATTTTTCAAACACTTCGAAGACCTTCCTCAGGAAACCATAAGCAAGAAGCATCCTGCTGGATTTGATTTTAATGGCCGTGATCCCGTCTTTGGCAGCCAATGCTTTTACCCCCGTCCCCTGTTCTTTTCCAGTGATGGTAGTTCCGGCTGCCTCCGGTTCCATGGTGTTGAGTAGCTTCACCGGAATGTTGTACAATTGAGCAGGCCAAATGGATGCGGGATGCAATATTTTGGCGCCAAAGTAAGCCAGTTCAGCAGCTTCATCGAAAGATAGCTGTGCAATGGGACGGGTTTTGTCGACCACCCTCGGGTCATTGTTGTGCATTCCATCGATATCTGTCCAGATTTCAACGACATCGGCATTGACCGCCGCTCCAATAAGGGAGGCAGAATAATCCGATCCGCCCCTTTTTAGGTTGTCCACTTCATTTCTGTGGTTTTTACAGATATAACCTTGGGTGACGAAAATCCTATCATTCGGATAATTGGCCAGAATGACTTTGATTTTCTCCGAAATTTTCTTCAGTTCGGGCTCTGCGTTTTCATCGATACTCATGAAATCAAGGGCCGGAAGGAAAACGGCCGGAATATCCAATTCCTGCAAAAGCGTATAGAAAAGTTTGGTTGAAAGCAATTCTCCTTGTGCCAAAATATCCCTATTGATGGCTTCATTGAAGGAAATTTTCAGGATGATATTGAGAAACTCGAAGTGTTCTTTGATGATTTTCTCGGCTTTTGCCCTGGCAGCCTCTGTTTTCAACAAATCCTTATAGAACTGCAGGTAGTGGGCATGTAAAGCATCAATTCTTTCCTTGGCCAAATCTTTATTGGCAGCGGCCAAAGCTTCCCCGATACTTACCAGGGCATTTGTCGTACCGGAAAGGGCAGAAAGCACTACGATTTTCTTTTCGTTGTCTCTGGTAATCAGGTCTTTGACCTGATGCATTCTTTCGGGTTTTCCTACTGAGGTACCCCCGAACTTCATGATTTTCATATGGTCAGTAAGGTTTGAGTTTTCTAAAATCCAAGCATTTTGATGGCGGTAATAGCCGCTTCATCTCCTTTGTTTCCGTGCTTGCCACCCGCCCTGTCTAATGCCTGTTGCATGGTATTAGGTGTCAAAACTCCAAAGATTACTGGTTTGTTATATTTGAGACTGACATTGGTAATTCCATGTGCGACTGCATCGCAGATGAAATCAAAATGTCTGGTTTCTCCTTGGATCACACATCCCAAGCAGATGACGGCATCTATTTCTTCTAATTCGGCCAACCACTGTGCCCCAAGAGTTAATTCAAAGGATCCGGGGACATTTTTTCTGAAAATGTTTTCCTTTTTGGCACCGTGTTTCAATAAAGTATCTACCGCAGCAGAAAATAAGGATTCGGTCACTTGGTCATTCCATTCTGAAACGACGATTCCGAATTTTTTATGGGAAATGTCCAGTATGTTTTTGTCAGAATACTGGCTCAAGCTTTTCAATGAAGTTGCCATATTTTTTTATTGATGTATGAAAACAAAAAAGAGTAAGACTTTTGGCCTTACTCTTCTTAAATGCTTGGGTACAACAAAGCATTACTTAGAGGCAAGGCCTTCCAAGCGCGCTTTATGCTTTCGAGCGTTGGTGTATTCGAAAGACTCGTAGTATTTGTCCTCTATGATACCGTAGGTTTTGATGGCATTTTCGATATCTCCTGCTTCTTCATAAGCAATAGCCAATTTGTTCAGGTATCGGGGTGCAAAATGCTTATTTTCTTTATGATTTACCGCTTTCTTGTAAGCAGCGATGGCATCCTTTGTATTTCCCAATTCCAAATAAGCATCACCCAAAAGCGCATAAGCTCTGGCCTGAACGAAATAATCATCAGCAGAGAACTTTTTCAAATGGTCGGCAGCTTTTTGAAACTGACCTTCAGAAAGATAAATGGAACCAATGTAGAAATGGGCCAGATTAGCCGCAGCTGTTCCGCTGTATTGGTCTACAATTCTAAGAAATCCTGCATTGGAACCGTCTCCGTTCAAAGCAAGGTCAGTACTGTCCTGTTCGAAATAATATACAGCCTGGAACATTTCTGCCTGGGCCTTTTTGTTTTTGTTCTGCTTATCAATCTGGAAATAAAGGACACCGGCGATAATCAGGATTACCGCAATTAGGATACCTCCGAAGACTTTGGAGTTCTTTTTGATGAATGCTTCACCCCTTTCCAGCCTGCCTGCAATCTCTTCCGGTTTTTCCAAAAGCTCGTATTCTACTTCAGGAGCTTTTTTCGTTTGTTTCTTAGCCATTCTATAAAATTTTTCGCCCGCAAATATAAGGCTTTTAATTAATTCACAAATAGAAACAAAAAAACCAGCCATGAACAGACATACCTTATTCATGGCTGATTTTTTTGATATTTTATTCCATTACGAAAGGATAGTCTTCTTGAACATATACATCCTTGAAGGCATCCATGCCGTCAGGCCAAGGAGATTCCTCAGCGAATTTCACGGCGTCATCTACTTGTTTTTTCACCCTTGCATCAATTTCGGCAATTTCTTCTTCCGTCAGGATATTATTCTCCATAATGGTAGCTTTTACTTGCTCGATCGGATCCCTTTGCTTGTATTCCTCAACTTCCTCACGGGTTCTGTATTTTTGAGGATCGGACATCGAGTGTCCTTTATATCGGTAGGTTCTGAATTCCAGAAGGGTAGGACCTTCACCTTTTCTTGCCCTCTCTGCTGCTTCTGCTACTGCTTCATGAACTGCTTCTACATTCATACCGTCAACAGGGAATGAAGGCATGTCATAAGCCTCTCCAATGGTATAGAGTTCAGTTACATTGGAGGTTCTTGCTACTGAAGTACCCATGGCATAGCCATTGTTTTCGATCACAAAGATCACAGGGACTTTGTACAACATGGCCAAGTTGAAAGCCTCGTGAACAGCACCTTGTCTTACGGCACCGTCACCCATGTAACAGATGCAAAGGTTTTTGGTGCCCTTGTATTTTTCGGCAAATCCGATACCAAGGCCCATAGGCACCTGAGCACCTACGATACCATGGCCACCCATGAAGTTGCGCTCTTTGTCAAAGATGTGCATAGAACCGCCTTTACCTTTGGTAGTTCCTGTGGCTTTGCCATAAAGTTCGGCCATAACTGCTCCTGGATCAGTTCCCAATCCAAGTGGATGTGCATGGTCTCTGTAAGCGGTAATCCACTTGTCGTCTTTTTCAAGAGCGGTGATGGCGCCGGAAGCACAGGCTTCCTGACCTATATATAAGTGACAGAATCCTCTGATTTTT
The DNA here is from genome assembly GCF_004216715.1 of Cecembia calidifontis. Classification (NCBI taxonomy): domain Bacteria; kingdom Pseudomonadati; phylum Bacteroidota; class Cytophagia; order Cytophagales; family Cyclobacteriaceae; genus Cecembia; species Cecembia calidifontis. The sequence continues at coordinate 1,238,612 of NZ_SGXG01000001.1, forward strand.
TGCTGCCCATAAAGTTGTCCGGCTTTTTCTTCAAACCTTCTCATCAACAGCATGCTTTCGTACCAATAAGCGTAAGTTTCTTTAGAGTATTTCGCTTTTGCTTTGGTCGCTGAACTCTTTTTTGCCATATCGTTTAATGTAAAATATGCTAAATTAGGCCCCAAATATAATCAAATGGGCTGAATTTTAAGGCCGAACGCGAAAATAGTCAAAAACCTCACAGATTCTGCAAGATGCACCTCAAAAATATCCGCTTACAACAATTTAAAAATTATCCCAAAGCGGAGGTGCAGTTTTCCAAAGAGATCAATTGCTTTGTAGGCCTTAATGGAAGCGGCAAGACCAACCTATTGGATGCCATTCATTATCTCTGTCTGACCAAGAGTGCATTTAACGGAGTGGACAACCTCAATATCCTGCATGAAAAGGACTTTTTTACTGTCTTTGGTGATTTTGAGCTTGAGGGTAAAGAATTGGAAATCAGGTGCATTTTCGAAAGTGGCAAAAGAAAGCAGCTCCTGCAAAACGGAAAAGCTGTCGATAAAATGAGTGATCACGTAGGTCTGCTTCCGGTGGTGATGATTGCCCCTGATGATACCATGCTGATCAAGGATGGAAGCGAAGAAAGGCGCAGATTTTTTGACAATATGCTTTGCCAGTTGGATAAAACATATCTTGATAATTTGATACGTTACCAACATTTTTTGAAGCAACGTAACGCACTGATCAAACAATTCGCGGATAAGGGAACTTGGGACAAAAATTTTATTGAGCCTTATGACAGAGAAATTATACAGCTTTCCAAACAGATAGCCAAGGACAGGCAGGCTTTTTTACAGGAATACGAGCCTCTTCTGACGGAATACTATTCGGAGATTTCTGAAAATAGGGAAAATATCAAAATCAGCTTTGAAACGCAATGTCTTTCAGAGGATTTTGATAAGGATTTCAAAGCAAGTGCCCAAAAAGACCTGATCTTAAAAAGAACCAATATGGGAATCCATAAGGATGATTTTGTATTTGAAATTGAAGGATACCCTATCAAAAAATTTGGTTCCCAGGGCCAGCAGAAGTCCTTTGTAATTGCGCTTAAACTTGCCCAGTTCCAGATATTTCTAAGCCACAAAAAGACCAAACCCATCCTGCTTTTGGATGATATCTTTGACAAGTTGGATGATGACAGGATCAGAAAAATGATGGGATTGGTAGCCGATCATCGTTTTGGGCAATTGTTTATCACGGATGCAAGGCCCGAAAGATCCAAGCAGATCTTAAAAGAGATAGGTGCTGAATGTAAGTTTTTTATGATCGAAAAAGGCAAAGTTACTGATTGGAATCAGTAACCGTTTCTCCTTTTTCTAATCTGCGCGTCCACCGAATATTTACCCG